>DVGO01000060.1 GCA_018712645.1 Candidatus Faecousia faecavium | reverse complement strand
AAGCAGTACTCGTCCAGATAGGCCTGCAGTTTGGTGCATCTGCCGTGATAGGTTCCGATCAGAAACGCCTTTAAATTGCTGATTGCCTTGTGGAGCCAATGCAGATCACCGGCTTCATATTTTTTCGGATCCAACTGCACACCATCCAGCTTCAGATAGCTTCGATAGCCATCACACGCAACCTTGCTTTTGGGTGCAAAATAGCTATCCGCAATTTCCTGCAGCGTCTGGCCTTGAATATTTTCTACCACCTTCATGCGGGCATAGAGAGCAGCACCGTTTTCGGTTTTGGACAAGGCAACCACGATTTTCGGCTTATCTGTGCCACGGCCACGCTTTCCGTTATGAGACGGACCGCCAACATAGCCGTCGTCCATCTCAATGATGCCGGAAAGTTGGTAGTTTTCATCTCTTTGGCCCATTGCAATGCGGATTTTATCCAACAAATGCCAGGCTGTGTCGTAGCAAATTTCCAAAGTGCGGCTCAGCTGAACCGCAGAAACACCTCGCTTGTCCGTTGCAAAAAGATAAATCGCCCAGAACCATGTGGTCAACGGCAGACGGGTGCGATGCATGACGGTTCCAGCCGTCACGGAGGTCTGGTGCCTGCAGGCACGGCATTGGCAGGTGTTACGCCCGTGGATGGGATAGTACTCCCGGCAGCCGCAAACAGGGCAGACAAAGCCCTCAGGAAACCGAAGCCGGAACAACTCTCGACGGCAAGCATCCTCTGTATTGTAACGAGCCCGAAATTCCTTAAAAGTAACCGCAGTAGCCTCTGCCACAACATTGTCCCCCTTCATCTGGTGACGATATTATCTCATGGAAGCTGTCCTATATTTCGGACTGTTACAAGATATGGTGACTTGCTGAGTTAAGTCGATAAGCACATTTTCATTTTTTTCGGCTCTTTTTCCCTTAATCGTTTGAGAGATTTCCCATTCAGTGGGCATCCGCCCCTTTCCCAATGCCTTCCTGTCCCGGGGAATACACAATCTGTCGATTTTCCCCCTTGCTTTTCCGGTACACATGGTATAAAATAACCAAAAGGACCCTTGTTTCCCTTTCTCAGTACTTCCGGATAGAGGTATCAGCAAATGGCAACCATGAAAGACATTGCCCTACGCACCGGCGTATCCGTTGCCACGGTTTCCAATGTACTCAACGGAAAACCCGGCGCCGCCAGTGACAGCAAAGCCCAGGAGATTTTCACCATCGCCCAGGAGCTGCACTATCACCCCAACAGCTTTGCCAAAAACCTGAAGCTCCGCCGTTCCAACAGCATTGGCATCATCACGGAAGATCTGACGGTTTTTAATACGCCGGAAATTGTGGATGGCATCGAATCTTACTGCGAAGAACACGGCTATGAGATCATCGTGGACAACATGCGGCTGTTCAAACGCTACAGGAACGATTTTACCGATACCCCTCAGCATTCCCGCTATTTTGAGAACGCCCTGTCCACCTTGGTTTCCAAGCAGGTGGAGGGTATCGTATATGTGGGATACCATTGCCGGGAAATTTCTTTTTTGCCGACTTTCGGGGATATTCCCTTTGTTTATGCCTATTGTTTTCCCAAAGGCGGCGGTTTTTCCAGCGTCTATCCCGATGACGAAAACGCCGGATACCATGTGGGGCAGACTTTGATTCGCTGCGGGCACCGGAAAATCGGCGTCATCGTCGGACCGGTCACCAGTATCCATGCCCAGTCCCGGCTGTGCGGTTTTCAGCGGGCGCTTCTGGAAAATCAGATTCTGTACAATCCGGAAACCACCTTCTGGGGCGACTGGAGCCGCAACAGCAGCTATGAAATTGCGGAAAAACTCCTGTCCATGGACATTACGGCCATTTTTGCCATGAATGACCTGATGGCCAGCGGTGTCTATACCTATTGCCTGGAACACAATATTGCCGTGGGGCGGGACATTTCCCTGTTCGGCTATGACAACCGGGATATTGTGGATCTGTATTCCCCGGCTATTTCCAGTGTGGCGCCGCCGCTGCATGAAATCGGGCGGAAAAGTGCGGAGCTGGTATTGCGGCAAATCCAGAGCAACACCCTGATCAATGAGCGGTTTTTGCTTCCCTGCAGCGTGCATTTGCGGGATTCGGTGGTCAGAATTTAAACGTTTCACTTTCTTTTATACGAAGCAAGAAATTGCTTCGTATAAAAAATCATAACCTAATCGTTTAACTTTCCGTATTTATCCATTCAAATTTCCTTATGAGGTGATTACTATGTTGCAGGCAAATCTTCACATCGATCCCCATTTTACCGTAGCTGACGTGGACGACCGACTGTTCAGTTCCTTTATCGAGCATTTGGTCAGAGCGGTTTACGATGGCATTTACTGCCCGGAGCATCCCAGCGCCAACGCTGCAGGCTTCCGGCAGGATCTTCTGGACCTGATCCGCCCACTGAACATCCCCCTGATTCGCTATCCCGGCGGCAACTTCGTATCCGGTTACCGGTGGGAAGACGGGGTTGGGCCCAAAGATCAGCGTCCCGTACGGCTGGACCGGGCCTGGTGCACCCTGGAAACCAATCAGGTAGGTGTGCAGGAATTTGCCGGTTGGTGCCGGGAAATCGGCGCCCAGGTGATGATGGCTGTGAATCTGGGCACCCGGGGTATTGACGACGCCTGCAATCTGCTGGAATACTGCAACCACCCCTCCGGCACCTTGTACAGCAACCTCCGGATTTCTCACGGCGCTCCCCAGCCCTACGGCATCAAAACCTGGTGTCTGGGCAACGAAATGGACGGCCCCTGGCAGGTGGGTCACAAAACCGCAGAGGAATACGGCCGTCTGGCAGTGGAAACCGCCCGGGCCATGCGGAAAATTGACGACAGCATTCAGCTGGTGGCCTCCGGCAGCTCTTTCCCGGAAATGCCTACCTTCCCCCAGTGGGAGGCTACCGTTCTGGATCATGTATACGAGGATGTGGACTACCTGTCTATCCACCAGTACCTGGGAGACACCACCCAGAATCTGAAGGATTTCCTGTCAAAGTCCCTGACCACCGAGCGGTTCATCCGGGACGTTGTGGCCACCTGCGACTATGTGAAGGCCAGAAAGCGCTCCCACAAGCAGATGATGCTCAGCTTCGACGAATGGAACCTCTGGTATCACTCTGTAGGAAGCGACGAAGCCTATCGCAAAGCCACTCCCTGGCAGTATGCTCCCAGCCTGGTGGAGGATATCTACACCATGGCCGACGCAGCAGTATTCGGCACCATGCTGATTACCATTTTGCGCCACGCTGACCGGATCAAGATTGCCTGCCTCGCCCAGCTGGTCAATGTAATTGCCCCCATTATGACCGAGCCCAAGGGTGGCCAGGCCTGGATTCAGAGCATTTACTGGCCCTTCCTTCACGCCAGCCTCTACGGCCGGGGCACGGTGCTCCATGCCGCTGTGGACAGCCCCCGGTATGACAGCAAGAACTTTACCGATGTTCCTTACCTGGAAAGTGACAGCATTTACAACCAGGAAAAGGGCGAAGTGACCATCTTTGCAGTCAACCGCTCCACCGATTCGGATTTGGTGCTGAAAACCTGTCTGGATAGCTTCTCCCAGGTAAGCCTGCTGGAGCACATCACCCTGAACCATCCGGATTTGCAGATTGTCAACGGCCCCGGAGCCGAGAACATCCGCCCCCGGAAGGTTTCCGGAGCTGTGGTGGAAGAAAAAACCGTCACCGCCGCCCTGCCCCCTGTTTCCTGGAATGTGCTGCGCCTGTCCGCCCGTGAGAAGTAAGTTTTCTGCTGCACTGGAGGATGTCATATGATGGAAGTTTGCGGCAATCAGCTGCTCTACACCTATAACCACGAAACCCTCTGCATCGAACCCTGGGGGGGACAATGCCCTGCGGGTTCGTGCCACCAAACAGTCCCATTTTCCCCAGGAGGATTGGGCCTTGACCCAGCCTCACAGCGCCCAGGCTCAGATTACCCTGGACCAGGACGGCGCTTCCCTGGTCAACGGCAAAATCCGGCTGCATTTGACCAAGCGGGGAAAAATCACCATTTACAACCAGCATGGCACCGCCCTTCTGGAAGAATACTGCCGCAACCGGCGGGATCTGCTGGACCCCAAGTGCAGCGCCATTGAGGTGGAAGCCCGGGAATTTTCGCCTATCTTGCGGGGATTATCACCTCACCGCCCGGTTTGAATCCCTGGACTCCCAGGAAAAATTGTACGGCATGGGCCAGTATCAGCAGGACTTTCTCAATCTGAAAGGCGCGGATCTGGAACTGGCCCACCGCAGCTCCCAGGCCAGTGTGCCTTTTCTGATTTCCTCCCGGGGCTATGGTTTTCTGTGGAACAACCCGGCAGTCGGTCGGGCGGTATTCGGCAAGAACACCACCACCTTTGAAGCCTACGCAACCCAGGCCCTGGACTACTGGGTGATTGCAGGAGACACTCCCAAGGAGCTGATTTCCGGCTACACATCCGTCACCGGCACGGTACCCAGAATGCCGGAATACGGTCTTGGCTTCTGGCAGTGCAAGCTGCGCTACCAGACCCAGAAGGAACTTCTGAACATCGCCAGAGAATATAAACGGCGGAATCTGCCTATTGACGTGATTATCATCGACTTTTTCCACTGGCCCAAACAGGGCGAATGGAAATTCGACCCGGTGTACTGGCCCGATCCGGAGGCAATGGTGGCAGAGCTGAACCAGATGGGCATTTCCCTGATGGTTTCCATTTGGCCGACAGTTGACAAAGATTCGGAAAACTATCCCCAGATGCAGGAGCTGGGCTACCTGACCCGCTGTGACCGGGGTGTACAGACCGGCCTGAGCTTCATGGGTGACACCATCCATTTTGATGCCACCAACCCGGCCGCCCGGGAATTTGTGTGGGAAAAGGTAAATCAGAACTATTACCAGAAGGGTATTCACATTTTCTGGCTGGATGAGGCAGAGCCGGAATACTCCGTCTACAGCTTTGACAATTACCGCTATTACCGGGGACCCCACCTGCAAGTCGGCAATCTGTATCCAGTGGATTACGCCCGCACCTTCTACGAGGGCATGACCCGGCAGGGGCAGAAGGACATTGTCAACCTGATCCGCTGCGCCTGGACCGGAAGCCAGAAATACGGCGCTCTGGTGTGGTCAGGCGACATTGCTTCCAGCTACGAAAGCCTGCGCAACCAGCTGGCAGCGGGATTGAATATGGGCATCGCAGGAATCCCTTGGTGGACCACCGACATCGGCGGCTTCCACGGCGGCGCCCCCCGGAAGGAAGATTACCGGGAGCTGTTTGTCCGTTGGTTCCAGTGGGGCACCTTCTGCCCTGTGATGCGGCTGCATGGCGACCGGGAGCCTAAGCAGCCCCAAGTGGGCACCACTGGCGGTGCCTCCTGCTGCTCCGGCGCAGACAACGAAGTCTGGAGCTACGGCCCCGAAGTTTACGAAATCTGCAAGCATTATCTGAATTTGCGGGAAACGCTTCGTCCCTACATCCGGCAGATTATGGATCAGGCCCATCAGGATGGAACACCGGTCATGCGGGCGCTGTTTCTGGAATTTCCCCAGGACCCTGTTTGCTGGGAAGTGGAGGACAGTTACCTGTTCGGTCCGGACTACCTGGTGGCTCCGGTTCTCTACCCCAGTCAGCGCTCCAGACGGGTCTATCTCCCCGCCGGGTGCAGCTGGCAGGATATCAATACTCAGCAGACCTATGCCGGCGGTCATTGGGCGGAAGTCCCCTGTCCATTGGAATGGATTCCTGTATTCAAAAAATGCTGAAAATAGAAAAGTGCCGGGATTCTTGCGAATCCCGGCACTTATTTCACATAAAGCGGAAGAAAAACAGATACAGCACCAGCAAAAATACCAGAATCACCACAATCAGCACCGGCACAAATACCGCCAGGGCTGCCAGGATCATGGCCAGTCGGTCATTTTTTTCCAGGGGCAGCTGCTCCCGTTCCTCCTCAAACCGCTCCTCCGCCTTGCGGATATTCAGGATGCGGTTGATTTTTTTGCCAAACAGCATAGCGCCTTACCCGTTGTTCTTATGCAGGGGGAAGTGGCAGGCGACGTAGTGGCCGTTGCCCACGTTGGTCCACTGGGGGACCTCCTCCTTGCACTTTTGCTGGCAGTAACGGCAGCGAGTGTGGAACTTGCAGCCGGAGGGAGGATTCACCGGGCTGGGGATATCACCTTCCAGCAAGATCCTCTCCCGCTTGTCCTCCTCATCCACCACGGGGATGGCAGACAGCAGCGCCTCGGTATAGGGGTGCAGGGTGTTGGCGAACAGTTCCTCGGTGGGAGCCAGCTCCACCATATTGCCCAGATACATAACGCCGATCCGGTCGCTGATGTACTTGACAACGCTCAGGTCGTGGGTGATGAACAGGTAGGTCAGGTTCTGCTTTTCCTTCAGCTCCGACAGCAGATTCAGAATCTGAGACTGAATGGACACGTCCAGTGCAGAAACCGCCTCGTCACAAACCACGAAAGCAGGATTCAGGGCCAGGCTCCGGGCAATGCCGATTCTCTGACGCTGACCGCCGGAGAACTGGTGAGGATACCGGCCGAACATGTAGTTGGCCAGGCCGCAGTTTTCCATCACCTGGAAAATATACTCCTGCATGGCAGGATCGCCCTTCTTGAAAATGCCGTGGGACACCAGGCCCTCACCGATGATCTGGCCCACCGTCATACGGGGGTTCAGGGAGGAGTAAGGGTCCTGGAAGATCAGCTGCAGGTCCTTGCGCAGCACCCGCATCTCTTCCTTGCTCAGCTTCTTCAGGTCGATGTCCTTGCCGTCCTTATGGTAGATCACATCGCCGTGGGTCTGGGGATACAGCTGCAGCAGGGTCCGTCCAAAGGTGGACTTACCGCAGCCGGACTCGCCTACCAGGCCCAGGGTTTCGCCTTCGTAAATCTCCAGAGAAATGCCGTCATTGGCACGAACATAGCGCTGCTTTTCCCGCAGCTTGGTCTTTTTCACAGGGAAGTACTGCTTGACATCCTTGATGGTCAGCAGCACCTTACGGTTTTCATTTTGCATGTTCTTTTCTCACCGCCTTCTCTGGATAGAAACACCGGATCAAATGGTTGGGAGCAACTTCCTGCAGCTCCGGTTCCGCTGCCAGACACTTCTCGGTACAGTACTTGCACCGGGGAGCGAATTTACAGCCCTGGGGCAGGTACAGCGGGTTGGGAACCGCGCCGGGAATTGCCTCCAGCCGCTTACCCTTGGGGGTATTGAGCCGGGGAATGGAGGTCATCAGACCTTCGGTGTAAGGATGGGAGTGGATACCGCCATGGAAAATGGTCTTGGCATCGGCCTTCTCCACAATCTGGCCGCAGTACATAACTGCCACTTCGTCCGCCATCTCGTGGATAACACCCAGGTCATGGGTGATGAACAGAATGGAGGTTCCCATCTGATGCTTCAGCTCGTTCATCAGCTTCAGGATCTGGGCCTGAATGGTCACGTCCAGAGCCGTGGTAGGCTCGTCCGCAATCAGCAGCTTGGGCCGGCAGGCCAGAGCCATGGCGATCATCACACGCTGGCGCATACCGCCGGAAAGCTGGAAGGGATACTGCTTTGCCACCCGCTCGGGGTTGGGGATCTTTACGTCGGACAGCAGGGAAACTGCCTTTTTATAGGCCTGCTTCTTGTCCAGCTTCTGGTGAAGCCGCAGGACTTCGCCGATCTGGCGCTCGATGGTGAACACCGGGTTCAGAGAGGTCATAGGCTCCTGGAAGATCACGGAGATCTCATTGCCCCGGATGTGGTGCAGGTCCTTGTCGGAAGCATTCAGAATGTCCTTGCCGTCGAAGGTAACGCTGCCGCTTTCGATATAGCCGTTGCCGTCCAGCAGACGGATAATGCTCATGGCGGACACGCTCTTACCGGAGCCGGACTCACCCACGATACCCAGGGTCTTGCCGGCATCCAGGCTGTAGGTCACGTCGTTGACCGCCTTGACGATGCCTTTCTTGGTCTTAAAATATGTGTGCAGGTTTTTGACTTCAAGCAAATGCATTCCGGCTCACCTCTCTTTCGATTTGGGGTCAATGGCATCCCGCAGGCCGTCGCCGATGCAGTTGATGCTGATGGTGCAGATACCCAGCAGCATAGCCGGGAACAGCCAGCGCCACCAATAGTTGGCGATAACCTGACCGTTCTGAGCGCCGGTGAGCATGTTGCCCCAGGTGGCGTTGGGCTCGTTGACGCCGAAGCCGATGAAGGACAGGGAAGACTCGGTCAGCATGCAGGTCGCGAAGTTCAGGGTTGCATTGACAATGATAACAGTAATGATATTGGGCAGGATATGACGGAAGATAATTCCGGCCTCCTTCACACCCAGAGCCTTGGCGGCGGTGACGAATTCCTGCTCCCGCTCTGCCAGCACGCTGCCGCGGACCAGACGGGCGATGCCCGGCCAGGACAGCAGGCCCAGAATACACATAATCAAAATGATTCTCTGGGTTTCACTGATGCTGTTGCCCAATATGGACGACAGGATGATACAGAAGGGAAGGAAGGGGATGGAGGAAACGATTTCCGTCAGACGCATCAGCAGGTTGTCCACCTTGCCGCCCTTATAACCGGAAATACCACCCACCAGAATGCCGATGATGGTAGAAATCACAACGGAGATGGCGCCCACAGTCATGGTCATCCGTCCGCCAACCAGCAGACGGCGGAACAGGTCACGGCCAAAGGCATCGGTGCCCATCAGGTAGCCCTTCAGACCCCAGGCAATTACCTGTCCGTCTTCCGTAATGGCATAGTTGGCATAGTAGCCGGCATCCACGCTGGCAATGCCCGTATCCTTAGGAGCGTTGGCCTGTCCGTGGGTGTTGTCACCCCAGCTGAACAGGGAGCCGTCCTTCAGGATGGCAGTGTAGTGATAACGGCCTGCACTGAGGGATGCCACCTGGCCCTGGATTTCTTCGGGGACATTCAGGGTCTTCTTGATGTTGTTGCCCCAGGTGTAGACACGGCCGTCGGAAGTCACAGCAGCGGCGCTTTCGTCGGTAATGGCCAGATCTACCACATCACCCTGGATTTCGGCAGGAATATTGGTGTAGGCAGAAGTCTTGTTGGTCAGGGGTACAACCTCGCCGTCTTTGGTCAGTACCATGACGATGTTGGTGCTGGCGGCGAACTTGTCGATGTTGCCCTGCACCCCTTCGGGGTAGGTAATGCTCAGCAGATACTGGCTGCCCCAGTTGTACATTTCTCCGTCCTCGGTCAGAGCCAGAGAAATCTGGTAACCGGCCATGATCTGTTTGATGTCATTGCCGCCGGTACGCAGATCCATGGGGATGGAGTTCAGACCCATACGGTCATTGCCCCAGGTAAAGACCTGGCCGTCCTCGTTCACTGCAACCACATGGTCAAGGCCAGCGGAAATCTGCACCAGCTTGCCGGTTTCCTTGGTGCTGGGAATGTTCTTCAGCTTGTCGTTGGGGAAGGTGCCCCACTCATAGACGTTGCCGTCCTTATCCAGGCCCACAGAGAAGGAGCTGCCAACAGACAGATCCTGGGCATTGTTCTTCAGACCGGCAGGCACATTCAGCATGCCGAAGCCCGGGGCCACGTTTGCCTGGGTAACATCCTGATAGTACAGGTCAATGGGGAAGAAGTACGGCAGAAACACGCAGCACAGGAAAATGAAGGTAAACAGAATCACGCCGATCATGGCGATCTTATCCCGCAGGAAATCGTGGATCACCATCTGCATGGGGCTCTGGAGTACTTCTTCTTCCTCCTGGGGCATGCCGCCCATCATCATCTGCTGGGCTGCCTTGGAGGCCGTGGAACGGCGGGGGGATTTTTTCTTTTCGTTACGCATTCTTTTGCCTCCCTTAGTCTTCCAGGCGTACCCGGGGGTCAACAATGGTATATGCAATGTCCATAATCACGTTGCCGGTCAGAGACAGCACAACGTAGAACATCTGCATGGTCAGAACCACCGCAAAGTCCCGCTGCAGCAGGCCATCAATCAGCATCTTGCCAAGGCCGGGCCACAGGAACACAGATTCAATCACAATGGAGCCGCCGAACAGGCCCACAACCCACCAGGTGGTAATGGTGACCACAGGAATCAGTGCGTTGCGGAAGGCGTGGATATACACCACTGTCTTTTCCCGCAGGCCCTTGGCCCGGGCGGTCTTGATGTAGTCCATCCGCAGCACATCGATCATGGCTGCCCGGACATAACGGGTAATGCCGCCGATACCGGAAACAGACATTACCAGCACCGGCAGTGCCATGTGCCAGAGCATATCCAGCGTAGCCTCCAGGCCGGTGGCGTTCAGTCCGGCGCTCTTGACGCCGCTGATGGGGAAAATGGGGAATTTTACCGCCAGCAGGAAGATTGCCAGCAGTGCCACAATAAAGGTAGGAATACTGTAGCCTACAATGGTCAGAACCTGCACCGTTTTATCAAAGGCGCCGTTTTTCCGCACTGCGGTCACAATACCCAGGGGAATCGCAATAATAAACACCACAATCATGGTCAGGATGTTCAGCAACACCGTGTTGCGCATGGGGGCGCTGATGATGTTGATGACTTCCTGCTTATATTGGGTGGAATAGCCAAATTCTCCGGTGAGCATATTGCCCATCCAGGCCACGTACTGCACAGGCAGGGGCTTGTCCAGTCCCAGATCCTTCACTGTCTTATCATACAGTGCCTGGTACGCGTCGGGTTTCATAGAAGTCTTGCTGTCGCCCAGCATAATATCCACAGGATTACCGGGCATGGATTTGTAAATTGCGAACATCAGAATAGAAATGATAAAAAACACAAAAACGATGTATACGAACCGTTTCAGCAGATATCTTCCTTTTCCCATTCACCGTTCCTCCGTTTCAAATTAGTAGGAACACATCGTTCCTGTATTGCCATGGGACATGGCCCAATCAATATGGGTCCATCCGGGGAAATGCGGTATGGACCGAGCGCTGCGGCATCCCCCCTCTTCCGGGGTTTTATGCCGGAAAAGCCGGCGGAACCCGCGCACAAGGCGCGGCGTTCCGCCGGATACATGTTTAGGCCTCTACCCAGGCATCCAGGACAGCACGGGACCACTCCCAAACGGAGGTGGACTCCCAGCCATGGAGCTTGTTGGAGTAGAAATCATAATATTCGTCGGAATACAGGGGGATATCGGGCATCTTGTCGTTCCAGACATCGATGAAGTTCTGCCATGCAGCCAGCCATGCCTCGTCGTCCTCGTAGGCAATGGGCTTCAGAACTTCCGCAGCGGCAGCCAGCTCCTCGTCAACAATCCAGTTGCTGTTGTAACCGGCCTGCATCCACGCGGGATCGGTGGAGTAGTAGTACCAGGGAGAGCTTGCCAGAGCGAAACCGGTAGCCAGGTTGTACATGTTGTAGATCTTATCGCTGGTGTGGTCGATGCCGCTGATCAGGGTGGGGAAGTCCATGGTGGTGGCCTTCAGCTCCATGCCGGCTTCTGCCATAGCTTCGGGCAGCATGGTAGCCAGCAGCTCAGAAACGGGGTTACCGTCGGTGTTGGCCCACTCGATGACCAGAGGCTTCAGCTGGCCGTCCACTTCCTTGTAACGGGTGCCGGTGCCGGAGTAATCGGAGCCGTCGGCGTTCTTGTTCCAGCCGTCCTCCTCCAGCAGCTTCTTGGCCTCTTCAATGTTCTTCTCGTAGGTGTTCAGGTTCTGGTCGATCCAGTCCTTGGACTCCTGGTACTCCCACTGGGCCAGGCCGTAGTAAGCGTGGACAACAGCTGCGTAGCCGCCGCTGTACTGACGAGCGAACTCGTTGCGGTCCAGGCAGTAAGCAATGGCCTTACGGACATTCTCGGAGTCGGTGGGGAACTGGCTGCAGTCGAACTGCACCTTGCCGTAACCGTTACGGAAGAAGGTGCTGTACTGAGCCTTGCCCTGGTCCACCAGGTCCAGGCCGGCATTGATGGTATCAGCGCCGCTGCTCTGGAACAGCAGATCCACGGAGCCGGAAGCCAGCTCGTTGATCATGGTATCGCTCTTAACGGTCTTAACAACGATCTTCTCGATCATGGGCTTCACACCACGGTAGTCACCGGCGTAGTTGGGGTTGACAACCAGGGTGCCCTGACGGCTGGCGATGTCGTAAGACTCAAACAGGTAAGGACCGCACACAACGCTGGGGTTGTAACGGTAACCGGTCTTGGAATCGTTGATGGTCTTCATCAGCAGTTCTGCAGTGAAGTCACCGGTGATGGTAGCGCCTTCGGGAGCATCCACAACATCGCACTCAGGAGCAATGATGTGCATGGGCCGGGGCCTGGCGAGGGCGTAGGTGATGTCGTAGTGGTAGGGCAGCTCCTCAGCCTTGACAGTGACGGAGTAGGTCATGTCGTCGACCAGGTGCACACCGGCAAAGTTCTTGGTCTCACCGGCGAAGAACTCGTCATAGCCCACCAGAGGATAACCAGCCTGGCTGGGATAGCCGTCGACCTGGTTCATCTCAGGGCTACTTTCCAGCAGCAGCTGGAAGACGTAGTTCTTAGCGGTGATGGGGGTGCCGTCGCTCCAAACCAGGCCGTCGTTGATGGTGACGGTGTAGGTCTTGGTGCCGTCCTCATTCTCCACTTCCTCGTGGCTGGCAACCACAGTGGGATCGTAAATCCAGGCGCCTTCCTTGTCGGAAACGACAGTGCCATAGCCGTGGATCAGATCATACAGCTTGTAGTTGGTGGCAGCGTTGGAGAAGCTGGTATCATAGAAGTCGTTCTCCAGATCGGTAGTAGTACCGATGACCAGCTGGCCAGTGGGCTCCGTGGGCTTGCCGGCTTCGGGAGCAGTGGTAGCTTCCACAGCTGCCTGAGTGCCTTCGCTGGTGGAGTTGCTGACGACATTTTGCTGACCGCAAGCGACCAGAGCAAACACCATCACAACAGCCAGAGCAGCGCACAGCAGTTTTCTCATGTTCATGTTTTTCTTCCTTTCTTGTTTTTTGCCTGATTCCCCGGGGGACACCGTGGGCGGGCACGCCCAAACACTACGCCGGTGTCCATGCGATGAAATCTAATGTATTTTATCAGAAAATACCGAAACAATCAAGAGGTAAGGCGCATTTCCTCAAAAAATATAGAATATTGTCGCAAAAAAATTTTTTTCCTGCATATTCTCTCTTGCAAAATCATTTGTCTTTATATTGCGGACATTTTGCATAAAAAAAGAAAAACATTGCATTGATATCTCAATTATGATACAATCCCTGCAGAAATATACTGCCACCGGGCAGCAAGATGGTTGCAGCATCTGAATTTACGGCGTTAGGTCATTGCAGTCGTAAAGAAGGGTGCTGTTTTTTTACAGGAGGACAATATGGAAAAACAGCTCAGACGTTATATCCTGCCAAACATTCTGGCAATGGTTGGCATTTCCTGCTATGTACTGGCGGATACCTTTTTCATTTCTCTCCAGGCCGGCGCCGACGGCATCACCGCGCTGAACCTGACCTTGCCGCTGTATGCGCTGATGTTTGCCCTGGGTGCCATGGTGGGCATCGGCTCTGCCACCCGGTATTCTCTGTGCAAATCCTTTGCCCCGGAAGAAGCGCTGAGTTACTTTTTTAATTCTCTGTTCTGGACGCTGCTGCTGAGTCTGCCCTTCGTGGCCGCAGGAATTTTCGCTCCGGACACCGTTCTGCGGTGGATGGGCGCTGATGATACCATTGTTGCTATCGGTACTTCCTACATCCGCATTGCCCTGTGCTATGCACCCTTTTTTATGCTCAACTACACCTTTACCGCCTTCGTCCGCAACGACAACGCTCCCAACATTGCCATGACCGCCACTTTGGCAAGCGGCCTGTTTAACATTGTGTTTGACTACATCTTTATGTTCCCCATGGGCCTGGGAATGGTAGGCGCCGCCCTGGCCACCGGCATCTCCCCCATTGTCAGCATGAGCATCTGCATGGTGCATTATCTGTCAGCCAAAAATAACGTAAAATTCCGCTGGCAGGTGCCTTCTTTTACAAAGCTGGTTCGTTCCTGCGTGCTGGGATTTGTGGCCTTCGTGGGAGAAATTTCCAGCGGCCTGACCACCATGGTCTTTAACTTCCTGCTGCTGGGACTGGGAGGAAATATCGCCGTGGCAGCCTACGGCGTGGTTGCCAACATCGCCCTGGTGGGCACAGCCCTCTTTAACGGAATCTCCCAAGGGCTTCAGCCCCTGGCCAGTCTGGTTCATGGCCAGTCCGACACCCAGGGAGAAACCCAAATCTACCGGTATTCTCTGCGCATCGGCATGGGGATTGCCCTGGCGTTGGTGGCGTCGGTATGGATTTGGGGCGACGAGATGGTTGCCCTGTTCAACAGCGAAGGATCTTCCCAGCTGGCCGATTATGCCGGGCCGGGAATCCGGCTGTATTTCCTGGGATTTCTCTGTGCTGTGGTCAATATCATCCAGGCAGGTTTTTTCAGCGCCATCGGCAAGGGTCTGGCCTCTTCGTCCATTGCATTCTGCCGGGGCGTGGGTGCCATCGTAATATTCGCCTTTGTGCTGTCCAAAGCCTTCGGCATCACCGGAGTATGGCTGGCGTTTCCTGCTGCGGAAATCTTTACGTTCCTTCTGACCATCCTCCTGCGCAGGCGTTTTTCCCGCAATTTTTGACAAGCCCCGGGGAACATGATATAATATAGTACACTCTGCGGAAAGGAGCGATATTATGCGTCCCCATGATCCCGGCACCCTTCCCGGCTCCGTCATTTACGCCAACATTCTTGGACATACGCCTTCTTCTGTCCCTTTCTACCCCCTGTTTTTGGGAGAGTTCAAATGCAACAGCCAGTACAGTGTTGACCGCAAATCCTACGACAGCTTCATTCTGATCTATGTAAAATCCGGCGAAGGATACGCCGAAGCCCAGGGTAACTACTACCCCCTGCAAGCCGGGGACATCCTCCTTCTGGACTGCTACATTCCCCACAAATACGGCACCAACACCTATTGGGAGATTCAGTGGATTCATTTCGATGGCCCTATGGCCCGTCCCTATTTTGACCGGATCTGTAAAAATGGTCAGCTTCTTCGCATCGCCAACCACTACCCCGCAACCCACGATCTGCAAGAAAACTGCTGCGCGTCTATGAAACTGGTGCCAGCACCTCCGATGTTCTCCTGTCCAAGCAGATAACGGATCTTTTGACCAGCGTCATCCTGTCCGGAGACAACGAGCGACTGTCCCACGGCGCTACCATTATTGATGACTGCGTGCGCTACATCAGCAGCAATCTGGACAAGGACATTTCCGTGGAACAGCTGGCGAAGGAATTTTCCCTGAGTCCTTACTATTTTTCCCGTCTGTTCAAGCAGGAAACCGGCGTATCCCCCCACAAGTATCTGGTTATGGTGCGGCTGGACTTTTCCCGTTACATCCTGCGCACCAGCAACCTAACCATCAAAGAGACCGCCTTCCGCTGCGGCTTCAATAGCGAAAGCAATTTCTGCACCCGCTTCCGCAGTACCTTCGGCATGACTCCCCAGGAATTTCGCAAATCCATATAAATACATTATATATAAGGTAAGCGGTGCGCCGATTGGCGCACCGCTTTGTTATGGGGTGAGAATTATTCAGCGTACTTGCCCATGACTTCCACGTAGTTATCGGGAGTGACAACCACGGCGTCAACAGCAGTCTCCTTGGGAGGCTCCTTGCCTTCGATGAGCTGCAGCAGGACATCGATGGAACCAGCGCCCACGGACTCAGCGGAGAAGTAAGCGGAAGCCTTCACGCAGGAACCGCCGTCCTTCTTGAACTCGTCCTTAGCCATGTAGCCGCCCAGACCAACAACGCAGGCATTGGCATCCAGGCCAGCGCTCTCCAGAGCACGGGCAGCGCCGATGCAGCCTTCTTCGTTAGCACCGGTGACCAGCCAGGTCTTGATCTCGGGATGCGCAGTGATCACAGCAGCAGCCTGGGTGTTGCCCTTCTCGGTGGTGCCGTCGTAGTCAGCACGGAAGATCAGGTTGGTGTCGAACTCGGGAACCAGCTCGGTGAACTTGTCATACTCACCTTCTGCACGGGGAACGCAGCTGGAAACAGTGTCCATGGTCATCAGCAGCAGACCAACATCGGGTCCCAGAGTGACATTTTCCTTGACGTAGTTGGCCAGCCACTCGCCGTTGGCTTCGCCGATCTTGTAAGCGTTGATGACAACCCAGGGCACCAGCTTTTCGCCGTTGACTTCCAGAGCGTCGTCAGCAGCAACTACGGGGATACCGGCTTCCCTGCACTTGTCAACCACAGTCTGAGACATGGTCTGATCGGGAACGCAGGTGACGATACCGGCAGCCTTGTTGGCAATGGCGTTGTCGATGGCCTTCAGGTACTCTTCAGGGCTCATCTTGGCGTCGACGTAAGTAAAGCTGTAGCCGGCAGCTTCAGCAGCAGCCTTGGCAGCGTCGCCTTCGTCGATGAACCAAGTCTGGTCGCCAGCCTTGTAGATGCCGTAGATGACACCCTTCTCGCCAGCAGCGGCAGCTTCGGTTTCACCGGCAGCTTCGGTTTCGCCGGCGGGGGCAGCGGTGGTTTCCTGCTTTGCTTCGGTGGGCTGAGCTGCAGCGGGATCGCTGCAAGCTACCAGACCGACCAGCATGGTCAGAGCCAGAACCAGTGCGAACAGTTTCTTCATTTTTTCGTCCTCAGTCAAATGAATTTTTATTCCAAAGCCGCTTTTGCGGCATATGGACAGCTGAAATATCAGGCGTTCTTCTTGCTGGCTTCCAGCAGCATATGGACTGACCGAAGGACATAATCATGCTGCCCTTGCTGTCAATCAGCTGGATTGCCAGGCCGGTAAACTCCTGCAGATTGCTCAGGACTGCATTCACCCGGGCTTCCGGTACGAAGGAGAAAATGCTTGTGGTCATATACCCCACCTCATAAAAAGACAAAATCCCGGAAGAAAATTACAATACTTTTTTTCCTGGCTTCACTATACTACAAATACAAACAAAAAACAATTGGGAGGAAACAAAAATGGATTTAAATGAGATTTCCCTGCAGCTGCAGGCCGGTAAGGCAAAGATCGTCAAGACTCTGGTACAGCAGGCCATTGATGAAGGCATTCCCGCTCAGAAGATTCTGGAAGAGGGTCTGCTGGCCGGTATGAGCGTCATCGGCGAGAAGTTCAAGAACAACGACGTCTTCGTTCCCGAAGTTCTGGTGGCTGCCCGTGCCATGAACATGGGTGCCAACCTGCTCAAACCCCTGCTGGCTGAGGACGGCGTAAAGGCCACCGGCAAGGTCTGCATCGGCACCGTCAAGGGTGACCTGCACGACATCGGCAAGAACCTGGTGAAGATGATGATGGAAGGCAAGGGTCTGGAAGTAGTTGACCTGGGCACCGACGTTGCCCCCGAAACCATCGTCAAGACCGCTCAGGAACAGGGCTGCCAGGTTATCTGCTGCTCCGCTCTGCTGACCACCACCATGGGCGTGATGGCTGACGTGGTAAAGGCTGCCGAGGCTGCCGGTATCCGTGACTCCGTGAAGATCATGGTTGGCGGCGCACCTGTTACCGATGCTTTCTGCCAGCAGGTAGGCGCAGACGCTTACACCCCCGATGCCGCTTCCGCTGCGGAAAAGGCTGTTGAATTCTGCGCATAACGCAAGTACATGCTCCGGCGGACAAGGCATTCCTTGTCCGCCGCTTTTACACACAGGAGAAAACTATGGAAGATCAAGCGCTCATTGATGCCGCTCTGTCCTGCGGCGCTGCCAAGGCCACTTTGCTTGACCAGCAGCAAATCATTCTGTCCGAAACCTTCCGGGCCATTTGTGAAAGCAACCAATGCGGCGGCTACGGAAAATGCTGGATGTGCCCGCCCTATATCGGGGAAATCCACCAGCTGATGGATACGGTGCGTTCTTTCCCCAGGGGACTGTGGTTTCAGACTATTTCCGACATTGAAGACAGCTACGACATTGATGGTATGTTTGAAGCCGGGGCCAGACACGCCCAGGTCAGCCGGTGCATCCGGGAGAAGGTTGCCCCGCTGCTGAAAAAGCCCTTCCTGCTGCTCAGCTGCGGCGGCTGCCATCTTTGTGAAGTCTGCGCCAAACAGGAGGACCAGCCTTGCCGGTTCCCCGATCAGGCTCTTTCGTCTCTGGAAGGCTACGGTGTAGACGTGTACAACACCACCAAGGATACAGACCTCAAGTACATCAACGGACAAAATACGGTGACCTATTTCGGCATCGTCCTGTTTTCGGAGTAACAATATGGCAACAGTAACAATTTGGCAAGACGGCCAAAAACACACCCTTTCTTTTACCGGCAGGCAGCGTCTGCAAACCCTGCTTGCAGAAAGCGGATTGTCTTTGGACCATCCCTGCGGCGGCCGGGGCGTATGCGGAAAGTGCGCCGTCCGGCTGGAGGGCGAAGTCTCCCCGCCCAATGAAGCCGAGCAAAAAGCCGGTACCCGGCTGTCCTGTCAGGCAGAGCTTTGGGGGGATGCCCAGGTCTGGCTTCCGGACACCCAGGTCAACGAAATCGAGCTTTCCGGTACTGCCATGAACCCCGGCGACCAGGGGCAAAGCGGCATCGGTGCTGCCATCGACATCGGCACCACCACCCTGGCGCTGAAGCTGTACGACCTGTCCACCGGCGAAGCCGTGGCATCCGCAGCCGCCATGAACCCCCAGCGCTCCATTGCTGCGGACGTCATGGGCCGCATCGGTGCGGCGCTGAATGGCCAGGCCGGGCAGCTGCAGGAGCAGATTCAGCAGGCCCTGACCCAGCTTTTGCAGCAGGCCTGCACCAAGGCCAATATCCGGATGGAAGACCTGAAGAAACTGGTGGTAGCAGGCAATACCACCATGCTCTATCTGCTGGTGGGCCGGAATCCAGAGTGCCTGAGCCACGCTCCTTTTGAGGCCGATCACCTGTTTGACGGGGAGGATACCCTGTTCGGCATTCCCACCTATTATCCTCCCTGCATGAATGCTTTCGTCGGTGCGGACATTACCTGCGCCGTGGTGGCCAGCGGCATGTGCAATCAGAGTGCCACCGCCTTGCTGTGCGACATCGGTACCAACGGCGAAATCGCCCTGTGGAAAGAGGGCAAACTCTATGTCACCTCCACCGCCGCCGGCCCTGCCTTTGAAGGGGCGGGCATCTCCTGCGGCTGCGGCAGTGTCCCGGGAGCCATTGACCGGGTCTGGGTGGAAAACGGCACCATTGCTGCCCACACCCTGGGCGAGCAGCCTGCGGTAGGCGTCTGCGGCTCGGGTCTGATTGACGCGGTGGCCGCTTTCCTGGAAACCGAGGATATTGACGAAACCGGTGCAGCGGAACTGGACGAATTGCCTCTGCGGGACGGGGTCTGCCTGCTGCCCAAGGATATCCGGGCGGTGCAGTTGGCAAAAGCCGCCATTGCCGCCGGAATCCAGACTCTGCTTCAGCTGGCCCAGGTTCCGGAGTCGGAAATCCGGCAGCTGTACATCGCCGGTGGATTTGGCAGCCACTTGAATGTAGACAGCGCCGCTGCCATTGGTCTGATTCCTGCGTCCCTGGTATCCCGGGTACGCATTATCGGAAACGGCTCTTTGTCCGGTGCCGCCGAAATGCTGCTGCACTCTGCCCAGCAGGCAGGAGGCCGTGCCCTGGCAAAGGTCTCCCAGCATGTGAACCTGGGCGGAAATCCCAAATTCAACGAAAACTACATGGAGCAGATTCTGCTCTAAGAAAATTGCAAAGCCCTCCGGCGCTGCCGGAGGGCCTTATTTTAGTTCAACGAAAAATCCTGCCCAGCAAAGGATTGCAGGTGCTCACCCATTTCTCTGCCGTAATGTGCGGTAAAGGATTCCATCACCTGCCGGGCAGCCTGCTTTCCTTCCTCAGCAAAGATGCCCTGGCACACCTTGCCGAAGGTGAAAAAGACATCGGCGCTGTGATAATCGTAGTCCCGAACCGCTCCGGGAATCCGGAACAAATCCGTTTCCGGGGTAATCCCCGCATCTGCCACGGAGAAGATACAACGGTCTTGCCGCTGCATGGTCTGGACGGTGCAGAAGGGAATTTCCCCGTTGAAGCCCTGATTGATGGCCTCATCCAGAAGGTCACAGTACAATAGCCCTGCTTCTTTTGCCTGAAATTTTTCAAAGGCCTCCAGCCAGGGGCAGCGGCTGACCTGGTAGACATAATCCGGATTCCAGGATACTACCGATGTTTGGCTGCACCGGTTTTCCCGCAGCACGGTCTTGGAAGGACGCCACTGTCCATAACGGCAGAAGGTTACATAATCCAGCTGCTGCCCATCCCGGATGGCGCTCTGGGCCATTCGGCTGCCCCGCTGGATGCCATAGCACCGGATGCAGTGGCGAAACGCCGCCTCACCCCGGCTGCCAAAGCCCTCCGTCAGCACACGGTAATATTCTGCCACCAGAAAAATCTGGGTTTCCTCGGAAAATTCCATGTTCCTCCCCTCCTTTGTAGATTCATTGTATCAGGTCTTTCCCACGCTGTACAGCAGAAAATTTCTCATTCCAGATTTCCCAGAATCTGGGCAATCAGGCAGCAGTGCTCCCCCTCCCGCTGGGCCATTTCCTGGTACACCGCACCAAATTCCGGGTCTGCCGACCGGGCGGTGTATTCCGCCATGGCCCGGCGGCAGCGGTGATAGCATGTTTCCAGCAGCCGTTTGGCCGGTTCTTTCTCTGCAGGCAAGGTGCAGAATTTCCCCTCACTTCTGCCGGATAGGCGGCAGATACCCCGCAAGCAGAGGGCATTTTCCCGGAGACTTTCATAAAGTCGGTTTGCCAGCTGCCGGGAAGTTCCCTGCAGCATCCCCGCCAACATGCGGCTGGCCCCCATGGTTTCCACCGCCTGGGTCAGCAGGGGCAGCAGGTCCTCTCTAGGCGACGGCTGCATCGGTGCAAAAACCCGCTGCCAGATCTGGTTCTGGGTTTGGCTGTCCATATTTTCCTTCCCTCCTTCTATTCCAGTATAGCAGTGAACCTGCTTTTTTGCGAAAAAAGCTGGGGAATAAGGCTTTTCTTTTTCGTTCATATGTGCTATAATAGCAAAAAGCCCACAAGGAGGAACCCCCTATGCCCAGAACCAGCAACAAAGCCCAACTCATTATGGATTATGTTAACGATTTTATCCAGGAGAACGGCTATTCTCCCTCTGTCCGGGAAATTGGGGCCGCAGTGGGCCTGCGTTCCACCGCCTCCGTCAGCTACCACCTCCAGGCGCTGCAGGATCAGGGCTTGCTTCAATCCCCCGGCGCCAAGGGCCGCAAACGGGCGCTGGTCACCGGTGTGCGCCCGGGGCAAATCCCCGTCATCGGCGTGGTCACCGCCGGTATGCCCATTCTGGCGGTGGAAAATCAGGAGGGCACCCTGCCCTGGCACGAACCGGGTTGCTTTGCTCTGCGGGTGCGGGGCGACAGCATGATCGGTGCGGGAATTTTAAGCGGAGACAAAGTCATCGTCCGCCCCCAGTCCACCGCCGACGACGGGCAGATTGTGGTCGCCCGTCTGGAGGACGAAGCCACCGTCAAACGTCTGCGCCGCCGCAACGGTCAGGTCTGGCTCATGCCGGAAAACGACAGCTACGAGCCCATCGACGGCACCTATGCGGAAATTATCGGCATTGTCAAAGGCGTGGTACGGGAATATTAACGCCTGCTGTTTGTTTTCTGCGCACACTTGTCCGTCATTCAGCGAAAATAATGCTTGACAAACCGGAACAGATGGTGTATAACAGGCATAACATAAGTTGAAACCATGGAAGCGGGAGTAAAGCTGCAAGGCGCATCCACAGAGAGTTCCGCATAGCTGAGAGCGGAGCGAAAAGCGGGGCAGCAAATGGGCCGCTGAGGGCAGGGAGAACGGGGTTGTCCTTAGTATCTTCTGACGCATTGCCAGCGTTAACGGGCAGCCGATGTGTTGGCATCGGGCAGAGCGGTCGGAATGCTCCGGCAAACAAGGTGGTACCGCAGAAATTGTTTTTTCTGTCCTTGTTCCCCATAGGGGGAGCAAGGGCATTTTTATTTTCTCAGGGAGGAAACGCATATGATGAAGAAATTACCGGGGAAGCGATGGTGACCCCCCTTTCCATTTTCAAAATGCCCCAAGAACCAATTTGAATTCACGATGTAAAGGAGCTTTTATTATGAAAAAGGTTATTTCTGTTCTGCTTTCCCTGGTTATGATCTGTGTATTTACCGGCTGCGCCGCCTCCGATGATTCTTCTGACGGCTTTACCGTAGCAGTTGTCCAGCAGATGGACCACTCTTCCCTGGACGAAATCCGCACCGCCATCACCACGCAGCTCAATGCTCTGGCAGAAGAAAAGGGCATTGCCATTACCATTGAAGAATACAACGGCCAGAACGATTCCAGCGTTCTCAACCAGATCGGCGCCCAGGTGGTTTCCGACGGTGTGGATATGATTATCCCCATTGCCACCACCGCCGCCCAGTGTATGGTCACCGCCGCCGACGGCAGCAACATTCCCGTTGTCTACGCTGCCATCTCTGACCCCGAATCCGTGGGTCTGACCGGGATGGACACCGTTACCGGCACCTCTGACGCGCTGAACACCGCCTTTATCCTGGACATGATGCTCGCCGCTCAGCCGGATGTGAAGACCGTGGGTCTGCTGTATTCCAACTCCGAAGCCAACTCCGCCACCCCCATCGCCCAGGCCAAGGCCTATCTGGAGGAAAAGGGCATTGCCTACCTGGAAAAGACCGGCAACACCACCGATGAAATCGTCTCCGCCGCCTCCTCTCTGGTAGGCCGGGTGGAAGCCGTTTTTACTCCCACTGACAACACGGTTATGGGCGCGGAAGGTGCGGTTGCAGAAATCCTGAACGAGGCCGGAATTGCCCACTACACCGGCGCCGACTCCTTCGTTCTCTCCGGTGCCTTTGCTACCTGCGGCGTCAACTACACGGAGCTGGGCACCAAAACTGCTGACATGGCCGTGGATATTCTCCAGGGCGGAGAAATCCCCGAATTTCATGTAATGGACGGCGGCATTATCACCGTCAACACTGAAACCGCCGAAGTGCTGGGGCTGGACTACAGCAGCTTCTCCGCCATGGCAAACACCGTCAAAGAAGTGGTCACCGCCGAATAATATTTTCCGGGAGGGTCGCCCCTCCCGGAACCATGCGTAACTTGATGTAAGGAGACCTGATCCATGATATCCACCGCCGTTATCCTCAGCGCCCTGGAATTGGGCTGCATTTACGCCCTGGTGGCGCTGGCACTGTTTTTAAGCTTCCGGGTGCTGAACATTGCGGATATGACCACCGATGGTGCCTTCACCTTAGGCTGCGCCGTGTCCGCCACCCTAGCCGTTGCCGGGCATCCGCTGCTTGCCCTTCCTGCCGCCATGCTGGCAGGCGCCTGCGCCGGCAGCATCACCGCTCTGCTGCAAACCAAGCTGAAAATCCCTTCCATTCTGGCAGGCATTATCACCAACACCGGACTTTACACTATAAACCTGGCGGTGATGGGCTTTTCCTCCAACGTCAACATGATGAAGAGCAAAACCCTGTTTTCCCTGGTGCAGCCCGCCCTTGGAAGCGTCTATAAGCTGCTTCCTGCGGCGCTGATTACTCTGGTGGTTGCGGTGCTTCTGGTGGTATTTTTAAAGACCCGGCTGGGCCTGAGCATCCGGGCCACAGGAGACAATCCGGACATGGTCCGGGCCTCCTCCATCAACACCGGATTCACCATCACCATCGGTCTGTGTATGAGTAACGCCATGACCGCCCTGTCCGGTGCGGTGCTGGCCCAGTACCAGAAAACCGCGGACATCAACCTGGGCACCGGCATGGTCATCATTGGTCTGGCTTCCCTGATTATCGGTGAGACTTTGCTGCCCAAAGGGAAACTCTGGATGAAGGCCCTGGGAGCTGTGGCCGGTTCTATCGTCTACCGGTTCATCATCGCCATTGCTCTGCGGCTGGATCTGCCCAGCGAATGCCTGAAGCTGATCTCTGCCACCATTGTGGCCCTTGCCATCGGCCTGCCCGCCATCCGGGGTGCCATGAAGCCCGCCACCAAGGGAGGAAAAAGCAAATGCTGAAACTTTCCAACATTTCCAAAACCTTCAATCCCGGCACGGTGAATGAAAAGAAAGCCCTGACGGATGTGAATCTTTCCCTGGAAAGCGGGGACTTTGTCACGGTTCTCGGCTCCAACGGTGCGGGAAAATCCACTCTGTTCAACGCCATTGCCGGTTCTTTCCCGGTGGACGAAGGCACCATCCGCCTGGATGGGGTGAACATTACAAATCAGCCGGACTACAAGCGCAGCAAGTACATTGGCAGACTTTTCCAGGACCCCCTGAAAGGCACCGCCCCTCACATGACAATCGAAGAAAATCTGGCCCTGGCCTACATGCGGGCATCGGCATCCCATTCTCCCTTCTCCATGATCTCCGCCAAGGAGCGGCGGGAGTTCCGGGAGAAGCTTTCCCAGCTGGAACTGGGACTGGAAGACCGGATGCAGAGCCAGGTGGGCCTGCTCTCCGGTGGTCAGCGTCAGGCGCTGACGCTGCTGATGGCCACTCTGGTGACCCCCAAACTGCTGCTTCTGGATGAACACACCGCCGCCCTGGACCCGGCCACCGCCCAGAAGGTGCTGAATCTGACCCAGAAAATTGTGGCAGAGAACCACATCACCTGCCTGATGATTACCCACAACATCCCTTCCGCCCTGCAGTTGGGCAATCGCACCATTATGATGAAGGACGGCACCATCGTCCGGGAAATCGCCGGACAGGAGCGAAAGAATATGACCACGGAGAATCTTCTGAAGCTGTTTCACAGCCAGGGCGTGGAAAACGACCGGATTCTCTTCAGCGCGGATTTGCCCCAAACATAAGCAAAAGCCCGGGTTATCCCGGGCTTTTTTCTGTTTCTGGGACGGGGATTTTGGTGCCATCCCGAAGCCGAACGTAGTCCACTTCCTCCAGGTCAACGGGGCCGGTAAGGAAACAGGTTGCTCCCTCCGACCCCAAAATGTAAGGCCGGAAAGAAACTTCGGTTCCGTCTTTCAGCACGACAAAGGAGTCGACAAAACAAAGCGCCCCTTTTTCATCTGTTCGACCATTGTAATCTGTGGTAATACTCAGTGCCCGCAGTTTTAAGGAAGTTACATTAACCTGGATATCGGCAAAAGAAGCGGTGATTGGCTCAGAAATCATTTCCAAGGTTTCATTGTAAAGGGTATCGAAAACGATGTCGAAATCGAAGTCTTCCTCCGTCAGCACCTCCTCACTTCCGTCACTGTAATACCCCACCAGCCCGGTCATATGTATCCGGTAGGTCACCCCTTCTTCCAATGGCTTTGCATTCTGCCTTTCATTTTGGTTAACCCGGAGCAGAATTACCGTAGGATCTTCCTCCGACGGCCCCATACCCGTAATGTATCTCCACTCAGGATTGTCCAGGGCATAAAAATACTGCTCCCAGGTTCCATCTTCCCGGAAACGGTAATCCGGAAGATAACTTTCGGCGTTCAATTTCCCTCCATTTTCGGACGTCAGCCGCAGTTTGATGTAGGCGTTATAGGAATCGGCTATGGCAGATTCCACCGTCAGGGTATAGCCGTCCTTTGTGATGCTCTGACCGATGACCTTGATATGTTCCTCTACAAAAGCGTTTTGGCTCTCCGACAATTCCTGTTTTTGCCAGTCAGCGAAAAACTTTTCAAACCACTCTGTCTCCGACAGTACTGCATAGGTACAGCCCACCAGAATCAGCACCAGGGCAATCAGCGCCGCTGCCAGTACCGGACGTCGAAAAATTCGTCGCTGGGGAAGTGTCCTGTTTTCTGCTTCCACCAGAAATTCCGGCTCCACCTCCGTCAGTCCAAGAAGCAAATCTCTGCCTGTCATAGAAAAATCCCCTCCTGTTCCAGATAGGCTGCCAGCTGCTGCCGGATGCGCCTGAGCCGCATTTTCACCTTGCTCTGGCCCATGCCATACCGCCGGGCAATCTCCTCGATGGTGTCGCAGTACCAATACCGCCGCAAAAACAATCCACGGTTTTCCGGGGTCAGCCCCCGCAGAAAGTCATTGACTGCCCGGGCAATTTCCCGGCTTTCCAGTTCTGCTTCCCGGGCTTTGTCGGGAATGCACTGTTCCATTTCCTGGCTCAGGGTCACCACCTCTGCCCGGCGCTTGGCTGCCTGCTGCCAGTCCAGCTTGCCAAAGGCAAAATTCCGGCAGATTTTCGACAGATAGGCCAGGAAAAAGTTTGGTTTCTTCGGCGGAATGGTTTGCCATGCTGCCAGATAGGTATCGTTGACGCTCTCCTCGGCATCCTCCCGATTGCGGACAATATTCTGGGCCAAAGCCAGCAATCTTCCACCATAGCAAGCCTGGGTCTGGCGAAGCGCCTCCTCATCCCGGGCAAAATACAACTGTAGAATTTTCTCATCCTCCATGGACAGTCCTCCTGTCTTCTGTTCTTTCACCCTATATGAGGGAATTCTCCCCGGCATCGTCACAGCTTTCCGGGAAAATTTCTCACCAAAACCCAAAGTCACTTTTTGTGCCGGTTGTAGAAAAGCGGCAGCCCCAATTTTTTCCCATTGACCTTTTGCAAATGGGGCGCTACAATAAATATATGCTTAGAAATAAAGAAAAGTTTAGGAGGCGATTCCCATGACCCAGCGGGAGCGGCAGGTTTTGCAGCTGATCGAAGCCAATCCCATGATCTCCCAACAGCAGATTGCGGATCAGTTGGGCATCACCCGTTCTTCCGTGGCGGTGCATATCTCCAATCTGATGAAGAAGGGCTGCATCGCCGGAAAGGGCTACGTTCTGCGCAGCGGCACCTACGCCGTGGTGGTAGGCGGCGTGAATGTGGACATCGGCGGACGTTCCTTTGCCCCGCTGGTGCCCGCCGACTCCAATCCCGGCACCGTATCCCTGAGCCTGGGGGGCGTGGGGCGGAACATTGCCCACAACATGAGCCTGATGGGTCTGGATGTGCGGCTGCTGACTGCCTACGGCGATGACCTTCACGGTCAGCAGGTGGCTGCCGCCTGCTCCGAGCAGGGCATCGACTTAAGCCACGCCCTGCGTCTGGCCGGTGGGAAAACCTCCACCTACCTGTACCTGGCGGCTCCGGATGGGGAAATGGCCCTGGCGGTATCCGACATGGCCATCTGCGACAAGATCACCCCCGCTTACCTGGCAGCCAATCTGACAGTGCTGCAAAATGCCCAGGTTGTGGTGGCAGATGCCAACATCCCCGCCGAATCTCTTCAGTATCTGGCAGCGAATATCAACGCCCCGCTGTTTGTTGACCCGGTTTCCACCGCCAAGGCGGAAAAGCTGCGGCCCATTCTCTCCAGAATCCACACCCTGAAACCCAATCGGCTGGAAGCAGAGCTTCTGTCCGGCATTCCCATTCACACCCGGGAGGATGTGGAAACGGCAGCGGACAAGCTGCTGTCTCTCGGAGTGCACCGGGTATTCCTGTCCCTGGGGGCAGAAGGGGTGTACGCCGCCAGGGATGCCCAGCGGGTGTGGCTTCCCACTCTGCCGGGGAAAATGGTCAGCACCACCGGCTGCGGAGATGCCTTCATGGCCGCCCTGGTCTGGGCCTACCTGGAAGGCAGCGACCTGGAAGCCACCGCCCGGGCCGGTCTTGCCGCCGGGGCCATTGCCATGGAATCCGCCGAAACCATCAATCCCGCCATGTCCGCCCAGGCACTGAAAGCCCGGATGAATGGCTGAACTTTTAATCTTAATAAAGGAATGTGATTTGTATGAAACTGAACAAGTATCTGGACGTCAATCCCGAAGTTGCCGCCGCCATTGCCGAGGGCAAGCCCGTCGTTGCCCTGGAATCCACCATCATTTCCCACGGTATGCCCTATCCCCAGAATGTGGAAACCGCTCTGAACGTGGAGCGGATTATCCGGGAAAACGGCGCCGTTCCCGCCACCATCGCCATCATCGGCGGTCGGCTGAAGGCCGGTCTGACTCCGGAAGAAATTGAATACTTCGGCAAGAAGGGCCAGGCCATTCACAAGGCTTCCCGCCGGGACCTGGCACTGCTGTGCGCCCGGGGTGAGGACGGCGCTACCACCGTCACCACCACCATGATGATCGCCCACATGGCAGGCATCTCCATTTTCGCCACCGGCGGCATCGGCGGCGTGCATCGTGGTGCCGAAACCACCATGGACATCTCTGCCGACCTGGAAGAGCTGAGCCAGACCCCGGTGATGGTCATCTGCGCCGGTGCCAAGTCCATTCTGGATCTGGGTCTGACCCTGGAATACCTGGAAACCAAGGGCGTGCCGGTGATTGGTTACGGCACCGACGAGCTGCCTGCCTTCTACACCCGCCAGTCCGGCTTCGGCGTAGACTACCGGGTGGATACCCCCGCCGAACTGGCAGCCGCTTTCAAAGCCAGCAAGGATTTGGAGCTGGGCGGCGGCATGCTGGTCACCAACCCCATCCCTGAGGAATACGCCATGCCCCTGGATACCATCAACGCTGCCATTGATCAGGCCATCGGCGAGTGCAATGAAAAGGGCATCCATGGTAAGGAAACCACACCCTTCCTGCTGGCACGGGTGGCAGAAATCACCGGCGGTGATTCTCTGGCATCCAACATCCGGCTGGTGTACAACAACGCCAAGCTGGCTGCTCAAACCGCAGTTGCTTTCTGCAAGCTGTAATCGGTGTAAAAATGCGCCGCAGTGGATTCTTCCGCTGCGGCGCTTCTGTTTTATTTTGTGTTTTGCTGGTTCAGGGCATCCCGGATGGCGCCGATGGAGTACAGAGAGCCAAAGCACAGCACCACGCCGTCTTTGCCGGCCAACTCCATGGCCTTCTCCACACCGGCATCGATGCTGTCACAGCCAACCGCGTCGGCTCCTGCCTGCTGCAAATACTGGGCCAGCAGCTGGGCCTCCAGCTTCCGGGGATTGGGCGGGGTGATGCAGACGAATTTTTGTACCAGAGGCATGACGGGCTTATACATGTCCGCATAGTCCTTATCCGCCAGCACACCGGTCAGGGCAATCACCCGCTTGTCTGCCAGGTAGTCCTGGATGTTCTTGACCAATGCTTCAATGCACTGGGGGTTATGTCCGCCGTCGATGATGAACAGGGGATCTTTGCCCACCACATCAAACCGGCCGGGCCAGCGCACATCCCGGATGCCGTCGTAAATGTTCTGCTCGGTGATCTTCCAGCCCTCTTCGATCAGCGTATCCGCAATGGCCAGCACCACGGCGGCGTTGTGGAGCTGATGATCTCCCAGCAGCGGCAAGATCAGGTCTTTTCTTTCTCCGCAGTCAAACACCTGGCCTTCCAGGGTGTGGCGTTTCAGTTTCAGGCCGGCAAAATCCGCCTTTTTCAGGCTGACATGCTTCTGCTGGCAGACCTGCTCGAACACTGCCTCCACAGAAGGGGCGCTGCGGTAGACCACTGCGTGGCCGTTTTCTTTGAAGATTCCGGACTTGGTCAGAGCGATTTCTTCCACGGTGTTTCCCAGATATTCGGTGTGATCCAGACCGATATTGGTAATCACCGCCACCTCCGGCGTTTCGATTACGTTGGTGGAGTCCATGGCGCCGCCCATGCCCACTTCCAGCACCACAATGTCGCACTGCTTGCGGCGGAAGTATTCAAAGGCGATGCAGCTGACCAGCTCAAATTCTGTGGGAGACTCTTCCATAGACTGGGCCAGGGGTCTGACATATTCCGTCACCTCTGCCAGTTCTTCGTCGGAAATTTCCTGTCCGTCTACCTGCATCCGCTCGTGGAAGCGGTAGATATAGGGGGAGGTATACAGTCCCGTCCGGTATCCGGCCTTGCGCAAAATGGAGGCGGTCATGGCGGCGGTGCTGCCTTTTCCGTTGGTTCCGGCAATGTGTACGAATTTCAGTTCTTTCTCCGGATTGCCCATTTTTGCCAGCAGGGTCTGGGTCCTTCCCAGACCGGGGATACTGCCTTTCCAGCAGACAGAATGGATATAGGCAATGGCTTCGGTTGCGTTCATGGAAGGGTCGTCCTTTCGAAAATCAGGTTATTTCTCTTTCTTCACCGGGGGCCAGATTCCCAGCCGCTGGAAGATTCCGGTACGCATCAGCAGATACAAAATCGCCACATCCAGCACCAGCGTCACGGCGAACTGCACCGACCGGGTGGTGAGGAAGTAAATCAGGCTGGCCTGGAAGCTGCCCTTGCTGTTGTAGACATAGGAAAGGGCGGCGCTCTGCCACAGGATGGAGCCCAGCACCACCGGAGGCAGGAAGGTCAAGGTCAGACCGGGAATGGTAACTTTCTTTGCAAGGTAGTAACGGAACACGCCGCCGAAAATGCCATAGAGAATGGGCGGCAGGCTGAATAGAGGGTTAAATCCGAACCCGGAGAACAAGGTGCCCACAAAGTCGGCGCAGAAGCCTACCAGCGCGCCCGGCATGGGGCCAAAGAGGATACCGGCCAGCACAATGGGCACCGCCTCGATGGAAAACCGGGTGGTGGCATTGGGCATGGGAATGATCAGGCGGGCCAGCACCACGCTCAGAGCTGCCAGCAGGGCACAATAGGCCAGGTTGCGGGTGGACATGACGGGGATGGTTGTTTGTTTGTTCATAGGAAAACCTCCTTCATTTTTTCGAGCGAACCGGCTGTGGGTCTCTGAACACAAAAAACCCCTTGCGACCTTTGGTCGTAAGGGGAGCAGCGGTCAAGGAACCCGTGGATAGAATGCGCGCAGCCCATTCGCTCCACCGAGTATCGTTGCTACATAAAGGAGGATCAGTCCATTATGACGCAGCGGGTGCGGATACCCCATCGCGGACCAGTGTCCTTCGTCTGCCACACAACTCCCCATCTTGACAGCACTTCACGCAGGGTTTCCTACTCTGTTGGGAACTACTATACAGGATACAAAAGGAAAAGTAAAGCCCTATTTCCCCTTTTCTCCCAGAAAAACACAAATTTCTCCCATCCCCCTTTGGAAAAGCAGGAATAATTTTTCTCAATTTTGAAAAAAAGGATTGCCAAAATAAAATATCTATGCTATAATGCCCAGTGTTTCCGATCGAAGGGCGCCGCTCCACATTGGGATGTCGCCAAGCGGTAAGGCACCAGACTTTGACTCTGGCATTCGCTGGTTCGAATCCGGCCATCCCAGCCAAATATGATCCGCTAGCTCAGTCGGTAGAGCAACTGCCTTTTAAGCAGTGGGTCCGGAGTTCGAATCTCCGGCGGGTCACCACCAGGCAGGGCCTGGAGCCAATGCGCTCCGGGCCTTTTTCTTTTCTGGGATGACCGCCCGGTAACGCAGCGAGTCTATCATGTTGTGTTATTTCAATTCCCCCGTCGCAAAAAGCCGCTGTGATTGCAGCGGCTTTCCCCATACAAGCAGGAGGTTGCGTAATGATTAGCGAAGAAAGAAAACAGCATCTGGCCCAGCAAATGGTTTCCATTGCCAAGCAGGCGGGGCAGTTTATCAAGCAGCAGGAAGTCCACACAGTCACCGAAAAGGGCGGCGCTGCCAATGTGGTCACGGACATTGATGTCAAGTCCCAGCACCTGCTGATGAAAGCGTGTGAAGCCTGTCTGCCCGGCAGCAGCTTTTTGGCCGAGGAAGAAGGCCAGCAGCACATCGGCGACGGCTTTACCTGGGTCATTGACCCCATCGACGGCACCACCAATTACCTCTACGGTGCCCGGCACAGCTGCATTTCCCTGGCTTTGTACTACCGCAAGCAGGGCCTCATCGGCGTAGTATATAACCCCTATCGGGACGAGTGCTTCCTGGGCATCCAGGGTCAGGGCAGCTGGTGCAACGATAAGCCCATCCATGTCAGCAGCCACGGATTTTCCGAAGCACTGGTAATGGTGGGTACTGCTCCTTATGACAAGTCCCAGGCAGATACCATTTTTGACATTATCAAGGAACTGTTCCTGGAAACCCGGGACATCCGCAGAAGCGGCAGCGCCGCTCTGGATCTATGCGATCTGGCCTGCGGTCGGGTGGATGCGTTCTATGAGCATACGCTCCAGCCCTTGGACTACGGCGCAGGGCGAATCATTCTGGAAAATGCCCAGGGCAAAATCGAGCCTATGACCGCTTCTGCCTTTGATGAACTCAGGCCCACCGGCGTAATCTGCTCCAACGGCGTCTGCCAGGACAATCTTCGCCGCATTATTCAAAAACATCTGACATAACAAACGCCCCCGGTTTTCCGAAACGGAAACCGGGGGCGTTTTGCATTCCTATGTAGATTTAGTCCTGGCTGCGGAAGGTGATGGTGCCGGTTTCGGCATCCATTTCGTCCACAATGGCCAGAGATTCCAGCTGGTAACCCAGATTCCGGATCACTCTGCCGCCAACCTGGAAGCCCTTTTCAATCACAATGCCCAGGCCCTCTACCGTGGCGCCGGAGGCCTCCGTAATGGAGATCAGGCCCTGCAGTGCGCAGCCGTTTGCCAGGAAATCGTCGATAATCAGCACATGATCCTCGGCACTGAGGAACTTCTTGGACACAATCACCTGATTGCGGTTCTTATGGGTGAAGGACTCCACCTGGGCCACATAAACCTCGCCCTCAATGTTGATGGACTGGGATTTCTTGGCAAACACCATGGGCACCCCAAATTCCTTAGCCACAAAACAGGCAATGCCGATGCCGGATGCCTCAATGGTCAGCACCTTGGTTACATGCTTGTCCGCAAAGCGGCGCTTGAACTCCTTGCCGATCTGCTCCATCAGGGCAATGTCCATCTGGTGATTCAAGAAGCTATCCACCTTCAGCACATTTCCCGCTTTGACAATACCGTCGCGTACAATTCTCTCTTCTAAGAAATTCATGGGCGCACCTCCTAAAGAATGGAAACAATGATAGCATGTTTTCATCTTCTGTCAAGTGTTTCTCCGGAAAAATACCAAAATCAGACCTCATCCAGTTCCAGAATCCGCTCCACCTGGGTGGGGCCTTCCAGCATCAGGGAGGAAACCACGCCATCCTGGGCGGATACAGTCACTTTCAGCGTTCCGCCCCGGTTGTGGGCGGTGAGCACGCCGCCAGGGAGCTTGCCCTGTTTCCACAGCACACAGGCAGTGGAGCCGCAGCCGGTGCCGCAGGCCAGGGTATAGTCCTCCACACCCCGTTCAAAGGTCAGTATCCGGGCTTCTCCTTCCGAGAGCATCTGGTAGAAGTTCACATTCGCCCCTTTGGGGAAAGCGGGATGATGCCGCAGCGCCTCCATCCGGGGACGCAAGGCTTCCCGATCCTCCCAGAGGTCTGCCTGGTAAGGGGCAACCGCATGAGGAACACCGGGATTGCCCAGTTCCACATAGGCCGCTTCTTCCGTCCGGCTTAAGTCCAGGATGCTGGGGTTGTTCAGCTGCACCCGGTATTGGTTCTCGTCCAGCCGCCAGCCGGGCACCAGTCCGGCATCGGTCTGCACCACCATGTGCTCTCCGGCAATGCCCCGATCATAGGCAAACCGGCAGATACACCGGGCGCCGTTGCCGCACATTTCTCCCCGGGTTCCATCGGAATTATAAAAATGCAGCCTGAAATCTGCGCAATCAGAGTAATCCACCGCCATAAATCCGTCTGCGCCGGTGATGCGGCAGTATTCCACTGCCAAGCGGGGAAAGTCCAGCTGTTTTCCCCGGGCGTCCAGCACCATGAAGTCATTTCCGGCGCCGTTCATATAATACACCTGCATTGTGTTCCTCCTCAAAAGGCTTATCCGAGGATGTTTTCCATATTGTACAGTCCCTTGGCCTTGCCCACCATGAACCGGGCGGCATCCACCGCGCCGTCGGCCAGCATGGCCCGGGTCACAGCCTCATGCTTCAGCGTCAGACACTGGGTGCCGGTGTGGATATGCACTTCGTGAACACCAACCACATTTCCCATCCGCAGGGAAGAAATACCCACTTCTTCCTTGGTGCGCTTGGCTTCGCCGGAGCGGCCGCAGTTGGCCACGGCCTGGGGCCGGGCTTCCTTCACGGCGTTGAACAGCATCAGGGCCGTGCCGCTGGGAGCATCCACCTTCCGGTTGTGGTGGACTTCCACGATTTCAATGTCCGCATCCGGAAAAAAGGATGCGGCCTGTTTGGCAAGGCGGCACAAAACCGCGATGCCAAGGCTCATATTACCACTGAAAAACACAGGGATCTCCTTGGCGGCCTCATAAATCATGGCCTTTTCTTCTTCCGTATGGCCGGTGGTGCCGATGACCGCGGCAGCGCCGATTTTTTTGGCATAGGCCAGTACATCTGCCACAGCGGTGTGATGAGAAAAGTCAATGACCACATCCGCTTCCACCGGGCCCAGCTGGTCAAAAGTTTTGCACACGCCGTTTTCCCCGTCGATGCTGACCTTGCCCACCACATCCTGGCCCAGAATGCCGCCAATCAGTTTTCCCATGGCGCCGTTGGCGCCGCAAAGTACTGCTTTCATACGTTAATCCCCAGCTTTCTCATTTCTGCATACAGTTTGGCCCGGGTTTCGTCTTCCATGGGTGTCAGAGGCAGACGGAGATTTTCCTCGCCAAAGCCCATGGCAGAGACTGCCGCCTTGACGGGAATGGGGTTGACTTCACTGAACAGTGCGTTGGTCAGACCCAGCAGCTTGCACTGCCACTGGGCAGCGGTTTTGTAGTCGCCGGCCTTGCAGGCATCGGTCATGGCCACCGCTTCCTTGGGCACCACATTGCTCAACACGCTGATGGTACCGGCAGCGCCCATGGCCATCATGGGCACGGTTAGGGCATCTTCGCCGGAGTAGACATCGATCTTATCTCCGCACAGGGCCATAATTTCCACCATCTGGGCCATGTTGCCGGTGGCTTCCTTTACCGCCGCAATCCGGGGATGCTCGGCAAGTTTGGCCAGGGTCTTGGGCAGCAGATTGCAGCCGGTACGGCCGGGCACATTGTACACAATCACCGGCACAGTAGAAGCATCCGCCACGGTGGTAAAGTGGGTAATCAGGCCGTTCTGGGTAGCCTTGTTATAGTAAGGAGTCACCACCAGCACAGCGTCAGCCCCCACTTCGCAGGCGTTGCGGGTGTTCTTCAGCACATGCTCGGTATTGTTGGTGCCGGTGCCGGCAATGACAGGGACCCGGCCCGCTACCTTCTGTACCGTATAGCGGATGACCTCCTTCTGATCCTCCGGCTCAATGGTGGCATTTTCGCCGGTGGTGCCCATTACCACAATGGCATTGATGCCGCTTTCGATCTGGAACTCCAGGAAGCGTCCCAGGGCATCATAGTCAATTCCGGTTTTGGTCATGGGAGTGACAATGGCAGTGGCCATTCCGGTAAAGATGGTATTCTTCATAAGTTATCTCTCCTTTGCTGAGTATCTGTATGCAAACGCAGGTTTCCGGAAGCGGGTGATCGGCTTCCTATGCTCCTTACTTTAGACAGAAAACCGGCAAAAATATTCATACAGCGGTGTCAATTTTTCAAAAAAGTCACCCACCTGGTCTTTCAGTGCCGGGTCAAATACCTCCGGCCCCGGCTGCAGCTGCCGGATGCAGCTGATCTGCCCTTTCCAGGCAAAATAGGGCTGCAGCGCCGGGTTGTCCGTAGGTTTGGGGCGCTTGTAACACTCCGCCGTCACCGGCATGCCCACCGCCTCCTCCGTCCGGGCCATCAGCTCCAGAAACGGTTCCGGGTTGGCGCTGATGCGGCGGCGGAAATCCTCCATCATCGCCGTGGGCGGATGCCAGAAGAAGAATCCATAGCTGGCCCCATCCGGCGTGATTTCAAAAAACAGACAGGGATTCTCTGCCCACCACTGCACATCCTTGCGGATGCAGATCCAGAGGCTTTCCTTATAGGGCTCCGGCGGGTGCATCCGGGCATCCCGGTAAATCCGGCTGACCTTCAGCACGTTTCCCGGGGTTTCCTGAAAGGGGACAAACAGCTCCTGTCCCAGGGCCTTCATCGGCTCGTACAGGGCCTGGGTATATTGTTTTTTGTGTTCCAGGAACCAATCCCGGTTGTTGTTCATCCGGATTCCCCATAAAAAATCAAAGGTTTCCGGTGTAAACCCGGTAAACATGCAATCACCTCGGCTTTCTCCAGGGCAAATCAGGGACAATGTCCCTGATTTCTCGGGCGTGTTTTGTAAATAACTTTTCCCAGATGCTTGACCTTGCAAGGCTTGTCCGGCACCTCAAAAACATAGCGCTCACAGGCGTTGATAATCCGGGTGCCGTTGTAGTGCAGTTCCCGGGGAATGTCGTGTCCATAGGACAGGTGGACGTGACCATGCACCAGGTAAGCCGGCTGATAGCGGTCCAGAAGTTCCCGCAGGGCGGTAAAGCCCCAGTGGGCCGGATCATCCGCATCCCCCAGCCCTTCCGGTGCAGCATGGGTCACCACAATGTCCACCCCACCGGAGCGCCACAGCTGCCAGCGCAGCTTGGCAATGCGCATCCGCATCTGCTGGTCCGTGTACTGGTGGGGGCCGGGGTGATACTTCCGGCAGCCGCCCAGTCCCAGAATCCGCAGGCCGTTGTACTCCACAATGTGGTCATCGATACAGTCGCAGCCCTCCGGCGGCTCCTGGCGGTAAGCCCCGTCGTGGTTGCCGTGGACATAGAGCACCGGGCAGCGGGCCATAGTCACCAGAAAGCTCAGATACCGGGAACTTAAATCTCCGCAGGAAAGGATCAGGTCATACTCTTTCAGTCGCCCGGGCTGGTAGTAGTCCCACAACGCGGGGCATTCCTCATCCGAGACACTCAGTATCTTCATGGTTTCTGACCTCCTTTTCTGCCGGAATCTGATCCCGATAGATTCCCAGTTCCCGGACGAGATTTTTGGACATCGGCAGGATATCTTCAAATTGGGGAATTTCTCCCAATACATTGTCACACAGCCAATCCATATGCAGCAGCTCTTCCGGCTGGAGCCGACGGGTTCCGTCGTTTTTCACCGTGCCGTCCTGGGCCACAATCCGCCGCTGGAAGGGATCGATGGTGCCCTTGGTCATGCCATCCTGCAAAATGTTGGCCAGCTGACGCACACCCTCCGGCAGTTTGTTGGACATGCTCAGTCCGATGACGCCGCTGTCCATACCCAGCCAGTAGTTCAGCGCAGTGGAGATACCTTTCTCCCGCTTCCAGCCGCCGGCCAGAATGCTGCGGATCACAAATTCATAGAATTTCCCCCACAGCCAGATGGGAGCGCACAGAGGCACCAGATTTCCCCGATCATCCATGAGATAAGTGCCGTAGCTGCAGAAATCCAGGAACATTTTTGCCTGGGTGGGGGCATCCCGGTTGGAAATCACCCGGATACCGTCTTCAAAGAAGTCGGCCTGGGGTGTCCCCGGCAGGCAGGACCAGCGCAGTTCAATCTGGGCCCGGGGATTGGTCAGCTGGGCGCCCAAAGCGAATGCGTTGATGGATGCCGGTACGCCGAAAATGGGAGAACCGGCGATATAGCCAATCCGGTCGTCACCGGCGATGGCACCGGCAATGGCGCCGGTGATGAATTTGGCTTCGTAAATCCGGCCGTAATAGGTACGGATGCTGGTATAAGGCTGGTCCACGGAGCAGTTGAGGAAACGCACCTTGGGATACTTCACCGCCGCCTTCAGCGTCGCCCGGCTCAAAGGCGGGGAAGTGGTGAATACCACCTGGGCTCCATCGTGCACTGCCTGCTCAATGGCCTGCTCCGCCAGTTCCGGCGAATTGGCATCGTAATAGCTGCGCACCTTGATTTTGTCACCGAATACCTTCTCCAGATGGGTGCGCCCGGCTTCATGTCCCATGGCCCAGGTGCTGTTGGCCGGGGTCAGCTGATGGACAAAGGCCACATCCAACTGCTCCAATCCTGCAAACAGGCGGGAGACAATGTTTCCCTTTGTGTCATCCTCTGCCTTTGTCTGCACCTTCACCGAGTCTTCCTTGCTGGTGGCTACCATGTCTTCCCACAATGCGGCAACGCTTTTTTTCAGTTCCGCAGTGGACAGCCGTCCCAGATCTGCAAAGGGGTACAGTTCCAGCCATAGCAGCAGCGCTTCCTCCGGAAGCACCCCCTCGGCCTTATCACCGACGCTCTGGAAAGCATCCCGGAAATACTGGAAGTAGGCGTTGAAGGTTCGCCGCTCCGCTTCCGTCCAGACCTGCCCGTTTTCCTTGTCCAACCGGGCCAGGAGCTTGGCGTAATCACCGGGACGGCGGAACTGTACGGAATAGATCTGAGAGCCTTTATAAAATTCCAGAAATTCCCAGTACGCTTTGATTCTGGGTTCCTCGGACTGAGCCGGCAGAATCCGCCGCACATTACCAGGAATCCGAGGCGAGCCAAAGTGCCGCAGCACGCTGACCCGCTTATTTCCTTCCTGGACATAGAAATTGCCCAGATACTCAAAGCAGAGAATGGGATCGGTGATGCCGGTGTCTCCCAGGTGTGCATCGCACAGGCTGATCCATTTGGCGGCAAACTCCGTCTTGAGATCCAGCAAGGGACGGAACGATGCAGTAAAGGCTGTAATCCGCCCGGCGGACTTCACTCCCACAATTCGCTCCGCCGGGATTTCCACCAGGCCAACATCCGTCACCACATCTCCGGCATTTTCCGGCAGGAGGTCATCCAGCACAGCCGGATGGGGGTCTTTTCCGGACATCAGCAGTTCCCGGTATTCCTTCTGCCCCAGCCGCAGCGCCTGGGAATATTCATCCATAGCTGTTTGTATGCTCATAAGAAGCCTCCCGAAAGAAGGTGTTTTACCCATATATCATAGCACATTTTTGTAAGTTTGCAACAAAAATCTAGGCTTCTCTCCTGCCATTCCCAGTGGGAAGCATTGCATTGTTCCCCATTCCATGGTACAATCATTAGAAGAAAATCCGAGGAGGCGGCGTTATGGATGAAGATACCTTACTCTTTTTCGCAGGCCGGCCGGAGGCGCTGGCGCTGTACGAAATCCTGAAGCAGCAGATTCTGTCCCGGATTACCAACGTTAAAATCAAAATCGCAAAGACCCAGATCACCTTTGCCAATCCCAAGGGATTTGCCTTTGTTTCGTTTCTGCCGGTTCGCAGGGCAAAGCAGCGCCCCCCTGTCTACCTGACGGTAACCTTCGGCCTGGGTTACCGGAAGGAATCTGCCCGGATTGATGCTGCCACCGAACCCTACCCCAACCGCTGGACCCACCATGTGATGATTTCCAAGCCCGAAGATGTGGACGAGGAGCTGCTGTCCTGGATTGCAGAAGCCGCTTCCTTTTCCGCCGCAAAATAAAAAATCCGGATGGACACCCACCCGAATCCCACCGAAACCAGAAAGGAGCTATTCCCATGGCCTCACCCTTTGATATGCCCTTTTCCGAGGTCTACCCCCTGCTGATTGCCAAAGCCCAGCGCAAAGGCAGAACCCTCCAGGAAGTATACGCCGTCACCACCTGGCTCACCGGATATTCCCAGCAGCAGCTGGAGCAGATGCTGCAAAGCAGCCTTACCTATGGAGATTTCCTCCGTCAGGCGCCCCATCCCAATGAAAACCGCCGGAAAATCAAAGGCAGCGTCTGCGGTGTCCGGTTGGAAACCATTGACGACCCGCTGATGTGGGAGCTGCGGTGCCTGGACAAGCTGGTGGATGACCTGGCCAAGGGCAAACCGCTGGAGAAAATCCTGAACCCAAAATAAACATACAAAAAAGGAAATAACCCTGGAACAATCGACTCACCACTTCGATCATCCAGGGTTATTTCCCATAATTCTTGGGTTCTATCATTGGGTAACCTCACTTTCTACGATTTTGGAGATTGGTTAGTACATTGGACTCACTCCTTTTGTGCCTTTATCTTACCTCTTAGGATCGTATTTTGCAAGATGGAATTCTCCCTAAAAAGATTCCGGAAAATCCGTGCAAAACGCAGATTTTCCACTTTTCCTCAAGATTAATATTGACTGTTTCTTTTCTTTGCGCTATGATAGGAGTGTTGGGCGGCCAGAATGGCCGTTTTTTTGCGCAAAAATACGCCTGCCCCAAACGGAGCAGGCGCGTGTTCTATGTAGCCTTACAGTCCAAACAGATAGCTGACACCACTGATCAGGCCGTACACCGCCAAAGTGGTAATCAGGCTGGATACCAGGGTTCCCAGCAGGATGGCCAAGGCGCTGTAGCGTTTGTTAATCCCCGCCAGGTTTGCCACAATGGCACTGAGCCAGCAGCCCACTCCGGTAAAGGGAACGGACACCGCCAGGAAAATTCCCCAATGGCCGTACTTTCGCAGGCATTTGCGGATAAACGCCCGGGGCTTGGCCACAGAGCCGGGCAGCATCCGGGAAGCGCTGCGGACATGGGCGGTAAGCTTCTTCGGTTTCGCCTTCAGCAGGAACGGCACCGGCAGGTAGGCCCCCACAGAGGATGCCAAAAAGGCAAGATACCATTTCAGTTTCAGCGATGCCGCCAGCAGGATGGCTCCCTTATTTTCCACAAAGGGCAGCACCGAAGCCACAAACACTTCCACAATTCTGGAAGAGGCAATTCCGGAAAAAAGCGACGCAATGGGTGCCACGGGGATCCCTCCTTCTGTGTCGTTTTTATCAGAACCATTTTACCTGCTGCGCGGGCCTTTGTAAAGGCAAATTCTGTGAACAATTTTATAAAATTGGCGAAATGTTCAGGAATTTTTTCCCATTTGCTGGAATGATTTCTGAAAAACGGTTGTTTTCCAGGGAAACCTGTGATATAATGCAAAAAATGTGTTGTTCTTTACAGGAGGAGCCGCCATGGCACAGCTTCAGAATTTCCGCACCGCATTCAACGGATTCAACCGGGAGGACGTGGTGCATTATCTGGAATATCTCAATACCCGGCATCAGAATCAGATCAATCAGCTCACCGCAGAAGCCGAGGAGCTTCGCTCCCGTCTGGCCAATCAACCGGAGGATCAGCAGGCACTGATCGACGAACTGAAGGCCCAGGTTGAGGATCTGACCCAGCAGCTGGAGCAGGCAAAGCAGGCCCCGGCTGAAACGCCGGCCGCTGCGGAACCGGCAGCGCCTTCCGGCAATGCCGAGCTGGACACCTACCGCCGGGCTGAACATGTGGAGAAAACCGCCCGGGAGCAGGCGGAACTGATCTACCATCAGGCCAACGGAGTTCTGGCGGAGGCCACCGGGAAGGTGGAGCGCATCAGCGCCGACATTACCACCGTGGCAGACCGGGTTGCGGGCCAGCTGACCCAGCTGCAGATGGCTGTCAGCAGCAGCAAGCAGGTGTTGCAGGACGCCGCCTCCCTGATGCGTGCCATCCGGCCCAACCAATAACCAAGCCGCCGTTTTGGATCTTCCGCCTTCTCCGGCGGAAGATTTGTTTTGTGATGGGAGGAACCTATGGTAATTACCAAACCGGAGTATTTTGACCAATTTCGCTGTCTGGCTGCCGCCTGTCCGGACAGCTGCTGCAAAGAGTGGTCTGTCCAGGTAGACCCGGAAGCCGCGGATTATTACCGGAGCCTTCCCGGTGCTTTGGGAGACCGGCTGCGGCAGGTGCTGCAAACCCAGGAAGATGAGACGGTGATGACCATAGAGGATGGCCGCTGCCCCATGTGGCGTCAGGACGGCCTGTGCCGGATTCAGGCAGAACTGGGAGAGCAGGCCCTGTGCACCACCTGCCGGGAATTTCCCCGGCTGACCCATGACTATGGAGATTTCCGGGAACTGGGACTGGAACTGAGCTGCCCGGAAGCTGCCCGGTACATTCTGGCATCCCCCGCTCCGGCGTTCCTCACGGAAACATTTCCCGGAGCGGAAGAGGGAGATTACGACGAAGAAGCCATGTCCATTCTGAAAACTTCCCGGGAAGCTGTGCGGCATCTTTTGGCGGATACCCGCCGCCCCATCGGGCAGGCCCTTGTACAGATGCTGCTCTATGGTTGCCAGGTGCAGGGCTGGCTGGACGGTGGGGAGGAACCGGAGTTTGACCCGGATACCGCCCTGGAAACCGCCGAGCAAATGGCAAAACCTGGTAACATGAGAGAAATTCTGGACTTTTTCCGCTCTTTAGAGCTTCTGACCCAGCGCTGGGCAGAGCGGTTGGCGCATCCCTGCCCCGGCCCCTGGGATAGCCGCACCCTGGCGCTGGCACGGTATCTGGTGGACCGGTACTGGCTTCAGGCGGTGTCGGATTACGATGTCTACAGCCGGGTCAAATGGATCGTTGTGGTCTGCCTGGTGCTGCGGCAGCTGGGTGGGGATTTTCCCGCCACCGCCCAGCTGTTTTCCAAGGAAATTGAAAACGATGCGGATAACTTAGACGCCATTCTCGATGCCTCCTATACCCACCCGGCTTTTACCGATGACAAGCTATTGGGTCTGCTTCTGGCATAAGCAAAGCCCCCGCTTTATGCGGGGGCTTTCTTTACGTTTTTGGCAAGGTGATGCTGACTTCTCCGCTGGAAAGGGTCTGGGTCTGTCCGTCGTCATAGCGCACCAGCAGGTGACAAGCATCGTCAATGTCCAAAGCCTGGGCCTGACGCTCCGTTCCTCCCAGGAAAACCGTAACCTGTTTTCCAAGAACCAGACTGCGCTGCCGGTATTCTTCCAGATACTCGGCTTTTCCCGTGTAGCAATTCCAGAAATGTTCCAGAAATGCCGCCGCCAGGCGGTTTTTCCCATCGTTCACCGGGGCGTCAAAAATCGCTCCGGCGATGGATGCCAGCTCCTCCGGGAAGCCCTCCCGGGGTGGATACAGGTTGATTCCCACCCCCACAATGGCGGTTTCCAGGGTGCCGCTTTCCATGTCGTAGGCCCCTTCCGTCAGGATGCCGCAGACCTTTTTCCCATTCAGGAAAATATCATTGACCCACTTGATCTGGGCCGCTCCGCCGCCTGCCGCTTGGATGGCACGGCACAGCGCCACCGCCGCCACCGCAGTCAGAGGAAGATTCTGCTGGGCAGAGACCGGTCGGGGCCGCAGCAGCAGGCTCAAGTAAATCCCCGTTCCTTCCGGAGAATAGAAGGTTCTTCCATAGCGTCCCCGTCCTCCGGTCTGGGCATTGGAAATCAGCACATACCCTTCCGGCGCCCCTTCCTGGGCCCGCTGCCGGGCCAGGGCGTTGGTGGAAACCGTACTAGGAACCACTTCCACGGTAAAGCTTTCCTGAGAATGTAGGTACTTTTCCACCCCCGGAGCGGACAGAATGTCCGTTTCCTCCGAAAGGCAATAGCCCCGGTTGGTGACCGCATGGATAGGATATCCCTCCTGGCGCAGAAGCCCGATGGCTTTCCACACCGCCGCCCGGGACAGATTCAGTTTCTGGCCCAGTTCCTGTCCGGAAAAGTAAATTCCTTTGTTGGCTTCCAGCAGCGCCAGCAGTCGTTCCTTTGTGGTCATGGTTCCTCCTGTTTCCATTGGCACAGCCCACTCCATTGGCAGTCGGGACAGATTTCCTCCCGCCGCCCGGGCTGTAAAATCTCCTGGGTAACCTTTCGGTCAAAGTCCTGATAATGCAAAACCTGCCCCGGTTTCAGGCCGCAAAGCCGCAGCACCCCTTCGTCGTAGCGAAGGACTTGCTCCTGGGTTGTGCAGGTGCCGCTTTGGTTATTGGGACAGCAGCGGCAGATTTCGTCCATTTCCGGTGCCAGGCGGATCAAGGGATTGGATTTCAGCATACTCTGAATGGCTCCCATATTGGCAACAAAGCCATCACTGTATCCCTTACCCTGGAAAAACCGCAGACACAGCCCATGATGGGGTCGAAGAGGAAAGACAGATTTTTCCACGGGATTCACCCGATCCGGATGGCCCGACAGAGCCGTCCCCGCAAAGCAAGGGCCAGAGCTGCCTTCAGAAGATCCGGAATGATGTAGGGAATGACGCACCAGCCCAGGGCCGTTCCCAGGCCGATGGCCCCGGTGGTTCTGGCATAGACATACATAAACCAGGCTGTGCCGAAGGCATAGCAGACTGCCGTTCCCAGCACCATGGATGCAAACAGCACGAAAGTTTTTTTCCCCAGCATCGCTTCCATGGCCCACATCACCAGCGCCGTCAGCTGAAAGCCCACGATATAGCCGCCGGTGGTTCCAGCCAGGCAGCCGATTCCCCCGGAAAATCCGGCAAACACCGGCACGCCCACCAGTCCCAGCAGCAAATACACCAGCACCGCCAGGGAGCCTCGTTTACCCCCCAGCACGGCCACAGCCAGGAAAATGCCAAAGGTCTGCATGGTAAAGGGCACTGCACTTGGGATGGAAATCCAGGAACAAATGGAAATCAGCACCGCAAACATGGCTATGTAGACCATATCCCGGGTTTTGGTTGTTGATTGTGTGGTTACAGCTGTCATAACGGTTTCCTCCTGACAAATTGGTTGATTCTGTCAGAAGTATACCACCGTCGCCTCTATATTGTCAACCATTTTTATTTTTAAGTTGACAATCTACATTTCTTACCTTCTCCATAACAAAGTTGGTAAGCCCCACGCCGAAGCGGAAAACAGTTTGCTCCCGGCGCACCTGATAGCCCCGCTTTTCAAAGAAGGGCTTTGCAGTGATGGATGCGTGGGTGGTAATGTTTCCGGAAACGGCAGCTTCCAAAGCATCACACAGTGCCGTGGCAATGCCCTGGCTCTGGTAGTCCTTATGCACATAGAGCCGGTCCAGGTACCCTTCCCGGCTGATATCCCCGAATCCAACGATGTTCCCATCCTTCACCGCAATCAGGGTCAGATGCTCCAGAAACGACCGGTTCCAAGCCACCAAATCCACCTGGCCCGTGGCCCAGGCGTCCAGCTGGGGCTGGGTATAATCTCTGGCGTTGACGCTGTGGACGGTATCATTGAACAGCCGGGCCAGTTCCGGGCAGTCGGCGGGGGTATAGGTTCGGATTTCCATAAGTTACCTCCAGAACATTTCATCCAGCCTGGTAAGAATCGAACCTTCCCAGCAGAGGATGAGGGATTCGATGGCAGTTTGCTGCGCAAACTGTAAGGTGTGCGCTCCTAGATGGGAGCACAGCAACCCTCCCCCGGAGGGTTGCATTTGAGTGGGTTCAAATCCCTCTGATGCTTCATACAAAAGAAAAGCCTAATCACGAATGTGGTCTGGCCCTCTGGTAGAGGATGAGGGATTCGACGGCAGCTTGCTGTGCAAGCTGTAAGGTGTGCACTCCCGGGAGGGAGCGCAGCAACCCTCCCCCGGAGGGTTGCATTTGAGTGGGTTCGAATCCCGCTTTCCACAATGTAAAAAACACCCAGCTGCGAATGCAGCCAGGTGTTTTTTGGCAGAGGATGAGGGATTCGAACCCCCGCGAACGGAGTCAGAGTCCGGTGTGCTACCGTTACACTAATCCTCTTGGTGGAGACAACAGGACTCGAACCTGTGACCTCATGCGTGTGAAGCATGCGCTCTAACCAGCTGAGCTATGCCTCCATGTCGGAGCAGGTGTTATTATACCACATTTTACCGGAAAGTCAACACCAATTTCCGGAAATTTTTCGGTTGCTTTCCGGGAAATTTCTGGTATCCTAAAGCAGAGGAGGGAAGCGCCATGGAATATGCCAATATGTACCCGGGAATCTTTCTGTCCCGGCCCAACCGGTTTATCGCCCATGTGGAAATTCAGGGGCAGACTGAGATTGTGCATGTAAAAAACACCGGCCGATGCCGGGAGCTGCTGATTCCCGGTGTCCGGGTATACTGCCAGCGCTCCCAAAACCCAGCCCGAAAAACCAAATACGATCTCATCGCCGTGGAAAAAGGCAGCCGCCTGATTAACATGGACTCCCAGGCCCCCAACCTGGCCGTGGGACAATGGCTGAAAAGCGACGGTCTGGGCCCTGTGGAGCAGCTCCGGGCGGAAACCGTCCACGGCGAGTCCCGGTTTGACTTTTCCTTTGTCAAAGACGGCAGACAATGCTTTCTGGAAGTCAAAGGCGTGACTTTGGAAAATGACGGAATCTGCGCCTTTCCCGACGCCCCCACACAGCGGGGAGCCAAGCACCTGCGGGGGCTTGCCCAGGCTGCCAAGGAGGGGTTCGGCGCCTATGTGCTCTTTGTCATTCAGATGCAGGACGTACTCTTTCTGCGGCCTAACGATGCTACCGACCCGGAATTCGGCATAGCATTGCGGGAAGCCGCCGCTGCCGGAGTAAACATCCTGGCTATGGACTGTACGGTGACGGAAAACACCATGGTGCTGCGCCAGAGCGTCCCGGTGGAGCTTTGAAACGCCCCGTTGCGTTATCGGTCAAACTATGCTAGAATCAAAAGAAAATTTTCAGGAGGATTCCATGGATCACAGCTATCAAGCAGCAGAATTGTTTTTAAACGGCAGCAACTGCGCCCAGGCCATTGCGGTGGCCTTTTGCGACGTAACCGGCATGGAGCCGGAACTGGCCGCCCGGATGTCCAGCTCTTTCGGCGGCGGTATGGGTCGGCTGCGGGAGGTTTGCGGCGCCGTCAGCGGTATGCTGATGGTGGCAGGACTTCTCTACGGCTACGATGACCCTGGCGAGAAGGATGTCAACAAGAAGGCTCACTATCAGTTGGTGCAGAACCTGGCAGGGCAGTTCCGGGAGGAAGTCGGCCACATCGTCTGCCGGGAAATTCTGAAAAATCCCCCCACAGACCCCAACCCCACCCCTCGGACTGCAGAATTCTACAAAACCCGTCCCTGCGCCCGGATGGTGATGACCGCCGCCCGGATTCTGGACCGGTACATCGAAGAGCACCCGGTGGAAAAGCCCAACCTGTAAAAACAGTTCAAAACCGCCTGAAACAAAACGTTTCAGGCGGTTTTCCGTTCACGGGCGGAACCCTTCAAAAATGGGAATCCAGCCTTCCTGCACTGCGGTATCATAGTCTTCCTTACTGCGCAGGGTCCAACTGACCCCTTTGGCCTTCCAGAAGCGGCGGCAAAGTTCCAGGCTGATGGTATTTTTCCGGTGGTCAAACCGGTAGGCAATAAAGTCCGGCACCCCGGTGAAGTTGGCCATCAAATGAGTCAATGCAAAGCGCATATGCTCCGGCAGGTCGTTGCGGGTCTTGAGAAAGTCCTCCGCCAACTGTCCCCGGATAATGTCCGGGCGGTGCTTTTTCAGCCATGCCAGGCACCGGGGGTCAAAGGATTCCAGACAGAACACCCCTTTGTAGCTTTCCAGCATCTTGCATACCGCTTCCGCCAGGGCGGCGTGGTTGCCGTCCACCGGCTTCAGTTCCACAATCATGGGCGCCTTGCCGTTGAACAGGGTCAGCACATCCATAAATTCGGGAATGGTCTGCTCCGTGCCCTCCAGATGGTACTGGCTCAGCTCCTCGGTGGTCAGATCCTCCACCCGGCCCGGCTGGCCGGTGGTGCGGTTGAGCAGGGAGTCGTGGATTACTGCCAGATTGCCGTCTTTCAGCAGATGCACATCCAGCTCCACCCCATAGCCCCCATCCAGGGCCGCCTGAAATGCCGCCAGACTGTTTTCCGGAACACCCTCACCATGCAGTCCCCGGTGGGCATAGGACCAGCCCAGCAGTTCCTTCCAGCCGGGATGATCCCGGCGGCAGCGGGTAGAGAGCAGATACAGCACTGCGCAGAAAATCAGCAGATTGATCATGGTTACGCTTCCTTTCGGTTAATCGTCGACGTCAAAGGCCTCCAGGCCCTTTTTCGTCTGTACCTTGTTGTCACCGTGACGGACAAAGCCCATGGTCAGGAAAGACCCAAAGACAAAAATCGCCGCGTAGGGAAACAGGGTTTTGTAATCCACATGTTCCAGAAGCCACCCTGCCACAATGGGGGTGGCAATCTGGGCGGTCATGGAGAAGGTATAATACAGCCCGGTGAACTTGCCCACCTCGCTGCCTTTGCACATCTCCACCACCATGGGAAGAGAGTTCACATTGATGGCAGCCCAGGCAATGCCCACCAGCACAAACAGGCCATACAGCACCGGAGAGAAGGCAGAGAAGGCCATGGTGTACAAAAACGCTGCAAAGAAGCTGCCCGACAGCAGCAGGGTTCCAAAGCGGATGGTTTTCCGCCGCCCCACCTTGCTTGCCACGCTGCCCACCGGGATATAGCTGAAAATGGCGCCGGCGGTGGCGATGGTCAGGCAGGTGTTGGCCTGGCCCAGGGTCATATTCCAGCTCCGGGCTGCATAGACAGAAAACCAGGTGGTAACGCCATTGTAGCCGATAAACCACAGGGCAATGGACACCAGCAGGAAGCGAAGGCTTCGTTTGACCTCGGCAGGCAGCACCTCACCGCTGTCCGTTACCTGGGTCAGGGTATCCTCCGGATGGGCCTGCTCGTAAGCCTGCTGCCGCTGCACCAGCTTCGGCTCATTGACCAGAAGCATCACTACCGCCAGGGACCCCAGCATAATCACCCCCACAATGGCAAACAGGGGCAAATAAGAGGTATACACATCCGGGGTAGTTTTATACAGAAAAGTGGTAATAATCAAATAGAGGATGCCGCCCAGAGCGCCCATCAGGTTGATGATGGCGTTGGCCTTGGAGCGCAGGGGCTTGGGGGTCACATCCGGCATCAGGGCCACCGCCGGGGAGCGGTAGGTTCCCATGGCAACCAGCAGTAAACCCAATCCCACAATAAAGCAGACCAGTTTCCAGGCGGCAGGGGAGGCATGGTAGCTGTCGGTCAGCACAGGCAATGTCATCATCACCGCCACCGCCGCCAGGGTGCCGAAGAGAATGTAAGGCCGGCGGCGGCCTAAGGAACTGGTGCATTTATCCGACAAAGAACCAAACAGCGGCAGCAAAAACAGCGCCAGCACATTGTCCGCCGCCATAATCATGCCGGAGATGCTCTCTCCCATGCCAAAGGTTTCCGTCAGGATTTTGGGAATCAGGTTGTCATACATCTGCCAGAAGGCACAGATGGACAGAAAAGCAAAGCCTACAAAAATGGTGCGCCGGGTGTCAAGCTTCATGGAGGAGCCTCCCTTTTCCGTGGTTTGACACCATTATACTATTTCCGACAAAGTTTGTCCAGCGAAAACCAGATTGTTAAGAAAACGTAAATTTTCCATCATTCCTTTTGTAAAGCCCTCCGGACGGGTTGCGGTTTTTCCTGGGGATGGTATAATAACGAAAACAAGACCTGCGAGGCGGTTGGCTATGAAGAAAATGCTGTTTATCATGAACCCCGTAGCCGGGCAAAAGAAGGCAAACAAATTTTTATCCGACATTCTCCTGCTGTTCAGTCAGGCAGGATATGAAGTCATCACCTATATGACCTCCGGCTCCGGCAGCGCCACCCAGGCGGTGAAAACCTGGGGCCCAGAGGTTGATCTGATCGTATGCTGCGGCGGCGACGGTACCATGAACGAAACCGTCACCGGACTGCTGGGCGCCGGTCTGCAAACCCCCATCGGCTATATCCCCGCAGGCACCACCAACGATTTTGCTTCCAGCCTGCACCTGTCGGGCAACATCATGCAGGCAGCCCGGGATATTCTGGAAGGAGAGCCGGTGTTTTACGATGTGGGCCGATTCGGGGATCGGTATTTTTCCTATGTGGCCTCCTTCGGTGCCTTTACCAAGGCCAGTTATCTCATGCCCCAAAACATCAAAAACGCCCTGGGACATGCGGCCTATGTACTGGGGGGCATTTCGGAAATTTCCCAGATTCACACCGAGCATATCCGGATGGAAATTGACGGACTGCCGGTAGAGGATGATTTTCTCTTCGGCGCTATCTGCAACTCCACCTCCATCGGCGGCATTTTATCTCTGGACCCCAAGCAGGTGGACATGGGAGATGGTCTGTTTGAAGTGCTGCTGGTACGCTCTGCCCGGAATGTGGAAGAAATCGCCGAATGCATCCGGGCGGTACAGAGCCAGGTGTACAACTGTGCCATGATTACCTTCCGCAGTGCCAAAAAGGTTACGGTCCACGCCAATCCCGACATGCCCTGGACCTTGGACGGCGAGCGGGAGCAAGGCCACGAAACCATCGAAGTGGAAAACCTCCACCACGCCATCCGTCTGATGCAGAGAAAGGACAGCCATGCTTAATACCACGTTGTGTTATGTAACCCAAGGAGATCAGGTTCTGATGCTCCACCGGGTGAAGAAGAAAAACGACATCAACAAAGACAAATGGATCGGCATCGGCGGCAAGTTTGAAAACGAGGAAAGCCCGGAACAGTGCCTGCTCCGGGAAGCCAAGGAAGAGACCGGTCTGACCCTCACCTCCTGGCGCTGCCGGGGTGTGGTGACCTTCCTGAACAGCTGCTGCGAAGGGGAGTACATGTACCTGTTCACCGCTGACGGCTTTGAGGGGCAGCTGAAAGAGTGCGACGAGGGACAGCTCCAGTGGGTCAGCCGGGAGTTTCTGGATCAGCTTCCCAAATGGGAAGGGGATCAGATTTTTCTGGATCTGCTGTGGCAGGACGCCCCCTTCTTCCTGCTGACCCTGCGCTATGAGGGAGATACCCTGGTGGAAGCAGTGCTCAACGGCGAGAAAATACGATGATCCAAGGAGGAGAGCCTGGTGCTCTCCTCTTTTTTTGCAAAAAATAAGCAAATCTTAAACTGTACAAAAAGACTTCCTAAGCATTGTTGTGATACAATATCGCCAATCGAAAAGGATGGTGATACCCATGAAAAAGAAAACGGGTCTGTTTGTTCTGCTGACCGTGCTGGCGGTGCTGCTGATTGGGCTGATGGGCGCCAAGCCCCTGTACAACCTGTACCGGGATGTGTCCTTCGGCTGGGTGGAGCACAGCCAGGCGGAGCTGGAAATCAAGGCATATGCCGACGAAAAAGGCATCTCCTTCGGCGAATACCCGCAATACATGATTGATCTTTACGAAGCCAACCCGGAAACCAAGGATTTTGTTCTGAACTACCCCTTCCGGAAAAAACAAACCGTGGACTTAAGCAGCTACGACATCAGTAAGGGCGTACCTTTGTTTTTGCAGTGGGACCCCATGTGGGGCTATGAAAAATACGGCAGCAGCTGCATCGCCGTTACCGGCTGCGGCCCCACCTGCCTGGCCATGGCCGGTTACTATCTCACAGGAGATCCCACAATGAGCCCGGACCAGATTGCCAAATTTGCCCAACGGGAAGGCTACTACGAAGCAGGCGCCGGTTCTTCCTGGACGCTGATCAGCGAGGGTGCCGGAAAACTGGGCTTGCAGGCCAAGGAGCTGCCCCTGGTAAAGAAGAAAATCACCGACGCCCTGGAAGCCGGATTCCCGGTGATTCTGTCCATGGGGCCGGGCGACTTCACATCTTCCGGACATTATATTGTACTTACCGGAGTAGAAGACGGGAATTTCCGGGTCAATGACCCCAACAGCCGCCTGCGATCCCAGCGGCTGTGGAGCTACGAGGAGCTGGAAGACCAGATCCGCAATATCTGGGCCATTTCCAAATAAGATTACAGGAATTGAGGAAACCATACGGAAACTATGGGCAAGTTCAACGGAAATCAATTCAAATTCTTCATGGCGGCACTGATGGTGCCTGACCCCTTTGCCCAGTTTCCTTCCTGTATCTGCATTGCGGAGCGCATGGGAAAGAAAGCCCCTTCGAGAGCGAAACCTTGGTTTCGCTCCCTGATTTATTTCTTCGGCAGTCCCAGGGCGGCGGTGACCAGAATGCCCAGATTTGCCTGGTAGATTTCCTCGAATTGGGACAAGGGCAGTGGGCTTTCCCCCAGGCCGCACTCAATGGTAAAGCCCGGACGGCGGAAACTTTGGATAAACCAGTCCTTATACCCGGCAAAGCTGGATTCATAGGGCGCATCCTCCAGTTCGTACCCGCTGATCCGGGAAAATTCCTCCGCCAGTTCCCGGGCGCCGGGTACCTGGTAATCCTGAAACTGCCAGTAAATCACCTTGCCCTGGGTATGGTAGGCCAGCACCAGCTCCGGATTTACTTCCTCGGTAAGCTCCGCCATGGCGATGGACTCCCGCTGGCTCAGTGGCGCCCGGCCCACATAGTCCCGGGGGGCAGGGCGGTCAAAGCCCTGGCGGAATTTGATTTCCCGGGCCAGCAGCCACCGGGCGGGATACTGCAAATTGGGGTCCACCCCCAGCATATTGGCTTTCCACCCGTTGGGGAAGGGAATAGCTGGGAAATTGTCGGCAATCTGCCGGGCAGCGACATAGGGAAGCGTTCCCGGTTCCGTTGCCCCGGTTACCAGATCCACCCCGTCGGGGTTGACCATGGGAACCAGATGGGTGGTGGATGCTTTCAGAATGGTCTTGGCGGGCACACCGTAGAGTTTCCCGCCGGTTTCGTAAGCCTGTGCCAGTTCTTCTGCGAATTTCAGCAGCACCAGAGTGGTAATCCACTCGTTGGCATGGAAGGCGGCGCTGTAGATCACGTTCCGCTCCCCTTCTCCCAGAGACAGGGCGCAGATGGAATTTCCGAAGGCACTCTGGGTCAGCACCCGGCTGCGAAGAAAAGGGTACCGGGCAGTGAGCGCCTGCACCGCTTCCCGGCACCCCCCGCTGGTTATGGGAACATCGGTCTGAACGATAGCCAAAAAATCACCTCCCGGCATGGTATGCGCCGGGAGGTGATTTTGTTCCCAATATTCAAAAATTACAGGTCCAATTTCAGGTCGTTCTCCTGAATCCAGCCCCACTTGCGCAGAATCTGGCAAAAAATGGTACTCAGCACTGCCGGCAGCACGAAGCAGATCAGCACCAGGCCAATCCAGTCCATGGCAGTGATGCCGGTTTTCACCCCGGCGGCAATGTCATTGACCCATCCGGTGTACACACCGATCTGGCCCACAAAGCCGCAGGTGCCCATGCCGGAGGACACAGCAGCGCCGTTCATCTCCAGGTGGAACAGGCAGGTAGCCAGAGGACCGGTGATGGCAGAAGCCAGCGTGGGAGGAATCCAGATTCTGGGGTTTTTCACAATGTTGGGCATTTGCAGCATGCTGGTGCCTACGCCCTGGGCAACCAGGCCGCCCCAGCGATTTTCCCGGAAGCTCATGACGGCGAATCCCACCATCTGGGCACAGCAGCCGGCCACAGCAGCGCCGCCTGCCAGCCCGGTCAGTCCCAGAGCGGCACAGATGGCAGCGGAGGAAATGGGCAATGTCAGGGCAACGCCAATGACCACCGACACCAGAATGCCCATGAAGAACGGCTGCAGCACCGTGGCCCACTTGACGAAGTCACCCACTGCTGCGGCAGCAGCACCGATGGGAGCCGCCACCAGCCAGGCAAAGCCGATGCCTGCCAGAATGGTGACAATGGGGGTCACCAGAATGTCAACCCGGGTCTCCTTGGATACCAGCTTGCCGCACTCCGCCGCTACGATGGCCACGAAGTATACAGACAACGGCCCCCCGGCGCCGCCCATGGCGTTGGCGGCAAATCCCACAGGAATCAGGGAAAACAGCACCATAGGCGGGCAGTGCAGGGCAAAGCCAATGGCAATGGCGATGCCCGGGCCCACCATAGCCGAGGCCAGACCGCCGATGGTGTAGGAAGCCGCCCCCTCTCCGGAGCCAATGGTGACGATGACCTGGTTCAGGAAAGCAATGCCGAACTGCTGACCGATGGTGTTGAGAATGGTGCCCACCAACAGCGTGCAGAACAGGCCCTGGGCCATGGCTCCAAGGGCATCAATTCCGTAGCGCTGCATGGTAAATACCACGTCTTTGCGCAGGAAAAATTTTTTCAGTTTGTCCATGAAAGTCTCCTCTTTCCAGCTTTTGTTTGGCATTATTATACTTCCCTGTCAGAAGATGTCAAGGAAAATCCCCGGCATTTTTCCCACCGTTGCGCCCCTTTCCCGGCTGTGGTATAATGCAGGAAATGACCCAAGGAGGCTTTTGCCATGGTACGAGAACTGATTCACGACCCCATTCTGCTGGCCCGGGTTTCCACTCCCGCCGCTGCGGAAGACTTGCCCGTCGCCCAGGATCTGCTGGATACCTTGCTTGCCCACCGGGAAACCTGCGTGGGTATGGCTGCCAATATGATCGGCGTAACCAAGCGGATTGTGGTCTTTGACAATGAGGGCAGCTGTCAGGTGCTGTTTAATCCGGAAATCCTGAAAACCTGGGAGCCTTACGAAACCGAGGAAAGCTGCTTGTCTTTGCTGGGCGGCCCCCGGAAGTGCCGCCGTTACCGGAAAATCAAGGTACGCTACCAAAACAGCGCCTTTCAAACCCGGATTCAGACTTTTTCCGGCTTCCCCGCCCAGATTCTGCAGCACGAAATCGACCACTGCAACGGGGTGCTGATATGATTCCCTACGAAATTGTCCGCTCCCAGCGAAAAACCATTTCCCTCCAGGTAACCCAGGAGGGAAAGGTTCTGGTGCGCTGTCCCCGGCGGCTGCCACTGAACCAAGTACGGCGATTTGTTCAGGAGCACGAGAACTGGCTGGAAGCCCAGCTGAATAAAATCGCCGCCCAGCCCCGGCTGCCGAAACTGACCGAAGAAGAGCGAAAAGCCCTGGTATCCCAGGCCGCCCAGGAAATTCCCCGTTTGGCAGAATTCTACGCTCCCTTGGTTGGGGTATCCTATGGGCGCATTACCATCCGCAGCCAGCGGGGCCGGTGGGGCAGCTGTTCCGGGGCAGGGAACTTAAACTTTAACTGTCTGCTGATGCTCACTCCACCCCAAGTGCGCCAATATGTGGTGGTGCATGAGCTGTGTCACCGGAAGGAAATGAACCACTCGGCCCAATTCTGGGCGGAAGTGGAGCGGATTCTGCCGGATTACCGCCAGCGCAGGCAATGGCTGAAAGACCAGGGCGGCGCCCTCATCGCCCGGCTGCCCAGTAAGGAGGACGCATGAATCTCACCGTACTGACCGAAAACACCACCCTTACCCCTTCCCTGATTGCAGAGCACGGCCTGAGCCTGTACATCGAAACCGGGAAGGAAAAAATCCTCTTTGACATGGGCCAAAGCGATGCCTTTGCCCGGAACGCAGAAAAATTGGGTATCGACCTGGGGGCCGTGACCTTGGCGGTGATTTCCCACGGTCACTTCGACCACGGCGGGGGGCTGAAGTGGTTTCTGGAAATCAACCAAACCGCCCCGGTGTACCTGAGCAAGTTTGCCTTCCAGCCCCACTTCAATGCATCCGGCAAGGATATCGGCCTGAATCCGGCGCTGCAAAATTCCTCCCGGCTGGTAATGGTGGACGGAGATCGCTCCCTGGCAGAGGGCATTACATTGCACGCAAGCATTTCCCGCGCCGCTCCCATTCCCAAAGAGGGGATGCAGGCAGGGAATCCCCCGGCTGCCGAGGACTTTCGTCACGAGTGTTATGTAACCTTAAAAGAAGGGGAAAAGACCATTCTCCTCAGCGGCTGCTCCCACCGGGGCATTGGAAACATTGTCCAGTTTTTCCGCCCGGATGTTTTCATCGGCGGCTTTCACCTGATGAAGGAACATCGCCGGGAGGTGCTGGAAGAAACCGCCCACACCCTGCTAAGTCTTCCCACGGTGTACTACACCGGTCACTGTACCGGGCAGGCCCAGTTTGCCCTGCTGGGGGAAAAAATGGGCCCCCGGCTGCATGATCTTTCCACTGGCTTGGTCCTTACATTGTAAGCAAAAAATGAAGAAACTGTGAAATTGCTGATAATATCTGGAAATTTATCGGGAAAAATCGGTACTATTCAGAATTTACACCAGGAAATCCCTTTGTTATAATGAAACCATCTTCTGAAATAAAGAGAGGTTTTGTCATGAAAAAGGAATTCAAAGTGGCACCGGAAGCCTTTCAGTTTGAAGGCAAAATGCCGCTGCGTCAGGCGTTCCCTCTGGGCTTGCAGCATGTGCTGGCCATGTTCGTGGGCAACCTGACCCCCCTGCTGATTATCACCAGCGCCTGCGGCCTCACCGGCGGCGAGTTTGCCCATCTGCAGGTCAGCCTGCTGCAAAACGCCATGCTGGTTGCCGGTATTGTGACCCTGGTGCAGCTGTACGCGGTAGGCCCGGTGGGCGGCAAAGTGCCCATCATCATGGGTACTTCCTCCGGCTTCATCGGCGTATTCAACTCCGTTACCGCTTCCATGGGCGGCGGCGTGCTGGCCTACGGTGCCATTATGGGCGCATCCATTCTGGGCGGTCTGTTTGAGACGGTGCTGGGCTTTTTCCTGAAGCCTCTGCGCAAATTCTTCCCCGCTGTGGTCACCGGCACGGTGGTGCTGTCCATCGGTCTGAGCCTGATTTCCGTGGGCGTTAACTCCTTCGGCGGCGGCAATGCTGCGCCGGACTTTGGCTCCATGGAGAACCTGTTTCTGGCACTGCTGGTGCTGGTGGTCATTCTGGTGGTCAAGCACACCAGCAAGGGCTTCCTGGGCTCCGCCGCCATTCTGGTGGGCATTGTTGCCGGTTACATTGCGGCCTTTATCATGGCTCTGGTTCTGCCCACCACCGGTGTCACCGCCGAGGGCGTGGAGTACACCAAAGCCTGGGTGCTGAACTGGGACAAAGTGGCCCAGGCCAGCTGGTTTGCCCTGCCGGAGCTGATGCCCATCAAGCCGGTGTTTGACATGCGGGCCATTGCTCCGGTGATGATTATGTTCATCGTCACCGCTGTGGAGACCGTGGGCGATATCTCCGGCGTTATGGTAGGCGGCCTGAACCGGGAAGCTACCGACAAGGAGCTGGCCGGCGGCGTTATGTGTGACGGTCTGGGCTCCAGCTTCGCCGCCATCTTCGGCGTGCTGCCCAACACTTCCTTCAGCCAGAACGTGGGTCTGGTGACCATGACCAAGGTGGTCAACCGGTTTGCTCTGGCCACCGGCGGCATCTTCCTGGTGCTGTGCGGCCTGATTCCCAAGCTGGGCGCTCTGGTGTCTATCATGCCCCAGTCCGTTCTGGGCGGCGCTGCGGTAATGATGTTCTCCTCCATCGTCATCAGCGGTATCCAGCTGATTACCCGGGAGCCGTTGACTGCCCGGAATCTGAGCATTGTGTCCGTTGCCCTGGGCCTGGGCTACGGCATCGGCGCCAACACCGGCATCCTGAACCAGGCACCGGAGTTTGTGTCTCTGGTATTCGGCGGCTCCGGCATCGTCCCCGCTGCTCTGATGGCCATTTTGCTCAACGTGCTGCTTCCCAAGGAAGAAGCCAAGGTTGATGCGTAAAAAATAATAAAACTCCCCGGTTTCCGCTGGAAATCGGGGAGTTTTTGTGTTGTAAGTTATCCGTAGTAATAATTCATCAGCATATTTTCGGAAATGCCCACGCTTTCGCCCCAGGCCAGTATATTTTCACTGTCCATAAAAAAGTTCAGATAGAAATTCTTTTCATCGGACAGGCTTACATCCAGCCAGAACAGGCCAGCAGTGTACATCGTTCCGTCTTCTGCCACCATTTCCTGGAAAGGATGGAAGGTAGAAATCTGAGAAAGGGTACCGGCTTCACTGTCGGCGATGATGGCCTGGAGCAAACGTTCCAGATTTTCTGCGGTCAGGTATTCTTCTTCTACCTCGTGGCCGTCAAAAATGATGCGCTGAGGCTTTTGTACATAGGCCAGCAGATCCTGGGAGGTATGTATATCCTGCATGGAATAGCAGTTATCAAAGATGGCTCCGATGGTGCCGCTGTAGTGCTTGATAATTTCGCTGCCTTCTGCATCCATGGGCAGGTAGTATCTGCGTTTAGCAGTATGACCGTTCTTTAAGCTGTAAGCCAAATCCACATCCAGGTAGTCGTAGGGGTATTCCTCCGTGGGATGCTCTTCATAAAATTTCTGCCGTTCTCTGTTTACCTGTTCATAGGTCAGCTTCTCTTTCAGGCACAGATTGTGCAGCTGAATCATGTCGGCAATTCCTTCTTCATCTTCCAAGGTGTCGCCTGCACTGAAAGAATATGTTACCGACTGTACATCCTCCGGCTGAGGAACCCAGTCTGCAATTCCCAATACATCCAGCTTGGTCATACCCAGAGCCGCCCCAATCACCACCGTCAGAACCGCCAGACCGGCCCACTGGCGCAAACGAAATACCTGGGTGCTGCGGCTGAGCAGCATCTGCCCTGCAAACCAGCAGATGGCCATGCATGCAAAGGAGAAGAACAGCTGCATCTGATATTTGGAGTCGCTATTCCAGGATGTAGCAATGCCAAAGCTTACCGACACCACCTGGAAGGCTGCCGCACCTGCCAGAGCCATGGCAACTGCCAGCACCGGAGCCAGCTGCCGGATGGCGAGAAAATCTCCCGCACGTTCCAGCTTCCGGCGGCGATAGAGCAGGTACGCCCCAATCAGCAGTACCAGGCTCACAGCAGCGGCAGCCAGCAGATAGCCCCAGGCATCTCCCATGGTAAAGCTGCCGCCGGTGATCTGCTCCATGCCCTTACTGTCCAGGGTTCTGACCTGCTCCGTTTCCAGGTAGCGCTCCGACAGCATCAGCACAGGGCAGAACCGATTGGCGGTGTCCGACGGGGTAATCACGCCGGGAAGCAGGGGGGTAAAGAGGAAATTCACCAGAATGTAGATAATGTAAGAGCCAAAGTTCAGCAGGCCATACACCGCAGCCATCCCCAGCCAGTTGCCTGCGCACTGGACGCAGAACGCAGCCAGAGAGAAAAAGAACAGATACTGCAAATTACTGATAAGGAACCAGTAGGGACTTAGTTGCCAGCCATTTTCCATAGGCGTTCCTGCCAGCATAGGCAGCGCCACCACTGCCATGATGGCGGTGGGAATCAGGCTGAAGCACAGCCCGGACAGAATATGGCTGACAAACCAGCTGCGCCGGCTTAAGGGCAGTGCATGCAGGCCATAGCACATCCGGGTGTTGTACAGATCTCCAAACAGCACAGCTGCGGCTGCCAGAGCGTAAAACAAATTGATTACCGCCATAGTCCGGGGAAGCTGGGCAAAGTTGTTGGCAATCCAGAATTTTTCTCTTTCGTCCATAATCAGCACCAGACCCAGCAGCAGGCACAATGCGTACAGACCCCACAGAGGGAAGAACCGGGTCAGGTCCTTACGGAAGGTTGTTTTATTAAAGAAGGATGTCTTTGACGGCATAGTTCACGCCTCCCAACTCATAAATGAAAATTTCTTCCAGGGAAAGGGGCAGCAGGTCATAGTAGGCAGGCTTGGCTGCGGAGGCCTTGGTGCTGATTTCCCAGGCCTGGCCCCGGACAATCAGGGTCTTCAGGCGACCGGAGGTGGATTCGTGGAGAATCTCCAATCCTGCCGGGGTATCGCCTACGATCTGCAGCTTGTGGGTGTTGCCCTGCATGTCCGCCAGGCTCCGCTCCAGCAGCATCTTGCCGTGGTCCATAATGCCCACATGGTCGCACACGTCCTCCAGTTCCCGCAGGTTGTGGGAAGAGATCAGCACGGTGGTGCCGTATTCCGCCACATCCGCCAGAATCACGCTCATTACCTGCCGGCGCATCACCGGGTCCAGGCCGTCCACCGGCTCGTCCAGAATCAGAACCTCCGGACGGGTGCTGACGGTAAGGTGGAAGGCCGCCTGCTTCTGCATACCCTTGGAGTAGCGGCGGATGGGGGTCTTCTCCGGCAGCTGGAAGATTTCCTTCATCCGGTTGTACAGATCTTCGTCAAACTTGGGGTAGATGCCTCGGTAGAACCGGTGCATTTCTTCCAGCGTAGCGCTGGGATAGTAAAATACGTCATCGGGTATGTAACCGATGCGGCCCTTGGCCTGGGAGTTTTCAAAAATCGGCTGGCCTTCCAGCATCACACTGCCGCTGTCGGCCCGGTAAACGCCGGTCATGTGACGGATGGCCGTGGATTTGCCCGCACCGTTGGGGCCCACCAGACCGTAAACCGCGCCTTTCGGCACCGTCAGGCTCAGTTCATCCAAAGCCCGGAAGGTGCCGAAGGTTTTCACCACGTTTTTCATTTCAAGCATGGGGTTTCCCTCCTCTTTCTAACCGTTCGATCAGATTCTCCCGCACCACGCCCAGTGCCATCAAAGCAGTAGCGGATTCGTCAAAGGCGCTGTACCAGCGTTCCCGCTCCCGTTCGGTGCTCTTTTCGTTGCCGCAGACAAAGCAGCCTTTGCCGGGAACGGTAGAGATCCAGCCATCCAACTCCAGTTGGCGGTAGGAGCGCTGTATGGTATTGGGATTGATGGCCAACATGGAAGCCAGCTCCCGAACGCTGGGAAGCTTCTCCCCCGGCAGCAAAACACCGGTGGCAATCTGTTCCCGGAAGCCGTCGATGATCTGGGTATAAATGGGCCGGGAATCCCGGTAGTCAAGATGTACCATTGTGTCCCTCCTTAACTGTACTATCTGTTCTAGTACGGTTAGTATAACACTTCATACAGTTCCTGTCAATACGGGGCATTCTTAAGATTTCTTTTGGATATCTTCCGGAAACGTCCCCGCCGGGGGCAAAACCTGTCGCACAGTTCCGGAAATACCGGGCCGATTTCGCTGGTTTTCCCGCCTGCCGGGGGCTTACAATGACAGCACCATTTACAAGGGAGGACGGGCAATGCAATGCCAGAAGCTGAAAACCTATATGGAAACCGGACGGGTGGTGTTTCTTCCGGCTCGCTCCATCCGGCCCAATCCGGCCCAGCCCAGGAAGATCTTCAAACCGGAAGCCCTGGACGAACTTTCCGACTCCATCCGCCAGCACGGAATTTTGCAGCCATTGTCTGTCCGCCGCAGCGGCAACAGCTATGAGCTGATTTCCGGAGAGCGGCGGCTGCGGGCGGCGGAACTGGCAGGGGTGACGGACATTCCCTGCATCATCATGAATATGGACGACAAAGAATCGGGCATGGCGGCTCTGGTGGAGAATTTGCAGCGGCAGGATCTGGATTTCATCGAGGAAGCCCAGGGCATCGCCCGGCTGCTGCAAAGCTGGGACATGAGCCAGGAACAGGCCGCCCGGCTGCTGGGGAAAAGCCAGAGCGCCATTGCCAACAAACTGCGCCTGCTCAAGCACAGCGACGCGGTTCTGGACGCCATCCGAGCTGCCGGACTGACGGAGCGCCACGCCCGGGCGCTGCTGCGGCTGGCAGGGGAAGAGGACAAACTGGCCGCCCTGGCAGAGATTGCCCGCCAGGGGATGAGCGTAGCCCGGACGGAAAAGTACATCGATTCTTTGCTGGCCACCCGGCAGAACCGTGCCCAGCGGGCCAACGTAGGCGCTTTTCTCAACAGCCTGACCCAGAGCCTGCAGAAAATCCAGCTGTGCGGCATTCCGGCGGTTTCCGAGCGCCGGGAAACCGACAGCCAGATCGTGCTGACCATTACCATTCCCAAATAGAAAAAGAAGGAAATTTGTGAAAAAATTGTGAAATTCTCCTTTACTTTTTCCACCATATGATGTATAGTAATCGGCGAACAGAGTAGGAAACCTCGCGTGAAGTGCTGTCAAGATGGGGAGTTGTGTGGCAGACGAAGGACACTGGTCCGCGATGGGGTATCCGCACCCGCTGCGCCATAATGGACTTACCTCCTTTATGTAGCAACGATACTCGGTCGGGCGAATGGTTCGGCTAGGGATGGCGTCTGTCCATCCGATATGTTGCGGCCTTTCCCCCACGGGTAGTCCAGAAACTGTGAAATCTCCCCAGCGGCAGTCTTGCCGCCGGGGTTTTTTGCATTTTCCGGCCTCCTGGGGCACAGCTGCTGTCCATCGCCTACAGAAAAAAGGAGGATCTTTTTATGCCAACCAAACTCAAAGACACAACCCTGTACAAAACCCCCTTCTCCTTAGGCTACTGGCGCTGCGCCGTGGCAGAGCTGAAGGACACCCGGATGCTGGTATTCGCCGCACTGATCATTGCCCTGCGGGTGGCCCTGAAACTGGTGTACATCCCGCTGGCACCCAATCTGCGTATTAACGTAGCTTTCGTCGCCAACGCCCTGGGCGCCATGGTTTACGGCCCGGTGGTGGCCCTGATTTCCGCAGCCGTGTCCGACGTGCTGGGCGTCATGCTCGCCGGCGATGTGTATTTCTTCCCCTTCATTTTGACAGAGCTGGCAGGTTCCCTGATTTTTGCCCTGTTCCTGTACCGGGCCAAGGTCACGCCCACCCGGGTCATCCTGAGCCGGTTCTGCATCTGTCTGTTTGTAAACATCCTGCTCCAGACTCCCATTATGATGCTGTACTATCAGGTGATGATGGGCGGAAAGAGCTATGTGCTCACTGTGCCTCAGATTCTCAAGAATCTGTTCATGTTCCCCATTGAATCCGTATTGCTGACCATTTTCCTGGCCTTCATGCAGCCCATCACCTACCGGATGAAGCTGACCTACAACGGCGAAGCCAGCCTGCACTTTACCAAAAAGCAGGTTGCACTGCTGGTTCTGCTGTTCATCTTCGGCAGCGGCTGCGTTGTAGGCTACCTGTCTTACCATTATGAAAACACCTCCATCACCACCGGCTACACCACCGAAGAGCGGGTGGAGCAGAACCAGCGGATGTATGACATCATTACCCAGGAAGTCCCCGAAACAGCCCAGGAGCCTGCGGTGGCCATCATCGACGCTGCCTACAAGCCCTTCCTCAGCGGACAGGTGAGCTACTATGTTTCCTTCTACGGCGTTGACCCGGACGTGGCAGCGTCGGAGGAAATGGACGGCCTGTGGGAACTCAAGAAAACCCCCGCTTCCCAGCACGAGGCACTGACCAAACTGGGCAGTGCGGAAGTGGTCATGGATGAGCGCAGCGGCCAGATGCTGCACTTTGACTATACGCCAGCAGAATAACCTTTCCCGGGGCACGCAAATGCGTGCCCCGTTTCCGGAGTATTCAGAAGAAAGTTTATCGATATCATTGTACTTTTTTGCAAAAACCTACAAATTTATCAAAAATGATTTGCAATTTGCATAAGTCCATGATATACTATTTTGGCATTGCAGGAAATGATTCAAAAATGCAATATTAAAGTTGAAAATGCAACATTCAAAAGAATGGAAAGGGGTATGAGAATGTCTCATAAGTACGTTTATCTGTTTACCGAAGGTAACGGTAAAATGCGGGAGCTCCTGGGTGGTAAAGGCGCCAATCTGGCGGAAATGACCAGAATCGGTCTGCCTGTTCCCCAGGGCTTTACTATTTCTACGGAGGCCTGCACCAAGTACTACGAGGACGGCCGCAAGATCAACGACGAGATCAAGGCAGAAATCATGCAGTACGTGGAGAAAATGGAGGAAATCACCGGCAAGAAGTTCGGCGATCTGGAGAATCCTCTGCTGGTTTCCGTCCGTTCCGGCGCCCGCGCCTCTATGCCCGGCATGATGGATACCATCCTGAACCTGGGTCTGAACGAGCAGGTCGTGGAAGTCATGGCTGCCAAGTCCGGCAACCCCCGCTGGGCCTGGGACTGCTACCGTCGCTTCATCCAGATGTATTCCGACGTGGTTATGGAAGTGGGCAAGAAGTACTTCGAGGTGCTGATTGACCAGATGAAGGAACGCAAGGGCGTGACTCAGGACGTGGAGCTGACTGCCGAAGATCTGAAGGAACTGGCCGGTCAGTTCAAGGCTGAGTACAAAGCCAAGCTGGGCGTGGACTTCCCCACCGATCCCAAGGAGCAGCTGATGGGCGCCATTCAGGCTGTATTCCGTTCCTGGGATAACCCCCGTGCTAACGTTTACCGCCGGGAAAACGACATCCCCTACTCCTGGGGTACTGCCGTCAACGTCCAGTCCATGGCCTTCGGCAACATGGGCGACGACTGCGGCACCGGCGTTGCCTTTACCCGTAACCCCGCCACCGGTGAAAAGAAGCTGTTCGGCGAATTCCTGACCAACGCCCAGGGCGAAGACGTGGTGGCCGGTGTCCGGACTCCCATGCCCATCAGCGAGATGGAGCAGAAGTTCCCCGAAGCATTTGCTCAGTTTACCAAGGTTTGCCAGATCCTGGAGAACCACTACCATGACATGCAGGACATGGAGTTCACCGTGGAAGCCGGCAAGCTGTATATGCTCCAGACCCGTAACGGCAAGCGTACCGCTCCCGCCGCTCTGAAGATCGCCTGCGACCTGGTGGACGAGGGCATGATCGATGAGAAGCAGGCTGTTGCCATGATCGAGCCCAGAACCCTGGACACCCTGCTGCATCCCCAGTTCGACGCCAAGGCTCTGAAGGCTGCCCAGCCTGTGGGCCGCGCCCTGGCTGCTTCTCCCGGAGCTGCCTGCGGCAAGATCGTCTTCACCGCTGAGGACGCCAAGGCTTGGGCCGAGCGGGGCGAGAAGGTGGTTCTGGTTCGTCTGGAGACCTCTCCCGAAGACATCGAAGGCATGATGGCTGCCCAGGGCATCCTGACCGTTCGCGGCGGCATGACCTCCCACGCAGCAGTTGTTGCCCGTGGTATGGGCAGATGCTGCGTCTCCGGCTGCACCGAGATTGCCATGGACGAAGAGAACAAGCAGTTCACCCTGGCTGGCAAGACCTATCACGAAGGCGACTGGATGAGCCTGGACGGCTCCACCGGCTGCATCTACGACGGTGCCATTCCCACTGTTGACGCAGAAATCGCCGGCGAGTTCGGCCGGATCATGGCTTGGGCTGACAAGTACCGCCGTCTGAAGGTTCGCACCAACGCCGACACTCCCCGTGACGCCAAGAAGGCCCGTGAACTGGGCGCAGAAGGCATCGGCCTGTGCCGTACCGAGCACATGTTCTTCGAGGAAGGCCGTATTGCTTCCTTCCGGGAGATGATCTGCTCCGACACCGTGGAAGAGCGGGAAGCTGCTCTGGCCAAGATCCTGCCCATGCAGCAGGCTGACTTCGAGGCTCTGTACGAGACCATGGAGAGCTATCCTGTTACCATCCGGTTCCTGGATCCTCCGCTGCATGAGTTCGTTCCCACCACTGAGGAAGACATTGCCGCTCTGGCTCAGGCCAAGGGCAAGACCGTGCAGCAGATCAAAGACATCATCTCTTCTCTGCACGAGTTCAACCCCATGATGGGTCACCGTGGCTGCCGTCTGGCTGTCACCTATCCCGAAATCGCCGCCATGCAGACCAAGGCCGTTATCCGTGCCGCTCTGGCTGTGAAGGGCCGTCATCCCGATTGGAACCTGGTTCCCGAAATCATGATTCCTCTGACCGGCGATGTGAAGGAACTGAAGTTCGTCAAGGACGTGGTTGTGAAGGCTGCTGATGCCGAAATCGCCGCTTCCGGTATGGAACTGAAGTACGAAGTTGGCACCATGATGGAAATCCCCCGTGCCTGCCTGACCGCTGACCAGCTGGCAAAGGAAGCCGAGTTCTTCTGCTTCGGCACCAACGACCTGACCCAGATGACCTTCGGCTTCAGCCGTGACGACGCCGGCAAGTTCCTGGAAGCTTACTATGCAGGAAAGATCTTCGAGAACGACCCCTTCGCCAAGCTGGACCAGACCGGCGTTGGCATGCTGATGGAGATGGCCGTGGAGAAGGGCAGAAAGGTTCGTCCCACCCTGCACGCCGGTATCTGCGGCGAGCACGGCGGCGATCCTGTCAGCGTAGAGTTCTGCCACAAGATTGGCCTGGACTACGTCAGCTGCTCCCCCTTCCGTGTCCCCATTGCCCGCCTGGCTGCCGCTCAGGCTGCTATCAAAAACTAAAGGAAATAAAATTTCCTTTGTCAGCAGGCAAAGCAAGATCTTCTCTGAGCCAGCGAAAAGGGCAAACTGAAGTTTTCTGAAAATGAAAGAATAGACCTTGTGCTTCCCGAGGTTCGGGAGGTGCAGGGTCTATTTTTGCATATTGCCCTTACATCATCCACTGCAATCCTCCTATTTTCCAGATAAAGCCCACTTTCGTAATAGAATGGGACTCTGGCGCGTACTTGCAAAGCTGACATAGGAAGCGGTTCTAGAATAAACTAACGGAACCGCCCATATCATCGGAAATGCCATTTTGGAGGCTAGCATATGTTGAAGCACAAGATCAGAATTGCGTGTTGACAGAAACGGTTTAATGTGTTAAACTCAAGATAGCAAGTTTAGTGCATTAAACCAAGCAGGAGGTATTGTCAATGGAAGTACCGAAAATTTTTGAGAGTGAGTATCGGTTCTGTCTGATTCTGTGGGAAAACGAACCGGTGAATTCCGGCAAGCTGGTCCAGCTGGCCAGGGAGCAGCTGGGATGGAGCAAAGCTACCACCTATACCGTCATCCGGCGCCTCTGCGAGCGTGGTGTTTTGAAAAACGAAAACACCATTGTTTCTTCCCTGGTTTCCAAAGAGGAGGCCCAGCGTTCCCGGTTGGAGGAAATGGTAAAGGAGACCTTTGAAGACTCTATGCCTGCCTTTATTGC
>DVGO01000059.1 GCA_018712645.1 Candidatus Faecousia faecavium | reverse complement strand
TGGCATACCGCGTTCTTGACGCTAGGTACTGGGGCGTCCCCCAACGAAGGGCAAGAATCTTTCTTGTCGCAGATTTTGCAGGCGGACGTGCCCCAGAGATTTTATTTAAGTCGGAAGGCGTGTCTGGGTATTCTGCGGAGAGCTTCCGCCAGAGGAAAAGCTCTGCCGGAAATCTTAAAGAAAGCGCTGGAGCAGCAGGCCGAGAGGATGAAAGGGGAAGAGTGATCCTCAACAATCAGGGTGGTTCGCGGATGGATGTGTCCGAGGATGTGGTCAGCACTCTCAGGGCGGAGGCGCACCACCCGCCTGTGGTGATGGATGAGGGGGAACCTGCGGCTGCTGGTTTCTGTACCGAGCACAGCGCAAATGCCAGAAGCATCGGCTATGAGGAAGAGACCTCCCCCACTCTTCGGGCCGGCGTGGTGCCGGCTGCCATTGCCATGGACTACCATCCGGCAGATTCCCGCATCGGCATCGGGGAAACGGACACGATCCAGACCCTGACCGGCCGGATGGGTACCGGCGGGAACAATGTGCCGCTGGTGATGGATGGGGCCCATCAGGAACTGCCGCCGCAGACCTTGAAGATCCGTTCCGGATGCGAGGGAGGCGGCAAGGGGGCGCAGGTACAGGTGGAGAAATCCGCTACCCTCGGCTGCAATAATGACCAGACGGTGTTCGTGCCCTACGGCATCTGCTCCAAAGCCAGCCACGCCATGCTCTCGGCTAACCCGCATACCGGCTTCTACGAGGCGGATACGGCGAGGACGCTGGACCAGAACGGTGGGCGGCCGGACTGTTCCCAGGGCGGGATCGCGGTTGTGGCCTTTTCCCAGAACCAGCGCGATGAAGTCCGGGATTTGAAAAATGTGTCTGGGGCGCTGGCGGCGGAGCCCGGGACAAAACAGCAGACCTACGTCCTCCAGGGGTCCATGATCGGCCGTGCAGACAAGAACGGGCCGCAGGGGGACGGCGTCAATGAGGATGTGTCCTTTACACTGGATACCAGCGACCGCCATGCGGTGGCGTACTGCATGACGGCCGGGGAATTTACCAGGGTGGGCGCCGAACAGTCCCCGCCGATCATGGCGAGGGACTACAAAGACCCTAGAGTCTGTTTTAAAACCCAACACTTGTGTGCAAAACGCCAATGTAGTAAACTAAGGACATGAAAAGACATGAATTGAATGAAGCACAATGGAATAGGATAAAGGATTTACTGCCACCAGAGCGAAAACCTCAGGGAGGGCGGCCAGGCAAAAGCAACCGGAAAATGCTCAATGCAATGGTATACTGGCTGAATACAGGCATTCCCTGGCGGGATTTGCCCGAACGGTTTGGTCCCTGGCAAAGTGTGTACAGTCGATTTCGTGCATGGACAAAGGCGGGCGTATGGGAGAATGTTCTGGCACAGCTGATCCAGCAAGATATAGTCGATGAGACCACACTTATGTTAGACAGTACCACTGTCAAAGTGCACCAGCACGCCAGCAGCGCTAAAAAAGGGGCCGCAACGAGGCCACCGGACGCAGCCGGGGAGGATTAACGACCAAGGTCCATGCGGTAACGGATGGGCTTGGTAATCCGCTGCATTTTTTACTTTCCAGCGGAAACCGGAACGACATTTGCTTGGCAAGAGAAATACTGGAGCCTTTTGAATTAACAGGAAAGCTGGTCCTCGCTGATAAAGGCTATGACAGCGACAAGTTTATTCGTTGGATCAAAGAACGTGGAGGTATTCCTGTCGTTCCAAGCCGTAACAGTGCAAGGCATCCGAGAAAAACGGACTGGCACACATACAAAGAACGGCATCTAATTGAAAATTTGTTTCTCAAGCTCAAAAATCACCGGCGGTTTTCTACGCGGTATGAGAAAAAAGCCGTCTGCTTCCATGCGGTTGTTTCTCTCGCTTGCATTTTGCTTTGGTTAATTTGATGGTTTTAAAACAGACTCTAGCCTGTCCAACAATCATGTCGATTTCGCCGTTACGCAGAGCTAAAACTTTCGCATCATTATCCGGAATAACTTTCACATGGAATACATCCACATCGGATTCTCCACGGTCAAAGTATGGATTGCGTACAAAAGTATAGGTTTCATTTTCTTTCTGCCCATCGTACATATAAGGACCGGTACCGAGCGTTTTTGTCTTGGTAATTTCGGCAAGGCTTCCGTCCTCATTATATCCGGCAGGGGACATCATCGACATAGGCATGGGAACAGCGAAGTCCTGCAAAGCACCATAATATGGCGTTGTCAGCTTGACTGCCACAGTATATTCGTCCACAACAGTCACTTCATCCAACAGGGTGCTGGTTAGTCCCCAGCCACCGTTGAACTCCGCCAGGATTCCCGGTATATTGTCCAGATTGATTTTAACTGCCTCCGCGTTAAAATCGGTTCCATCGGAAAATTTTATTCCCTGCTTCAGATAAAAAGTATAAGTCAGTCCGTCGGAAGATACTTCCCACCGCTCCGCAAGGCCGGGTACGATTTCACCATCTTCATATCGCACCAGCGTTTCATAAAAGTTTGTCAGGAAGTAATACAGACCGTAAGTACCATTGGTCACATTGGGTGCCTGGAGTGAAAAGAAGCCGCCTTCAAAATCCCAGCTTTCGCAGAAAGTCACTTCTTTGACGGTATTCTCTTGGCTGGTGGAAGGGGCCGAATCGGGGTCTGAAGCGCAGCCAGCAAAAGATAAGGTGGTCATCACTGCAGTAAGAAGCAGTGCCAGTAGTTTTTTAATTCGTTTCATTATGATTCCTCCTAACGATTATAAGGTGTTTTGGGAGGGAGTGATCCGATCAACTCCCTCGAATATGGGTGGTTAAAGTCGTCATATCCATGAGCGTCAGTAATGGATTCGACGATTTTTCCCTCTTTCATGACAAAAATATGATCGGCCATGTAAA
>DVGO01000058.1 GCA_018712645.1 Candidatus Faecousia faecavium | reverse complement strand
ATTTGCCCTACATCTTGTTTGATCTTTCCATAAATGATTTGTCGCCGATATTTCGGGGCGAATTCGATATGGTATTTACATTCCCACTGCGTGTGTGCTAAACTACTAGTGTCAAGTTTCATTTGGACTTGATTCCTCCTTTGGTTTCTGAGTGTGGTTGGCAGACCTTCTCTTATTCTACCAAAGGAGGATATTTTTCTACGCATAGCTAAAGCTTTTTAGAACCACCAGCACTGCTGGTGGTTTTCCTTAACCAACAAAAGAGCCTATTGCAAACATTTTGCAATAGGCTCTTCTTTACGATACGATCCCAGCATCGCCGTGGCGCAGCTGCCAGACTTCCTGCATACGTTCCAAAAACTCCGGAAGATTGGCTGGAGAAACCACCTCTTCCGGTGCTTCTTCCTGAACCCAGGGGAGATCCATCTCCCCCGCCCATAGGTAAAAGCTGTGTTCATCCGCTGCCTCAGGCTGTAGTAAAACGCCTCCACCCAGCAAGGTAGCATTTCCCCATGACAGAATCCTTCCTTGGACTCGGTAACAGGCAAGCACCAGTGTTGGCTCAAATGGCAGCAGCTCACTGGGCCCCATCAAGCATACTCCAAACTCATCCAGCACTTCCTTTAGTCCAGGGTGTGCCATATCAACCGTTTCATAGAAATTGCGGCAGTAGGCACACATGCAGTGATCCGTGGCATTGTCTTGTGTTTTTTTCCTGGTCGCTTCAATATCCACTTCAAAGCGCCAGTCCAAATATTCCAGAATCACTGCGTTACTCCTTTACCGCAGCAAGAATCTGGCGAACCAAGTCGTCCCGTCCATTTCCTTTTTCTGCTGAAAACGCAATGACAGGACAGCTTTCCGGGAGATTCAAATCTTCTCGTATTGTGTGCAGATTTGGCTCCAATTCGCTTTTTTTCAGCTTGTCCATCTTATTTGCCACAACCACAAAGGGGCATCCGCTTTCCAGGAACCAATTTGCCATCGTGATGTCATTGTTGGTAGGCGGATGGCGATAATCCACAATCAGTACGCCCAAGTCGATTCGTCCCGCTGCGAAATAATCTTCCATCAGCTTGCCCCAACGCTCTTTCTCCTTTTGGGAGACTTTAGCAAATCCATAACCAGGCAGATCCACCAGATAGCATTTGCGGTCAATCACAAAATAATTAACATGAATGGTCTTTCCCGGCTTGTCTCCTACCCGGGCAAAGTTTTTGCGCTGCAGCAGCCGGTTAATTACCGAGGATTTTCCTACATTGGACTTACCTGCAAAGGCGATTTCCGGCAGTCGATTCTGAGGAAAATCTTTCGGTGATGCAGCGGAAATCAAAAATTCTACATTTTGAAAATTCATTGCCGCACCTCATTACTGCCGCAGCTCCGGCTTGTGGCTTTTTGCCTTTACATCTGCGGGAATTTCTGTCAGTACCGGTTGACGCACTTCACTTTGACGAACCAAAGCAGCCTCCAAAACCGTATCCACAGTCTGCGCACTGATAAAGTTCAGCTGCCGCCGTACCATTTGATCAATTTCTTCCAGATCCCGTTCGTTGTCTTTCGGAATAATCACGGTACGAATGCCATGGCGCAGTGCGGCCATGGTCTTTTCCTTCAAGCCGCCGATACGCATCACCCGGCCCCGGAGCGAAATCTCGCCGGTCATTGCCACATCCCGACGAACTTTTGCGCCAGTCAAAGCAGAAACGATGGCAGTGCAGACTGTTACGCCGGCAGAAGGGCCATCCTTCGGAACAGCACCCTCCGGGAAGTGCACATGAATGTCCTTTGTCTTATAGAAGTCCGGAGCGACACCCAATGCAAGGGCATTGGCGCGGATATAACTGAGTGCGGCCTGGGCAGACTCTTTCATCACATCCCCCAGATTGCCCGTCAATTCCAGCTTACCGGAACCATCCATCACGTTGACTTCCACTTCCAGGGTTTCGCCACCAACGCTCGTCCAGGCCAGTCCAGTAACCAAACCTACCTGGTCATTGCAGGGCAGACGATCCGGCAAGAACTTCCGGACTCCCAGGAAAGATTCCATATTGGTTGCCGTAACTTGAATCCGCTTCGTTTCCTCCTGGGAAACCAACTGCATTGCTGCCTTACGGCAAATTTCTCCGATGGAACGTTCCAGGTTTCGCACACCAGACTCCTGGGTGTAGCAAGTGATAATCTCCCGAATGGCATCATCTGTGATGCGCAGCTGCTGTTTCTTCAGGCCATGCTGCTTCAGCTGTTTGGGAATCAAGTGATTCTTGGCAATCATCCGCTTTTCCTCGTCTGTATAGGAACCAAGCTCAATAACCTCCATACGGTCCAGGAGCGGTCTGGGAATGGTCGTAAGGGTATTGGCCGTGGTGATGAACAAAACATCGGAAAGGTCAAAGGGAATTTCCAGGTAATGATCCCGGTAAGAGTGATTCTGTTCCGCATCCAACACTTCCAGCAAGGCAGCACTAGGATCTCCGCGGTAATCCGACCCCATTTTGTCAATCTCATCCAGCAGCAGTACCGGATTGGCACTTCCAGCCTGGGTCATGGCCGTCATAATCCGGCCGGGCATGGCACCCACATATGTCTTGCGATGTCCCCGAATATCAGCTTCATCGTGTACACCACCTAAGGAAATGCGTGCCATTTTCCGATTCAGGCTTTTGGCAATGGAATAAGAAATACTGGTTTTACCCACACCGGGAGGGCCAACAAGGCACAAAATCTGAGGAGGCATCTCCGGGGCCATTTGCCGGACCGCAATGGTTTCCAGAATGCGCTCCTTTACTTTTTCCAGGCCAAAGTGGTCGTGGTCCAGAATCTTTCTGGCACTTGCAACATCCACCCGTTCTTTCGTTTTCTTATTCCAGGGAAGCTCCAGTACAGTATCCAGATAATTGCGCAAAACAGCGCCCTCCGAAGATCCAAACGGCTGCTTTTTCAGCCGCTCCACATCTTTCAGCAGTTTGCTCTCCTGGTCCTGTGCCAAGTGTAAATTGCGGATATTCTGGGCGTAAGTTTCAAATTCCGCTTCGTCGTCCCCCTCGCCCAATTCATCCCGCAGCACCTTAATCTGTTCCCGCAGGTAATAATCCCGCTGGTTTTGATCCAGTGCGGATCGGGTTTTCTCCTGAATTTCAGACTCCAGCCGCAGCATCTCCACTTCCTGACTCAGCAGCCGCAGCGCAGTTTCCAAGCGGCGGACAGGGTGAAGCTGGCATAGCAGTTTAGCCTTGTCCGGAAAATCAATTCCGGAATTCTGCGCAATCGAGTCTGCAATAAATCCACTGTCTTCACTGGCCATCATGCGAAGCTGAATTGCCTGGGCGGGATGGTCCGACATTTGAAGGTAAAGCCCGTACAGCGCATTTGCCTCCCTCCGAAGAGCGTGCGCACGAACTGTGTCGGCAGCTTCTGGAATGGGTACAGCCTCAATAACGCCCTCCAGATATGGTTCACTTTGCTGCAGCTCGGCAATCTTACCACGGTTGATGCCGGTTACCAAAACGCGCAGATTCTCATCTTTTGCCTTCAGCACCTGCTTCACTTTGGCTACTGTTCCAATGCTGTAGAAATCCACCAGCTTCGGATCGTCCACCAGAATATCCTTCTGGGGTATCAAAAACAAAGTCTGATCCTGCTTCATTGCGGCTTCCAAAGCACGGATCGACTTAGGCCGGCCCAAGTCAAAGTGTACAGTTTGATTCGGAAAAACCGTCAACCCACGAAGGGCTATAATCGGCATTTTTCCAGCATAAATGGTTTCAGTCAAGGGAATTCCCCTCCTTTCTTGAGAAAAAAGGGGGTAGTATACCTACCCCCTTCCAAAATTAGCGCTTGCCAGAGAGTTTCTCTCTGGGGTGTGCGGTATCACGCACGATGGTAGGATCACCGCCCTCAATGGATTCCGGGGTAATGATTACCTTTTTAATGGTCAAATCCGATGGAATCAGGAACATGATACTGGTCATAACCTTCTCCATAATGGCCCGAAGTCCACGGGCACCTATCTGGCGGTCAATTGCTTTTTGTGCAATCAGCAGCAATGCTTCATCGGTAATCTCCAATGCAACGCCATCCATTGCCAACAGCGCCTGATACTGACGGGTCAGTGCATTTTTCGGCTCTACCAGAATCCGCACCAAGTCATTCTGAGACAAGCTCTGCAAGGTAGTAATCACCGGCATACGGCCCACCAGTTCAGGAATGATGCCAAATTTCAGCAAGTCATGGGGTTCCACCTGGGTAAACAGGGCGCCCACATCCCGCTTGGTCTTGCTCTGTACGGGTGAATCAAAACCAATTGCGCTCTTGTCCGTCCGCTTCTCAATGATTTTATCCAGGCCATCGAAAGCGCCGCCGCAGATAAAGAGGATGTTGGTGGTATCCACCTGAATCATCTCCTGCTGGGGATGCTTACGACCACCCTGGGGCGGAACATTGGCAACGGTACCTTCCAGAATCTTCAGAAGTGCTTGCTGCACACCCTCACCGGATACATCCCGGGTGATGGAGGTATTCTCACTTTTCCGGGCAATTTTATCCATCTCGTCAATGTAGATAATGCCGTGTTCGGCAAGCTCAACGTCAAAGTCCGCCGCCTGAAGCAACCGCAGCAGAATATTCTCTACATCGTCGCCAACATAGCCTGCTTCCGTCAGCGTAGTGGCATCAGCAATGGCAAAGGGCACATTCAGAATTTTTGCCAGAGTCTGGGCAAAGAGGGTTTTTCCACTGCCTGTGGGGCCAATCAGCAGAATGTTGCTCTTTTGCAGCTCCACGTCAGAATCTGCGCCAAAGTAAATTCTTTTATAATGGTTGTAAACTGCCACAGCCAGGGCAACCTTGGCATCATCCTGGCCAACAATGTAATGGTCCATGAAGGTTTTCATCTCCATGGGGGAAGGCAGCCGCTCGGGGGCCTCCAGGCCCTCGTAGCTGCCAATGTCCACTTCATCCCGCAGCAAATCACTGCATGCGGAAACACAGTCACTGCAGATATACACCCCAGGACCGGCAATCAGCCGTGCTACCTGGTTCTCCCGTTTTCCACAGAAGCTGCAGCGAATCGGCGGTTGCTCATTCGTTCTTGCCATGCACCTGGTACCTCGTTTCTAAATTATATTAGTGATGCTCCAGCACCCGGTCGATCAGGCCAAAAGCCTTTGCTTCCTCGGCAGACATGAAATTATCACGTTCGCAGGCAGCAGTAACCTCTTCTACAGATTTTCCGGTGTTCTGGGAGAGAATCCGATTCATCCGGGCTTTGATGGTTTCCAGACGCTTCAGATGGATTGCCATATCGGTAATCTGGCCCTGGGTACCGGCAGAAGGCTGGTGAATCATGATTTCAGAATTGGGCAGTGCCATCCGCTTTCCCTTGGTACCCGCACTGAGCAGGAAAGCACCCATAGAAGCTGCCATACCGACACAAATGGTGGCCACATCACACTTGATGTACTGCATTGTGTCGTAAATGGCCATACCGGCGGTCACACTGCCGCCAGGGCTGTTGATATAGAACTGAATATCCTTGTCCGGGTCCTGCGCCTCCAGATACAGCAACTGCGCAACCACCAGAGAAGCAGTGGTGTCGTTGACCTCCTCAGACAGGAAAATGATACGGTCGTTGAGCAGACGGGAGAAAATATCATAGCTGCGCTCGCCGCGGCTGGTCTGCTCGACTACATAGGGAACCAAACTCATGGTGATGTCTCCTTTCAATAGGGTTTGAAACATTCTAACCATTGAAGAGGAAGGTTATTCCTCGCCGTGAAATTCCAAAGCGGAACTTGGAAACCGAAACCATTTTCCGGTTTCCAAGTTCCGTCACTTATGTCCACAAGATACGCTGTTGCCTATCTTTGGATCAGGCTTCGGTCTTCTCCTCAGCCTTGGGAGCTACAGCAACGGCATTGTCCACAATGAGTTTCACAGCCTTCCGGGTGGTCAGGCTGCCGGTGATCTCATTCATGGGAACCATTTCCTTAACCTTAGCCAGCTCCAGCTGGTACTGATCTGCCAGGGACTGGAACTCTGCCTCAATCTCTTCGTCAGATACACTCAGGCCTTCCACTTCCACGATCTTTTCCAGGGTTACGCTGATCTTGGCCTGCTTCTCAGCAGCAGGACGGAAAGCGTTGCGCATGGTGTTCACATCGCCGCCCATCATCTTGGCGTACTGCTCCATGGAGTAGCCGCTCATCTGCAGCTGGTAAGCAAAGCGCTCCATCTGAGTATCCAGCTCAGCTTCCACCAGTGCCTTGGGCATATCAACAGTGGTGTTCTCAGCAGCCTTCTCCACAGCGTTCTGCTCGAATGAAAAATCAGCCTGCTTCTGAGCCTGCTCCAGAGCCTTGGCACGGATGTCGGCCTTCAGCTCTTCCAGAGTCTCGAACTCAGATACGTCCTTGGCGAACTCGTCGTCCTGGGCGGGAACGTTGGTAACAGACAGCTTGTTCAGCTTGACATGGAAAACCACAGGCTTGCCAGCCAGTTCAGCATGGTAATCCTCGGGGAAGGTGATGTTGATATCCTTCTCTTCACCCACATTCATGCCGACAACCTGCTCCTCAAAGCCGGGAACGAACTGACCGGAACCCAGCTTCAGGTCAAAGTCAGTGCCCTTGCCGCCGTCGAAGGGAACGCCATTGTCAAAGCCCTCAAAGTCAATGTTGGCGGTGTCGCCCATTTCAGCAGCACGCTCAACATTCTCAGTGGAAGCAACGTTCTGAGCCATCCGATCCAGCTCAGCCTGAACCTGAGCATCGGAAACGGTAACCTCAGCCTTCTCCACTTCCAAGCCCTTATACTGGCCCAGAGTGACCTCAGGGTAGACCTCGGTGGTCAGGGTCAAGGTAACCACACCGTCGTCACCGATCTGCATATCGGTCAGGTTGGGACGACCAATGGCCTTGAACTCCTGCTTGGCAATGGCAAAGTCATAAACTTCGGGGAAGATCTCCTCCAGACCATCTTCATAGAAGACGTGTGCGCCATACATAGCCTCGATCATCTTCCGGGGAGCTTTGCCCTTACGGAAGCCGGGGATCTGGATATTCTTGCGAGCCTTCATGTAAGCCTTGTTGACACCGGACTCCATCAGTTCCTTGTCGATCTCAACAACGACGGTAGCCTCGTTGCCCTTCTTTTCAATGCTCTTTACGTTCATTTGCTATAATCCTCCTAAATTGGTTCGCATGGCGAGACCATTTTATATTTCTTATTTTTACATAGCCGATTTATTCTATCAAAATATATGGCTTTTGTCCATACTTTTCTGAAAATTCTTTTAGAAAATTACCGTGTAGGGCTGAAAACCCAAGTAGTCAGCCGACACAAGTCGAAATTCCACCCCATTCCAAAGTCCTTCCATTGCAAGCTTGTGGCTGCCGCCATGCAAATGGCCATAGAAGCAGCGGCGTACCTTATATTTTTCCAGAAGTGCCAGTATTTCCGGACATTCATATCCTTTATATCGAGGCGGATAGTGCAGAAAAACCAGTTTTTCCTTTTCGCCTGCTGCTTTCAACGATGCCTCCAAGCGGATCAGTTCTCTGCGAAAAACTTTTTCATCATGCTCGCCCGACCGTTGTTCCTCAAAGAACCAGCCTCTCGTTCCGCAAATGGCCCAATTCTCGTAAAAATAGCAATTATTATTCAGCAAATACAGGTCTTGAAAGCCATTGTCTTTACAGAAATTACTGAATTTCGCAGCTGTGCTCCACCAATAGTCGTGATTCCCTTTCAGAATGATTTTCTTTCCGGGAATCTCATTGATCCAGGAAAAATCTTCTCTGGCCCCGGACAAGTCCAACGCCCAACTTAAATCTCCCAGCAGCACCGTGGTATCTTCTGGTCGAATATCGGAAAAACCCGTTTTCAGTTTCTCCATGTAACCAACCCAGGCACCGCCAAAAATATCCATAGGCTTTGGTGCGCCCAGGCATAGGTGCAAATCCCCAATGGCATAAAGCGCCATGACGCACCTTCCTTCCCTATATTTCTTCAGAAAAGCTGAAAAAGTATCGGTATCAGCGTAATCAAGAAAACGCCAGCTGCTGACACCAGGATCACCTTGCGCAGCGTACCATTTCCAGAAACTGCCTGATCCACTTTGTCAGAAAAAAGTGCCGCAACTATGGCAACCAGCAAAATATATGCCGTCAAATCCATTGCATTGCCTCCTGCTCTGACACACCCAGACATTCTGCCACAGACTTCAAGCTTTTCAAAGGACTTTTCTCAGATAGAATCACCGCATGGTGCGTCTGTCCTGTTTTTGCACGGTAATCCATCAGGCCGCCGTAAGCCAGCGCACCGGCAGGATCAAATAAATATCCATGGGTTCTGAATACACTGGGAATAATATGCTTTACCCGCTCTGTGCTGATAACGCTGACATGCACACCCTCCCGCAATCTTTTGAGAAGGCTTTCCGATGGCGTATAGACTCCCCCGCTGCGGCAAACTTCCAGATAGCGCTCCACTTCCAAAGTTCCTCCACACTCAAAAATCAAGCGCTCCAGATCTTCCGGAACTGCTGCATCTGCTTCCGGAATCATCGTCGGTACGGCGATGGTATCCGCGCGAAGCTGACCATGACACAGAAGATCCCACAGACTCTTGTTTTCATTACAGCAACATAGAATGTTACCAATGGGCAGCCCCCAACTTCTGGCATACCAGGCACTCATGGGAGCAGAAAAATTGCCGGAAACAACGCTTATATCCGCAGTTTCAATTCCGGATTGTCTCAACTGTCCGAAAATACCGAACAGCACCGCAATACGAACACCAATCCTTGCCCAGTCCCCCGGGGTTTGCACCTCACTGCTCAACCGGAGCGTCAGATTACTGACCAGACAATCAAAACTCCAATCCGGATTGTGCCAGGTCTCCCCTATCAAAATCCGGTGGTGCAGCGTCTGCAGCCGTACCGGAAAACGCCCCACAGAAAAATCCACATCCCAGTTCGTCAGTTCTGTACGAAACAGCACATTCAGGACTTCCGCTACGCACCCATTAAATGGCTTTTCCAGCAGTCTTTGAATGTCTTCCCCTGAAAAGTGGGGCATATGAAATGGCAAGTACAGCCCACCATCCGGGCCTCGATTTTCTAACAGCGCACGCTGGGCCGTAAAGGCATCCCGGTTATTTCGTGTGGTTACATACAGCACGTTCCATCACTCCTATGGCGTTGTTCCAATAGATGTTCCGTACAGTTTGGGCATCCAAGCCCCGATCCATCAGTCTCTGGGCCAGCACTGGCCAGCTCTGAACCCCTTCAAACCCATCCGGCATCTGGCTGACACCATCCAGATCGCCGCCCAGCACAATGTGTGTACCGTCAGGGTCCAGTTCCAAAAAGTGAAAAATATGGTCACAAATCGTGTCCAGTGTAGGCTTATCCCCTGTGAAGTCTGCGCAGGTGTTATATCCTGCCACACCGCCAGTTTCACAGATAGCCCGGAACATGTCATCGCTCAGATTTCGGCTGGAATCCCAAACCGTTCTGCTGTTGGAATGGGTGGCAACAACAGGGGCATTGGTCATGTGTATAATATCCCAAAAGCCTTCATCACTGATATGACTGACATCAATCAGCATACCCAGCCGTTGGGCTTGACGAACATATTCCTTTCCCTGGTCTGTCAGACCGCCGCCGGTTTGGTGGGACCCGGTCAAAGGATTTTTCTCGTTCCAGCCCAAGGTGGAAATCCGGAATCCCACAGCATACAAATCTTTCAGCAATTCCGGATCGTAGCCAAAACCCGCAGTTCCTTCTAGTGTCAGAATCGCCGACATGATTCCTTTGTTTAAATTCTCCTGAATTTCTTTCGGTGAATAAGCAATGGCAATCGAGTCAGTGTGCTTGCTTACCTCTCGCTGAATGGTAGCAAGTTCTCGTTCAAAAATCACCACCGGTGAAAGGTGATACCATTCTTCCATAAACGGTGTGGTAAAGCAAGCAAAGCACTGGGCATATCCTCCCAGCTTGGCCGCCCGCTCCAAATCGATATGCAGAGCATTTTTCTTCAGGCTCCCTGCCTGGTTCAAGTCTTCTCCCAGCAGCGCCAGGGCCGTATCACAATGAAAATCAAAAACCGGGAACTTCATTGAAAGGCATCCTCCATGTGGTGAATTTCCGGACGAACTGTTTCCATACCTTCCGGTGCGTAAATTTCAATAACATCGAATCGGGGCTGTAGTTGCGTAGGATTTTTCGATAAGTATAAGGAAGCCGTAGTGCGAAGTCTTTCTTGTTTGCGCGCATCCACATACTCCAGGGCATGGGCAAACTGTGCCGACTTTCGCAGCTTCACTTCTGCAAAAACCAGATACTTTCTGTTTTTCACAATCAGGTCAATTTCCCCAAAGCGGCAGCGATAACCGCGGGCTACCAAATGATACCCATGTTTTCGCAGATATTCGGCAGCAATCGCTTCTCCCCAGGCACCGGTAAGGTTACTTCTCCCCATAGAACTTTTTCAGGAAGCTCCTGCGGTGGATGGGACTGGCGCCATACTGACGAAGCGCTTCGTAATGTGCTTTGGTACCATAGCCCTTGTGAATCTCAAAGCCATACTGCGGATACTGCTGTGCCAGTTCCATCATCAGATTGTCACGGGTTACCTTTGCCAAAATAGATGCAGCCGCAATATTGGCGCTCAGACTGTCCCCTTTGATGACAGTTTGAACCGGAACACCGAAATCCCGTTCCCGATTACCGTCAATCAATACCATGTCAGGACGAACATTCAACTGGGACAACGCCCGCTCCATAGCCAGGAATGTAGCCTGTAAAATATTGATTTCATCAATTTCTTCCTGAGAAGCCAAGCCAATTCCATAGGCAACGGCTTGCTCTTGAATCAGAGGAAACAATTCCCGGCGCTTTTTATCCGTCATTTTTTTGCTGTCTGTCAGACCAGGGATCTCCAAATGCTTGGGAAGTATCACCGCCGCAGCACACACAGGCCCGGCCAGAGGGCCACGTCCAGCTTCATCTACGCCGCAGATTACTTGATAGCCCTGGGCATAAAAGCTGTCTTCAATCTGCCACATATTTTCTAAACTCATAGCATGTCCTCCGGCATCTCCAATGTAAATTTTCCCAGTTTTCCACTGCGGAATTCATCCAAAAGCATCTTGGACATACGTTCTGTATTTACCTCACCGCCGGAAATCAAATATCCGCGCTTTCTGCCAGCCAGTTCTACCAATTCCCAACCAGGCGTGTCCTCCGGCGCCTCTACTTTATACCGTTCCAGAAGTACTTGGGGATAGTATTTATGAAGCAGTTCCATCAGGCGGCAGGCCAGCTCCTCGATGTCAATGACCCCTTCTTTTACCGCCCCGGTATACGCCAGCATCATGCCGACCTCCGGGTCATCGAATTTTGGCCAGAGAATACCCGGCGTGTCCAGAAGCTGAAGGCCGCTGTCGACCGTAACCCACTGTTTTCCTCTGGTAACACCTGGACGATTTTCCGCTTTTGCACCTTTTCTGCCGGAAATCTGGTTAATCAGGGTAGACTTTCCCACATTGGGAATCCCCACAACCATAACACGCAGCGGTCGGTTCATTCCTCTTGCGCCGTCTCTTTGCAGTTTTTCCGCGCAGGCAGCCCTTGCGGTCGGTGTAAAATCTGCGATGCCCTTTCGACTTTTGCAGTCCGTAGCCAAAACACTGATACCTTTTTTTCGGAAATACGATGCCCAACGCTGGGTTGCATTGGGATCAGCAAGATCCATACGATTCAGCACTAAAATCCGAGGTTTTCCTCCGCAGATGGCGTCAATATCCGGGTTTCGGCTGGAAATGGGAATCCGGGCATCCACAATTTCACACACCGCATCCACCAGTTTCAGATCCGCCTCAATCTGCCGCCGGGTCTTGGTCATGTGGCCAGGATACCACTGAATATACATCTGCTCGTTCTGGTTCATTGAATAACTCCTACTCTATCGAAGTCCCGCAGCTGCTCATTATGGTTGGTTCCGGGCAGCATCAAGAAAATAGCTTTTCCCAGGACTTCCCTCTTGTCAATCTGTCCAATTTCCGGAGAGCGACTGTCCAGAGAAACACCACGGTTATCCCCCAAGACAAAGATGCAATCATCCTCAACAACCAAAGGGAAATGCATTCCCTCTTCTCTCGTCGTCAGGTTATGGGTATAGTCCTCCCGAAGAGCCTGTCCATCCACATAGACAATTCCCTGGTCAAAATCAATATCTACCGTCTGTCCCTCAGTGGCAATCACCCGTTTGATAATGGGTTTTCCATCGTCAAATGACTCCTTGCTGATGACAACAACATCACCCTGCTTCGGCTCGTGATAAAACGTGTTGCTCAGCAGCAACAGATAATCTCCATCCCAAAGTGTAGCATACATGGAATCACCCGAAACCACAATCACACGAAACAGCAGCAAAAACAACAGGAAAATAGCAATCAGCAAGAATAGCCAGTCATGTAAATATAAAACAATAAGCTGTTTCCAGTTTAATTTTCGTTCTTTTGTATTTCTCTTTTCTGCATTTGAAGCCATAATTGCCTCCTTCTGAGCGGTGGGTAGGCCGCTATATCTGCACAAAGCACCGCACTCTGTTTGTCAGTATACCATAACCAATCCTGGTTTTCTATAACAAAGTGTAAA
>DVGO01000057.1 GCA_018712645.1 Candidatus Faecousia faecavium | reverse complement strand
TAACCGCAGTAGCCTCTGCCATAACATTGTCCCCCTTTATCTGGTGACGATATTATCTCATGGAAGCTGTCCTATATTTCGGACTGTTACAAGATATGGTGACTTGCTGAGTTAAGTCGATAAGCACATTTCCATAAAAAACCAGGCTTGCCGAAAAAGCAAGCCTGGTTTGCTGCGTTATGGGGGTGTTACGCACCGGAGCTTTCTTTGCGCTGGTGATACCAGGTATTCAGATATCCCAAGCAAATAAAGAAAAAGAAATCCAAAAAATGATAGGAAATATCCGCACTGAACAGGAATGGCTCCAATGCGCCGGCGACCATTACACAGAGTGTGAGCATGCTGATGCTTTTCTTCCACATGTCCGTTTTGGGATCGAAAATCAAAGTAACGGCAGAACGCAGGCCAATCCAGGTAAAGCCCAATGCGAAAATCAAGCCCAACAAACCCATGCGGAAGGTAATTTCCACCCAGCTGTTATGCCCATGAACCACAGGGAAGGGATTGTAATAGGAGATGCTGGTACCCACATATTCGGTACCGAACAACAGAATTCGTTTGTTGTCGCGCAATGCGTTGAGTGCCGACTGCCAGATGGTGGTGCGGCCGTTGAGGGTTTTCAGATCGCTCATGAAAGAGCCCTGGCCATTGACGGATTCCAAGGTGACTTCTCCGGTTTGGGAATCCATTTTGACCGGTATGGTGACGCTGCCGGAGGGGGCAGAAACTGCGGGAGCCTGTTCAGAATCCTCGCTTTCCAGGTGGCTGGCATATTTTTCAATCAGAGCCGTTTCATTGGCTTCGTACAGGGTGCCAGACAGGATAAACAGTCCCAGCATTAGAAGAAGAGCAAGGAAAGCCAATAAAACAGCCCGAAGCCATCCACCCCGATATACTCCGAAGAAGAAAATGCCGCCGATCAATGCACAGGTCATCAAAATGGAGGTGCGGCAATTTGTCAGGGCGAGGAAGAGAAACTGAACTGCGCAGGCAAAAATCAGCAACGCTTTGCCATAGGGCTTTCTGCAGGAAAAGAACAATCCAAGACACAGAGCGATGCCGATCATAAACAGGCAGGCGCAAATATTAGGATGCCACAGTGCCAGAAGCCTGGCGCCATCCCAGCGCACTTCATTATGGAACCAATCCGGAAGCAGGCCGAAATACAGCATGGATGCGTAAACACACAGAACAAGTGATACTGCAATATAGATGCCTGTGATCCATTTCAGCCCCCGCTGGCGTGCGCTGTCTTCGGTGACAGAAGCGTAGGGAAATGCCAGAAGGTATGTACAGAAGAACATGCTGATGATTTTCGTCTGCATGCCCTGGGCGCGCTGGGCGGTCTGGGTCACCATGAACCATACGACCATAGCCAGACACAGAAAAATGGATTTACGGGCATGGGAAGGAACCTTGGACAGCAGAGAAAGTGCAAAAAAGGCTGCACAAGGAACAATCAAGTAAGTTTCTACATAATAGTAGGCAACATAGTTAAACAGGCTGCCCAGAATCATGAACAGCAGCTCCAATGCGCCGGCAGCAATGAGACAATAAAATTGCAGTTTACCCAGGGCGTTGGGGGAATAAGCCTTTGAGATCGGGTCAGAATGGGTCATGGTAAGCACCTGCCGCTTTCAAAATGGATAATCAGAATGGATTCAGTATAACACAAGAATGGGATTGATTCAATAGGATACCTCTGGATAAAGCCGCCCTTTGGACATACAAAGGGCGGCTGGAACATAATTCGGGGACTATAGATCAGGGAATGGGAAGATGATATTGCCGGTTAAAGTCTGCGGAGGGGACGGGGTGAATCTCGATGGGATAACCAATCAGGCCATGTTCATACAATGTGCTGGAAATTCTCGGTACCAGCACCTGGGAGTAAGGCCAGTTATCCATGGTTTCCGGATCGGATACATAGAGGGGAAGATACAAGTCCATCTCTGTTAATCCTTGCTGATCAGCCAACAGGATTTGTTTCAAAATCCCTCTGCTGACTTCCGCACAGACACTTCCGGGAAGATTGGACATATTGGGCTGACGGAAGGTTTTTCCATGGGTGTTTACCTGGAAAATCAGAACCAGCAAAACCAGAGGCAGAATGGCCGGAAGTCTGGGAGACTGACTCAGAAGATACCCCAGCCCCAGAAAGACCAGCAAAAGGTAGAAAAAGAAAGGTGGGAACAGGTATTCACTGCGGAAAATATAGCTGGGAGTCACCGCAGCACACAGCGCCAAAGTATAAATGCTCTGGGCAGCGGCAGCAATCAGACACAGGAAAAAGGAGGGCAGGAACTTCTCCGGCTGAGGCATGTTTTTCCTGGTACAGAAAAAGCAGATTAAGGATGCGGCGATAATGACAGCTACGCAGAGCCAGAAAACCTTGTTGCAGTCCAGTAAAATTTCAAACAGGGAGATCAATGCAAAACGCAAAGAACTGGGAAATGACCCACCTCCGGCGCTGCCGGCCCTTCCGCCGCTGAGTTCAAATACGGCACTGATGAACCAGGCCAGAAGAATGCCGAGAGAAAGGACGTTTTGCTTGATTAGGATGACCGGCCGCAGGTGCTTGCGGTTTTTCCATAGGCTGACCACCAGACAGGCGCCGGCATAGGCGGCCAGAATTCCGCTGTCCGTAAGGTTGGAGAAAATTGCCAGATAGAGAATCAAGAGAAGAATACCCTGCTGCCAGGGCGCTTTGCTTTGCAGGCGGGCCTGGAAGGGATGATTTGCCAACAGATACATGACCAGCGAGGCATTGATCAATCCGGGGATTACATAGTTGTAATAGCAGTTCAGATCTGCGCTGCTGAACAGATAGGAATTGTTCCCATCTTGTGTACGGAATACCAGGAAATGAAATGTGAGGAACAGAAGGGTTGCCAGACCGGCGGCAGGTGCAGTAAGGGAGAAAATCCGCTTCATCAGATAAGCAAGGCTGGCCGCATATAAGGTGATAAATCCGCTGACCACCAGAGAATGGGTGACGGTTTGCGCCGAGATATAATCACCCAGCACAGGATAGATCAGATACCGCCCCAGGGTGGAGAAGAAGGGCATCATCACTTCCGGAAAAATCTTGGCAGGGTTCCAGTCTCCCCATACCGGTGTTGCAGGCCGGACATATGCCAGATAAGTCCAGTCATCCATATCATACACCACCAGCGGATGCACCTGGGAAAACCAGATGTAAAAAAAGAAAAAAATACCTGCATACCACAAAATTTTTATCAGGTTCTGCTTGCTGATTTTCATACGTTATCCCATCTTTTTAAAAACATATTTACCTGTAATCTTACCGTATCAGGCAAAAACTGTCAAGTTTTCAAATTGTACTTTTTTGGCTTGCATTCAATGAAAAAATTTGTATAATAATCATTATCACGATAATGCAAGCTGGATAGAGAAAGGAATTTTGTATGGAGAAAATAACCGTAGTTGTTCCTTGCTACAACGAAGAGGCGGCATTGGGAGCATTTTATCGGGAGATTACCGCGACTGCCCAGGCAATGCCGGAGGTGGCGTTTGAGTTTCTTTTTATCAACGATGGCTCCAAGGATCAGACCTTGGAAACAATCAAACGGTTTGCCCAACAGGATGAACGGGTAAAGTATGTCTCCTTTTCCCGGAACTTTGGGAAGGAAGCGGGAATCTACGCCGGTTTGGAAAATGCCAGCGGAGATTATGTGGTGGTTATGGATGCGGATTTGCAGGATCCGCCGGCTCTTCTTCCGCAAATGTATCACTACATCAAGGACGAAGGCTACGATTGTGTCGGTTCCCGTCGCGTGGACAGAAAAGGAGAACCGCCGATACGGTCGTTCTTTGCCAGAACCTTCTACAGACTTATCAACCGCATTTCGGATGCCAACGTTGTAGATGGTGCCCGGGATTTTCAGATGATGAACCGGGATGTTGTGCAGGCGATCTTGTCCATGAAGGAATACAACCGATTTTCCAAGGGCATTTTCGGATGGATCGGGTTCCAAAAAAAGTGGCTGGAGTATGAGAACATCGCCCGGGTTGCCGGGGAAACCAAATGGAGTTTCTGGAAACTGTTCCTGTATGCCATGGAGGGAATATTGGCATTTTCCACAGCACCGCTGGTGATTTCTTCCGTGGTGGGGCTGGTCTGCTGCATGCTGGCCTTTGTCATGATTTTGGTTATCATTTTCCGGACACTCTATTTTGGCGATCCCACAGCTGGCTGGCCGTCTTTGGTGTGCATCATTTTGCTGTTAAGCGGCATTCAGATGCTGGGAATTGGCATTCTGGGGCAATATCTGGCAAAAACCTATCTGGAAACGAAGAGAAGACCCATCTATTTGGTCAGGGAAAGCAATGTAGAAAAGGAATCCGCTGTGGCGGAGAAGGCTTTCCGATCAGAACAGTCTGAACCGTGCGGGGTAGGCTGAGAGACGTATTCTGCCATGGGTAAGGGAAGAATTGCCATAGAGCTTTTAGAAGAAACATTGGGTTATGGCGATTTAACTACTGCGGTATCCGGCGGCTTGTGCAGGTGCACGAGCCGCCGCTTTATGTTCATAAAAAGAAAATCTGCCTGAGGAAATTTCCTGTCTGACGGTGAAGGACTGGGCGGAAAGGGAAAATCTTCTTGAGAATATTGCCAAAATAAGCATATATGTGTATAATAAATGCCATGAATTGTTTGATGAATTAGTCGATGTGCTTAAAAATTTGATTGTGCAGCTGGGGAACCGGAAAGAAGGCGGTGTTATCCATGTTTTTAAAGCAGGAGCAGGTTCAAAAACTGAATCAAAGCCAGATCCTGCGCAGTACGCTTCTGCAGATGAGTACTGTAGAATTGGACGCCTATTTGACAGATCTGGCCCAGAGCAATCCTGTTGTGGAACTGGAAGAAGGATTCTCGGATTTTTCTCCTGACAACAAGCTGCTGCAGAAGCTGCGATGGTTGGAAGAAAATGATTACCAGAACCGATTTTACCGACCGGCAGAGGAGGAATTTGCCGACCCGCTGGACAGAGCCAGCACATCCGGCGGCTTGGAAGAGACGCTGCTGCGTTTCCTGCTGCGCCAGATCGATCGGCTGAACCTTTCCCCTCAGACTGCCGCAGCTGCCCGTTACCTTGCAGCGTGCCTGGATGATGACGGATACCTCCGTACCCCGGTGGAAGAACTGGCCAATGCTGGTGTACTGGCTCTGCCTTGCTTGAAAGAAGGCCTTGCGGTTTTGCAGTCCCTGGAACCGGCGGGGGTAGGGGCGGCCACCCTTTCCCAGTGTTTGACACTGCAGCTGGAGCGGTTGGGAGAATCCGGGCCGGTGCGGGAAATTGTCAGTACCTACCTGGAGCCGCTGGCAAAGCACCACTACCGGTTCATCGCTTCTCAGATGGGGATTTCCTTGGAGCAGGTACAGCAGTGCCAGCGACTCATTCAGCAGCTGAATCCACGGCCGGGTGGGGATTTTGAAGGCTGTGAGACTGTGGGATTTATTCAGCCGGATGTGATTGTGACGGAGGAACAGGACGGATTTTTTGTCCAGACACGCCGTGGGCAGCAGCCTCCGTTTCACCTGAATGCTTTTTATCAGGAACTGCTGGATCAATCGGATGATCCCCATGTGCTGGAATATTTGTCAGAAAAAATGCGCCAGGCGACTGCCATCTTACAGGCGGTGGAGCAGAGAGAATCTACCCTGCAGCGCTGTGCCCAGGCCATTGTGGACAGGCAGCATGCCTTTTTCCGGCAGGGGCCGGGAGGGCTGCTTCCGCTTCGTATGGCCGACATTGCCCAAAGCCTGGGGATTCACGAATCTACGGTCAGCCGTGCGGTTCGGGAAAAGTACCTTCAGTGCAGTATGGGTATTTTTCCCATGAGCTACTTTTTCTCCCGCTCCTCGGCCGCGCCGGAGCTGTCCGGGTCCGGTGCGGCTGCCCGGACCAGACTGCGCCAGCTGATTGACCAGGAGGACAAAACCCGCCCCCTGTCGGATCAGAAGCTGTGCCAGCTGCTGACCCAGGAAGGATATTCGCTGTCTCGCCGCACAGTGGCAAAATATCGGGAAGAAATGAACATCCCGGGGACTGCCGGACGGAGGAATATGGAATGAGCAGCATTTTATTGGACATTCAGGATACAGTGTCGAAGTATGCCGATATCATTTCCCAGATTTCCGGCGTGGATGTGGAAGTGGTGGACAGCGATCTTTACCGGGTAGCCGGAACGGGGATTTTCCGGGACAAGGTCAACCAACACATGGCCCAGGAAGGGCATGTATACAGTCTGGTACTGAAAACCGGAGAACGGAAAATCGTCTACGATCCGGGAAAAGACCCCGTATGTCAGACCTGCCGCAGCAAAACCTGCTGTAAAGAGCAGATTGAAATCTCCATGCCGGTACGGCTGAAGCAGCAGATCATCGGCGTTATCGGCATTGTGGGCAGCACCCAGGCACAGAAGCAGCGCATTCTAAGCGATGAAAAACTGTATCTGGATCTTCTGGAACAGATTGCCGACTTTATCGCCTCCAAAGCCAAGGAAGTTCAGAAACTGCGGGAGAAGGATTTCCTGATTGATGTACTGAATTATACCATGGCCCATATTGAGCAGGGCGTCCTGATTCTGGGAGCGGATGACGTGGTTACCACTGCCAGCTCCGTAGCCAAACGGCAGCTGGAAATTGAGGATATTCAGGGAAAACGGGTGACCATCACCCATACCGGCGACCGTTTGGAAAACCAATCGGAGTTCCGGCTGAATATTGAAGGGAAGGAATTTCTGGTTATGGGATACCTGTCCCCCCAGATTCAGCCCCAGGACCACGACGCCAAAGTCCTGGTATTCCGCAATGCCCAGGAAGTGCACAATAAGTACTATGAGATGACCACCACGGTGCATCCCAGCGCCTGCGAGAACATCATCGGAAGCAGTCCGAGAACCTTGCAGCTGAAAGAAAAAATCCTGAAAGTGGCCCAAAGCAAATCCACCGTGCTGATTACCGGTGAAAGCGGCACCGGCAAGGAGATGGTAGCCACAGCAATCTGGAATGCCAGCAAACGGAAAAACGGCCGCTTTGTTGCCATCAACTGCGCAGCCATTCCGGAAGCGCTGCTGGAATCGGAACTGTTTGGCTATGTGAAAGGCGCCTTTACCGGGGCGGACCCCAGCGGACGAATCGGCAAATTTGAACTGGCCAACAATGGCATGATCTTCCTGGATGAAATCGGAGATATGCCCCTGTTTTTGCAGTCCAAGCTGCTGCGTGTGCTGCAGGAACGCAAACTGGCACGGATTGGCTCCAACCAGATCATCCCTCTGGATATCCGGGTGATTGCGGCTACCAACAAGGATTTGAAGGAAATGATTCGCCAGAAAAAATTCCGGGAAGATCTGTATTATCGGCTCAACGTCATTCCCCTGACCATTCCGCCCCTGCGGGAGCGGCGGGAGGATATTGAAGAACTGGCGGTTTTCTTCGCCAAGCGCTACGCCAATCTGTTTGAAAAGCGTTTCTGGAAAATCACCGATTCCACCATGCAGATCCTCAAAGCTTATCGCTGGGAAGGAAATGTCCGGGAACTGGAAAACGTGATTGAGTTTATGGTGAACATGATGGGGGAGGATGGCATCCTGGATGAGGAAACCATGCCCAGGGATTTCCAGGAGAAAACCTCGCTCAGCACGTTGGAAGCGGCCCCTGTCTCAACAGATGGGGTCATTACCCCGCTGAAAACACTGGAGAGCGCCGAAATCCGCAAGGCCCTGCGTCTGTGCGGAGACTCCACCCAGGGAAAAAAAGAAGCGGCGAAGCAGCTGGGAATCGGTCTGGCTACGTTGTATCGGAAACTGGAGGATTTGGAAAAATTCTCAAATTAAGAAATTATCGATTCTCATATTGAGAAAATTCTCAATATGAGAATATACAGCAGAAAGCAGGTGCTTTTCTTGGAAAAGAGAGGCACCTGCTTTTTGCCTGTTTTTTTGTAAGTCTTCGACAAAAACCGATTGGCAGAATTGTTCATAATCCGAAAAATAAAATTCGTTGCGGCACTTTTTACAAAGTTGGCATGTTACTTGCTGAATAAATAAGCAGAACAACCAAAACAACCAAAGGAGGAATTCACATGAACGAATTTAAGATGGTCAGTCTGCCCCACAGTGGGAAGGTCACCTGCGACCTGAAGTTTCTCGGTGTAGAGAGCGCAAAGAAGATTCAGAAGTTCCATCAGAGTTTCCCCATGTATCAGCCCACCCCCCTGGCAGAGCTGAAGGATACCGCAAAGGAGTTGGGCCTGGGTGAGATGTATGTAAAAGACGAATCCTATCGGTTTGGTCTGAACGCTTTTAAGGTTCTGGGCGGCAGTTTCGCCATCGGCAACTACCTGGCCGAAAAGCTGGGCAAGGACATTGGAGAGGTTACCTACGAAGAGCTGATTTCCGATGAAACCCGGAAAAAATTGGGGGATATTACCTTCGTCTCCGCCACCGACGGCAATCATGGCCGGGGCGTGGCATGGACTGCCAACAAGTTCAAGCAGCATTCCGTCATTTACATGCCCAAAGGCAGCGCCCAGGAGCGGCTGGAGAATATTCGGGCAGAGGGCGCCGACGCTTCCATCACCGACATGAACTATGACGATGCCGTCCGCCTGGCCAACAAGCAGGCTGAGGAAAAGGGATGGGTCATGGTGCAGGATACCGCCTGGGAAGGCTACGAGGATATCCCCACCTGGATTATGCAGGGCTACGGTACCATGGGCCTGGAAGCGTATCAGCAGCTGGGCAAGCGTCCTACCCACATCTTCCTGCAGGCTGGCGTTGGTTCCATGGCCGGCTCCATTGCCGGACTGTTCAGCTCCATATACGCAGAGGACAAGCCCATCATTACCATTGTGGAGCCCAACAAGGCAGACTGCCTCTACCGTACTGCCGAAGCCAATGACGGCAAGCGCCACTTTGTTACCGGCGACATGAACACCATCATGGCAGGTCTGGCCTGCGGCGAGCCCTGCAGCATTGGCTGGGAAGTTCTGAAGGAATGCGCAGATCATTTCATTTCCTGCCCCGACTACGTGGCGGCCAAGGGTATGCGGATTCTGGGCAACCCCCATGGCAAGGACGGAAAGGTTGTCTCCGGCGAAAGCGGCGCTGCGGCCTTTGGCTGTGTGGCGGAGATCATGACCAATCCTGAGCTGGCAGACATGAAGCAGAAGCTGCAGCTGGATGAGAATTCTGTGGTTCTGTTCTTCAGCACCGAAGGCGACACCGATCGGGAAAATTATAAGCAGATTGTCTGGGACGGAAAATACCCCAGCGTAAAATAAAAAAGCGATTTGAGGAGGAATTAACATGCTTACCAACGAAAGACAGCAGAAAGTAATTGCCCTGTGCCAGGAACTGATTCGTCAGAAGGGCTATTCCGGACACGAAGACGGCGTTGTTCGCGCCCTGGAAGCCGAGATGAAGCAGGCTGGCTTTGACAGCGTCACGGTAGACACCTACGGAAACATCATCGGCTGCATCAAGGGCAACCGTCCCGGCCCCAAGCTGCTCTTTGACGGCCATATCGACACCGTTCCCGTTTCCGACGAGAAGGAGTGGAAGTATCCTCCCTTTGCCGCCGAGATTCACGACGGAAAGATTTACGGCCGGGGCACCAGCGATATGAAGGGCGCCGTCTCTGCCTTTGTCTCTGCTGCTGAAAACTTTGCTCAGGACACCAACCGGGATTTCGCTGGTGAAATTTATGTAGCTGGCGTGGTGCACGAGGAGTGCTTTGAGGGTGTTGCAGCTCGTGCAATCTCCGCTGCTGTGAAGCCGGACTACGTTGTTATCGCAGAGGCTTCCAACCTGAACCTGAAGGTCGGCCAGAGAGGCCGCGGCGAAATCGTAGTGGAAACCTTCGGTGTTCCCTGCCACTCTGCCAACCCGGAAAAGGGCGTCAACGCTGTCTACAAGATGGCCAAGGTGATTGAAGCCATCCGTACCCTGGTTCCCACCCATCACGATGTTCTGGGCGACGGCATCCTGGAACTGACCGACATTAAGTCCGCTCCCTATCCCGGTGCTTCCGTGGTTCCCGAATACTGCAGAGCCACCTATGACAGACGGCTGCTGGTAGGCGAAACCAAGGAAAGCGTTCTCAAGCCCATTCAGGAACTGCTGGACAAGCTGATGGCTGAGGACCCCCAGCTGAAGGCAAAGGTTTCCTACGCAGTGGGCAAGGAACTGTGCCATACCGGCGCTCAGATTGAAGGTGAGCGTTTCTTCCCCGGCTGGCTGTACGATGAGAACGAGGCATTTGTCCAGGATGTGAAGAAGGAACTGGAATCCATGGGCTACACTCCCGAGATCACCCAGTACAACTTCTGCACCAACGGCAGCCACTACGCAGGTGAGGCCGGCATCAAGACCTTTGGTCTGGGACCGTCCAAGGAAAACCTGGCTCACACCGTCAACGAGTATATCGAAGTAGATCAGCTGGTGAAGGTCACCGACTGCTACTACGGTGTCATGAAGGCTCTGCTGAAGTAAAACTTCGCAGACAGAAAGAATAGAGAAAGATAGGAGAAAGCGTTATGAGTGGTAAACAAACGACCGCATTGGTCATTATTTTCCTGTACATGGCATTGACAGTTGTTGTCGGCCTGGTCTCTTCCAAGATGAAGCAGAAGAAGGCCGCAAGAAAGCAAAGCAACGAAGACTTCCTCATGGCTGGTAAATCTCTGGGTCCTGTGATTCTGGCATGTACCCTGTTCGCTGCCAACACCGGCGGCGCAAGTACCACCGGTATTGCTACCAACGTCGGTACCCAGGGCCTGTCCGCATCCTGGTATGTGATTGCTGCCGGTATCGGCTTTGTGCTGGTGTCCTTTATCGCCCCCTTCTTCCGCAAGGCCCAGGCAAGCACGGTTCCCCAGATCATCAGCATGCGTTACGGCAAAGCCTCCCACATCTTTACGGCATTCACCTCCATTGTGGCCCTGTTCATGGCCACAGGCTCCCAGATTATTGCTACTTCCACCATCATCAACACCATTACCGGTCTGGACTTTGAAATCACCGCAGTCGTAGTCACCGCAGTCGTTATCCTCTACACCATGGTGGGCGGCTTTGCTTCCGTTGCCGCAGCCAACATGATGCATGTGGGCTTTATCACCATCGGTATGAGCATCGCCATGTTTATCATGGTCAATAACCCTGCCGTCGGCGGCTTCAGCCACCTGTTTGAGACTGCCAAGGGCGTTACCGACGCCAACGGCGCCAACCTGGATCTGCTGAGCATGACAAAAGTCGGCCTGCCTGCCATCTTGGGCTATGTGGCAATGTATTGCACCACCTTCCCCACCGGTCAGGAAATTGTGCAGACCTACTGCTCCGCCAAGGACTCCAAGAGCGCAAAGGTTGGTTCCCTCATTGCTGGTATCCTGTCTGCTGCATACGCCATTGTCCCCGCTTTCATCGGCCTGATGGCCTTCACCTGCATCGACGGCTTCGCTGCCAACAGCGCTCTGCATAAGAATGCACTGGCCGCCGCTACCATGGAGTTTGCTCCTGCCATCATTGCCGGCATCGTTCTGTCCGCCGTTGTGGCCGCTACCATTAGCTCTGCTTCCGGCAACATGATTGGTACTGCCACCATGTTTACCAACGACGTGTTCCGTCCCTACATCAACAAGGGCCAGAAGGACGACACCAAGGAAATCTGGATCTCCCGGGTGGTTATGGTCCTGGCCGGCTGTGTGGGCTTGGGCGTTGCTCTGACCGGCTCCAACATTATCAGCATCATGATGAGCTGCTTCGCTCTGCGCAGCGCAGGTCCCTTCGCCGCATTCATCTGCAGCCTGTTCTACAAGAACGTTACCAAGAATGCCGGCTTCCTGTCCATCGTCTTTGGTACCGCTGTTGCCGCTATCTGGATTTACGCTCTGGGAACTCCCTTCGGCCTCAACGCAGCTATCCCCGCCAGCGTGGTCGCTTTCGTGGTCATCTTCCTGGTGTCCATCATCGAAGGCAAGAAGGGCGTTGCTCCTGCTCCCGCACTGCAGCTGGAGGATAACTAACCGACCCGTGACATATTGATTTGAAAGGAAGAAAGATGTATGAAAAAGCTGATTAAAAACGGCCTGATCGTAGACGGAACCGGAAAAGCTGGTTTCACTGCTGATCTGCTGATCGAAAATGATCGCATTGCCAAGATTGGAACCTTGACGGACGTGGCGGCTGATGAAGTCATCGATGCTTCCGGTCTGGTTGTGGCACCTGGTTTATTGATACCCACAGCCACAGCGATCTGCAGATTTTGACGGACCCCTACGTCAAGCCCAAGGTCATGCAGGGTATTACCACCGAAATCCTGGGCCAGGACGGCATTTCCATGGCACCGCTGCCGGTGGAGTACATCAGCCCCTGGCGGAAGAACCTGGCCGGCCTGGATGGTGACAGCGACGAAATCAACTGGGAGTACAAGACCACCGAAGGTTACCTGAAGATGGTGGAGGAGGCCAAGCCCGGCCTGAACGAGTGCTATCTGGTGCCTCATGGCAACATCCGTATGGAAGCCATGGGCCTGGAGAACCGTCTGCCCAATGAAGAAGAGCTGGAGAAGATGCGCCAGATCACCCGTCGGGAAATGGAAGCCGGCGCCATCGGCCTGTCCACCGGTCTGATCTACATGCCCTGCGCCTACTCTGAGTCCAAGGAAATCATCGAGATGTGTAAGGTAGTAGCCGAGTATGACGGCCGGTTCGTCATCCACCAGAGAAGCGAAGCCGATACCATTCTCGATTCCATGATGGAAGTCATCAAGATCGGCCGGGAGTCCGGCGTCAAGATCCACTACTCCCACTTCAAGGTCTGCGGCAAGAAGAACTGGGATAAGGTGGATAAGGTTGTGGAGCTGCTGGAGCAGGCCCAGAAGGAAGGAATTGACGTATCCTTCGACCAGTATCCCTATGTAGCCGGCAGCACCATGCTGGGCGTTATCCTGCCTCCCTGGGTGCACGACGGCGGCACCAACAAGGTGCTGGAGCGCCTGCAGGATCCCGAGCTGCGCAAGAAGATGGTCTACGACATGGAACACGGCATCCCCGGCTGGGACAACTTCGTAGAGTTTGCCGGCCTGGACAAGATTTTCGTCACCAGTGTCAAGACAGAGAAGAACCAGGATGCTGTGGGCCTGAGCCTGATCGAACTGGGCAAGCTCAGAGGCAAGGACCCCTACGAGGCAACCTTCGACCTGCTGTATGAAGAAGAGAATGCTGTGGGCATGGTGGACTTCTACGGCACCGAGGAGCACGTCCAGCGCTTCATGAAGCGTCCGGAAATGAACGCCTGCACCGACGGCCTGCTGGGCGGCAAGCCCCATCCCCGTGTTTATGGTGCATTCCCCCGGATCCTGGGCAAGTATGTCCGGGAAGACAAGGCACTGACCCTGGAAGGGGCTGTGTATAAGATGACCAAGAAGCCTGCTACCACCTTCCACATCACCGATCGTGGTGAGCTGAGAGAAGGCGCCTATGCAGACATCTGCATCTTCAATCCTGACACCGTCATCGATAAAGGAACCTTCACCGATCCCATCCAGTACCCCGAAGGTATTGAGTATGTGATCATCAACGGTGAAACCATTGTCAAGAACGCAGAACACACCGGTAAGAGAAGCGGCTGCGTCCTGAGACAGAAAAACAAGGAGGTTGTAAAATAAATATGGCTAAGAATGTACTCAATACCAAGAACGCTCCTGGTGCTGTAGGTCCCTACGTACAGGGCATCCAGACCAATAACCTGGTAGTTTGCTCCGGTCAGCTGGGCATTGACCCCACCACTGGCAAGATGCCGGAAACCGTTGCCGAGCAGGCGCACTGCTCCATGAAGAACATGGGCGCCATTTTGAAGGAAGCCGGCTGTGACTACAGCAATATCATCAAGACCACTATTTTCCTGACGGATATGAATGATTTCGCAGTGGTCAATGAAATCTACAAGTCCTACTTCGACGGCAACTATCCTGCCCGTTCCTGCATCCAGGTGGCCAAGCTGCCCCTGAATGGACTGGTGGAAATCGAGTGCATGGCAGTGGCGGAGTAAGCTTTTTCTGATAAGTCGTTTTTGACGGATAAGAATAGAGAACCGCTTGCCAGGCAAGAGAATATCTAATCTTCCGATGGCCTTTGCTCTTAGGGCAAAGGCCATCATTTTGATTGACCAACGGAAAGCCGGCCAAGACAGGTGTCTTGGCCGGCTTTCCTGTGAGAAGTGTGGAGGAAACAATGCAGAAACTGCACTGCTCATGATTTCACGGAATGTATCCCGGAGTCGTGGCACGCTGCCGGTGATTGTTCTGGTATTAGTGTAGCAGATTGCCATACCGTTGTATACATTACGATATGGTCAAAACTATAATAAATCGCTTAAAAGTCCTCTGATTTCGTATAGTCTATTGAAAATTAGGAGAAAATTGTTAAAATAAAACGAAAAATGATAAATCCGTTTTCGGAAAAGGAGCCGTTATGGAACCCATATTCAGCAATTATTCTCCAACATTTTTGTATGTGGACAAATACCGATTCCCCAAAGAATGGGTCAATCTGACTGCCCAGGTGCCGTTTTGTATGCTGCGTTATATTTGCTCGGGATCGGCGCAATTTGTGGTGGATGGGGAAGCTTTTACAGTACATCCGGGGGAGGTGTTCTACATTCCGCAGGGCTGCCACCTTTACTGTGCCGCCTTGGAAGAAATCTCGTTTATCAGTATCCGATTCATTGGATCCATTCAAATTCAGGACGATGATATGCTGAAACGGCTGTGGAACATTGGGCGGCAGTATGACTTCCAAGATCAACCGCAGATGGAGCAGTGGTTTGAACAAACCTATCACAGCGCAATCTCCCGGGCGAAGTACAAGCGGCTGGAAACTCGGGGGTATCTGAACCTGATTTGTGCGGCACTGGCTCGCCGTTCGGCCCAGGATGAAGAGCAGGAGGAGACCGTTCGGGCGGACCGGGTGATGATGGAGTCCATGAACGATATGAAGTATGTGCGCAAGCGGGCGCTGGCATCCCAGAATAAATCGGACCCCAGAATTCAGGCGCTTGTGGATTATTTGACACTGCATCCGGAGATCAATCTGACCCGGGAGCAGATGTGCCAGATGTGCGATGTAAGCGAGAGCACCCTGCGCCGATTATTCAAAACATATATGGGTAAGACTATCTATGAGTTCATCAAGGAAACCAGGATCCTGTATGCCTCCCATCTGCTGATGACCACCAATGTGCCCATATCGGAAATCGGTTACCGCGTCGGGTATGAATCTGCCAGTTATTTTACGAAAACCTTCCGGGAAGTCTTTGGCGTCAGTCCACAGGAATATCGAAAAAATTCCCGAGAAGCGTAGCGAATTTGTGTATAATCAACAATATATGGAGCTGTGTTTTGTACATAATTGAAATACCCGTTCAAAAGTTAACTGATTTATTATAGCTTTGACATGAAACTGTGTTGAGAGCGGGGGCGGATTTCCTCTATAATGAAGCCAGAAGCAAGGAACGGAAAAAGCTGTTTCTAAAAAACTATGAGGAGGAAATCAAATGAAAGCAAAGAAAGTTCTGGCCCTGCTGCTGTCTCTGGTCATGGTGTTAACCCTGGCTGCCTGCGGTGGTACTACCCAGGAAACTGCGGCACCTGCAGCAAATGCCGGTACAACGGCAGACACCCCGGAAGCAAAGGAACTCAGCGGAGAAATCACCTTCTGGCACTGCTTCACCCAGGGCGCCCGTATGGAAGCCATTGAAGCGGCTGCTGCATCCTTCATGGAAGCCAACCCCGGCGTGACCATCAACATCGAGACCATGTCCTGGGGCGACTTCAACACCAAGTGGAATGCGGGCCTGACCACCGGCGACCTGCCGGATATCAGCGTGGCCCAGAACACCGGTGAAGTCGCGGAAATGATCAACGCAGGTGTCCTGGCAGACATCAGCGGCGTCATCGACGGCATCGGCCGGGATCGTTTCTCCGAAAATGCTTTGGGAGATATGACCACCGACGGCGTTACCTACGGCATTCCCTATTACTCCCACGCACAGGTTATGTGGTACCGGGAAGACCTGCTGGAAGAGGCTGGCCTGGAAGTTCCCACTACCTGGGATGAGTTCTATGACGCAGCAGTGGCCCTGACCAAGGATGGTGTCTACGGCGCCGGATTCTCCTGCAGCCCCAACGACCTGCTGTGCACCCGCTATCTGAACTACTATGTCCGTTCCGCCGGCGGCAGCCTGCTCAACGATGACCTGACCGCCAACCTGACCAGCGACATCGCTCTGGAAGGCATTGAATTCTGGGTCAATGTTTATAAGAACTGCTCCCCCGCCGAAACCATTAACTACACCGTCAACGACCATGCCACACTGTACTACCAGGGCACCACGGCCTTTGACTTCAACTCCGGCTTCATGATTTCCGGTGTTGCTTCCAACCGGGAAGACCTGTTGGAGTATATCTCCTGCGCTCCCCTGCCTCTGTATAAGGAAGGCGATCCTTACTACAGTGCAGAAGCAACCCATATTCCTCTGGTTATGTGGGAAAACAGCGAACACAAGGATGTATGTGAGGCGTTCATTGAGTACCTGTACCAGGATGATAACTACCTGTACTTCCTCAGCGCCGTTCCCGTGGGCATGCTGCCCTCCATCACGGGTATCTCCGATCAGGAGGCTTACCTGAGCAACGAAACCGTACAGCAGTTCTCGGAAGAAGCTGCCGTCATCGAAAAGGCTGTGGCGGAAGGCCGGGCCATTGGCTTTGAGCACGGCCCCAGCGTCCAGGCAGGCCTGCTTACCAGCCAGGGTGTGGTGGAAGAAATGTTCCAGGACATCCTGATTAACGGCACAGATATTCCCACTGCGGCACAAGCAGCAGAAGATCAGCTGAACGAAATCTTTGAGACCATGGTCGGCTAATGTCGGCAGCGGGCGGGAAGATTCCTTCCCGCCCGCTTTCTACGGCTGATTTAGAAAAGGAGGCTTCCATGAAACAACCAGATCGGTTATCTGGGCGGACTTTCCGGACACGGCGCATTGACGTTACCCGGTGGATCTTCGTGGCTCCGGCTATGGCAGTGGTTGTCTGTCTGCTGATTTATCCCCTCTGCTCCACCGTATTGTACAGCTTCACAAACAAGACCATGATAAAGGATACCTTCAAAGTTGTGGGACTGAAAAACTACATGGATATTTTGAAGGATGAATCCTTTTATAAAGCCTTCGGAAATACCTTGAAGTGGACCGTTGGCAGCGTTCTGGGTCAGGTGCTTGTGGGCTTTACCGGGGCCATCTGCCTGAACCAGGTGAAAAACACTTGGGCCAAAAGTACGTTCCGGATCCTGTGCATCATTCCCTGGGCTTTCCCAGCCATTGCGACAGCCATGGTTTGGAAGTGGATACTCAACGGCATTTACGGATTCCTGCCCACCATGCTGGTGGATCTGGGAATCACAGAGCAGATGCTCCAGTTCTTCAGCGATAAGAACCTGGTGATGCCCACGCTGATGGGAATCAATATCTGGTTTGGCGCACCGCTGATTATGGTGAACGTATATGCGGCGCTGCAAACCATACCCCAGGATCAGTATGAGGCTGCCCAGATTGACGGCGCCAGCAAATTCCAGTCGTTCCGTCACATTACCGTCCCCCACATCCGCACGGTGGTAGGACTGCTGATTGTCCTTCGGACAGTGTGGGTATTCAATAACTTCGACATCATTTACATGATTACCGGCGGTGGCCCTGCAGGTGCCAGCACCACCATGCCCATCTTCATCTATGATACCGGCTGGACCGGAAGACTGGTGGGTAAGGCCTCGGCCGCTTCCATCATGCTGCTGATATTCCTGGTGATCCTCACCGTTCTGTACTTTAAGGTTATCAATCATTGGGAAAAGGAGGATTGCTGATTATGAAAAAACTGAAGAAAATCGGTCCCTCCACGGTATTTTCCTACGTGTTTCTGACAGTTCTGGCGATTGTATGCGTCTTTCCGCTGCTTTGGCTGCTGGTTTCCGCATTTAAGTCCAGCAACGAAATGCTGGCCAATCCCACAGCTTTCCTGCCGAAGGAGTGGACCTGGGAGAATTTCAAAACCGTATTGTTCACGCTGAAATTTACGGTAAACATCAAAAACAGCGTGATTGTGGCCCTGTGGACCACCGTGATCGCTACGTTCATTTCCTGTCTGGCGGCCTACGGCATTATTCGGTTCTTCCCGAAGCTGGGCAACATTATGACCAGAATCCTGATCACTACCTACATGTTTCCCTCAATTATGCTGGTCATTCCCTATGCCGTGGTCATGAAGACCCTGGGCCTGACCAACACCCGGGTGGGCCTGGTGCTGGTATATATGTCCTTCAGCGTGCCTTATGCGGTGTGGATGCTGGTAGGCTTCTTCAAAACCGTACCCATCGGAATTGAAGAGGCGGCCAGAATTGACGGCGCCAATCGGCTGATGGTCTTTACCAAGATTGTGTTGCCCTTGGTGCGGCCGGGTATTGTATCCACTGCCATCTACGTCTTTATCAATGCCTGGAATGAATTCCTGTACGCCTTGCTGCTGGTCAGCAGTTCGGACAAGACCACCTTGTCCGTGGCAGTCAAAACCCTGGAAGGTGCGGACATCCTGAACTGGGGCTCCATGATGGCTGCGTCTGCCATTGTGGTGCTGCCGTCCATATTCTTCTTCTGTCTGATTCAGAACAAGCTTGCCGGCGGTTTGGCAGACGGCGCGGTCAAATAAGATCTCTTTGTAGAAGAAAGGAACTTTTCTATGAAAACAATCAATTATGCCATCGTAGGTGTGGGTTACTTTGGAGCAGAATTGGGCCGGATTATGAAAGAGCAGGAAGGTGCCCGGGTGGTGGCGGTGCTGGACCCGGAGAACGGGGAAACCATTGCTAAGGAATATGGCTGCGAAGTGGAAACCGATCTGGAAACCCTCTGCTCCCGGGAAGATGTGGATGCCGTCATTGTGGCAACCCCCAACTATCTGCACAAGGAGCCGGTGATTGCGGCTGCAAAACACGGCAAGCACGTGTTCTGTGAGAAACCCATCGCCCTGAGCTACGCCGACTGTGACGCTATGGTAAAAACTGCCCAGGAGAACAACGTGATCTTTATGGCAGGACATGTGATGAATTTCTTCCGTGGCGTACGCCATGCCAAGCGGCTGATCAACGAAGGGAAAATCGGTAAGGTTCTGTATACTCACTCCGCCCGGAACGGCTGGGAGGAGCCGCAGCCCAGCATCAGCTGGAAAAAGATTCGGGCCAAGTCTGGCGGCCATCTGTACCACCACATTCACGAGCTGGACTGCATCCAGTTTATTATGGGTCCGGCTACCGCTGTGACCATGACCGGCGGCAACGTGGCCCATACCGGTCCCCAGTTCGGTGATGAGGATGATATGCTGTTCCTGAGCCTGGAATTCGGCAACAATACCTATGCCATTGTGGAGTATGGTTCTGCGTTCCACTGGCCGGAACACTATGTGCTGATCCAGGGAACCAAGGGCGCCATCCGGATTGATATGTGCAACTGCGGCATGACGGTGAAAAATGCAGACGGAAGTGAAGAACACTACCTGGTCCACGAAACCCAGGAAGAGGACGATGACCGTACCCGGATCTACCATTCTACAGAGATGGATGGCGCCATTATGTATGGCCGTCCGGGAAAGCTGCCTCCTCTTTGGCTGCACAGCATTATGAAAAATGAGATGAAATACTTCAATGGCATCCTGCATGGTGATCCCATTCCCGATGAGTTCCGCCCGCTGATGACAGGGCAGGCCGCCCGGGCAGCCATTGCCACTGCCGATGCGGCAACCCTCTCCCTCCGGGAGAACCGGAAGGTGTTCGTCTCGGAAGTGGTGGGAGCAGAGAATATTTCTGGATGTCAGGCTTAACAATCACTTGAAGAAGGAAAAAGTGCTGTGGGGAATCTCACAGCACTTTTTTCATAAGCAGGACGGTCTTGATTGGAAAGCTGGCAGCAGACGGGCCAGCCGCCAGGAGACCTTGCTTACCGGTTCATAATCTTTCTGGCAACCTGAATGCCAATTTTATACGGCAGGGGCCGCAGATCCCGGTCGGCTTCCTTCAGCTTTTCCCGGATAGGCAGGTGCTGGGGGCAGTGCTTTTCACACAGTCCGCAGCCGACGCATTGGGTGGCAAAGCCGGGCTCTTTCCGCAGACCCATGTTCCGGGCGAATTCTTTTCGGGCGGAAGCTTTTTTCTCCATGTACATTAGATTGTAATAATGGAAATTGCCGGGGATGTCCACGCCCTTGGGACAGGGCATACAGTACCGGCAGCCGGTGCAGCCCACCTTTTCACGCTGGCGGATAATCTGCTTGATCTGGGCCACGATCTCCATATCTTCCTCGGTCAGATGTCCCGGCTCGGCCTCGGAGGCGATGCGGATGTTCTCGTTAATCATCTCATCGGAGTTCATGCCGGACAATACACAGGTTACTTCCGGCTGATCCCACAGCCAGCGCAGGCCCAGTTCGGCAGGGGTGTAGCCCTTGCTGTTGGTGGCCAGCACTTCCTTTGCCTTCTGCGGCAGATTCACCAGCTTGCCGCCCCGAAGGGGTTCCATGATAATCACGGGAATCGCTTTCTTTGCCGCGGCCTGCAGTCCCTTCCGTCCTGCCTGGGTGTGTTCATCCAGGTAGTTATACTGAATCTGACAGAAGTCCCAGTCATAGGCGTCCAGAATCTTCAGGAACATTTCCGTATCGCCATGGTAGGAAAAGCCGATATAGCGGATGCGCCCTTGCGCTTTCTGCCGGGCAATCCACTGCTCAACTCCCAGCTTCTGAAGCCGCTCCCATTCTGCGTAATCCGTGAACATGTGCATCAGATAGTAGTCAATATAGTCGGTGCGCAGACGGGAAAGTTCCTCGTGAAAGGTTTTGTCAATGGCTGCGGCGGAGCGAAGGATGTACTGGGGAAGCTTGGTGGCAATATTCACTTTTTCCCTGCACTTGTTTTTCTCCAGAATCCAGCCAAGGCATTCCTCGTTGCCCGGGTAAATATAGGCGGTATCAAAATAATTGACGCCCTTTTCAATGGCCAGCAGGACTTCCTTCTCCGCTTTTTCATAGTCGATGCCGCTGCCCTTTCTGCTGAATCTCATGCAGCCATATCCCAGCTGGGAAATGGGATTGCCGTATCGGTCAAGCCTGTATTTCATGGCGAACCTCCTTATGGGTGATGCTCTCCGCCTGCCGTCACGGAGAGTGAACGATTCTCTATCCACCATTATATCCACAAATCCCAACTCGTCAATGACGGAGAGGGAAGAAAACAGTGGCCAATCTTGACTTTCGAGAATCGATGGGATAGAGTGGAAGATAGAAATGGATGGAGAGGGGGAGAAAACATGGACATTTGTGATCTGCATACCCATTCTACCTTTTCGGATGGTACCTTTACGCCGGCGCAGATTGTCGCAGAAGGGCTGCGCAGAAAAACGCGGGCAGTGGCGCTGACAGACCATAACACGCTGGCCGGACTGCCGGAGTTTTTGGAAGCGGCACAAGGAACAGCGTTGGAGGCCATCCCCGGGGTGGAAATCTCCACAGGGTATCTGGGAAAAGAAGTCCACATTGTGGGACTGTTTCTGCAAGAGCAGAAGTACGGGGAAGTAGAGGACTTTCTTGCGGTAATCAATCGCAGGAAAGAAGAGAGTAACCGCGCTCTGGTTGCCGCTTTGAATGGGGCCGGGTATGACATCTGTTACCAGGAGATTCGAGAGCGGCATCAGGGGAATGTAAACCGTGCCGTGATTGCTGCGGAACTTTTGAAAAAGGGTTATATTCGGGAGATCCAGGAGGCATTTCAGGGCGTTCTTTCCGCAAAAAATGGCCTTTATATCCCGCCGAAACGGATTTGCGCATATAATGCGATTCGCTTCCTGCGTTCCATCCATGCGGTGCCGGTGCTGGCTCATCCTCTGATCAGTCTTACGGAGGAAGAACTGAAGAATTTTTTGCCCGAGGCGAAAACTCAGGGGTTAGCCGCAATGGAAACACGGTACGCTACCTATACTCCGGAAATGAGCAACGCTGCCTGTTTCCTTGCACAGGAATTTGGATTGCTGGAAAGCGGCGGAAGTGATTTTCATGGCGCCAACAAGCCGGATATTCAGCTGGGCAGCGGAGCAGGGAATCTGCTGGTTCCCTACGCATTTGCTGCGGGCTTGGAGGCATGGCACCGGGCCAATTCGGGGTAAACATGATCTTTGTCAAATCTTATCGAGAAAATGCAAATTTGCTCACAGGAAAGGGCTTTCTGGGATTGACTTTCTCGCTGTGAGTGACTATGATAGGGTACTGGAAGTTAGCTTTGGTTAATTCCAGTTCCCTATTTTGATGACTAGAGGGATTTCGATGGATTTGCTTTGGGAAATTGTATTTATTACGGCGCTGGCCGGTATGGGCGGCACAGGTTTGGGCGGTGTTGTGTCCTGCCTGTTTCGGAAAGACTCCAGCCGCACGGTCAGCCTGCTTTTGAGCTTCGCCGGCGGCGTGATGACGGCGGTGGTATGTTTTGACCTGCTGGCTCAGGCGGTGGCTCCGGAGGGAACTGCGGACCACATGTATCTGGTGCTGGCAGCGGTGGGTGTGATGCTGGGTTATGCCGTGATTTATCTGCTCAATGCCTGGATTGACCGGGATACCAACCACGAGGTTGCCCATATCGATGAGAGCCACCCCAAGACGGCGGACTCTCTGGAAGAACTGATTCATGCGGACCACTATCAGGTTCACGAGCAGGGGGAACAGACCCACGGAAGCCTGTTCCTGGCCGGACTGGTGATGGCGGCAGCCATTGCCCTGCATAATGTGCCGGAAGGAATGGTCATTGGTGCGTCCTTTGCCACTTCTGCCCAGCAAGCTGTCCTCTCCCGTGGCGGAATTGTCATGGCAATCGTCATCGGACTGCACAATGTTCCGGAGGGCATGGCTGTGGCGGTGCCGCTGATTTCTGGCGGAATGAAAAAGGGAAAGGCTGCATTTCTGACCGCACTCACCGGAGCTCCTACCGTATTGGGCGCCATCCTGGGCCTTTACTTAGGAACTATGGGACCGGACATGCTGTCGCTGTCTCTGAGCTTTGCCTCCGGCGCTATGCTGTATGTGGTGTTCGGTGAGCTGATGCCGGAAGCAATCTTGATGTGGCGCTCCAAACTGCCTGCACTGGCTACCGTCATTGGAATTCTGACGGGACTTGTGATTATTTATGCGTAAGGAACCTATTCCAAAAGGCATATCCTGTTACGTTGAAATGAGAAAAGAGAGCGAACTGATTGCGTTACGTCAGTTCGCTCTCTTTTATGCATTATGAGGGAAGATATTTAGCGGGTTCTGGGATAGGGTTGCTTTTGATCTGTCAGGCCCAGAATATAGTCTACGCTCACATGGTAGTACTGGGCAAGGGAAATCAGTACTTGGGGCGGAATCATCCGTTGGCCGGTTTCGTAGTATGCGTAGGTACGCTGGGGGACATTGATGCAGGCACCCAGCTGTGCTTGGGTCAGGTCGGCATCTTCCCGGAGGTTGCGGATTCGTTCGTATCGTTCAGCCATTTCAATCACCGCTGTCACTATAACGCAGAACGAATTGTTCTATTGACATAATGAACAAATTGTTCTAAACTGTGCAGAGACGGTGCTTGCGGAAAAGGGGGAACATGCCATGGATTTTGCCGAATTGTACGATGCCATTGTGAAATTGCAGGAATATCTTGCCGGGCAGCAGTATGATCGGGAGGCGGGATGTCTGGATTATCGAGTGATCAAGGCCTTGGCAGCTGCTTACGAATTGCAGGATTATCTGGCGATGGAACTCGCGAAAATTCCTTGGGAGGATGAATGCGAGATGTCGGTGGAATAACAGAAAATACTATGAGTTCTGATGTTGAACTTCCCAAAAAATTTGCTATAATGAAGCACCGGGGGTTTTAAAATGAAAGTATCAACAGATCTCGGAAAAGATTCTATTCCATCTCTTGTCTTACGGCTGGCAATTCCCTCTATGATTGCCCAGTTTGTCAATGTATTGTACAGCATCATTGACCGTATCTATATTGGTCATATCCCGGAAATCGGTGACCAGGCCCTGGCGGGCCTGGGTGTATGCGGGCCGATTGTCACCTTTCTGTCGTCCTTCGGTACGCTGGTGGGTCTTGGCGGCTCGGTTATTATGGGAATCCACCTTGGCGAAAAAAACAAGGAAAAAGCCCAGCAGGTTTTGTCAAACGCTTTCCTTATGCTGTGCTGTTTTTCCATTGCGCTTACGGTTATTTTCCTGTTCTCCAAAGAGCAGCTTCTGATGTGGTTTGGCGCAAGCAGCATCACCTTTCCTTATGCCGATACCTATATGACCATTTACACAGCCGGTACCTTTTTTGCCCTGATGGCAGTGGGACTGAATTACTTTATCAACTGTCAGGGATTTCCTGTGGCGGGCATGGCCACGGTTCTGATCGGCGCAGTCTCAAACATTATTCTTGACCCGCTGTTTATTTTTGTATTCAAAATGGATGTGGCAGGTGCGGCCATTGCAACGGTCATTTCTCAGTTTGCCTCCTGTGCCTTTGCCATCTGTTTCTTGCTCAGCAAAAAAGTGCACGTCAGAATAAAATTCGGTCAGTACAGCCGCCAAGTCATGATCCGTATTCTTTTCCTTGGATTTTCCCCGTTTATGATTCTGGCTACAGACAGCGTGATTCTGATTCTTATGAATTCCATCTTGCAGAAGTATGGCGGACCGGAACAGGGCGATATGCTGATTACCTGCGCAACCATTGCCCAGAGTTATCTTCTGATGATCACCGCGCCGATGCTGGGAATCAGCGGAGGAACCCAGGCAATTTTGAGCTACAATTACGGAGCCCAGCGGACAGACCGGATCAAAGCAGCGGAAAAGGACATTCTGAAACTGATGTGCGTTTTTACCACGGTGATGTTCCTGCTTTCCCGATTGATTCCGGAGTATTTTGTTGGGATGTTCACTTCCGATCCGGAATATTTTCAAAATTCCATTTGGGCAATTCACACCGTTACACTCATGATTATCCCGCTGGGATTCCAGTATGTATTTGTAGACGGCCTGACGGCTATGGCAAGGACGAAAACAGCGCTTTTCCTGTCTGTGTTCCGCAAATCATTGTATGCGGCAAGCATCGTGTTTCTGCCGATGCTGTTTACTGCCCAGTCTGCCTTCTATGCTGAGCCCGTAGCGGACATTGTGGGCTCCATTTTGTCCACTACTATCTTTCTCTTGGTAATCAACAAACATCTGCAAAACAGAGAGCAAACGGTCATCAGCTGAACTGCCGTGCCAGATCGGCAGTCTATGACTTCAAAACCAACGAAAAACGCCGCCTTTTCCGGGCGGCGTTCTTTTTAATTATCTCAATCCATAGTCAGCTGCGCAGCGCTGAAAGCCTTCTACTGTGGTATCAAAGAAAATCCCATGTTCTTTGATGGCCTTGCAATCCATCCACAGATTGTGCCGTTTCGCTGCCGTTTCCTGTACCTGTCCTTCTAGGCCCAAAACCTTCAGCAGTGCATTCGCTGTTTCCTTCATGGTCAGGGCGTTCTCACTGCCGTAATTGTACACGCCGCCAGGCAGGTCAAATACAGGGTCTATCAAGCTGACCACCTGCCGGACGTAGGTAATTCCTCGGTATTGACAGCTGGGAACGCAGACGGGCTTTCCCTGCATCACTGCGCGCACAGTATTCACAAGGAAATTTCCGCGATTTGCATGGCCGTACAGGGGCATATCGTACATCCAGGTGGCCCGAAGCAGTACGGCACTGGGATGGATGTCCAGTACCCGCCGCTCTGCTTCCAGCTTATGGCGAGCATATTGGTTTGTTGGTTCAGGAAGAATTTGGTCTTCTCTGTAAGGGCCGTCCGCTGTGCAGCCGGTATATACCTGATCGGAACTGAAAGAGATCAGCTTGGCCCCCATTTCTTCCGCTGCCGCTGCCAGGGTCATAGGAAGAACTACGTTGGCTAGATACGAGCCTTCCGGGTCCTTTTCACAGACGCCAATATCGGAGATGGCGGCAGCATTCAGAATCACATCGGGCTGGTATGCGCGAACAAACGCTTGAAGAGCGCGGCCAGGATTCCGCAGAAGGGCGCTGTCCACGGCAATGGCAGAGGGAAAGTGTTCCATTGCTCTGCAGCCCACAAATCCATGGGCTCCGGCAACCATAATACGGGGCGTGGTTTCCATTTCTGGTGTCTCCTTTGCGGTAATGGATATCTATTATATCCGTTTGCGTGAATTGTGTCAATTTGGATTATCTTTGGGGCAAAGTGTTGCGCTTCCCTGCAATGGCAGATTTCAAACTTCTGAAGCCTTAAACGACGATATTTTGTAAGAGGAACGTATGGACAACACCGATATGCTATCCCAATACATAATCAGTTACACAGCGCTGAAAGCCGTCCGCTGTGATGCACTGCAGGAGGCTGCGCATATAGCTCCTGCCCCCCCTGGGCACAGAACACCGCCGGACTCTCGCAAAAGATCCGACGGTGTTCTAAGGAACGGGAAAATCTGGTTGGTTAATGGACAACGGCCTTGGTCAGATTCAAGCGAGTGTACTGCTCAGCAGGAGCATCGTTTTGTTCCATCAAGTCAATCATGGCATCAATCATCCTGCGTTCTACTTCCGGATTATGAATGGGATGATTCTGAAACGGATCCGTTTCCAAATCATACAGATTAGTGCCTAAGCTGAATTTGATGGCGGTGTCGCCGGTGGAATCTTCCTTTGCGCAGATCCGCATGGTTGGTGACCCTTTTGTAAAGGAAAATCCATCTGTCATTGTTGCTGTTTTCATTTCCTCTACAGAGAACATACAGCGCATATGTGTTGGCATCAAAGTATAGTTGTACAGGGGAGAATTGCCTTCCACAAAATCACGCATATAAACATAGCGTCCGTCCGTGATGTTGACCTGAGCACCATGCATACCAAACAAGGCGTAATCGCGCACAGGGGTGTCATTGACCAATGTCTGCTCCAGATCAAAGCCCTGCATATCTTTGGTTTTTTGAAGGCCGAAGAATGCCAGCAGCGTTTCCGGGACATCGATGTTTTGAATCAGGGAACTGCGGCGTTGACCGGCTGCTTCCGGATGTCGGGGGTCCCACATAAAGAATGGGATGTGGGCCATCTCGTTGTACCATGGATGACAGCTTTTTGCCCAGCGGTCATGTTCGCCCAGCAAGAAACCGTGGTCTGTATTCACGATGAGCATTGTGTCTTTCCACATGTCGTTTTCGTTCATGTAGTCCAGGAATTTCCCCAGATATGTATCACACATTGTCAGCAGCGCAGCATATTGGTAACGCAGATGCTTCACAGCGTCGGGAGATTCCTTAACAAATCCGTATTCCGGCCAGTCGAAGAAGGGGCCGTCATATTTGTGGGGGTAAAGCTGCTGGTAGTGTGGCTGTGTGAAGAAGGGTTCGTGGGGATCAAAGCATTCCCAATGCAGGAACCAGTTGTCGGAATTTTTGTTTTTTTCCAGAAATTCCATGCCCAGCTTGAAAACCTGCGCCAGCGGCTGCTTTTCTTCCTGATCCATGTATTGACGATTCACTACATCCTGACGCCACATACGGCCCAGATGATCCGGAATTACCGGATTGTCTACTTGACCCTTCCAGCAATCGCCTTCCTGACCGCGGACAATTTCCCAGCTGTTATAGCGGTTGTGGTAAGTTGCGCCGCCATCTTCCCAATAGTGCTGGTGGTCACTGATCATATGGGTGTATACCCCTGCTTTTTTCAACATTTCCGGCATGGAATCGTCAAAGGGTTCCAGCGGGCCCCAAGAACGATGCAGGAAGTTCAGTCTTCCGGTATGCAGTTCCCGGCGGGCGGGCATACAGGGCAGGCTGCCGGTGTAGCAATTGTCAAATGTGACAGTGTGCTGCGCCAGCCTTTTGAAATTCGGTGTAATGGTCCAATCACAGCCATAAGGAGACAAAAGTCTTCTGTTTAGTGTGTCAAACATCAACATGATAGCTCGCATAATTTATCACCACCATTTGATCAATTCTGTAACCTGGTTGCGCAGAGCGATGAAATCGGGTTCCACCACATTACGCGGACGAGGCAGGTCGTTGTGCAGACGACTCTTGATGCTGGTAGGCTTGTTGGTCAGCACCAGCACATTTTCGCTCAGATAAACCGCTTCCTCAATGTTATGGGTAATGAAAATCACAGTAGTACCCAGCTTCTGCCACAGTTTAATCAATTCGTCCTCCAGGCGGAATCGCAGTTCTACATCCAGCTGTCCGTATGGCTCATCCATCAGCAGAATATCCGGCTTTACCGCAAAGGCTCGGGCAATGACCACCCGCTGAAGCATACTAGTGGAAAGTTCCACAGGGTAGTAATCCTTCTACTTGGTCAGTCCGACCATTTCCAGAACTTCCGCAACCTCACGGTCAATCACATCTTTGGGTTTACGCTTCATCTTCAGACCAAAGGCAACATTTTCTTCGACTGTCAGCCAGGACATGGTGGAGTATTCCTGAAAAATATACGCGATATTGTGTTTCTTGGTATCTACTTTCTCTCCATTGACCAGAATCTGGCCGGAGGTCAATTCGTACAGACCGGTAATGCAGTTCAGAAAGGTGGTTTTTCCGCATCCGGTGGGTCCGACGATACAGAGAAATTCACCGCGATGCACATCAAAGGAAACATCGTTCAGAACCTGCAGGTCACCGAAGGATTTGCACATATGATCCACGTGCAAAATAACATCGTTTTTATTCATTGCGTTTCCTCCTTACAGCGCCTTGTCCACGACTGCACTGATTTCTTCACGAAGCTTCAGAAAATCCGGATCAACATAGTTTCTTGGTCTGGGCAAGTCTATTTTGTATTCTGCCTTGATGTGTGTTGGACAGTTGGTCATGACCACGATTCGGTCAGCCAGGTAAATGGCTTCTTCAATATTGTTGGTAACAAACACAATGGTGCGCTTTTCTTTTTCCCAGATCTTCATCAAATCTTCCTGCATCAGATAGCGGGTTTGGGCGTCCAGATGACCGAAGGGTTCATCCATGAACAGCACATCGGGTTCGTTGCAATTCTACATTAGGGGGTGCTTTGTCTATTGGCTGTCTTTTCTGGTTCAGTTCAGTGTTTCGCGGAGGCTATTTGTGCGGGTAGTGCCTATTGTGGCCGGTATTGCCGCCCCCACTGGGACAATACAAACAATCTGCAATGCTATTGTAGAGAAAAACAGGAAATTATGCCTCATCCAAGCATGGGTGTGACTTACTTGCTTTTTTGACCATAAACAAATTGTGGAAATAGTGCAAAATAAACGAAAAAAGAAGGAAGAAGGGAAAATCAAAGATAAATACATCTTCCCAATTTTTTTACACTTGTAAAGAAGCACTGGGTGAAGTAGGATCGACACAGAAAGTCGGACATGACTTGGAAGGCAGTGCCAGGATATCAGCAATATTTAGGGGGGTTGTCAGAGATGGCGAATGCTGTGCAGAGCCTGGAGAGAAAAGGAAAACAATCACCATGTCAGCGGAAGCTGAGTGCCAGCCTGAAAGAGGTGAAGGCGAATTACCAACTTTACTTGATTATTGCCATTCCCCTGATCTGGTTAATTATCTTTAAGTACATTCCCATGGTGGGAGCGCAGATTGCGTTCAAAGATTTTAAAGCTGCAGATGGAATTTTCGGCAGTAAGTGGATCGGTTTTTACAATTTTGAAAGATTCTTTAGCAACTACCAATTTTGGCAGGTTTTGCGAAATACGGTCACCATCAGTTTGTATCAGCTGGTAGCAGGATTTCCCTTCCCGATTATCCTGGCTTTGGCGATGAATGCAACACTGAGAACGAAATTTTAAGAACCTGGGCCTGGATGTGCCACCACCATGGAAGAGTTCAAGGAAATGCTGATTGCCTTCCGGGATCAGGACCCCAATGCAACGGAAAGCAAGATGAAATCCCATTCATTGGTGCCACAACCGGCTGGAACACAGATGTAGAAACCTTTATCATGAACGCCTTCACACAGTTTAACAACGTCACTCCCTACAACATCGTAGACGGCAAGGTGCAGGCAGAGTACGTTACCGATGGCTACCGGGAAGGTCTGAAATTCCTGAACAAGCTGGTGGAAGAAGGTCTGCTGGATACAACTTCCTTCACGCAGGATATTGCCCAGCTGAAGCAGCTGTTTGAAAATGAAGAATGTGCCGTGATCGGCGTGCTGCCAGCAGGTGGCCCCAATGCGTTCGCTAATATGACGGGTACACGGTATCATGACTATGTGGTCATCCCGCCGCTGGAAGGTCCCGATGGCTTCCAGCTCACCGCATATATGCCCGATAACATGATGATGTACGAATGTTTCCTCACCAGCGCCTGCGAGAATCCTCTGGCAGTGTTCAAATACTTTGATGCCTTCTATTCCGAGGATGTATCTATGAGATCCCGCTATGGCGAACCCGGCGTGGACTGGGTGATTCCTCCGGAAGCCAGCAAGAACCTGCTGGCCAGGTATGAAAACACATTGAAAGAACACTACCGCAATTCTCTGATCTTATTGATCGGGAATTTGCCAAGATCCCTGCTTCTGGTAGGAATCAATACCCTTGTATTTTGGATGCCTTACTTTTCTGTGGAGCTGTTTCTACGGTCCTTTATTGCGTGGCTGATGATCGGATTTTCTCTGGTGTGCTATGGGGATATGATTGTACTGCGTCCGATCTTTCAGCAACTGGAAAAACAGGCACAGTCCCAGGGACAGTAGAATCAGGCAGCGAATTAGGTTTCACGATACTGCCGGAAACCGGGGTGGCCACCCAGTGGCCGCCCCGGTTTGCTGTATGCAGTTAGTAGAGGACAGGGGCCATAGCCTGGGGGTGGCTTATGGGGCCTGCGGCAAAGGCTCCTCCATCCGGTAGGTGCGGCAAAGGTCCAGAAATGCCCTGACTGTTGGGGTCAGATATTTATCCTTGTGGTGGATGATATAGAAGCTGCGCCGCAGATCAATGCCTTCGGCACCGATGCTGACCACCAGCCCCCGCTCCAGGGCTCCCTGAACCATGCGCTGGGGCAGAACGGCAAGCCCCAACCCGTTGACGACGGCATGGATCAGGGCGGTGTTGCTGCTGGATTCCCAGATCGGCCGGATATAGATGTCGACGGCCTCGGCGGCACGGTCAAACACTTCCCGTGTGCCGCTGCCCGGCTCCCGCAGAAGGAAGGGCTGACGGCAAAATTGGTCCAAAGGCAGCACCTGGTCCTGCCGAAAGCCTGACTGGGGAGATGCAATGATGCTCAGACGATCTTCCATGTATTCCTCCATGTGCATGGCGGGATTGTGGGAAATGCCTTCGATCAAAGCAAAGTCCAGCTGATTGGACATCAGCGCCTGTTCCAGTGTATCGGAGGAAGAAACAATTACCTGAATCTGTGTGCCTGGCTGTCGGTGAGAGAAGGCTTTGACATAGTGGGGCAAAAACTGGGAGCCAATGGTGAGACTGGCGCCTACCCGCAAAATACCGGCAGAGTCCCAGTTGCGCATTTCCCGTTCCATATCATCGAACTGGGCGGTAATGCGGCGGGCATACTGCAAAAAATTTTCTCCGGCCGATGTGATCTGCAGCCGCCTGCCTATGCGGTCGAACAGGACAATCCCGTAGTATTGTTCCAGTTCCTTGGTGGCCAGGCTGACGGCGGGCTGGGTCATGTTCAGATGACCGGCGGCCTTGGTTGTGTTGCAGCCTGCATCACAGAGGGCACAAAAGATTTTCATGTGGCGTAACGTCATGGCGGCAGCGCTCCTTATATTAAAACAGATATCATTTTGATTTAATTATATTATTTCAATAATTGAAATGCAAGTGGTATTATAGAAATCATGGAGGGTGATAGCTTGGAACATACAAATAAAATCAAATTGGTACAACTGTTTTTTTCTGTATTTAAGCTGAGCGCCTGTACCTTTGGCGGAGGCTTTGTGATTGTTCCGCTGATGCGCAAACGGTTTGTTGAAGAACTGGGCTGGATTGAGGAACAGGAAATGCTGGACATGATAGCCATTGCGCAGTCATCTCCAGGGGCGATTGCGGTCAATGCATCCATATTGGTGGGCTACCATGTGGCGGGAATTCCGGGTGCATTGCTGACCGTACTTGGGACGGTAACCCCGCCGCTCATCATTATTTCTGTCATCTCCTTGTTTTACCAGGCGTTCCGGGACAACGCCGTTGTCAGCCTGGCTATGGCAGGAATGCTGTGCGGAGTGGCTGCGGTGATCCTGGATGTGGTCATTGACATGGCAAAGACACTTCTTCAGAAGAAACGGCTGCTTCCGCTGCTGGTGCTGCTGGGAGCGTTCTGTGCAGTCCGGTTTTTTGCGGTCAATATTATTTTGGTAATTCTTGCCTGCGGCCTTCTTGGCGCTGTTGACACGCTGATGCGAGGTAAGAAGGCTGGGGAGGGGGTGTGCGCATGATCTATCTGGAGCTGTTTTGGAGTTATTTTCAAATCGGGCTGTTCAGCATTGGAGGTGGCTATGCCGCCATGCCGCTGATCCAACATCAGGTGGTGGAAGTACACCCGTGGCTCACCATGACCCAGTTTGCGGACATAGTGGCAATTGCGGAAATGACACCGGGACCGATTGCAATCAACTCGGCAACCTTTGTGGGGACTTTGGTCGCAGGATTGCCCGGTGCGATCATTGCCACCATTGGCTGTGTGTTCCCGTCTTGTGTGATTGTGATGGGACTGGCATTGATCTACTACCGGTTCCGAGGGCTGAGCATGGTGCAGGGAATTCTGGCCGGACTGCGGCCGGCTGTGATTGCTATGATTGCCTCCGCCGGAATCAATTTGTTCTTTACAGCAGTGTATGGAACAACCACGTTACCCGTCGATCTGGGAAGCATCAATGTGGTGGCGCTGGCAATTTTTCTCGGTGCCTTTGTTATTTTACGAAAGTGGAAGGTCAATCCCATCAAGGCTATGGTGGGATCCGGGATTGCAGGGGTGATCTTGTTTTCTCTGTTTTGATATCGAAGAAGAAAAAGTGTTGCGCCCCGCGCAATAGCAGAATCCCAACTTCTCAAGCCTTAAATGACAATGTTTTCATGAAAGAATTGAAAATTGTGAGGTTTTTAACAACAAGAGAAATGGAAACAAAATGGGAAGCCTCTGTTCAGCTGATTCGGAAGTACACCGGTGGCGGACGCATTCTCGGAGCGATTTTGAGGATGGCGGATGGCTGATTCCCGAAGATGCGGAGAAACCCGGACTTCCAGCCAAGGAAGAGGTGAAAAACACTCCCCTCTTGAAAAGGCTCCACTACCTGCTGACCTACGGAACCTATGCCGACCGGAAGCAGTATTTCGGCAGCGGCACTTTCCGCACCAAGCCGCCCCGGCTGTACAAGGATACGGCGGCGGACCCTAGAGAGATTGCCCGGAAGCTGAATAAGCTGGTGATGGACTACGAAAAGAAGTCCGCCGACCTGGAGAAGATTTTGTCCACCATCACGAAGGAGCAGGAGAAACTGTTCTCCAGATATTCCGACTGCCTCCGGTAGTTTCAGTCCCTGACAGAGCAGCTTCAAACTGGAAGCCAGGATGATGGCGGAAATGATAGCGCAATAGCATAGAATGAGAGTCAGGCTTCTTTTGGGAAGCCTGACTCTTTGGCATTGCAGAGGGGGTGCTGAGAAGCTCCCCTGGAGGATTTCTTCTTATACAATTTCCGACAGCGGACAGATCTGGATGCCCTGATTGGCCAGCTCTGCGCGGATTTTTTCCACAAAGGCCAGCGCCTTCTCTCCATCGCCATGGACACAGACAGAATCGGCCCGGATGGGAATGTCCTTTCCGGTAATGGCAGTTACCTTCTGCTCCCGGATCATGCGCACAACCCGGGCAATGGCGACATCCTCATCCGTTACCATGGCGCCTTCCTTCCGGCGATTGACCAGAGAGCCATCCTCTTCATAAGCCCGGTCGGCGAATACCTCCCGGGCAACCCGAAGACCCATATCCTCTGCCGCCCGGACCAGCTCGCTGCCGGACAACGCCATGACGATCAGATCCCGGTCAAAAGCGGCAATGGCCTGACAAATTCCCTTCGCCAGGGCATAGTCCTTGCCTGCCATATTGTACAGGGCGCCATGGGGCTTCACATGCTGCATCTTTACACCATTTGCCCGGCAAAAACCATCCAATGCACCCAGTTGGTACAACGTGTAGGCTCTGGCCTCAGCCGGCGTCACATCCAGATTCCGCCGGCCAAATCCCATCAGGTCCGGAAAACCGGGATGGGCGCCAATGCCGATACCAGCTTCCCGCGCCATGGCAACGGTTTTCTCCATCACCACCGGGTCGGAGGCATGGTATCCGCAGGCCACATTGGCAGAGGAAATCAGCGGAATGATCCGGTTGTCCATGCCCAGGGCGTATCGGCCGAAGCTTTCGCCCAGGTCGCTGTTCAAGTCAATTCTATACATCTTATCGATCTCCAATTTTCAGATTCATCACATCTTCAATAAAGCCGGTGTGTGCCTTGCCCTCGACGAACACCGGATGGCGTACCATCTGGTACTGGAAATCCAGATTGGTCTGCACACCGACCACCACCATCTCATCCAGCGCACCGTATATTTTCCGCAGCGCTGCCTCCCGGGTGGGGGCATGGACAATCACCTTGGCAATCATGGAATCGTACTCCGAAGGAATCCGGTATCCGCTATACAGACAGGTATCCACCCGGACACCGTTGCCTGCCGGCAGGTGAATCATCTTCACCTGTCCGGGACAGGGCATAAACCGCTTTTCCGGAATTTCCGCATTGATCCGGCATTCAATGGCATGCCCCCGCAGTTTCACGCTTTCCTGGGTAAAACTCAGCGGGAAACCAGCGGCAACCCGGATCTGTTCTACAATCAGGTCCGTGCCCGTTACCATTTCTGTAACGCCATGCTCTACCTGAATGCGGGTGTTCATTTCCATGAAGTAGAATTCTCCGGTATCGGAGACAATGTACTCAATGGTTCCGGCATTGGTATAGCCCACCGTTTTCGCCGCCAGCACAGCAAACCGGTTCATGGCTTCTCTGGTCTGCTCATTGATGGCAGGAGAAGGCGATTCCTCAATCAGCTTCTGGTGGTTGCGCTGGACCGAACAGTCCCGGTCCCCCAGGGCTACCACATTGCCCTGGCTGTCTGCCATAATCTGAATTTCCACATGACGGGGCTTTTGAATGTAGCGCTCAATGTACATGGTATCGTCACCGAAGGCATTGACCGACTCCCGCTGGGCCAGATTGAACTGGAACTCGAAATCTCTCGCCGATTCCGCAACCCGCATACCTTTGCCCCCGCCGCCGGAAGAGGCCTTGATCATCACCGGAAAGCCGATTTGCTTTGCCATCTCCAAGCCTGTTTCTGCATTGTACACCGGCTCCTTGGTGCCGGGAACCACCGGTACGCCGGCCGCCATCATGGTGGCGCGGGCCTGGGACTTGTTTCCCATTTTGTCGATCACATCTGCAGAAGGGCCAATGAACACCAGGCCGTTCTCTTCACACATCCGGACAAACTTGCTGTTTTCCGACAGGAATCCATAACCGGGGTGAACTGCATACGCTCCCACGTTCTTGGCCGCCATGATGATGCGTTCCATATGTTAGTCATGAAGGATAAACTGTTGGAATGGATTGAACAGCAGACTGCCTGCTAGGATTCAAAGGTCCGGCGGTACTCCGCCGGACGTCCCAACATCAGACAGATACTGGCGCAAGCCGGAGAAAGGACGCAGTATGGGAAAACGATGTGCAGGGGAGGGCCTGATTCGCAAACGCAAGGATGGCCGTTGGGAAGCTCGTGTGATGGATGGCTTTCAGGATGACGGCCGTCCCAATAAACGATGTTTCTATGGAAAGACCCAGAAGGAGGTTAGAGAGAAACTACAGCAGTTCCAGGAACAAAAGACAGCTGGGCTAAACACGTATCAGAACTATACTTTTGAGGATTGGGCGGACATTTGGTTCGATGGACACAAGGATAACATTTCGTTAACCACCCAGGAGAGCTATGGATATACCCTGAGGGTGCTGAAGGATGCTTTTTCTAACAGGAAACTATCGTCTATCAGAGCCTACGATGTTGAGCAGTTTCTTAAGCGGTTAAAAAAGGATGGCCAATCCGATTCCAGAGTTACCCAATGCAGAGGAATGCTCTATCAGATCTTTAACAAAGCAGAGGCGAACGACATTATCAGAAAAAATCCCGTCCGATTTGCAGAGAAAATGCGCCATAAAGGACAGAAAAAACGCAAGGAGGCATTTACAGCGGCGGAGGTTGCCCGACTTCTGGAAAAACTGCCCTATGATCGAATGGGTTACAGCATTCGGCTTCTGCTGGGGACGGGGATGCGTACCCAGGAATTGCTGGCTTTGGAGCCCTGTCATATTGCTGAGGACGGCAGTGTCATACAAATCCAGCAGGCTATCAATATGGTCAAGGGCAAGGGAATCGTGGGCACACCAAAATCCAGCACCAGTTACCGGGAAGTTCCGGTGCCTGCTAACCTGCGTTACTGTGCCATGGCTCTGCGCAATACGGAGTTCAAATATATTTGGGAAGCTGGAATCCCCAACCAGCCTTGTAATCCGTCCTATTTCCGTAAGAAGTTCAAGGAGGCATTGGAAGAGGTAGGAGAGGTGCAAATTTTAACCCCGCATTGCTGCCGCCACACCTTTGTATCACAGATGCAGGCTCTCGGCGTGTCCATGGAGACCATCCAAGGGCTGGTAGGACATGCAGATATTGATATGACAGAACACTACCTTCATCTGCAGGAGTCAGTCAGACAGGATGCAATCGGCCGGTTCGCAAAGAGGTTCGCAGATGTGGAGGCTACATAGTAAAAATCGGGGAGCCCATTTGGGAGGACTCCCCGGTTTTCGCTCTGAATATAACGTGTTAGAACAGCCAAATAAAATCATGTATTTTCACTGGAGTGAAGCGCATTGTGGTCTGGTTGTGGTCAAACCCCAAAAGTGTGAAATTTTAATCAAGAAAAAATATAGAAAAAGTTCCGAAATCCTAAGA
>DVGO01000056.1 GCA_018712645.1 Candidatus Faecousia faecavium | reverse complement strand
CTCTGACCGCCGCTATCACCAAGTACCTGTCCCTGAAGGGCCAGGCTTCCTTCGAGGACTACGCTTCCATCGATAAGGCTCCCGAAGAGAAGGCTCGTGGTATCACGATCAACACCGCTCACGTTGAGTACGAGACCGACAAGCGTCACTACGCTCACGTTGACTGCCCGGGCCACGCCGACTATATCAAGAACATGATCACCGGTGCTGCTCAGATGGACGGCGCTATCCTGGTTATCGCTGCTACCGACGGCCCCATGGCTCAGACCAAGGAGCACCTGCTGCTGGCTCGTCAGGTTGGCGTGCCCTCCATCGTTGTGTTCATGAACAAGGCTGACCTGGTTGATGACGCTGAGCTGCTGGAGCTGGTTGAGATGGAGATCCGTGAGACTCTGTCCTTCTACGAGTTCCCCGGCGACGACATCCCCGTTATCCAGGGTTCCGCTCTGAACGCTCTGATCTCCGAGTCCAAGGACCCCGAGGCTCCTGAGTATGCCTGCATCAAGGCTCTGATGGACGCTGTCGACGACTATATCCCCACTCCCGACCGTAAGGCTGACCAGCCCTTCCTGATGCCCGTTGAGGACGTCTTCACCATCTCCGGCCGTGGTACCGTTGCTACTGGCCGTGTTGAGCGTGGCGTTATCAAGAAGAACGAGCCTGTCGAAATCGTCGGCCTGCGTGAGGACAAGCAGAGCACCGTCGTGACCGACATCGAAATGTTCCACAAGCTGCTGGACTACGCAGAAGCTGGCGACAACATCGGCGCTCTGCTGCGTGGTATCGACAAGAAGAACATCGAGCGTGGTCAGGTTCTGTGCAAGCCCGGTTCCATCCACCCCTACACCAAGTTCGCTGGCCAGGTTTACGTCCTGTCCAAGGATGAAGGCGGCCGTCATACCCCCTTCTTCAACAACTATCGTCCCCAGTTCTACTTCCGTACCACTGACGTAACCGGCATCATCTCCCTGCCCGAAGGCGTTGAGATGTGCATGCCCGGCGACAACGTCGTGATGAACGTTGAGCTGATCACCCCCATCGCTATCGAGAAGGGCCTGCGTTTCGCTATCCGTGAAGGCGGCCGTACCGTTGGTTCCGGCGTTGTTACCGAGATCACCGAGTAATTTCTGATCCTTTGGGATTTTGTCCCCCAGCCATTGGCTGGGGGACTTTTTTACGTTTTCGAAAATGTAAGATGGAAAAAGGCACCGCCATTGGCGGTGCCTTTTTCCACGACACGGATCTATAAGCCGGGTTCTGTCTTGACAGCCATCTATCTAGCCCTTTGGTTGCCCAAAGGATCAAGCCGCCTCCTCGGAACGGTCGGGCAGACCATACGTTCCTCCACGGCGTTGCTCCGGGATAGAGTTTACAGCGTAAAACCCATGTTACCATGGGCCGGGTGCGCTCTTACCGCACCTTTTCACCCTGGCCGCAGGGCGGACCCTGCGGTGGTATCTCTCTGTTGCACTTGTCCTGGGGTCACCCCCGGCGGGCATTACCCGTTATCCCTGCCCTGTGGAGCCCGGACTTTCCTCATCTGGAGCCTTTCGGCTTCCATCCGCGGCTGTCCGATCCGGTCGCGAAAGTATTGTACAGCAAAGCGGGCAAATTGTCAAATGTCTTGAAAAATCTTTCCGAAGTGTATATACTATTTTTAAGGCTGTAATGGCTGAATTGTTTGGGAAATGAGGGAAATCATGATTTCTGCTTTTGAACAATATTTTTCATCTTTACAGAATAAAAAGGTTGCGGTTTTGGGCCTGGGTGTCAGCAACCGTCCCCTGGTTCGCCTGCTGCTGGAATTTGGGTGCAGTGTGGTTGGCTGTGACAAAACCCCCAGGGAGAATCTGGATGCGGAGGTTTTGCGGCTGGAGCAGATGGGCTGTAAGCTCCATGTGGGCGAAGATTATCTGGAGGGTGTTGAGGCGGATGTGGTCTTCCGCACACCTGGCATGCACCCCGGTAATCCGGCGATTGTTGCCCTGCGCAGTAGGGGTGCCCAGATCACTTCGGAAATGGAAGTATTCTTCGAGGTCTGCCCCTGCCATCTGATTGCGGTTACCGGCTCTGACGGCAAGACCACAACCACCACTCTGATTTCGGAAATGCTTAAAGCGGCAGGAAAAACGGTATGGCTGGGTGGCAATATCGGAACGCCTCTGCTTCCGTTGGTCCGGAAAATGCAGAAGGAAGATTATGCCGTAGTGGAACTCAGCTCCTTCCAGCTGATGGATATGACCCGCAGTCCGGAGCGGGCCTTGATTACCAATTTGGCCCCCAATCATCTGGATATTCACAAGGACATGGAAGAGTATGTGGAGGCCAAGAAAAATATCTTCCGCTATCAGGATTCCCAGGGCCTGCTGGTCCTGAATGGGGACAATGAAATTACCGCTTCCTTCCGGGGCAACGGAATTACCCGTTTCTTCTCCCGACAGGGGGAGGCCTATGTGTGCCTGAAAGATGGGGTTATTTTCCGGGAAGGCCAGCCGGTACTTCCGGTTGCAGACATTCTCATCCCCGGTGTCCATAATGTGGAAAATTACATGGCTGCCATCGCCATGGTGGAAGGTCTGGTAGAAGACGATGTGGTTCGTCAGGTTGCCAAAACCTTTGGCGGCGTGGAACACCGGATCGAGCTGGTGCGGGTGAAAGATAGGGTGAAATTCTACAATGACTCCATCGCATCCTCTCCCAGCCGCACCATTGCCGGACTGCGCAGCTTCCCGGAGAAGGTGATCCTCATTGCCGGTGGTTACGATAAACACATTCCCTATGACGTACTTGGCCCGGAAATCTGCGCCCATGTAAAGAAACTGTTCCTGGGCGGTGCTACTGGAGAAAAAATCCGTCAGGCTGTGGTAAATTGCCCGGAATACGACCCTTCCGCATTGGAGATTGTGGACTGCGGCGGCTTTGAACCGGCGGTCCGGGCGGCTGCTCAGGCGGCAAAGCCTGGCGACGTGGTGCTGATGAGCCCTGCCAGTGCTGCCTTCGACCAGTTTAAAAATTTCATGGTACGGGGAGATTATTACAAGAAACTGGTAAAGGAGCTGTAAGCCATGGACATTACCAAGATTACCCGACCGGCCCGAAAGCTGCTGCCGCTGAAATCCTGCGGCGTGGTGATCGTGGCAGCCGGAAGCGCTTCCCGGATGGGCGGCATTGACAAGGTGATGGCACCTCTTGCTGGGGAGCCCATGATTGTCCGGACGGTCCGTGCCTTTCAGGACTGCGATGCGGTGAAGAAAATCGTGGTGGTAACCCGGGAGGATCTGATTCTGCCCATTACCAGCCTTTGCTCCGGAATGAGCAAAGTCAAGGCTGTGGTGGCCGGTGGCAGCAGCCGCCAGGAGTCCGTCCATCTGGGACTGAATGCCCTGTCCGGAGAAGTACAGCTGGTTGCTGTCCACGATGGGGCCCGCCCCCTGGTTTCCTGGCAGATGATTGACCGGGTAATCCGGGCAGCCAATACCTATGGAGCAGCCGCACCTGCCATTCCCGTCAAGGACACCATCAAAGTGGTGAAAGGCGGTGTGGTGGAGCAGACACCGGATCGATCTAACTTGTTTGCAGTACAGACGCCCCAGGTTTTTGACTTTGACCTGCTGCGGGGCGCTCTGAAAAAGGTAGAGCAGGAGCAGCTGCAGGTTACCGATGACTGCTCTGCTGTGGAACAGATGGGAATGCGGGTCAAAATCGTCGAGGGTGACGAACGCAATCTGAAGGTGACCACACCCATGGATTTGAAAATAGCCCAAATGCTGCTGGAGGAAACCAAATGAGAATCGGACATGGATACGATGTGCACCGGCTGGTGGAAGGACGGGATCTGATCCTAGGTGGTGTGAAAATTGACTATGAAAAGGGCCTGGACGGGCACAGTGATGCGGACGTTTTGCTCCATGCGGTTTCCGATGCTTTGCTGGGAGCCGCTGGGCTGGGGGATATTGGCCGGCATTTTCCGGACACAGACCTTAAATACAAGGGTGCAGACTCTCAGAAGCTGCTGGAAATCGTTGGCCAGAAGGTAAAAGCCGCCGGCTACCGGATCAGCAACATTGATGTGACCATGATTGCACAGCGGCCCAAGCTGAAAGATCATATTTTGCAGATGGAAAAGAACATTGCCCGCTGCCTGGAGATTGCACCGGGAAGGGTCAATGTAAAAGCAACCACCGAGGAAAAGCTGGGCTTTACCGGCACCGGAGAAGGCATGGCTTGCCATGCGGTGTGCCTGCTGGAAGAATAAGAAAAAACGGATGCAGTTTGTCTGCATCCGTTTCCTTTTGGCAAAAACAGGGGAAGGGCGGCGCATCGGCACACTTTTTCCCATGGCGGCATAGATTGTGCCGGGAGGTTTTGCCGATGAATTACTATTATATTACCTTTCGCTCCGTCACCTTCGCCCAAAGAGCAGAGCGGCTGCTGGGAGGAAATGGCGTCCGCTGTACCCTGCAGCGTACCCCCAGGTGGATGGAAGAACAAGGATGCGGCTATGCGCTGCGGATCTGGACGAAAGATATCACTGCTGTGCAGGAATTGCTGAAGCGGGGAAAGATACCCATGCGCCGGACGTACCGGCAGAAGGGTGACGGCCTGATGGAGGAAGTGGAGCAGACATGATCTATCTGGACAGCGGTGCTACCTCCTTTCACAAACCATCGTCGGTGTATCGTGCTGTCAACCGGGCGCTGCACACCTGTGCCAATCCTGGGCGGGGCGGATATGACGCAGCATTGGAAGCGTCCCGACAGGTATACCACTGCCGGGAAGTGGCAGCGGCGCTGTTTGACTGCCAGCCGGAGCAGGTGGTTTTGACCAACAGCTGCACCCACGGACTGAATATTGCCATCCGTTCCCTGGTAAAACCCGGAGGAAGGGTCATTGTCTCGGGATTTGAGCACAATGCGGTGACCCGCCCCCTTCACGCCCTGGGGGCGAAGATTACCGTCGCTGGGGAAAAGTTGTTTGACTGGCAGGATACCCTGGATGCCTTTGACCGAGCGCTGAAGCAGGGAACGGATGCGGCGGTGTTTACCCATGTTTCCAATGTGTTCGGCTATGTGCTGCCGGTACGGGAACTGGCGCAGCTGTGTCGGATGCGGGGGGTGCCGTATATTCTGGATGCTGCCCAGTCAGCCGGAACCCTGCCGGTCAGCATGGCGGAATTGGGGGCCAGCTTTATTGCCATGCCGGGGCACAAAGGACTGCTGGGTCCCCAGGGCACCGGACTTCTGCTGTGTGCGGATACCGCTGAGCCTTTGCTGTTTGGGGGTACCGGCAGCGCATCCATTCAGCAGACCATGCCGGAAGAACTGCCGGAACGGCTGGAGGCCGGCACTTTGAATGTCCCGGGATATGCGGGTTTGGCAGAAGGGATGGCCTTCGTGCAGCGAATGGGCACCCAGAGCATTTTCCAGCGGGAACACCGACAGCTGCGGCGCTGTATCGCCGGACTGGAACGGGCGGGAATGCAGGTATTTGCCGGGGAACATCAGGCAGCCACCGTATCCTTTCTGCCGGGGATGGACTGCGAGGAAGCAGCCCAGTTGTTGGCCCGGCAGGGAATTGCGGTTCGGGCGGGGCTGCACTGTGCTCCCTTAGCTCACCGCAGCGCCGGAACGCTGGAAACCGGGACAGTGCGAATCAGCTTCGGCCATGATGCGTCCGATGCCCAGACGGAGGCTCTGATACGCGCGGTTTCCAAAATCCCGGGATTCCGGAAATAAAATTTTTACAGAATGTCTATTGCCATTGGTCACGGGATTCGCTATAATGGTACAGATAATAGGCTAATATACGATAGCGCATTGTGCGCTGTGGAAGAGTTGACATAAAAGGGGAATATGCATGATGGAAGCCATACAGGGATTCACCCAAACCATTCTTAGTATGCAATGGAGCGACTATCTGGATATCATCGTAGTTGCGTTTATCATCTATAAATTACTGCCCTTGCTGCGTACCCCGCACATTATGCGATTGGCGCGTACCGTGGTATTGCTGGTACTGGTTGCCTGGGCAACGGACGTTATGCACTTGTATACTCTCAACTGGCTGCTCAGCCAGCTGCTGGCCATTGGTCTGCTGGCTTTTGTGGTGCTGTTTCAGCCGGAGCTGCGTCGGATGCTGGATCACTTGGGAAGCGTCCGCCTGCCGGATTTTCTGGGCGGCTCCAAGCCGGTTCAGGAAATGGAAACGGTGATTACCCAGACAGTTCGGGCCTGTGAAATCATGAGCCGGGATAAGGTGGGCGCGCTGATCGTCTTTGCCCGGGAGCAGCACTTGAGCGAATACTATAAAACCGGCACCCAAATTGATGCCCAGGTATCCGATCCCCTGCTGCGCAATATCTTCTTTCACAATTCCCCTCTGCACGATGGAGCTTTGATTATCCGCGAAGGCAGAATCGCCTACGCCGGCTGTGTCATGCCCTTGTCTAAAAATCCCAACCTGCCCAAAGAACTGGGAACCAGACACCACGCCGCCGTGGGAACCAGCGAAGTTTCCGATGCGGTGGTGGTGGTGGTTTCCGAGGAAACCGGCGCCATTTCTGTGGCGGTGGGCGGCATGCTGAAGCGGCATCTGGCCCCCCAGACCCTGGACAAGCTGCTGCACAATGAGCTGGTTCCGGGGCAGAAAGAGGAAAACCAGGGCAATCTCCTGGAACGGATGCGGGATAAGCTGACCCGCAAGGGCAAGGAGGACGACGCAAATGAGAAAGAATAAACTCTATTCCGTCTTGCTGTCCGTGGCGGTTGCCTTTGGATTGTGGATGTATGTGGTGACCACCGTCAGCCAGAAGGATGACAGAACCTACTATAATATTCCGGTGGTCATGGAAGGCGAAGCCATTCTCAATGAGCGAAACCTGATGATTACGGAAAAATCCGCAGAGTCCGTATCGCTGCACCTGTCCGGCAGCCGGGGAGAGCTGAATAAGCTCAGTACCAGCAACAATCTGACCGTAAAGGTGGATATTTCCAATATCAAGGAGCCAGGGGAGAATATCCGCCTGCAATATACGCCGGTGTATCCGGCTGACGTATCCAGCAGCGCCATCACGGTGCTTTCCCGGAACCCTGCGGAAATTTACATCAGTGTGGATTACCGCAGGACCAAGGAAGTACCGGTCATCATCAACTGGACCGGTACCCGTTCCGAAAATTATATCTACGATACGGAAAACGCAGTGCTGGACAACCCTGTGATCACCCTGGTAGGTCCGGCCTCTGTGGTGGATCAGATTGACCATGCCCAGATTGACATTGACCTGTCCGAGCAGGTGGAGTCCATCAGCCAGAGCTTCCGCTATACGCTGTGTGATGCGAACGGAGAACCGGTGGATGCCGAGCAGATTTTGACCAGTGTGGAGGAAGTCCGGCTGGATATGCAGATTCAGCGGATTCAGGAAATGAAACTGGCAGTGGATGTGATCTACGGCGGCGGTGCAACGGCCCAGAATTCAACCATCAGCATTTCTCCTGCTACCATCCGGGTATCCGGCGGTGAGGCGGTGCTGGCGGAGCTGGGAGATACCTACTCCATTGCCACCATCAACCTGGCAGATCTGGACAGAAACAGCAATGAACTGACCTTCCCCATCAATCTGCCGGAAGGCGTAACCAATCAGACCGGCGTTACCGAGGCTAAAGTCATCGTCAGCTTTACCGATCTGGTCAGCAGAGAATTTACCATCGACCAGTTCCAGATCATCAACCTGCCGGAAGGCATGGAGGCGGAAATCATCAACGCCAATCTGACGGTGAAGGTTCGCGGACCCGTTGGTCAGATTAGCAAACTGACGGAAGAGGATATTGTGGTTGAGGTAGACTTTACCAACGCAGAAGCCGGTACGGCAACCTATAAGGCCAATATCCGCTTTGCAGAAGGCTTCGAAGGCGTTGGTGCCCTGAAGACCAACTCGGTTTCGGCCATGGTTCAGCTTCAGGGAGGCTAACATGGAACAGGTTGTAAGGGTGAAGGAAACCTACGATAACGGCACGGCGCTGGTTGTCCACGTCCGGGAAAGCGCCTGCTCCGGAGACTGTCACAAGTGCTCCGGATGCGGCGCTGCCAAGGAAGCGGTGGTTTTCACTGCGGACAACCCCATCGGCGCCGGACGGGGAGATCTGGTTCGGGTGGAATCCCAGACCGGGCCCGTGCTGAAAGCAGCCTTTGTTTTATATGTTCTGCCGCTGGTGCTGTTCTTCCTGGGATATTACCTGGGAACACTGGCGGGGAACTGGGGCGCCGTGGCTGGTTGCCTGGGCTTTGTCCTGGGAGTAGCCATGGTGGTGCTCTATGACCGGACTGTGGTCAAAAAACAGAATTTGGGTTATACCATCACGGCTTTGGTGGAAGCGTTCCAGCCCAGAGCCAGGATAAGAGAGGAAGAAAACCATGGTTAAAAGCATGACCGGCTACGGCCGGGCGGTGGAGACGGTGAACGGCCGGGAATTTACCGTAGAGCTGCGCTCCGTCAATAACCGGTACTTAGACTGCACTGTAAAACTCCCCCGCAGCCTGACCTTTGGTGAGGATGCGGTGAAGCAGGCGGTAAAGGCCACCATTACCCGGGGTAAGGTGGATGTGTACATTTCCGTTCGCTCGGAAAGCGCTGCCGATGTGCAGGTGACGCTGAATGAGGCAATGGTAGAAGGATATCTGGCTGCCATGCAGAAGATGGTGAGCCAGTATGGCGTTCGGGATGATATCAGCGTGTCACTGCTGTCACGGATGCCAGAGGTATTTACCGTAGAGCGAGGGCAGGTGGATGAAGAGCAGCTGCTGTCCGATCTGATGGGAGTTGTCCGTCTGGCTCTTCAAAACTATGATGCCATGCGCACAACCGAAGGCCTGGCCCTGGAGAATGACCTGCGCAGCCGGGGAAATACCACCCTGGAACTGGTTTCTCAGGTAGAAGCCGGCAGCGGACAGACCGTTGCGGATTACCGTACCCGGCTGGAAAACAAGCTCAAGGAAGTGCTGGCCAATACGGCCATTGACGAAAGCCGGATTCTGACGGAGGCTGCCATTTTTGCCGACAAGGTGGCAGTGGATGAGGAAACGGTGCGTCTGCGCAGCCACCTGCAGCAGATGAACACCATGCTCACCACCGGCGGCCCCATTGGCAGAAAGCTGGATTTCCTGCTCCAGGAAATGAACCGGGAAGCCAACACCATTGGCTCCAAATGCTCCGATGTGGCCCTGGCACGGATTGTGGTGGAGATCAAGGCGGAACTGGAAAAGATCCGGGAGCAGACCCAGAACATCGAATAAGGAGGGGCCATGAAGCTGATCAATATTGGTTTCGGCAGCATGGTGGCATCCGGCAGAGTGCTGGCCATTGTGGCGCCGGATTCGGCCCCCATTAAGCGGGTGATCCAGGAAGCCAGAGAACGAGGCATGCTGATTGACGCATCCTACGGCCGCAAAACCCAGGCGGTAATTCTGATGGACACGGATCATGTGATTTTGTCCGCCATTCCCACAGAGACCATTTCTGCCCGGTGGACGGGCAGCCAGGAACAGGAGGCTGAAACATGAGCAAAGGAAAACTGATCGTCATTTCCGGTGCCTCCGGCGTGGGCAAAGGTACGGTGCTGGGAATTATGATGAAAAAGAGAACCGATTTTTCCTTCTCCGTATCCGCAACCACCCGCGATCCCAGACCCGGCGAGGTGGAAGGCGTACACTATACCTTCATCACCAAGCCTCAGTTTGAAGAGATGATCGCCCGGGGAGAATTCCTGGAGTACGATGCTCACTCAGGCAATTACTACGGTACCCCTCGGGCCCAGGCGGAAGAGAAGATGGCCCATGGCCCGGTGCTTCTGGACATTGAGCCGAAGGGTGCCCAGCAGGTGCGGCAAAGCGCACCGGAGGCCGTGTTGATTTTCATTATGCCCCCCAACATGCAGGAACTGGAACGCCGGCTCAGAGGCCGGGGCGATACCTCCGAGGAACAGATTCAGATGCGGATGGAACGGGCTGTATGGGAAATGGAGCAGCGCAGCTGGTATGACTATGTGGTAGTCAATGACGATGCCGAGCGTTGTGCCGATGAGATTTTAAATATCATTGCCAATTTGGCAGACTAAGAAATTGGAGGACTTATTATGCTTTACCCCCCTGTTGCAGATTTGCTCAAACATGTTGACAGCCGTTACCTGCTGGTGAATGTGGTCGCCCATCGGGCACGCCAGATTGCCGCGGAAGCGGAAGCATTCCAGGAAGATTTGCCGGAGAAGCCCGTTACCCTGGCCATTCAGGAAGTGGCTGACGGCAAGCTGTCCGGCACCGTGAAGGATATTTACAAGAACTGATTTTTGGAATTTTTCCAGGAAATCCGGAGGAAGGTTGGGGAGAACGTCTATGATTGGGAAAATTGCTGTATCTGCGGCAAATTTTGCCATTGACAAGCCCTATTCCTACCGGATTCCGGAGAATATGACTATCCTTCCGGGACAGCGGGTGCAGCTGCCCTTCGGCCGCAGCAACAAACGTACCGAGGGCATTGTCCTGTCTGTGGAGGAAGGAAACGAAGAGAAACTCAAAACCATTGAAGCCTGCCTGGACGAAACCCCGATTCTAACGCAAAAGCAGCTGCGTCTGGCGGCTTTCCTGCGGGAGCGGTACTTCTGCACATTTTATGATGCCGTCCGGGCCATGCTTCCGGCGGGACTGTGGTTTCAGACAAAGCAGACCTTTTCTCTGACACAGGACCAAAGCTGGAAGGAAAAAAATCCCCGTAAAGAAACCGCACTGACCATTTTACAAACCTTGGAAAATCTGGGCGGCCAGGCTGAGGAAAGCAGCCTGCGCACCGTGATTTCCGATGAGGAAGCGCTCTCCGATGGGCTTGCCTACCTGCTGCGGAAAAAATGGATTTCTGCCCAGACCGACTATCTGCGCCGCCTGGGAGACAAAACGGAGAAAATTGCCGCTCTGGCAGTACCGCCGGAAGAGGCATTGGCCTTTGCCCAGAGCAGGCCAAAATCCGCATCTGCCCAAAAAAGTGTGCTGGAACTGATGTGCAGCGTGGGAAGCGCAGCGGTGAAGGAAATTTGCTATTTCACTGGCGCTTCTACAGCCACCGTCAACCGGCTGGAAAAGCTGGGATATCTGACGTTTACCGAGCGCCCAGTGCTGCGCTGCCGGGAAATCCAGCCTGCGAAGCTGGCCGGACCGCTGATTTTGAACCAGGACCAGCAAAGCTGCCTGGACGGTCTAAGCCAGCAGTTGGAACTGCCCAATCCGGGGGTTGCGCTGCTCTATGGCGTAACCGGCTCCGGCAAGACGTCTGTGTATATCAAGCTGATTCAGCGGTGTCTGGAGCAAGGAAAAAGCGCCCTGTTTCTGGTGCCGGAAATTGCTCTGACCCCCCAGCTGCTGGGGCTGATGGCGGCATATTTTGGCCAGCAAGTGGCAGTGCTGCACAGCAGTCTGGCGGCGGCGGAACGCTACGACCAGTGGAAACGGGTTCGCAGCGGGGAAGCCAAAGTGGTGGTGGGAACCCGCTCTGCGGTGTTTGCCCCATGCAGCCCCGGGCTGATTATCCTGGATGAAGAACAGGAGCATTCCTATAAATCGGAAAATTCCCCTCGGTATTCTGCCAAGGAAGTGGCAATCTTCCGGGGCGCCAAGGAACACTCTTTGGTGCTGTTGGGATCTGCTACTCCTTCCGTGGAGAGCATGTACCGGGCGAAAAAAGGCGATTATCGCCTGTATACCCTGAAAGAACGCTTCAACGGCCGCCCGCTGCCGGAAGTGGAAATTGTAGATATGCGGGAAGAACTGAAACTGGGAAATGATCTTTCCCTGAGCATCCCCCTGCGCCAGGCGCTGGTGGATACCCGACAGGCAGGAAAGCAGACCATTTTGCTGCTGAACCGCCGGGGCAACAGCCGGGCGCTGGTGTGCGTGGATTGCCGCAAAACGCCGGAATGTCCCCGGTGTAGCGTGCGCATGACCTACCACAGCGCCAATGGACGGCTGATGTGCCATTACTGCGGCCACTCTCAACCGGTGCCGGAGCGGTGTCCCGTCTGCGGCGGCCCCCTGAAAACCATCGGAACCGGCACCCAGAAGGTGCAGCAGGAACTGCAGTACCTGTTTCCGGAGATGGAAACCATCCGGATGGATACGGATACCGTCAGCGCAGTGAACACCCATGAAAAAATACTGGAGCGCTTTCAGAAGGAACAGATTCCGGTACTCATTGGCACCCAGATGGTTGCCAAAGGACTGAATCTTCCCAACGTAACCCTGGTGGGGGTGCTGGATGCGGATCTGAGCCTGTACACCGGCGGATACCGGGCGGGGGAGACAACCTTCAATATGCTGACCCAGGTGGTGGGTCGGGCCGGACGGGGAGATACTCCGGGTCGGGCGGTGATTCAGACCCTGGTTCCGGAACATCAGGTGATTCAGCTGGCATCCCGGCAGGATTATGAAGGGTTTTACAATTTGGAAATCAATCTGCGCCGGGTGCAGAACGCACCGCCCTTTGCTGACATCGCCAGTCTGGTGCTGATCGGGCAGGAAGAGGTGGCGGTGCTCCGGGGTGCGGCAAAGTTGCGCGACAGCTTGATTGCCTGTCTGCGCCAGCCGGCCTATCAGCAGGAGCAATGTACGGTGCTGGGACCGGCGCCTTGTACGGTGCCGAAAATCAACTACCATTTTCGCTACCAGCTGACCCTGCGCTGCCGGATGACCAGGCAGCTGCGACAGCTGCTGGCGTACCTTCTGGTGCAGTTTAGTAAGGATAAAGCGAACAAAGGCGTGAACGCTTTTGTGGATGTAAACGGATTTGACGGATAAAGAGAGGGAGCGCTATGGGACTGCGTAAGATTTTGACAGATAAAGAACCGGCACTGCATAAGGTTTGCAAGCCGGTGGAAAAATTTGACGGACGGCTGCACAGACTGCTCGATGACATGCGGGAAACCCTGGAGCAGGCCAATGGCGTGGGCTTGGCCGCACCCCAGGTGGGGATTCTGCGCCGGGTGGTGATTGTGGATACCGGAGAAGAAATCCTGGAACTGATCAACCCCACCCTGGTGGAGACCGATGGGGAGCAGATCGGCGCGGAAGGCTGCCTCAGTGTCCCCGGCAAATATGGCCTGGTCAAGCGACCCATGTATGCCAAAGTCCGTGCCCAGGACCGGGACGGCAACTGGTATGAGGCCGAAGGGGAAGAGATCATTGCCCGCTGTTTCTGCCATGAGCTGGATCACCTGGACGGCATTGTGTATACCGAAGTGATGGAGCGCTTCTTGACGGAAGAAGAGCTGTGCAGCGACGAGGAAGAGTAAAAGCTTCCTATTTTGACAATTTCGGAGGGAAACCATGCGTGTAGTGTTTATGGGTACGCCGGACATCGCGTCCGTCTGTCTGAAAAAGGTTCTGGCCGATGGTTTTGAGGTGGTCGGGGTCTATACCCAGCCGGATCGCCCCAAGGGCCGAGGCATGAAGATGGTCTGTTCTCCTGTGAAGGAGGTAGCCATGGCTGCCGGAATTCCCGTGTTCCAGCCGGAGAATTTCCGGGAGGAAGAATCGGTGCAGCAGCTGCGGGATTTGCAGCCGGATATCTGCGCGGTGGTGGCCTACGGTCGGATTTTGCCCCAGAAGGTGCTGGATGTGCCGAAGCGGGGCTGCATCAACATCCACGCCAGCATCCTGCCCAAGTACCGGGGTTCTGCGCCCTATCAGTGGGCGGTGTTGGACGGTTTGGAGGAAACCGGCGTTACCGCCATGTATCTGACCCGGGAAATGGATGCCGGTGATATCATTGACGTATCCCGGACTCCCATTGGAGAAAATGAAACCGCCGGAGAACTGCTGGATCGCCTGGCAGTGCTGGGAGCGGATCTGCTGAGCAAGACCCTGAGCCGCTTTGCCCAGGGAGAAGTGGAAGGGACAGCCCAGGATGCCAGCCAGGTCAGCTATGCGCCTATGCTGGACAAATCCATGAGCCCCATCGATTGGACAAAAACCGCCTGGCAGGTGCACAACCATGTTCGGGGTCTGCACCCCTGGCCGGTAGCCACCACGGAGATTCAGGGGAAACTGTTCAAAGTCCATGCCACTCGGGTGGCAGAAGGCTCCGGTGAACCTGGACAGATTCTGGGCCTGAGCAAAACCGGCCTGCTGGTAGCCTGCGGCGAAGGGGCTGTGGAAATTTTGTCCTTGCAGGCTGAAGGCGGCAAACGGATGTCGGCACCGGACTACTTCCGGGGACATCCCCTGCAGCTGTAATGGGCGCCCGGGAAACGGCGCTGAATGCGCTGATTGCCTGCCGCAGAGAAGGGGCCTGGTCCAATGGCGTGCTGAAAGAGTATATTCGCCGGGACCGCTTGGACAGCCGGGATGCAGCCCTGGCAACCCGGCTTTGCTACGGCGTTCAGCAAAACCGGGGAAAGCTGGACTTTTATCTGAAGCAGCTGCTGAAGGGCAGACTGAAAGACCTGCACCCGGTGGTGCGGGATATTCTCCACCTGGGACTGTATCAGATTCGGGAACTGGACAAAATCCCGGATGCTGCCGCAGTCAACGAATCCGTATCCCTGACCAAGAAATACTGCAAAAATCCCAAGGCCGCGGGACTAGTCAACGGAGTGCTCCGCCGGGCATCGGCTGCCCAGCTGGAAGAGCCGGTATCCTATGCCGACCGCTACAGCCATCCGGAGGAATTGATTTCTCTGCTGAAAGCCAATCTGCCAAAAGGGAAACTGGAAGGCATGCTGATTGCGGACAATGCAGCTCCCCAGACGGTGGTGCAGGTCAATACCCTGCACACCACCACCGAAGGGCTTCTAAAGCGGCTGGAGCAGGAGAAGGTTTCTGCGGTGCCCCATCAATGGATGACGGATTGTCTCATCTTGTCCGGTACCGGGAATCTGGAAAACCTGCCCTCCTTCCGGGAAGGCATGTACTATGTACAGGACCCAGCGGCGAAGCTGAGCGTTCTGTGTGCCCAGCTGCCCAAAGATGGCGCACGGGTACTGGACTGCTGCGCTGCCCCTGGAGGCAAAAGCTTTGCGGCGGCCATTGCTATGGAGGGAAAGGGAGAAATCACCTCCTGTGATATTCACCCTCACAAAACTGCCTTGATTGAAAATGGCGCGTCCCGCCTGGGATTGAACAATCTGACAGCCCGGGTGCAGGATGCATCGGAACCGGTGGCTTCCTGGGTAGGGGCTATGGATACGGTGATTGCCGATGTGCCCTGTTCCGGACTGGGAATCATCCGGAAGAAGCCGGATATTCGGTACAAAAACCTGAAAGAACTGGAAAATCTGCCCCAGCTGCAAGGAAAGATCCTGGCAAACCAGGCATCTTATGTAAAGCCCGGCGGCGTACTGCTGTATTCCACCTGCACCGTGCTGAAACGGGAAAACGAGGATGTAGTGCAGGCATTTCTGGCGGAGCACCCGGACTTTTCCCTGGAGAAGCTGATGCTGCCTGAGGTATTTCCAAAAAACGAAACCGGAATGCTGACCTTAATTCCGGGAGAATATGACACTGACGGCTTTTTCATCTGCCGTCTGCGGAGGAAAGCATGAATCTGAAATCCCTGACCCAGCCGGAACTGGCGGCAATCCTGAAAGAACTGGGACAGCCTGCCTTCCGGGCCAAACAGGTCTACACCTGGCTGCATAAGGGCGTCCGCTCCTATGAAGAAATGACCAACCTGCCTAAGTCCCTGCGGGACCGCCTGGCAGAAAGTTATCCCATCCATGCCCCCCAGGTGCTGCGCAAGCAGGAATCCCAGCGGGACGGCACCATCAAATATCTGTGGCAGCTGTCCGACGGAAACTGTGTGGAAACGGTGCTGATGCGCTACCACTACGGCAATACCGTCTGCATCTCCACGGAAGTGGGCTGCCGTATGGGCTGCGCTTTCTGCGCTTCCACCCTGGGCGGCCTGGTGCGGCGGCTGGAGCCCTTTGAAATGCTGGATCAGGTTCTGTTTACCCAGGTGGACTCCGGACTGCCCATTTCCCACATTGTGCTGATGGGCATTGGAGAGCCACTGGATAATTTTGACAATGTGATGCGCTTTCTGGAGCTGGTGAACAGTCCCGATGGGATGAACATCTCCATGCGCCACATCAGCCTGTCCACCTGCGGCCTGGTGCCGAAAATTGACGAGCTGGCGAAGCGGAAACTGCAGCTGACCCTGTCTGTTTCTCTTCACGCTCCCAATAATGAGATCCGGAACCAGATCATGCCGGTGAACAAGGCTTATCCGACCCAGGAACTGCTGGATGCCTGCCGCAGGTATTACCAAAGTACCAACCGGCGGATTTCCTTTGAATACGCCATGATTGGCGGTGTGAATGACAAGCCGGAACACGCCCAGGAGCTGCTGCGGCGGCTGAAGGGCTTGCCGGCACATTTCAATCTGATTCCGCTGAACCATGTGGAAGAAAGCCCCTTGAAGCCCAGCACCCGGGCGGCGGTGGCGGCTTTCCAGAAGACCTTGGAAGACGGCGGTGTCACGGCCACTGTCCGAAGAACCTTGGGCGGCGATATTGACGCTTCCTGCGGGCAGCTGAGAAGAAAGTACACAAAACAGAACCAATAACGGTTCTATCCGGGAGCAGAAAAATGCTCCAACCCGGGCAGAGCACTCTGCCCCTATGTCAGAGAGATCCGAAAGGAGCCAGAGGTATGCAAAGCTGGGGATTGACTGATCCAGGCTGCGTCCGAAAGCAAAATCAGGACGCCTATCAAATTGAACAGCTTGACCGCAGCACGCTGCTGTGTGTGGTCTGCGACGGTATGGGCGGCGCCAAATCCGGCAACATTGCCAGTACCCTTGCGGCAGAGGTTTTCACGGAAGAAATCCGCCGCTGCTGGGTGCCGGGAATGGATGCAGAAAAAATTGACCAAATGCTGCGCAGTGCGGTGAAGCTGGCCAATTTCACGGTATATGACCAGTCGGCACAGTTTGAAGAGTTTGACGGAATGGGTACTACCCTGGTTGCCGTGCTGGTTCACGGAAAGCGGGCAACCATTGTCAATGTGGGTGACAGCCGGGCCTACGGCATTAACCGGGGAGGCATCCAGCAGATTACCAAGGATCATTCCCTGGTGCAGATGATGGTGGACCGGGGAGAGATCACCCCGGAAGTTGCCAAGGGCTACCCGGGCAAGAATTTCATCACCCGGGCCATCGGTACGGAGCAGATGGTTACCTGCGATATTTTCCACCGGGACTTGAGCAAGGGAGACTTCCTGCTGCTGTGTTCCGATGGCCTGAGCAACCTGATGGACGATCAGGAAATTTTGTTTGAAGTTGTACACGGCGTCAACAAACAGCACTGCTGCAAGCGGCTGCTGAACATTGCCAAAAACCGGGGCGCGCCGGACAACGTGACCAGTATTCTGGTGCTGATTTAGACGATAGCCGCGAAAGGAGCTACTCTTGTTTATGGATCAATATATTGGACGGCTGCTGGACAACCGGTACGAGATCCTGGAAGTGATCGGTACCGGCGGCATGGCTGTCGTATATAAAGCTCGCTGCCATCGCCTGAACCGGCTGGTTGCGATTAAGATATTAAAAGATGAATTTGCCCGGGATGAAGAGTTCCGCCGCCGCTTCCACGCAGAGGGAGAGGCCGTGGCTATGCTCAGCCATCCCAACATTGTGCAGGTCTACGACGTTTCCACCTCGGAAAGTGCAAACTACATCGTCATGGAGCTGATTGACGGAATTTCCCTGAAGCAGTACATGGAGAAAAAAGGTGTGCTGAACTGGAAGGAAACCCTGCACTTTTCCATGCAGATTGCCAAGGGCCTGGAGCATGCCCACAGCCGGGGCATCGTCCACCGGGATATCAAGCCCCACAATGTTATGGTGCTGAAAAACGGCTCGGTCAAGGTCATGGACTTCGGCATTGCCCGGGTGATGAACAAAAGCAATACCCTGACCAAGGAAGCGCTGGGTTCTGTACATTATATCTCCCCGGAACAGGCAAAAGGCGGGCATACGGACAACCGCTCGGACATTTACTCTTTGAGCGTGGTCATGTATGAGATGATGACCGGACGGCCGCCCTATGACGGGGAGTCTGCAGTGGCGGTGGCTATCCAGCACATCAACGGTGGCGCACCCATGCCATCTACCTTAAATCCCAACATTCCCGGGGGATTGGAACAGATTATTATGAAGGGCATGGCTCTGGAAGTTCGGGACCGGTATGCATCCGCTACGGAAATGCTCCAGGACATGGAAGAATTCCGGAAAAACCCGGCGATTCTCTTCCAATACCGCTTCCTGCGGGATGACAGCACCCAGGCCATTCCCTTAAACACACAGCCCAGAACCACGGCGGAGAAAAAGGTGCAGGCCAAAACCGGCACCCGGGCTACCACCGACAGCATCCGCCTGCACCAGAGCAGTCAGACCGCTCCCAAACGAACCACCGGCGTGGTTGTCAATGTAGAAAACCAAAGCATCCGTCGGGCACAGCAGCGGCGCAAAGCCGAGGAACGGAAGAAAGAGGAAGAGCGCAGCCGGGTGGCTACCACAGCTATTGTGATCTGCAGCGCCGTTGCCGTAATTGCCATTGTGGTATTCCTGGTAGCGCTGTTTAACGGAGCACTGCTGAACAAGGAAAAGGATATTGTGGAAGTGCCCTATCTGGAAGGGGAGACCTACGGAGCGGGCTTTGCGGAAAAGTACGCAGATTTCAACATCCGTACCTTGCCGCAGGAATACGATGACACCTACCCGGCAGGACAAATCATTCGCCAGCAGCCGGAAGGCGGAGAAAAGGTTCAGCGTGGTTCTGATCTGTGGATCACCGTAAGCATGGGCCCGGAACCGGAAACCAAGACGATGGATAACCTGGTGGGTGCCAGCGGAGAGGATGCCTATAATCTGCTGGAAAATCAGGGCTTTGCGCCTTTGACAAAGAAAGAATCCAGCGATGTTTATGAAGAAGGCATTGTCATCCGGACAGACCCAATTGCCGGCGCTGAGGTGACGGTGGGACAGACGGTGTACATCTATATCAGCACCGGGCCGGATGTGGTGATGGAACCCATGCCTAACGTGGTGGGCATGGAACTGGATCGGGTGAAAGAACTGATGGATCAGCTGGGCTTTACCAAGGTGCGTTACGAACCGATGGAAAGCCAGAAGCCCAAAAACGAGGTTATTTACCAGTCCGTCGCCAAGGATACCAAGACGGACGTTACCTCGGAGATCATCATTCACTATTCCGAAGGGCCGAAGGAAACCACAGCGCCCACGGAAAATACCCAGGAAACCACAGAATCTACCACTGCGCCAACCACAGAAGAAACGGAAATTACCATTTCCTTCAAGGTACCGGAGCGGGATAAGGAATATCGCCTGGAGGTCCGACCCAAAGGCAGCGATGAAGTGGTGGCATCCAAGCTGGTGCCTCCCGGAGTGGCCAGTACCTATGTCAACCTGAAAGGTACCGGTACCCAGTCCTTTGATCTGTATGCCGATGGCGAGTATATTCGGACAGAAAGTGTGCCGTTCAGTTGATGGAGAGAAGACAAGGACGAATCCTCCGCTCGATCAGCGGATTCTATGACGTACAGACCCCGGAAGAGATCGTGACCTGCCGCGCCCGGGGAATCCTGCGCAAGGAAGGAAACAGCCCTCTGACCGGAGACCTGGTGGAGATCACTGTGGAGCGGGGCAAGGGCATGGTGGAGAAAATCCTGCCCAGGAAGAACAGCTTCATCCGCCCGGCGGTAGCCAATGTGGATGCGCTGGTGGTGTTCGCCGCCAATGTCAATCCGGTGACGGAGCCGTTTCTCATTGACCGGGTAGCGGCCATTGCCGGAGATCAGGACGTTCCGGTGTACCTGTGTGTGAACAAGTGTGACCTGGACCCGGGAGAGAATTTGGTGCGGATCTATGAAAATGCCGGATTTCCGGTGATCCGCACCAGCGCAGAAACCGGGGAAGGAGTGCAGCAGCTGCGGCAGCTGCTGCAGGGCAAGCTTACCGCCTTTACCGGAAATTCCGGCGTGGGAAAAAGCAGTATTCTCAACCGGCTCTGCCCGGAGCTGAACCTGGCTACCGGAGAAGTCTCCCAGAAGCTGGGCCGGGGACGGCATACCACCCGCCATGTGGAGCTGTACCCTCTGGGAAACAATACCTATGTGGCGGATACCCCGGGATTTTCTTCCTTTGACACAGACCAGATGGACGTGATTCTGAAAGAGAATCTTCAGTATGCTTTCCCGGACTTTGGTCCCTATATCGGAAAGTGCCGCTTTGACGACTGCACCCACCGGAAAGAACCGGAGTGCGCTGTGCGCCGGGCCTGGGAGGAAGGCAAGATTGAGCCGACCCGATACGACAGCTATTTGAAGCTCTACGAAAAAAACAGCCAGATCAAACTCTGGGAACTGAAATGACCCAAACCGGGAAGCGCGAAAGTGCTTCCCGGTTCTTTGTCAGGATGCCGGAATTTTTTCGCAGATTAGCAGATTAAACGAAATTATTCTGGAAAGTTTGTGATTTTCTCTAAAATTATGCTTGACAATTTCTTCTTTTGATGGTATCATATTTGAGCATGTGCAGGGAAAGTATGCATATGCACTGCGATGATGCGGGAGATTGCGTCGAAAGACGGTAACTTCCGCGGAGTATGTCCGGTCATCGGGCGGCTGAACTGCTTCTTGCGTCAAGCGTATATCGCTGGGCATGGGAAGAAGGGTCGGCCTCGGTCGGCCATTTTTCATGGCTTAGAATGATACGCACGGCGGCGCGGACAAAGTAGTTCGACCGTACCCAGACACTACGCAAACTGAGTACGTTATTTCAAGGAGGAAAACAAACCATGGCAAACCAGATGATCCGCATTCGGCTGAAGGCTTATGATCACCAGCTGATCGACTCCAGCGCGGCAAAGATCGTGGAGACCGCAAAGCGCAACGGCGCCCAGGTTTCCGGCCCCATCCCTCTGCCCACCAAGAAGGAAGTTGTTACCATCCTTCGCGCTGTGCACAAGTACAAGGACAGCCGTGAGCAGTTCGAGCGCAGAACCCACAAGAGACTGATCGATATCCTCAACCCCAACCAGAAGACCATTGAGGCCCTGATGAGCCTGGATCTCCCCGCTGGTGTTGAGATTGAGATAAAGCTGTAATCACGTAACAACGCATTACAGCAGCCCGCACTGTCTGGCATCGGGCGGACGGGTCATGTCGGCAGCTCACCCAATGGAGCAGTCGACCAATAACCTATTAAAAAAGGAGAAAACCAACCATGCAGAAAGCAATCATCGGCAAAAAAGTGGGTATGACCCAGATCTTCGATGAGAGCGGCAAGGTCATCCCTGTTACCGTTGTGGAAGCAGGTCCCTGCGTCGTCACTCAGAAGAAGACCGTTGACACCGACGGCTACACTGCCGTCCAGCTGGGCTTTGAAGACATCAAGGAGTCCAAGCTGACCAAGCCTGAGGCTGGCCACCTGAAGAAGGCCGGCGTTGAGGCTAAGAAGTACCTGAAGGAGTTCAAGCTGGAAGGCGCTGCCGACATGAACGTTGGCGACGTTGTCAAGGCTGACACCTTCGCTGCCGGCGACAAGATCGACGTAACCGGCATTTCTAAGGGCCATGGCTACCAGGGCGTTATCAAGCGTCACGGCGCCGGCCGTACTCCCATGACCCACGGCGGCGGCCCTGTCCATCGTCACGCTGGTTCCATGGGTGCTTCCTCTCATCAGTCCCGTATCTTCCCTGGCAAGATCGGCGCTGGTCAGATGGGCAACGAGCAGGTTACCATCGAGAACCTGGATGTTGTGAAAGTGGACGCTGAGCTGAACATGATCGTTATCCGCGGCGCCATCCCCGGCCCCAAGGGCGGTCTGGTCTACATCCGCAACACTGTCAAGAACAACAAGGTTAAGAACGTTGAGGCTGGCATCAGCAAGAACCCGCAGAAGGCTTCCGGCAGAAACCCCCAGAAGGCTTCCGCAAGAGGCTAAGGAAAGGAGATCTTAAATCATGCTTAAGACGAATGTTTATGATATGTCCGGCAAGCTGGTTGGCGAGATCGAACTCTCCGAAGCTGTGTTCGGCATCACCCCCAATGCGTCCGTTGTTCACGACGCAGTTAAGAATCACCTGGCCAACAAGCGTCAGGGCACTCAGAGCGCTCTGACCCGCGCAGAGGTTTCCGGCGGCGGCCGTAAGCCCTGGCGTCAGAAGGGCACCGGCCGGGCCCGTCAGGGCAGCACCCGTGCTCCTCAGTGGACCCACGGCGGTATCGTGTTCGCTCCCAAGCCCCGGGATTACAGCTACACGCTGAACAAGAAGTCCAAGCGTCTGGCTCTGAAGAGCGTGCTCAGCGCCAAGGTTGCTGAGACCAACCTGGTGGTTATCGACTCCATCAAGATGGACGCTCCCAAGACCGCCGCTTTCGCCGCCTTCCTGAAGGCTGTGGGCTGCGACACCAAGACTCTGGTTGTCACTGCTGCCGCCGATCAGAACGTGGTCAAGTCCGGCCGCAACATCCCCGGCTGCGAGGTCACCTTCGCAAACCTGCTGAACGTGTATGACGTTGTCAATGCGAACAAGCTGGTTGTCGATCAGGCAGCTCTGCGGAAGATCGAGGAGGTATTCGCATAATGAACGCTTACGATATCATCAGAAGACCTGTCATCACCGAGCAGTCCATGGAGGCTGTGGCTGATAAGAAGTACGTTTTCATGGTGGACGTCAACGCCAACAAGACCCAGATCAAGGAAGCTGTTGAGCTGGCTTTCGGCGTTAAGGTCGCTAAGGTCAACACCATTCGTATGCAGGGCAAGGTCAAGCGCACCGGTGCTTACCCCGCTGGCAAGCGCGCTGAGTACAAGAAGGCCATTGTCACCCTGACCGCTGATTCCAAGACCATCGAGTTCTTCGAGGGCATGGTCTAAACCAATCTCAATAAAGGAGAGAAACGCACATGGCAATTAAGACTTTTAAGCCTTACACCCCCGCTCGCCGTAACATGACTGTTTCCGGCTTTGACGGCGTGGACAAGAAGGCAAAACCTGAGCGTAGCCTGGTTGAGACCCTGAAGAAGCATGCTGGTCGCAACAGCTACGGTCATATCACCGTCCGTCATCATGGCGGCGGCAACAAGCGCAAGTATCGTGTAATCGACTTCAAGCGCCTGAAGACCGACATGAGCGCTACCGTCGAGCGGATTGAGTACGATCCCAACCGCTCCGCTTATATCGCTCTGATCCGTTACGAGGACAACACCCTGTCCTACATCCTGGCTCCCTACGGCCTGAAGGCTGGTGACCAGGTTATCGCTTCCGCTGAGGCTGACATCAAGCCCGGCAACTGCCTGCCCATCGCCAACATCCCTGTCGGTACTGTGATCCACAACGTGGAGCTGCAGCCCGGCCACGGCGCTCAGCTGGTTCGCTCCGCTGGTGCTGCCGCTCAGCTGATGGCTAAGGAAGGCGAGCTGGCTCAGGTTCGTCTGCCCTCCGGCGAAGTTCGTTACGTCCGTACCAACTGCACCGCCTGCATCGGTCAGGTTGGCAACCTGGACCACGAGAACGTCCACATCGGTAAGGCTGGCCGTAAGCGCCACATGGGCATCCGTCCCACCGTTCGTGGTTCCGTTATGAACCCCAATGACCACCCCCACGGTGGTGGTGAGGGCCGCGCTCCCGTTGGCCGTCCCGGCCCGGTTACTCCCTGGGGCAAGCCCGCACTGGGTTACAAGACTCGCAAGACGAAGAAGGCTTCCAATAAGTTCATCGTCAAGCGCAGAAACAGCAAGTAAGGAGGAAATGAAATGAGCAGAAGTATCAAGAAGGGCCCTTTCGTAGCTCCTGAGCTGTACAAGCGTGTTGAGGAGCTGAACAAGGCCGGTGACAAGAAGGTTCTGAAGACCTGGTCCAGATCTTCCACCATCTTCCCCTCCTTCGTCGGTCACACCATCGCTGTCCATGACGGCCGCAAGCATGTTCCCGTCTATATCACCGAAGATATGGTCGGCCACAAGTTGGGCGAGTTCGTTCCCACCCGGACCTTCCGGGGTCACTCCGGCAGCAAGACCGCTAACAGCAAGTAAGGAGGTACGAAAATGGAAGCATTTGCACATGTTAAATTTGTCCGTATGTCTCCTCGTAAGGTCAAGCTGGTTTGTGATATGATCCGTGGCCAGGACGTCAAGTCCGCCGCTGTTTACCTGGGCCAGACCTCCAAGGCAGCTTGCGAGCCTATGGCCAAGCTGCTCAAGAGCGCTGTTGCCAACGCTGAGCACAACCACGGCATGAACGCTGACAACCTGTACGTTTCCACTGTGATTGCCAACCCCGGCCCCATTCTGAAGCGCGGCCGCATCGCATCCCGTCGTGGTTTCGTTCGGATCAACAAGAGAACCACTCACATCACCATCGGTGTGAGCGAGAAGGCTTAATCAGGAGGTAGCTATGGGACAGAAAGTTAATCCCCATGGACTGCGCGTTGGTGTAATCAAGGACTGGGACTCCCGCTGGTACGCCCGGGAGGAGAAGGTCGGCGATCTGGTGGTCGAAGATTACAACATCCGTAAGTATCTGAAGAACAAGCTGTACGCCGCTGGCGTGGCTAAGATCGAGATCGAGCGTTCCAACGGCAAGGTCAAGATCAACATCAACTGCTCCCGTCCCGGCGTGGTGATCGGCAAGGCTGGTGCTGAGATCGAGAACCTGCGCAAGGATATGGAAGCTCGTTTGGGCAAGAGCGTGAACCTGAACATCGTTGAGGTTCGCAGCCCTGACCTGAACGCTCAGCTGGTTGCTGAGAACATTGCACAGCAGCTGGAGAAGCGTATCTCCTTCCGTCGTGCTATGAAGAAGGCTATGCAGCAGGCCACTCGCCTGGGTGCCAAGGGCATCAAGGTTACCTGCTCCGGCCGTCTGGGCGGCGCTGAAATCGCCCGCTCCGAGTCCTATCACGAAGGCACCATCCCCCTGCAGACCATCCGTGCCGACATCGAGTACGGCTTCGCTGAGGCTGCCACCACCTACGGCCGCATCGGCGTGAAGGTCTGGATCTACAAGGGCGAAGTCCTGAACACCACTCTGCGCGCCGCTGCTCCCGAACCCGCTCCCCGTGAGCGTCGTGAGCGCCGCGACCGTCGTAACGGCGAGCGCCGTGGCGACCGCCGCAATGGCGACAGACCCAATACCCGTAGAGAAGGAGGCAACCGCTAATGCTGATGCCCAAAAGAGTAAAGTACCGCAAGGTGCAGCGTGGCCGTATGACCGGCGCTGCCTCCCGCGGCAATAAGGTTGCTTACGGCGAATTCGGCATCCAGGCTCTGGAGCCCGGCTGGATCACCGGCAACCAGATCGAGGCTGCCCGTATCGCCATGACCCGTTACACCAAGCGTGGCGGTAAGGTCTGGATCAAGATCTTCCCCGACAAGCCTTATTCCAAGAAGGGCCTGGGTACCCGTATGGGTTCCGGTAAGGGCGCTCCCGAAGGCTGGGTCGCAGTCGTTAAGAATCAGAAGGTGATGTTTGAGATCGGCGGCGTTTCTGAGGAAGTCGCCCGCGAGGCTCTGCGTCTGGCACAGCACAAGCTGCCCATCAAGACCCGGATCATCACCAAGGAAGTTGAAACTGAGATTGGTGGTGAATAATGATGAAGGCAAAGGAAATCAAAAACCTGTCTGTGGAAGAGCTGACCAAGAAGCTCGATGAGCTGAAGAAGGATCTGTTCATGCTGCGGATGCAGCACGCAACCAATCAGCTGGACAATCCCATGCAGATCGCTGCTACCAAGAAGGACATTGCCCGTGTCAAGACCATTATTCGCGAGAAGACCAACGTCTGAGGAGGATACGTAAATGACTGAGAATAGAGCATTCCGTAAAACCAGAATCGGTCAGGTCGTCTCCGACAAGATGGACAAGACCATTGTGGTTGCAATTGAGGACAGCGTTCAGCATCCTCTGTATAAGAAGACCATGAAGCGGACCTACAAGCTGAAGGCCCACGACGAGAACAACGAGTGCGGCATCGGCGATACCGTGGAGGTCATGGAGACCCGTCCCCTGTCCAAGGACAAGCGCTGGAGACTGGTCCGAATCATTGAAAAGGCGAAGTAAGGAGGTCGGAAACTCATGATTCAGGAAGAAAGCTATCTGAAGGTTGCCGACAACACCGGCGCTAAAGAAATCCACTGCATTCGTGTCCTGGGCGGCTCCAAGCGGAAGTACGGCAACATCGGCGATGTGATCGTTGCTTCCGTCCGTAAGGCCACTCCCGGCGGCACTGTGAAGAAGGGCGAAGTCGTGAAGGCTGTCATCGTCCGTACCAAGCGGGGCGTCCGCCGTGAGGACGGCAGCTATGTCCGCTTTGATGAGAACGCTGCCGTTATCATCAAGGACGACAAGAATCCCCGTGGTACCCGTATCTTTGGACCGGTGGCCCGTGAGCTGCGTGAGAGAGATTACATGAAGATCCTCTCCCTGGCACCCGAAGTCATCTAAGGGGGAACCGAAGGAATGAACATTAAAAAGAATGATACCGTTATCGTCCTGTCCGGCAAGGACAAGGGCGTCAAGGGCAAGGTCCTGGTGGCTATGCCCGCCGAGAACAAGGTTATCGTCGAGAAGGTCAACGTCGCTACCTGCCACACCAAGCCCCGCCGTCAGGGCGAGACCGGTGGCATCGTAAAGAAGGAGACCCCCATCCGCGCTTGCAAGGTCGCTCTGTTCTGCGACAAGTGCGGCAAGGGGGTCCGGGTTGCCCACAAGATCGTCGATGGCAAGAAAGTCCGCGTCTGCTGCAAGTGCGGCGCTGAAATCTGAGAAAGGAGCGTAAATCATGGCTAGCAGAATGAAAGAAAGATATGTTGCTGAGATCGCTCCTGCTCTGAACAAGAAGTTCGGCTACAAGAGCGTGATGCAGATCCCCAAGCTGGATAAGGTTATCGTGAACGTTGGCTGCGGCGAAAGCAAGAACAACGCCAAGGAGATCGAGGCCATCTGCAAGGATATCGCCACCATCACCGGCCAGAAGCCTATCACCTGCAAGGCTCGCAAGTCCGTTGCAAACTTCAAGGTTCGTGAAGGTGAAACCGTCGGCGTGAAGGTTACCCTGCGCGGCGACAAGATGTACGAGTTCCTGGACCGCCTGTTCAGCGTGGCCCTGCCTCGTGTCCGCGACTTCCGCGGCATCAACCCCAACTCCTTTGACGGCCGCGGCAACTATGCCTTCGGTCTGAAGGAGCAGCTGATCTTCCCTGAGATCGAGTACGACAAGGTGGACAAGATCCGTGGTATGGACATCTGCATCTGCACCACCGCTACCACCGACGAGGAAGCCAAAGAGCTGCTGACCCAGCTGGGTGCTCCCTTCACCGCTTGATTTAGGAGGATTTAGCAAATGGCAAAGAAGTCTATGATCCTGAAGCAGCAGGCTGAGGCTAAGTTCTCCAGCCGCCGCTACAACCGCTGCAAGATCTGCGGCAGACCCCATGCTTACCTGCGCGATTACGGTGTTTGCCGTATCTGCTTCCGTGAGCTGGCCTACAAGGGCCAGATCCCCGGTGTCCGCAAGGCCAGCTGGTAAGGTCGAGTCTATAATGTGAAACAGATTCGGAGAGTCCTGGGAAGATGGCTCTGCCTGCGGGCAAAGCGCATTCCCCGGATACCTCCGGGTATTCAACGGGTTAAGCCCGTAACTTCTATTAGGAGGATATAAACATGCAAATCACCGATCCCGTAGCAGATATGCTGACCCGCGTGCGGAACGCTAACTCTGCAAAGCACGACACTGTGGATGTCCCCGCTTCCAACCTGAAGAAGGCCATTGCCCAGATTCTGCTGGATGAGGGCTACATCAAGTCCTACTCTCTGGTGGACAACGGCAATCAGGGTACCATTCACATCACCCTGAAGTACCTGGCCAAGAAGCAGCCTGTTCTGACTGGTCTGCGCCGTGTTTCCAAGCCCGGTCTGAGAGTTTACGCTGGTGCCGACGAGCTGCCCAAGGTTCTGAAGGGCCTGGGTATCGCCATCGTCTCCACTTCCAAGGGCGTTATGACCGACAAGAAGGCTCGCGAGCTGCACATCGGCGGCGAAGTCCTGGCTTTCGTCTGGTAAGGAGGATTTCGTAAATGTCTAGAATTGGTAAGAAGCCGGTTATCATTCCGGCAAATGTTACGGTTGACGTTGCCGAGGGCAATGTGGTCACCGTAAAGGGCCCCAAGGGCACCCTGACCTACACCTTCCATCCCGACATGATCCTGAAGGTTGAGGGCAACGTTCTGACTGTTGAGCGTCCCGACGAAGAGCATCTGCACAAGTCCCTGCACGGCCTGACCCGTACCCTGCTGCACAACATGGTAGAGGGTGTTGAGAAGGGCTACGCCAAGGAACTGGAAGTCAACGGTGTTGGCTACCGTGCAGAGAAGAAGGGCAACCAGCTGGTTATGCGTCTGGGCTTCTCCCACGAAGTCATCGTGGACGAGATTCCCGGTATCTCCATCGAGGTTCCCGCTCCCAACAAGATCATCATCCACGGCATCGACAAGCAGGTCGTCGGCCAGTTCGCTGCCGAAGTCCGTGGCAAGCGTCCCCCCGAACCCTACAAGGGCAAGGGCATCAAGTACACCACTGAGGTCATCCGCCGTAAGGTTGGTAAGACCGGTGGCAAGAAGTAATGGAGGTGTGCCGAAATGGTTAGCAAGGTCAATAAGAATGCAATGCGCCTGAAGCGGCATGTCCGCGTTCGTGGCAAGATCTCCGGCACTCCTGAACGTCCCCGTCTGAACGTGTTCCGTTCCAATGCGAACATCTACGCCCAGATCATTGACGACGTCAACGGCGTGACCCTGGTTTCCGCCAATACGCTGGAGAAGGAATTTGAGGGCACCTGCGGCAACTGCGAAGCTGCCAAGAAGATCGGCCTGGTTGTGGCCGAGCGTGCCAAGGCAAAGGGCATCGAAGAGGTCGTGTTCGACCGCGGCGGCTATGTGTTCCACGGCCGTGTTGCAGCCCTGGCTGAAGGCGCCCGCGAGGGCGGCCTCAAGTTCTAAGAGTAAGGAGGAAAAGAAATGGCTTACAATAAGGCAAACAATGAAGCTTCCGAGCTCATTGAAAAGGTCGTTTACCTGAACCGGGTTTCCAAGACCGTTAAGGGCGGCCGTGTCATGAAGTTCTCCGCTCTGGTTGTTGTTGGTGATGGCAAGGGTACCGTAGGCTACGGCCTGGGTAAGGCTGCCGAAGTTTCCGAGGCCATTCTGAAGGGCATCGCCGATGCCAAGAAGAACATGGTCAAGATCTCCCTGGCAGGCGACACCATCCCTCATGATGTGATCGGCATCTTCGGCGCCGGCACCGTTCTGATGAAGCCCGCTCCCGAAGGTACCGGTGTTATCGCCGGCGGCGCTGTCCGTGCCGTTATGGAGGCTGTGGGTATCAAGAACATCTGCGCTAAGTGCCTGCGTTCCAACAATCCCCAGAACGTTGTGAAGGCCACCATGGCTGGCCTGACTTCCCTGCGTTCCCCCGAGCAGGTTGCTGCCGTCCGGGGCAAGAGCGTAGAAGAAATCGTTGGTTAAGGAGGGCAATTAACATGGCAAACCTGAAGATTAAGCTTGTTAAGAGCCTGAACGGTCGTCTGGAGAAGCACATCGCCACTGCTCAGTCCCTGGGTCTGCGCAAGATCGGCCAGGTCTCCATCCAGCCCGACAACACCCAGACCCGCGGCAAGATTGCCAAGATCGGCTATCTGCTGCAGGTTACCGAAGTTGAATAAGGAGGGAAAGCGTTATGAAGATTCATGAACTTTCTCCTGTTGCTGGCTCCACCCATGTGGGCAAGCGTAAGGGCCGCGGTGTCGGCACCGGCAACGGCAAGACCGGTGGCCGTGGTCACAAGGGTCAGAAGGCCCGTTCCGGCGGCAAGGTCCGTGTGGGCTTCGAAGGCGGCCAGATGTCTCTGGTTCGCCGCATCCCCAAGCGCGGTTTCAACAACGTGTTCGCAAAGCCTCTGACTGCCGTCAACCTGGCTGTGCTGAACAAGTTCGAAGACGGTGCTACCGTGGATGCTGCCGCTCTGATCGAGGCTGGTATCATTTCTGCATGTCCCTACGGCCTGAAGGTGCTGGCCAACGGCAGCCTGACCAAGAAGGTGACTGTCAAAGCTGCGGCTTTCTCTGAGTCTGCTAAGGAAAAGATCGAGCAGGCAGGCGGAAAGGCCGAGGTGGTCTAAGTGTTACAGACACTTCGCAATGCTTGGTCAATCCCGGAACTGCGCAAAAAGATCATCTTCACCCTGTTTATTCTGCTGATCTACCGGATCGGCAACGTTATCCCCGTTCCCTTCATTGATGTGGGAACCCTGGCAAACTACTTTGACAGCGTTCTGTCCAATACCATCCTGGGTCTGTACAATGCCATGTCCGGCAGTGCCTTCTCCCAGGCAACGGTATTCGCTCTGGGCATTCAGCCCTACATCAATGCTTCCATTATCATCCAGCTGCTGACCATTGCCATTCCTTATCTGGAGCGTCTGGCTAAGGACGGCGGCGAGGAAGGTAAGAAGAAGATCGCACGGATTACCCGCTACACCACCGTTGGTCTGGGCCTGCTGATGGGCTATGCCTACTACACCATGCTGACCAACTATGAGGCATCCTATGGCCTGTCCATTGTGGAAGCTGGTTTCCTGCCTGGCCTGGTTATCGTCCTGGCCTTCACCGCTGGCTCTGCTATGGTTATGTGGCTGGGCGAGCAGATCACCGAGTTTGGCATCGGCAACGGCATCTCCATGATCCTGTTTGCCAACATCATTTCCGGCATTCCCGCTATGGTGGGCAACCTGCTGGCAATGACCTGGTGGCAGATCATCATTGTGCTGATCGGTATGGCTGCTCTGGTGCTGTTCATCATCTTCATCAATGATGCTGAGCGCCGGATCCCCATCCAGTATGCCAAGCGCGTTGTGGGCCGTAAGGTCTACGGTGGTCAGAACACCAACCTGCCCATCAAAGTGAGTATGTCCGGTGTTATGCCTGTCATTTTCGCACAGTCCATCTGCAGCCTGCCTGCTACCGTCTGCGCTTTCGTTCCTGGTTGGACCGAGGGCTGGTGGTACACCCATGTGTGGAGCTCCAGCAGCTGGATCTATGCATTCACCTACTTCCTGATGATCTTCTTCTTCAGCTGGTTCTACTCCACCATTCAGTACGATCCCGTGGAGATCTCCAACAACCTGAAGAAGAACGGCGGCTTCATTCCCGGCTTCCGTCCCGGCAAGCCCACCGCTGACTTCATTCAGAAGGTTATCAACAAGATCGTTGTCTTTGGCGCTGTATATCTCGGCATTGTTGCTCTGCTGCCCATCGTGGCCGGCAACCTGATGGAGGGTGTTCGTCACCTGGCCATCGGCGGTACTTCCGTCATCATCGTTGTGGGCGTTGCCCTGGAGACGGTGAAGGCTCTGGAAGCACAGATGCTGATGCGGCACTACAAGGGCTTCCTGGACTAATGCAGGAGGTAATGGCAGGATGAATCTCATTCTACTGGGCGCGCCCGGCGCCGGAAAGGGAACCCAGGCAGAGCTGCTGGTTCAGAAGCTCTCCATTCCCGCCATCTCTACCGGGAACATGCTCCGTGAGGCCATGGCCAATGGTACGGAGCTGGGTAAAAAAGCAAAACAGTACATGGACGAGGGAAGCCTGGTTCCCGACGAGCTGATTCTCGGCATCGTCGCGGACCGGGTGGCCCAGCCCGACTGCCAAAACGGCTTCATCCTGGACGGTGTGCCCCGCACACTGGCCCAGGCGGAGGCCTTGGAAGCAAAGGGCGTGAAAATCGACCATGTGGTGTCCATTGAGGTTGACGACGCGGAGATCGAAGGCCGGATGACCGGTCGTCGGGTTTGTGCCAAGTGTGGCGCAAGCTACCATGTGATCGCCAATCCCCCCAAGAGCGAAGGCGTCTGCGATTTGTGCGGCGGCGAGCTGGTAGTCCGTAAGGATGACAAGCCTGAAACCGTGCGCCACCGTCTGGAGGTGTACCACGCTTCCACAGAAGTTCTCAAGGACTTCTATGCCAAGCTGGGCCGTCTGCGTACGGTAAACGGCAGCCAGAGCATCGAGGGGGCAAATGAGGATATCCTCAAGGCAATAGGTGCAAAGGTATGATCGCAATCAAAAATGAACATGAGCTGGAAGCGATGCGTCAGGCCTGTAGAATTACCGCGGCAGCCCGTGCTTTGGCAGGGGAATTGGTAAGACCCGGCGTTTCGACGAAGGCGATAGATCATGCCGTTCACGATTATATTGTAAGTCAGGGCGCAAAACCGTCGTTCCTGAATTACAACGGCTTCCCTGCAAGTGCCTGCATCAGTGTCAACAGCACGGTGATTCACGGAATTCCGGGTGGTTACATCCTGAAGGAAGGGGACATTGTGTCCGTGGACGTTGGCGCGTACTATAAGGGATTTCATGGAGATTGTGCCCAGACCTTTGCCTGTGGTGCCATCAGCACCGAAGCGCAGAAGCTCATTGATGTGACGACCCAGTCCTTCTATGAAGGAATGAAGTTTGCCACCAAGGGCAAGCGCGTACAAGATATCTCCCACGCCATTCAGACGTATGTGGAGTCTAACGGTTTTGCGGTGGTTCGTTCCTTCGTAGGTCACGGCGTGGGACGAAAGCTGCATGAGGAGCCGGAAGTTCCGAACTTCGGAAATCCCGGCCGTGGGCCCAGACTGCTGCCCGGTATGACCATTGCGGTGGAGCCGATGGTGAATGTGGGTACTTACGAAGTGCGCATTCTCAAAGATGGCTGGACCACAGTGACCGCCGACGGCAAGCTCTCGGCACACTATGAAAATACTGTACTCATCACCGACGGCGAGCCGGAAATACTCACCGTCAACGGAGGACTTTGAGCTATGGACCCAGCGATACCGGACACAAGCTTTTCTGTTTCGGACGTGGTCGTTTCCGTTGCGGGACGGGATCAGGGGGAACTGTTCTATGTGATTGCACAGGACGAAACTCACCTCTTCCTTGCCAACGGAAAGGATCGGACACTGGAAAAACCCAAGCGTAAGAAACGCAAACACACGCATAAAGTCCTTCGCTCTGAGACCAGAGTTGCCGCCAAGCTTCTTGCCGGCGACAAAGTGCTCAACAGCGAATTACGAAGAGATCTGGCGTTTCTCGCCAGACAACTGCAAGCGAACAACCTGGGAGGGTAATAACTTGGCTAAGGACGACGTAATCGAGATTGAGGGCATCGTTACCGATGCACTGCCGAATGCTATGTTCAAGGTTGACATCGGCAACGGACACACCATTCTGGCACATATTTCCGGCAAGCTCAGAATGAATTTCATCAAGATCTTGCCCGGTGACAAAGTAACCGTTCAAATGTCTCCGTATGATCTGACCCAAGGCCGGATCACCTGGAGAAGCAAGTAAAATCAGAGAAGACCGTTCTCATATGGAGGTTAAACAGTATGAAGGTAAGACCGTCCGTTAAACCCATGTGCGAAAAGTGTAAGATCATCAAGCGCAAGGGTCGCGTAATGGTAATTTGCGAAAACCCCAAGCACAAGCAGAGACAAGGCTAATAGGAGGTGCTGAACGAATATGGCACGTATTTCTGGTATTGATCTTCCCCGCGACAAGCGGATCGAAGTTGCTCTGACCTATATCTATGGCATCGGCCCCGCTCGTGCGGCTGAGGTTCTGAAGACCACCGGTATCAACCCCGATACCCGTGTTAAGGATCTGACCGAGGAGCAGGAAGCCCAGCTGCGTGATGCAATCGAGCATCACTATATCATCGAAGGCGATCTGCGCCGTGAGACTGCTATGAACATCAAGCGGCTCAGCGAAATCGGCTGCTATCGTGGTCTGCGTCATCGTCGTGGCCTGCCTGTCCACGGCCAGCGTACCAAGACCAACGCTCGTACCCGTAAGGGTCCCAAGAAGACCATCGCCAACAAGAAGAAGTAAGGAGGGATATGTAAATGGCTGCAAAGGCTACTAAGAAGGTTGTTAAGCGCCGTCGTGAGCGCAAGAACGTTGAAAAGGGTGCGGCACATATCCGTTCCTCTTTCAACAACACCATGGTGACCATCACCGATCTGGAAGGCAACGCCCTGAGCTGGGCTTCCTCCGGCGGACTGGGCTTCCGTGGCTCCCGTAAGTCCACTCCCTTCGCTGCCCAGACTGCTGCGGAAACCGCTGCCAAGGCTGCGATGGAGCATGGCCTGAAGACTGTTGAGGTTTATGTGAAGGGTCCCGGTCAGGGACGTGAAGCTGCGATCCGCGCCCTGCAGACCGCTGGCCTGGAAGTTGTTATGATTAAGGACGTCACCCCCATTCCCCACAATGGCTGCCGTCCCCCCAAGAGACGTCGTGTCTGAGAAAGCAATAGGAGGATTTTTGCGTTATGGCTAAGAATATGCAGCCCGTGCTGAAGCGTTGCAGAACGCTGGGCGTTTCTCCTGCCGCAATGGGTTACAACAAGACTTCCAACAAGAACCCCGGCGGTCAGAGAAGAGCAAAGAAGTCTGAGTATGCTACTCAGCTGACCGAGAAGCAGAAGGTCAAATTTGTCTACGGCATTCAGGAAAAGCAGTTCCGTAACTACTACGACAAGGCTGCCCGTGCCGAAGGCAACACCGGTGAAGTGCTGATGACCTATGTGGAGCGCCGTCTGGACAACGTTGTGTACCGTCTGGGCTTCGCTAACTCCCGTCGTCAGGCTCGCCAGCTGGTGAACCATGGTCACTTCACTGTCAACGGCAACCGTGTCAACATCCCCAGCTTCCTGGTGAAGCCCGGTGATGTGGTTGCTGTCTCCGAAAAGAGCGTTTCCAACAACTTCTTCAAGAAGCTGAAGGAAGACGATGCATTCGTTGCTGCCCCCAAGTGGCTGGACCGTGATAAGAACACCCTCCAGGGTAAGGTAATTGCCATGCCTACCATGGCCGATATCGACTTCGATATCGCAGTGCACCTCATCGTCGAGTTGTACTCCAAGTAATGATCCTTCCCCCCTGTCTGTACGCATGTTTGTCTGGTGGGGAGAGCTCCTCCCCACACTATTAAGGAGGGTTTTGATTCATGGTAGAAATTGAAAAGCCTCGCATCACCTGTTTTGATCAGCCCGAGGATCCCTCTTACGGCAAGTATGTCGTAGAGCCTCTGGAGCGTGGCTATGGTATGACGCTGGGCAACTCCCTGCGCCGTATCCTGCTCAGCAGCCTGCCCGGCTATGCTGCAACTTCCGTGAAGATCCAGGGCGTTCAGCATGAGTTCTCCACCATTCCCGGTGTTACCGAGGATGTGACGGAGATCATCCTGAATGTCAAGCGGATCACTCCCAAGCTGCACAGCGCCGGTATCAAGACTGTGCACATCGACGCGGTTGGCCCCTGTGAGGTCACTGCCGGCGATATCAAAGCGGATGCTGAGGTTGAGATTCTGAACCCGGAGCTGCACATCTGCACCCTGGGCGAAGATGCCACTTTCAACATGGAGATCACCCTGTCTCAAGGTCGTGGTTATGTTTCCTCTGACCGGAACAAGACCCCTCAGACCGTGATTGGCGTGATTCCCATTGACTCCATTTATTCTCCTGTTATCAAGGTGAATTATACTGTGGAGCCTACTCGAGTTGGTGACAAGACCGACTTTGACAAGCTGACCCTTGAGGTCTGGACGGATTCCACCATTACTGCCAAGGACGCTGTGTCTCTGGGTGCGAAGATCCTTTCCGATCATCTGACTGTGTTTACCAACCTGTCTGATACTGTCAGCACCTCTTCCACTGTTGTGGAAAAGACTGCTGATCGCCCCGACGCCAAGCTGTCCATGACCATTGATGAGCTGGATCTGTCTGTCCGGAGCTTCAACTGCCTGAAGCGTGCCAACATCAACACCGTTGCCGACCTGATTAACAAGACCGGCGAAGATATGATGAAGGTCCGCAACATGGGCAAGAAGTCCCTGGATGAGGTTCAGAAGAAGCTGGAGATGATGGGCCTGTCCCTGGCCAGCGAAGAATCTGGCAGCAACAACTAATAGAGTTTAACCTTTCAAAAAAGGAGGAAACGTTCATGTTCGGCACTCGTAAGCTGGGTAAGACCAGCGCACAGAGAAAAGCCCTGCTGCGTCAGCAGGTAACCGACCTGCTGGAAAACGGCAAGATGGAAACCACCTTCTATCGTGCCAAGGAAGTACAGCCTGTGGTTGAGAAGATGATCACCCTGGGCAAGAAGGGCAACCTGGCAGCTTACCGCCGCGCTCTGTCCTACATCACCAAGGAAGATGTGGCCAACAAGCTGTTCAAGGAGATTGCTCCGAAGTACGCTGACCGTAACGGCGGCTACACCAGAGTAACCCGTACCGGCGCCCGTCGCGGTGACGCCGCTGAGATGGCTATCATCGAGCTGGTGTAATTGCGGTAATTTCTACGCAGATCAGGCGCCTGCCGCAGCTGTGTGGCAGGCGCTTTATCCGTAGAAAAAGCCAAAAAAGAATTTTGAAATTTTTAGAAAAAACACTTGACATTTTGGCAAGTCCATTGTATAATGACCAAGCTGTCAGGGAGACGGCGAAAACAAAGTAAAAATGCTGCTATAGCTCAGTCGGTAGAGCGCATCCTTGGTAAGGATGAGGTCGCCAGTTCAAATCTGGCTAGCAGCTCCAAAAAAGCCCTAGAACCACAACGGTTTTGGGGCTTTTGCTTTTTTGCGGAAAACTTGCCAGCCAAAAAAACCACTACAAAAACCACTACATAGACCGAAAAATTGACCGGACAGGTGCTGAACCTGCCCGGCTTTTTTTATGCCTGTTTCCGTTTGATGGCTTCACGGAAGATATTACTTGCCCTAGTCATACTAGCTTGATCGGCGTGGGTGTACATTCTCAAAGTGACGGCTTTGTCGGAGTGTCCCAGAATTTCCGACACGCTGGCAATATCTGCACCGTTTGTGATTGCGATGCTGGCGAAGCTGTGCCGCAGTTTGTGGGGGTGCAGCTCCTGTATGCCATACCGGGCAGAGAATTTCTGCATATACCGTGTGGGGCTTTGGGGATGCATCGGCTCTGCTGTACCGTCCTGTGTGAATACATAAGGGCTGAATTTTATCACGCCTTCATTTGCCCGGAGCTGCTTCAGCAGAGCCATAACTTCCGGAGCTACATTGATGGTGCGAACCTTGCCGTTTTAGGGAGTGTCCAGATATACACCTTTTTCCGGAGTATAGCACAGGTTATGCTCTATGGTGATAGTGTTGCTTTGGAAATCCACATTTGACCATTTCAAGCCGCAGCATTCTCCCCGGCGAATACCTGTGTCGATCATAAGCTCCATAAGGACACGCCACTTTAACGGCTCTTTTTCTAGGCATTCCAGAATATATGCCGTTTCTTCCTCTGTATAGGCTTCAACCTCCATTTTTCTGGCTTCATCCTTGCGAGGCTTTGGGCGTTCTACTTTGTCCATCGGATTGCGTGGTATTTCATCGTTCATATATGCCATTTTGAAAAGGCTCTTTAAGATGGTGTAATACTTGATAACTGTGCCGTGGCTCTTGCCTTCAGCCTGTACGGACAGAAGGAAAGCGGAAATATTAGCCGATGTAATATCCGGAAGCCGCAGATCACCCAATGCAGGATAAATACGCCTGTCCAGACAGCCTTGAAAACTGCTTCGTGTGTTTTCGCTGATCGTTACCTTTTTGGTAGGCATAAAGACCTTTTCGCCATATTGCTTTAGAGTTTGAACCTTTGCGGCTTCACGCATTGCTTCAAGCTCTTTTTCTTTGCGTTCTTCTCTGGAAACGGTCTGCCCGGCTTCAACCTCTTTTTCAAGATCACGGACGAATTTGTTTAGCTCCCTGTCGATGGTTCTTTTACTCCATCCTGCTTCCGGATAAAAGCGGCGGTATACTTTGCTTTTACCTCTGCCACGGCTAACACCTACTTCGTAGCAGATGCCTGTCTTTGTTTCCATTTCACGGATTGATGCCATTTTCTAGCAGCTCCTCTCTTATGTCCTCCACATAGCTATCTATGCTGTTATGCAAACAGAATAAAGCAAATTTAAGTTCTGCATCGCAACGCATTACATCTGCTGCTGGGGATGTCGGATTTTCAAGTTTTACTTCAGCAGCATACTTCAGCAGATCCCTTGGAGGCTTCGCTTCGTGCTGGATTAGCCATTCTTTGAACGCTTCCAGGCGATATGCAAGTTGCCCTGTTTTATTCCGATAATTCATATATTGCGAAAGAAAATACACAAAATGAACGCTGCCGATAAAATTATTTAAGGCAATCCCTAAATTAGGATGATTGCATTCCGTGGAAAGCCTTGCTAGCATCTTGATATTTTCAATGGACTTATTATTTAGCCCTGTTGCTTTAGCTACATCCACATTTTCGGATGGTATGCCTCGGAGCAGATAATCACAGGTTACTCCAAAATAATCCGCAAGTTTGATAGTGTATTCTGTTTTAAGGTCACGATCTCCGACTTCCCAATGCGTTACCACTTCACGCTTGACATACATTGCTTTTGCTAAATCCCCCTGCGAAATCCCCTTTACCTTCCGCAAGTGTGCAATTCTTTCTCCGATTGTGTTACATTCCATAATGCTTTTTCTCCTTTGTTTACAGTATGTTACCGGGTATTGACTTTCCTAAAGTGTTACCTTACAATGACATTGTAACAAAAACAGCAACAAAAATCAACACCAAAATTGAAAAGAGGTGAAAAAAAGTGAAGGCAAATCAAGATATACGAAATGCCGTAGCAGTTCACGGCTTCAAGCTGTGGGAATTGGCTGAGGCGTTAGGCGTGAATGATGGCAACCTGTCCCGGAAGCTCCGGAGAGAGCTGCCCAACGATCAGAAGGAACATATCTTCCGGACGATTGACAGAATGGTCGAAGCAAGAAAGGAGATGTAACAATGCAGACCAATACAACCCCATATCAAAAGATTGCACTAGCAAGCAGGACAACCGGGCTATCCCAGTATTTCCTGCGTAAGGGATGCAAGGAAGGCACTATTCCCCATATCCGCAGCGGAACAACCTACTATATTCACATTCCTGCACTATTGGAGCAGATCACACACGGAGGTGCTGCCCAATGACAGAAACCCTGCACCGCACAGCCCTGTCGGTAGGAGGACGGCAAGGCGGTCAGGAATTGGAGGCAACACAAACAGAGCAGCCGCTGTCCGATTTGGATTTTTTAATTCTAAACGGAATGGACACGGCACAAATACAAAAACATCTTCAAGACGGAATACCTCTTAATGTGCTAGCGGATGCCGCCAGAAGCATTGTAGAGCGTGGAGAAAGCCTTGTAGATGAACCGGAGGCAGAGGATATACCAGAAGAAAAAGCCAAACCAGAGCGACAGACGAAGCCACAGCTGACCGTTGATAAGCTGGAAATGTGGCTGGATGACAATGCCATCGAAATAGCTTATAACTGTATTTCCCATTCTGTCGAGGTGGACGGCGTAGACCCTAGTTTTAATCCGGAAACCGTCAAAAGCGATCTGCACATTATTGTCCACGATCAGCTAAAACGGAAATACCAATGCGACAGGGGGCTTGTGGCTGACCTGCTGGGCGTTCTGGCTGGCAAACATCGGTATAACCCTGTAGAGGTTATGCTGAAGAATGCCCCAGCGTGGGACGGTGTAGACCGTGTGGAGCAGCTTTATAAAATCCTCTGTATCGAGGATGACGAGCTATCCAAAGCCCTGCTGCATAAATGGCTCTGGCAATGCTACAGTATGGCACACAACGACACGAAACACCCCTTCGGAGCTGATGGGCTGCTAGTCCTGCAAGGAAAACAGGGTATCGGCAAAACCAGCTTTGTACGGAAAATCGGAGTGTTACCGGAGCTAGTCAAGCTAGGTCAGTATCTGGACAGCCGGGACAAAGACACAATTCGCCGCTGCACTAGCTGCTGGATTTGTGAATGGGGCGAAATCGAAACCACGCTTCGCAGCGATCTGGAACGGCTGAAGGCATTTATCACGGCAGAGATTGACGAATACCGGCTTCCCTATGGACGGACAGACCAGACCCTGTGCCGCCGTACATCTTTAATCGCAACCTGTAACACAACGCAATTTCTCATAGACCCAACAGGATCACGACGTTTTTGGACTGTCCCTGTAAAGGGTATTGATTTGGAAGCTCTGGCGGCTCTGGATGCCCTTCAGCTTTGGAAACAGATTGAAGCACAGGCGGCTGGAAATCTGCAAGGCTTCCGGCTGACACGGCAGGAGCAGGACGAGCTGGCACGAAGGAACACGGAACACGAAAAGCCGCTGAAGGCTCAACCGGAAATCGAGGATATTATCAGCAAGGCAAACAAGGACGGCTCAACCTTTGTATGGGCATATTCCACGGTTACGGATTTTAAGCTGGAACACGAATGCTTGCGTACATACTCTGTCGAGCAGATCGGAAAGGCACTTGACCGCATCGGTATCACCGCAGAAAGAAGGATGATGGCAGGGCGGCAGCAGCGTGTAAGAGTGTTACCCCGGTATAATTGGGCTAACGATCTCAAGATAGCACAGAAAAGCACAGCATAATGACAGCAGAAAAGGGGTGTACTGTACTACAAAAAAGCCTTTAATATCAATGTGTTTTTAGGTTTTAGTACGGTTAGTACAGTACATTCCCCTAAACCCCAAAAAAAGAAAGATATATACATAGTGGTACACAGGAAAGTTTTTCAAAATGGCGTTTTCTCTGTACTACCTGTACCAATTCCACGAAAGAAGGTGAAATAATGACCGATTATAACGCACAGCTGATTGATTTGCTGAATGAAAAAATCCTACGCCTTGAGCAGGACAAAGACCGCCAGCGGAAAGTAATCAACCGTCAAGCCAGACGGATTAAAGAATTGGAGAAGAAACTGAACGAAAAGGAGAACGCAACGGATGAATAAGACCTTGCTACACCGATTAGCAACGATTGAACGCAACCAGCCAGAGGAAACCTTTTTCACCCTCTGCAAGCGTTGGCGTGATGTGCCAGAGAGCAGGAAAGCTATTGCCGAAAAGATGGATGTGCCTTTTGTGGCGGCTGAATATGCTTGCACTTTGGGCTTGCAATATGGAAAACCAGAGGATGCACGCTTCCCCTTTGCAAAATGGACAACCGAAGAAATTAAATATTTTCTAAAGCTGGCAGGGGATGAAGAATGAAACTATTTGATGCTATCCGAAGGTTATTTTTGAAATTTACCACGAATAAAGGGGGTGTAACGCTTGCAGAAACTGAACGACGAGAAAATTCTGGGTGCATTGCTTGCAGCAGGAAGTGTGCGAAAAGCTGCCAAAATTGCCGATGTGTCGGAAGCAACGATCAGAAATCGGCTGAATGACGATGCCTTCCGGGAGCAGTACGAAAAGGCAAAAGCCGCCGTTCTGTCGGAGGCGTGCGATGCCATATCAGCCCGGCTAACGCTGGCAGTTGATACCCTGTGTGAGGTGCTGGACAGCACAGAAACAGCCGCCACGGTGCGAGTATCAGCCGCTGACAGCCTGTTACGCCACGGCTTGCGTTACATCGAAGCCGCCAACATTCTAACCCGTCTGGATGCTTTGGAAGCAGCCCAGAACGCTGACAAATTTTGATTTTAGAAAGGACTATTGATTATGAATAAAAGAGAATATTTTTCCGCTGTAAATGAAATCGTGAAGAAGGCCATTGCCGCACGCATTGAAGCCCAGACCGCACTTGATGGCGTAGAAGAAAAGATCAGCAACCGCCGCAAGTATTCTGTGGAGCATATCAACAAGGTTTTAGAGCCGCAGCGTAGAGATTTACGGCGACAGATCAACGATGCCGCAGACCTTGCAAAAATCGAGGTTGAAAAGCTGACCGCCGCCTATATTGCCGAGCTGGAAGCAGAAAACCATCTTAACGGTGGAGCATTGACGGACGATGCACAGCTGCTGTCTGTAGGTGTGAAGCTGCGTGATACTGACCTTGAAAAGATGTTTGATAAGCACGCTGGAAATTACACAATGCAGCGGCTGATCGCTGATTATGCAGACCAGAACGGTATTAGAATTAAGCGTGCCGTCGCATATCCAAACGCCAACTTAATCCAGACGGTGAAGAATGTTCCCTATGTTGCAAATAAGAGTGTGAGTTGGCATAAAAGACCGGAGTTTTACGAGCAGTTTATGGGTGAAAATTCCGAGCTTGCCCAGATTATGAATGGCTGATATGAGGGGCTTTATAAACCGCCTCCGGGCTTTGGAAGAATTGCATCGGACACAGCAGCCGCTTTCCTTTGATGCCTTCTGCCAAAAGTGGGAAGCTCTAACACCTATGGACAGGGCTTGCTATGAAGCTATGGCTCTGGGCGGCAACCGTGTCATTCGTGAATATCTGGTAAGGCTGGGCGTTATTGACCCAGCCGAACCCAGCCTGCAAGAGATCGCCCGGCAGATGGAGGAAAACTATGGACTTTAAGAAACGGCTTGCAGAATTGGAGCGTAACAGCCCTTCCGTGGTGAAGGTGCTATATCCGGATGGCAGCACAAAGACCGTAAACAGTTTGATGGCGTTTAACATCGCCGCACAGGATGCCTCTGTATCCTTTTCTGTGAAGGATAACCCGGCAATGGAAACATTACTGCACGCTGTCCAGACGGCAACCGCTGACGAAAGGGGCTGAGGCTATGGCAGGAATATCCAAAAGGAAGCTGGCACAGCTTGAAAAGGTCGCACAGGAAACCCAAGCATTCGCTCCGGTGGCGGCTGCTATGCGGTATGGTAAGCGGTATTCCGATTTGACGGAAGATCAGCAGGATATGTATGCCCGGTTTATGGGCTATGGAAGCGGCAAGATATATGCTGCCCTGCTGATGCAGCTAGCGGAAATCGGTGTGGGTGAAGGTCTGGACGAACCCTTGCGGAAGCCTTTGAAATTTAGAACAGAAGCAGAACGAGCTGAACATATCCAGAAGGTAGCAACCGAAATCCAGCGCATTCTGGACGGTGATGCCTATGGCTGACAAGCTGACAGAGGAAGAAGCCAGCCGCAGGGATGCCGCTGTTTGTTTGATGTGTACGAAACCGGAATGCACCGGAGCTGCTGCCTGTTACCAGCAACGCAAAAAGAACCAGCAGCGAATATATCAAGCTGACCGGAGATCGGCAGAGCGTGCCTTGAATGCGTTTTATAATGCAATGTGGGAACAGGAACGGCGTGAACGGCTGAACGCAGCACACAAGGCTTTCCACGAACAGAGAGCCAAAAAAGAATAATCCTTCCTTTGCACATTTGGTGCAGATTTTCTCCTTTAGGGAAGCCGTCTGGCGTTTGCTGGGCGGCTTTTCTCATACCCTTAAAAAACCACTACAAAACCACTACCTACAACAGAAACCACCACACAACAAGCTACAACAGGCAACAGCATTTCACAGCAAAAAGTTTTGAAAACAAATATAAAACCTTTTATAATACAGGATTATACAACAAGAAAAGTTAGAACACAACAGGCTATATTGTTTTGGTAAGGATGAGGTCGCCAGTTCAAATCTGGCTAGCAGCTCCAAAAGACCCGAAGCTTGATTCTTCGGGTCTTTTTTTCTGAAAATATCTCCACCAGAAATGGCAAGCCCTCTGAAAGAGCTCTGACGCAAAGCTGTGTAAAAAGCCGAACCATATGGTTCGGCTTTTTTCGTTGGGGCAAAGGCATCCAGCTGTAAAAAAGTTCCCACTTGCACCTGCGGGCACGAATTGTTATAATCAGCGAAAGGCAAGTTGGTGAGCTGCTGAAACAGGACGCAGGAATATGGAGGCGAGGGCATGATCAATCCCAATCTGGCAAAAACACATTGGTTTTCCGGATTAACAAACTCCGCACCGCACTGGGAATCAACCCTTTCCAGTCAGGCAACGACAAGCTGCTGATGACCTGTCTGTACCATTATCTAGAGGAGTATCCATAAGACTTATCCGCAGGGATTTGTGCGATCTGCATAAATCTCTGCGGTATTTTTTGCACACTATCCCGGCAAATAAAACAACATTGTATCGTCAAAACAAGAAATGGCAAAAAATTTAGGATGGAAAATGTTGTTTTTTTACCAAAGGATTCGGTATTATCAAAGAAACTTGTTATGCAAAATCACGAAAGGCGGAGAAACCATATGAAAATCCTGTTTGCACCGGATTCATTTAAAGGTTCCATGTCCTCTTTCCACGCAATCGAGCTTCTGCACGAGGCAACCAGAAAGCATTTTCCTGACTGCCAGATGGTGGACTTACCCATCGGCGATGGCGGGGAAGGCACGGTGGAATCGCTGATTCATGCACTGGGAGGCCATTATGCCAGCTGCCGGGTTACAGGCCCTTTGGGTGCAGAGGTAGATGCTCGCTATGGCATTCTGAACGATACCACCGCCATTTTGGAGATGGCACAGGCTTCAGGTTTGCCCCTGATTCAGGGCCGGAAGCTGGATGTTCTTCACGCCTCGTCTATCGGAACAGGGCAGCTGCTTCGGCATATCCTGCTGCAAGGGTATCGCAATATTTATCTGCTGTTGGGCGGCAGCGCTACCAACGACGGCGGCATTGGCGCTGCTATGGCTCTGGGAATCCGATTCCTGGATTCCAGTGGCAACAGCGTCAGCCCTGATGGTGCGGGGCTGGAGAAGGTCGCATCCATTGATACAACCCAGATGCTCCCTCAGCTGAAAGACGCCAATCTCATCCTAATGTGTGATGTGAAGAATCCTCTGCTGGGGCCGGATGGCGCTACATATGTTTACGGCAGACAAAAAGGCGCCGGTCCGGAGGAACAGGCACGGCTGGAAGCGGGAATGAAAAATTACGTCCAGGTAGTGGAAACAGCCTGCGGCAAGCATTTGCGGGATTTGCAGGGCAGCGGCGCAGCCGGAGGACTGTCCGTGCCGCTGCTGGCGTTTTCCAACGTAGAAATCCGCTCCGGCATTGAGACTGTGCTTTCTTTGGTGAACTTTGACCAGCTGATTGCAGATGTGGATTTGGTGGTTACCGGAGAAGGCAGGATGGATTATCAGAGTACGAAAGGAAAGGTGCTCTCAGGCATCGGTCAGCACTGTGCCAGACAGGGCGTGCCGGCAGTGGCCGTAGTAGGCTGCATGGGAGAAGGTGCTGAAGAAATCTATGATTGCGGTATTGTGGCCGCCATCTCCTGTATGGGGGCTGCATCCTCTCAGGAAGACGCGCTGGCCCGTGCGGATTCTCTGTTTCTCAACGCAGCGGATCGGATGTATCGCCTGATCAAACTGGGCATGTCGTTTCAAAGATAGAATTGTCAAATAACAGCAACTATCTTTTAACAATGGATTATGAATTCACGGGAGGTGGAGGGGCTTCATCAAACAGAAATAGGACAAACGGAAATTTGAAAGGAGAAAGACAATGAAGATCAAAAAAGAAAAGAAAGCCCTGACCCAGGGCAAAGCAATGCACCCCTTTATCCCGCTGCTGGTTATGGTGGTACTGTGCACCATCATTTCCTACTTTGTGGTCCCGGGTGCCTATGACCGGGAAACCGTAGACGGCGTGACCCGCGTCGTGGCAGACAGCTACCATGCAGTGGAACGGACTCCCGTGTCCTTGTTCAATATGTTCCGCTCTATTCCGGAGGGCCTGACGGCCACTGCCAACATGATGTTCTGCATTATGCTGATTGCGGGCATGCATATTTTCCCCAAACTGCCTGCCGGAACCATCTCTGTTGACCCCGGCCCCCGATATACCTCTGCCGGCTTTATGAAGATTAAAATCATTGGCAAATCCGGTCATGGGGCTATGCCGGAAAGCGCAGTAGACCCCATTTATGTGGGTGCCAAGGTGGTGGATGCACTGCAAAGCATCACCAGTCGGGAAGTAAAGCCCAATGATACAGTGGTGGTAAGCATCTGCACCTTCCACTGCGGCACACTGCCCAATATCATTGCGGAATCTGCAGAGCTCACGGGAACGGTGAGAACCTTCAACCCCAAGCTGCAAAAGCAGCTGCCCGGAATCATCGAGCGGATCATCAAGGGGACATGTGAAGCCTACCGGGCAACCTACGAGTTCGATTATTACATCGATATTCCGGCCACCATTACCGATGATCGCTGCAGCCAGATTTCTCAGCGGGCAGTGGAAAACAGCATCGGCAAAGAGCATCTGATCCAGTTCCCAGGAACGCCCGGAGGAGAGGACTTCTCCTATTTCCTGGAACGAACCCCCGGCGTCTATGCCTTTGTAGGCTGCCGCACGCCGGAGAATGATTGTGTGTACGAGCTGCACTCGGACAAGTTTAATCTGGACGAGGATAGCATGCTCAACGGCGCTGCCTTCTATGTGCAGTATACCCTGGAAGCCCAGAGGGAATTTGCCTAAGGCTGCTAAATAAGGAAAAGTACCGGTGAGTTAACTCATCGGTACTTTTCAGATGATATCAAGAAAGGAAACAGGTTTCCATGGAAAAAAACAGTATCGTATACCAGACCTATGTCCGGATTTTGCATCGGGAATTGATACCGGCCATGGGCTGCACGGAACCCATTGCCATTGCCTATTGCGCTGCCATGGCAAGAAGCGTACTGGGCGCCCTTCCGGATCGGGTGAAAATTACAGCCAGCGGCAACATTATTAAAAACGTAAAGAGCGTTGTGGTTCCCAATACCAATGGCAGCAAAGGCATCGCTGCTGCTGCGGCCATCGGCATTCTTGGCGGAGATGAAAGGGCTCAGCTGGAAGTGATTGCCCATGTCAGCGAGGAAGCAAAGGAGCGTCTGAGAGATTACCTGAACACAACCCCTATAACCGTCGCTCCGGCGGATTCGGGGTATGTCCTGGATGTGACGGTCACGGTGCACCACGGTGAGGCGTATGCCTCCGTTCGGGCGGTGAACGAGCACACAAACCTGGTACACATTGAGAAGGACGGTACGGTTCTGAAGGATAAGGAAATCCTGGATATTGTAGATGAAAATGCCCCGGATTACAGCCTTCTGAATGTGAAGGATATTTGCGACTTTGCCGATTCCTGTGATCTTGAAGAGGTTGGCCAGATTCTGGAACGGCAGATTGCCTATAACAGTGCCATTGCTGATGAGGGAATGACGGGAAAGTATGGTGCGGCCATTGGCCAGACGCTGATCCATGTCTATGGAAACAATGTGAAAATCCGGGCTAAGGCCCGGGCAGCAGCCGCATCCGATGCCAGAATGAACGGCTGTGAGCTGCCTGTCATCATTGCCTCCGGCAGTGGCAACCAGGGCCTGACCGCTTCCTTGCCTGTGATAGAATACGCCAAGGAAGAGAATCTTCCGAAAGAAAAGCTCCTTAGAGCACTCCTGGTATCCAATTTGATCACTCTGCATGCAAAGCAGGGAATCGGCCGGTTGTCTGCTTACTGCGGCGCTGTCAGTGCCGGTGCCGGAGCAGGGGCGGGAATTGCCTACCTGCTTACGGGTGACACCGCTACCGTCAGCCATACCATTGTCAATGCACTGGCCATAACATCCGGAATTGTCTGTGACGGAGCCAAGTCCTCCTGCGCCGCAAAAATCGCCGTATCCGTGGACGCGGGAATTTTGGGATTTGAGATGTATCGCAACGGGCATCAGTTCTATGGCGGTGATGGATTGGTAGTAAAGGGCGTGGAAAACAGCATTTACAATTTCAGCCACCTGGGCCGGGTAGGTATGAAACAGACGGACCGGGAAATCATTCGCATGATGACCCAATCCCAGTGCTGAAAGGAAAATCGGCTTTATAAAAACTGCATAAGCGCCGCCGTACAGGGGTTCCCTGCTCGGCGGCGTTTCTTATTGGATTCTTGGCTTGGTCAGCGGTTTCAGGTAAAATTCAGGATGCGATATTGACTTCCTACAGGTTAAATGCTATATTACTCTCACGACGACGGACAATCTTCCGCCGGTGGAGAACGGCAGAGGAAAAGAAAGCTGGCAAAAAGGACTGGTTTGATGCAGACGGAAAATTTGCACCCAGGGCTGCAGGCTGCAATGCAGCTGGCAGAGGGACTGTCTCAGGTTTTAGGACAGCGCTATGAGGTGATTGTGCATGACCTGGGCCGTGCAGATCATTCTATTGTAGGGGTTTTTGGAAACGTAACCAACCGTAAGGTCGGAGGATCCCCAACGGATGTGCTTTTACAGTTACTGGACAACTACGGAAACGATGTGCCGGATCAGATCAACTACCGAACCACGCTGCCGGACGGCAGGGTCCTGCGCAATTCTACCCTGTTTATCCGGGATGAATCCCAGCGTGTTTTGGGGAGTGTGTGCATCAACCAGGATTTGACGGATTATGTGGTTGCATCAAAGCTTTTGGGGAATCTCACGGAATTTTCAGATGCCGGGATTGACAATGTATTTTCAGAGCGGTCCTGCCGGGATATTAACGAGATTGTGGAATCCATGGTACGCAGGGAACTGGAACGGATGGACAAACCGGCAGCCTATATGCAGAAGGAAGACAAACTGGCAGTTGTGAAAAAGCTGGAGCAGAAAGGACTCTTTGACGTAAAAGGAGCCGTGGAGTATGTGGCAAAGCGGCTGGGAGTTACCAATTTTACGGTATACAATTATCTGAAGACCATTCGGGGCAATCGGCAGGAAGAAATGTGACTTTTTCGGGCCAAATTGTGCCAAATTCGTGGAGCGGAAATTCTGCCGGACAAAATAAAAACGCTGCTGAGAAGTCAGCAACGTAATTATATGCCCGGGAAATCAGATGGCACGCTCGACCTTATTGGAGCGGAGGCATCTGGTACAAGCGTACACATGGCAGGGAGTTCCGTTAACGACAGCCTTAACGCGCTTGACGTTGGGCTTCCATGCACGATTGGAACGTCTGTGGGAGTGGGAGACCTTAATACCAAAGGTTACGCCCTTGCCACAAAAATCACACTTAGCCATTTCTTCATTGCACCTCCCATCCGGATGTTTACTCAACAAACTACGCCTACCAAAGGCGCTTTGATATGATATCAAACTTTCGCCAAAAAAGCAAGGGTTTTTTTCAAATTTTTTTGATTTTTTCGAAATCTATTGATATTCCTTTTTGCGGCGGGTATAATGTTCTGAGTAACTCGAACTTGTGGGGTGTGCGCCATGACGGATACATACAGCGTACTGCTGAGCCAACTGGTCAAGGAATTTCATCTGGATATTGTCTATGCCTCCACGGACTTTGCTTCCATCCGGATTACAGTGGAGGATATGGCCCGTCCTGGTTTGCAGTTGGCGGGATATTTTGACCACTATGAACCCATGCGTTTGCAGGTCATGGGAAATGTGGAAATGAGCTATGTGACGAAGCTTGCTTCCTGGGAACGCTCTGCCATTTATGACCGGCTGTTTTCTTACAAATTTCCCGCGCTGATAATCGCCCGGGGAATTACCCCCCATCCGGAAATGCTGACCATGGCGAAAAAGCACAATGTCACCATTTTGAGCACCACCGAGCCCACCAGCACCATTGTTTCTACCATTATCACCTATCTGAAAGCGGCTCTGGCACCCCGCATTACCCGGCATGGTGTGTTGGCGGAAGTTTACGGTGAAGGAATTTTGCTGACTGGTGACAGCGGTATCGGAAAAAGCGAAGCCGCCGTAGAGCTTCTGAAACGCGGACACCGGCTGATTGCCGACGATGCTGTGGAAATCCGCAAAGTCTCCACCAACTCTCTGGTGGGAACGGCGCCGGAACTGATTCGCAACTATATCGAGCTGCGTGGTATCGGCATCATCAATGTGGCAAAGCTGTTTGGTATGGGTGCCATCAAGCTGGAAAACGAAATCAACCTGGTGGTGGATATCGTTGCCTGGAATAAGAATCAGGCCTACGACCGTCTGGGACTGGATGAACAGTATACGGAAATTCTGGGAGTGAAAATTCCCAAGTATACCATCCCCATCACCCCGGGCCGTAACCTGGCGGTGATTCTGGAGGTTGCCGCTATGAATAACCGTCAGAAGAAGATGGGCTACAACGCAGCCCAGGAGTTCACGGATCAGATGAACCGACATTTTGAAGAACATACAGGAAGGAATCCATGAAAGAACTGACAATTGGCCCCAACGACGCGGGACAGCGTCTGGACCGTTTTCTCGCCAAAGCCGTTCCGCTGCTGCCGGCTTCCCTGGCTCAGAAATATATCCGTCTGAAACGAATCAAATTGGGCGGAAAGCGTGTGGAGCGGGATACCCGGCTTCAGGCAGGGGATGTGCTTCAGCTGTATATCAACGATGAATTTTTCGACAAACCCAGGGAAGAAAATGCTTACCTGACAGTGGCAACGCCCAAGCTGAACATTGTCTACGAAGATGACCATATTCTGCTGGTGGATAAGCGCCCGGGGCTTGCGGTGCATCCCCATGACGGCGCAGAATATGGACGGACGCTGATTGACCATATCCAGGCTTACCTCTACCAGAAGAGGGAGTGGCGGCCCCGGGAAGAGAACGCCTTTACTCCGGCGCTATGCAACCGGATTGACCGCAATACCGGCGGCATTGTCATTGCGGCGAAAACCGCGGAAGCCCTGCGGGTGATGAATCAGAAAATCAAAGACCGGGAACTGGACAAACGGTATCTGGCCATTGTGGAAGGAACGCCGAAAGTCAAAGAAGGCAGCTTGAAAGGCTTTTTGTTCAAGGATGAAAAGAAGAACCGGGTATTCGTCAGCGACAGCCCCAAGCCTGGGGCCAAAACCTGCCAGACCAACTACAAAGTCCTTGCCAGCCGGAACGGACTGAGCCTGGTGGAATGTGAGCTGATTACCGGCCGAACCCACCAGATCCGGGCGCAATTTGCCCATGCCGGACATCCGCTGCTGGGAGATGGGAAGTACGGCAAACTGGATAAGCGTTACGACCGCAGTTACCAGGCACTGTACTCCTACAAACTGACTTTCTGCTTTACCACCGAGGCAGGCGCGCTGGAATATCTGAACGGAAAGTCCTTCCAGGTGGAAAAAGTGGACTTTGTAGGGGAGTATTTCCCGGATTTTCGGTTATAAATCCAGAATGCAGGGAGAGATTGTATGAAGGTATTCATCACCAGCAGCCCTTACGTGGAGGGGGCGGACCGGGCTATCCTCAGCGGCGCCAACGATTTTGTGGAGCGGCTGCGCTCCGCTTTGCCGCCGGAGCCTCGGGCGCTGTTCATTTGCTCTGACCCGGAGGATCATCACATGACCTGTCATTTTGGTGCGGATACCGCGGCAGCTTTCTCTCTGGCGGATATGCCCTTTTCTGGCTATCAGGTGCTGGACGGACGAAATGCCCGTCAGGCCCGAAATCTGATTGCCCAGGCGGATCTGATTGTTCTGGCGGGAGGTCATGTGCCCACTCAGAACAGCTTTTTCCGGGAAATCGGGCTGGGAAATCTGCTGAAAGATTTCTCCGGCACCGTTATGGGCATCAGCGCAGGCTCCATGAACCTGGCCCGGGAAGTGTACGTCCAGCCTGAGGAGCCGGGAGAATCTTCGCCGGACTTTCCCCGGTTTGTACCGGGATTAGGACTGACGGAGGTCAATATTCTGCCCCACTATCAGAAGGTGTGGGATGCCATTCTGGACGGACGCAGGCTGTTTGAGGACATTACCTACGCTGATAGCTTCGGAAAAACTTTCTACGCCCTGCCGGATGGCAGCTATTTTTACCAGGACGAACAGGGCCTGCTGCTGTGCGGGGAAAGCTATATCCTGCGAAACGGGGAAATGGACCCGCTGACCCGGGATGGTCAGGTGCTGGACATGGCGGAATTTGGATAAGAAAACGGTCTGCGAAGAAACTCGCAGACCGCTTTTGCATTATCCCGCCGGGGGTTCAAAAGTTTCCTCCACCGGATAGTCTTGGGTATCGGAAAAGTGCCACCATTCTCCAAAGTAACCGGTAAAACCGCCGCGTTCCATCACGTCCTGCAAAAGCTGGGCGTTTTCCCTGGCCACAGCGGTACAGTCGGAGTAATCCCGGTCTGCCAGAGCGGAAAAATCGTCAAAGCCTGTGGGCATTTCCAGTTCCTGACCGGTTTCGTCCACCAGGGTCAAATCCACCGTATTCCCCCGGCTGTGGGAACTAAAGCCCGTTTCCGGGTTTGCAACATAGGCCGGATCGGGGCAAACTTCCCACAGACGGAATTGGGCGCTTACCGGGCGAAATCCGTCCCAGATTTTAAGATTCAGCCCCATCTGGGATAGTTCCTGAGATACCTTCTGGAGCTTTTTTACTGTACCGTAGCGCAGATAGGCCTCGTAAAAGCTGTAAATCTGTTCTCCGGTGAAATTCTCCCGGGTTGCGTACATCAGCTCCTGCTGTGCTTCCGGCAGGTAATCCTTCACCCGAACCAGGGCGTCGTCCTCCGGTTCGGTGGGGACGGTTGCAGGCGGGGCAGTGGTTTCCTGGACGGTAAAACCTGGGGTAGTTTCCGTGGGCTGGGCAGGGGATGCAGCAGGGCGGTTGCACCCGCTGAACAGGAGAAGAACTGTCAGAAGTAAAATAAGATGTCTCATAAAATGCTCCCTTATTTCTGACTCAGGGTGATTTTGGACAGATGGTCGATCATGGCCCGCATTTGCAGGGACACCCATTTTTCCCGGCGATAGAGCAGCTGTTTCCACACCACGATTTGGCATTGGGGGACATTCAGCCGAACCAATCGCCCGGCCCGGACGCTGTCCTCGGTGACATAGTCCGGAAGGAAGGCAATACCGGCATTCTCTTCTGCCAGAGCGCAGATCAGATCTGCCCGCCCGGTTTCCAGAATGGGACGCAGCTGCACAGAATTGCGGGCCAGTTTTTCGTCCATCATTCTGCGGTAGCTCATCCCCCGCTCCGTCAGCAGAAAGGGGAAGCGCACCAGTTCTTCCAGCGGCACCTGCGCTTGTGAGGCAAGGGGGTGATCCGGAGATGCCACAAAATGCACCTGGATCTCTTCTTCGCTGGCAATGACATAGTTGGTGTCGTACACCCGATCGTCAATGGTGCAGATCATATCCACCAGATTGTGATCCAGAAAGTCCAGCAGCTGCCCGGTGTCGCCGGTGGAAATTTCCAGGCAGATTTGGGGATAGGTGCTGCTGAACTGCCGGAAATGCCCGGCAATCAGGGGGCCGCACAGGGAGTCGGGAGCACCCAGACGGAGAAGTCCTTTGGGTTCCTGCCGGGAAGCGGTTCCCAGCACCATCTCGTCCGACAGATGGCAGATGCTCTGGGCATAGGGAAGCAGATCCCGTCCGGCATCGGTCAGGCTGACCGTATGTCCGATCCGGTCAAACAGCTGCACCCCCAGTTCCTTTTCCAAAAGCTTGATCTGAAAGGAAATGGTGGGCTGGGAGTAACCCAGCTTTTCCCCGGTTCGGGTAAAGCTTCCCAGCTCCGCCGCTTCGATAAAAATATTCAAACTGCGAAGATCCATAAGTAATTTGCAGCCTTCCTTTCTTCCTTTGTCTCATTATATCTGTGAAAAGGGTAGAATGCAACCATTACTGTGGGAAAGTTACCAATCCTTGACAAGTATATTGATGCAGATTATAATAGGAAAAACAGCGCTGCGGGAAGGACGATGTATATGACACGAGGATTTATTACAATTGCTACCGGTAAAGAAATGTATTATAAGCTGGCATTGAATCTGCTGAAATCCTATCGGTTGTATTCCAGGAATCCTCTGCCCTTTGCGATTATGTGTGACCGGGAAAACGATTATACAAAGCAGTTTGACCAGGTAGTGATTCTGGAACAGCCTCTGTATTCCTTTTGGGACAAATTTGAATTGCTGGTGAAAGCTCCCTTTGATGAAACGATTTTTATTGATGCAGATTGCCTGGCCTATGCAGATTTGAACGAATACTGGGATTACTTCGCCGAAGCAGATGATTTTACAGGATGTGGAACCAACTATCCGATAGAGTCGGAAAGTGGGTTGTTTCAGGCAGAAGAGATTGGGGAATATTGTGGGCGCGCCCATTGGAAACCGGATATTTGCGGAGGACTGTATTTCATACGCAGAGGGGAAAGCTGTAATGCATTGTACAAAGAATGCCAACATATTTCCCAAATTTATGATTCATTTCGATGGCCTGATTTTTGTGCGCCCCGTGCGGATGAAACCGTGCTCTGCTTGGCAATGGCGGTCCACGGCTTACATGCCATGGAAGCAGATCCGAAAAACTATGGCCATCCCTGGGAAGCTACCCAAATGGAGTTCGATATTTTTACCGGGAAATGTACTTATGCAACACATTGGCATCCCAAGGTAGAACAGGGACGGTTAGTCCACTTTGGAACCAGAAATTGTACGAAACCGCCATATATTTTCGAAGTAGAAAAATTGAACGTCATGCTGAAATATGGCTTGAAACCAGGCGGAGATACGTTTCCGCTGGGTTTTTGGGATTCCCTGCTGTATCGCTGTAAACTGCGCTATTATTACCTTTGCACAAAGGACGTTATGGTTCGGGGGTTCCGAAAGATTTTGCGAATGATGAAAATTGCACCAAAGTAATCAAAGGCCTGCCATCTCGTGGCAGGCCTTTTGAGAGTTTGACACATACCGAAATAGCGGTTTACATTTCTTTCTCCCCATGGTAGAATAATGGCAACAAGGATACAGGATTTTCTCTTTTTTGGAGGAGGCAGGCTATGAAAGGCATTATTCTTGCCGGCGGTTCCGGAACCCGGCTCTATCCACTGACAAAGGTTACTTCCAAGCAGCTGCTTCCGGTTTACGACAAACCCATGATTTACTACCCCCTGTCCACGCTGATGCTGGCGGGCATCCGGGATATTCTGATTATCTCCACCCCCACCGATACCCCCAGGTTTCAGGATTTGCTGGGAGATGGCAGCCATTTCGGCATACACCTGACCTACGCGGTGCAGGAATCTCCGGACGGATTGGCACAGGCTTTTCTCATTGGGGAAGAATTCATTGGCGAAGATGCCTGCGCCATGATTTTGGGGGACAATATCTTCTACGGAAATGGCTTTTCTGAAATTCTGGCCCAGGCCAGGGAAAAAGCGGAAGCTGGACGGGCCACCATTTTCGGCTACTATGTCCGGGACCCGGAGCGGTTCGGGGTGGTGGAGTTTGACGAAAACGAGAAGGTAATCTCCGTAGAGGAAAAGCCTGCCAATCCTAAGAGCAACTATGCCATTACCGGCCTTTATTTTTACCCCAAGGGGGTATCCCGGATGGCAAAACAGGTTGAAAAATCCCCCAGAGGGGAATTGGAAATTACTACGCTGAATGATCTGTACCTGCAGCGGGATGTTCTGGATGTAAAGCTTCTGGGCCGGGGCTTTGCCTGGCTGGATACCGGAACCATGGAAAGTTTGCTGGAGGCGGCAGAGTTTGTCCACATCGTAGAGCGCCGGCAGGGTGTCAAAATTTCCGCGCCGGAGGAGATTGCTTTCCGGTTTGGATGGATTTCCACAGAAGAGCTGCTGGAATCTGCTCAGGCTTACGGAAAATCTCCTTACGGCAATCATTTGCTCCAGGTCGCCGAGGATAAATTTACAAGCTTTAAGAAAAATACGGAGAACTGAGGAGCACTCAGCCCGTTTTATCACCGGCAGCGCCGGATTCATCGAATGAGGTTTTATCTGCCGGATATTGGAAGTATCCCCGGTACCGGAATCATTGCCAGCGGTGGCAGACCATTCTCCCCGGAGAATATCAGCATTACCACGAGAAAGTGTATCCAAACTGGAAATAAGAGGGAAGTTTATGAGTCAGATCAAGGTTTCGCCCTGTCCCATTGCGGGACTGTATGTCATTGAGCCAGCGGTGCATGGTGACGACCGGGGCTATTTTATGGAAACCTACAATCAGCAGGATATGGCCGAGCACGGACTGAATATGGTGTTCGTTCAGGACAATCAGAGCCGCTCCCGAAAGGGAGTGCTGCGGGGCCTGCATACCCAGAAGCAGCATCCTCAGGGCAAGCTGGTGCGGGTGATCCGGGGCCGGGTGTTTGATGTGGCGGTGGATCTGCGCCCTGGTTCGGACAGCTACGGAAAGTGGTATGGCGTGGAATTGTCTGAGGAAAATAAGAAGCAGTTTTACGTTCCGGAGGGGTTTGCCCACGGATTTCTGGTCTTGTCAGATGTGGCGGAATTCTGCTACAAAGTAACGGATTTTTACCACCCGGAGGACGAGGTGGGCATTGCCTGGAACGACCCGGATATTGGGGTGCAGTGGCCGGAGGTAGTGGGAGCGTACTGCGGCAGCGCCAGTGCCCAGAGCTATATGCTGGCCGATGGCACACCGCTGCTGCTCAGTCAGAAGGATCAGCAGCTCAAGCCTCTGGCGGAGCAAGGAGAGAAGTTGCATGGAGAAAATTGACTATCAGTATCTGCGCCCGAAAAAGGCGGAGGCACTGCGAAAATGGTGTGAATTCCCGGTAGAGGTCCGGGAAAATCCGGAAATCTGGCAGGGAAGCAGAGCAACCATTCTGCCGCTGCGCAGAAAGGCGGCGTATGGCCTGCTGTTCGGAAAGGGCGGCGTGGTGGATCAGCAGGGCAAGTATGTGGATTTGTCTGCCATCCCTGACCGGGTAGAGGGAAGCTACCCCTTTGAAAATGCCGAATATCGGGATGAAAAAGTGGTCTATTGCGGATATCTGGTCAACCACTGGGGGCATTTCCTCATTGAAGGTGTGACCCGGCTGTGGTACTTCCTGGAAAATGACCCGACGGTAGACAAATATGTGTTTTTCCTGGACGAAGGAGAGCAGCGGGAAATCCGGGGAAATTACCGGGAGTTTCTGGAACTACTGAAAATCTGGGACAAGCTGGAAATCATCAACCGCCCCACCACCTACCGGGAGGTGATCGTCCCGGAATTGGGTATCCATATGCGTCAGGCCTATACCCCTAAGCTGGTGAAGGTATTTGACGCGGTGGCGGACAATGTGGTGCCGGACCCCAGCTGGGAAACTCCGGAAAAAATCTACTATAGCCGCAGCCAGTTCAAAAAGGGCCTGCAGTTTGAATTTGGTTTCGATGCCTTGGACAATTTCTTCGAGAAAAATGGCTACACCGTCCTCTACCCGGAGAAGGTGCCCCTGAGCCGGATGGTTCATTACATCCGCCACAGCAAAGTGGTGGCAAGCTTGTCCGGCTCCTTGCCTCACAATATGCTCTTTGCCAATTCCGGACAAAAAGTGGAGATTGTGGAGCGGCTGGCCATCAGCGACGACAATCAGACCGATGTCAACCGGATGCGTCAGCTTCAGGTGACCTATATTGATGCCAATATCCCGCTGTACCCAATCGATTTTGTTGGCCCGTTCATTATGGGCTGGACCCCGGAACTGGAACGGTTTGCCAAAGATCAGGGTTATCAGCCGCCGGATGCACAATACCTGACCAAGAAACACTACAAAAAGTGCTTCGTCCGGTATATGAAGTCCTATTGGGATCTGTACCAGTACAACTGGTTCCAGGACGACTGGTATGGCCCTTTCGCGGATTCGCTGTATGAAGGCTACAAGGCGGGGCACAGCTTCTTTGCCGATTATCTGGACGGACGCAGACCCTTCCTGTGGCACCACTATTTGGAAATTCACTATTTCAAGCAGTTTGTAAAACGGCTGCTGAAATGGCAGTAAAGGAGAAAATGCCATGCTGTTTTTGGAATATCCGCCCTGTTCCACCTGTAAAAAGGCAAAAAAGTGGCTGGACGATCATGGCCTGACTTATACCGCCCGTCATATCAAGGAAGAAAATCCCACTTATGAAGAACTGAGCCGGTGGCTGGAAGTCAGCGGACTGCCGGTCAAAAAGTTTTTCAACACCAGCGGCCTGCAGTACAAGGCCCTGGGACTGAAGGAGAAGCTGCCTCAGATGTCCCAGGATGAGCAGCTGCGCTTGCTGTCCAGCGACGGAATGCTGGTCAAGCGGCCCATCGTGGTCACCGAGGATGGTTCGGTGCTGGTGGGATTCCGGGAAGAACAGTGGACGCAAGTCCTTTTATAAGAAAGAAACTCCCTGCGCATTCTCCGGTGGGATTCCGGAGCAGACGCAGGGAGTATTTTTATACTACAAATCGGTAACCCAGTCCACGGACAGTTTGAATGTAGCGGGGCTTGGAGGGATTTTCCTCAATTTTTTGCCGCAGACGGTTGATGTAGACCATAATGGCGTTTTCGTCAATGATGGCTTCGCCCCAAACCAGGGTATAGAGCATATCCTTGGAGAAAACCCGGTTGACGTTGTCCAGGAACAGCTTCATCATGGCGTGCTCCTTGGAAGAGAGGGAGATTTCCCGATTGTCCTTGTAAAAGCGCATGGTGATGGTGTTATAGCGGAAAGGACCGGCCACAATGACCGCGCTGTCACCAAAAGAACTGGCCTTGCTCCGGCGAAGCAGCGCTTTGACCTTGGCTCCCAAGACCACCGGATTAAAGGGTTTGGTCACATAGTCATCCGCTCCGATATCCAGACCGTAAAGGGTGTCGTAGTCTTCCTGACGGCCGCTGACGATCATAATGGGGATGCGCAGCCCCCGATTGCGCAGGGTCTGGATCACTTGGAATCCATCCATCCCCGGCATATTGATGTCCATGATAATCAGATCGCACCGATTCCGGGAAACCCACTGCAGAGCCTGCTCGCCGCTGGAAACCTGCTGGGCTTCGATTCCGTTGCTGCGGATGGCTTTGTACAGCATGGTGCGCACGGCTTCGTCGTCATCCACAATCAGCACCATATCCTCCATGGGAATTCACCCCTTTACAGATTTACACAACTTGGTTATGATGATAGTATAAGGCAAGAGGCTGAATTTGACAAGGGGGATCGGGATGAAGAATGTGTTTTCCGGGAAGAACCGGATTTTTTTCTTGTTAGGGTTCGGGTTGCTGCTGCTGGGGCTGGCTGCGGGAATCTGGCTGGGAGCGGGGCAGAAAGCCCGGAATGTGCAGCAGTTTCAGGAAAAGCTGCTGCTTCAGGCATGGGAAATGGACAGCCGGATTCATCAGCTGCTGATGCCCTACACTGCGCAGATGGAGCAGGGGACCGGGGGATTTCCCATGGAGTTGGATACCCAGGGAAGCTCATCCGATCAGGACGGCAGACAATATCAGCTGCCGCCCCAGGCCCAATGGAATCCGGGGATGAATGTGCTGCCCTGCCTGGGGGAAAACGGGGAGGTCTACCTGGCGGTGGTGCGGGTTTCCTCGGAAGGAGAGGCCAAGGGAATCCTTTTGGATCTGATTTCCTTTTATCGGGACTGTGTACCCGCAGATGAAAGCTATCAGGCGGTACTGATGGACCGCTCCGGCAGCGCCTTGATACATCCCAGGGATGGCGGAATTGCGGTGGAACTGGCGCGGAAGCAGGAATATGATCCTGTATGGGATGCGCTGGAAAATCAGGAAGAATCCCGTTCTGCGACTATGGGGGAGGATTCCTGGATGGGGGTGATTCCGGCAGAACTGTCCGGAAACGGCTATTTTACCATCGGCATCCTGGGAAGCGTCCCGGAGGGAATGCTGTGGGTACCGGGGGCAATGGGGCTTTTGTGCTGCATGCTGCTGGCGGCGGGATGCACCTCGATAGCAGCGGCAATTCTGAAAACCGAGCAGGGACGTCGGGATCTGGAACTGCTGCAGCAAAAAAATGCCGCCATGGAAGCGCTGAATCAGAAAACCCAACAGCTGGCCCACCACCAGCGGCTGGAAATCATGGGTACCCTGACCTCCAGTATTGCCCATGAATTTAACAACCTGCTGGTCCCCATTATGGGCTACAGCATGCTGGCCCTGGAAAAGCTTCCTCCGGAAAACGAGGATATCTATGACGATGTGCTGGAAATCTACAATACTTCTCTGAAAGCCAAAACCCTGATTCAGCGACTTTCCGACCTGTCCCGGAAAAATTCGGAAACGGTCTTTCGCCCCCTTTCTCCGGATGAACTGGTGCAGAAAGCCCTCCATGTGGCAAAACCGGCCCAGAGCAAAACCATCACGGTGCAGACGGATCTGCACTGTCCGGATATGTGCATTCTGGGCAATGAAATCCAGCTGTCTCAGCTGCTGCTGAACCTGATTCTCAACGGTTTTCACGCAATGCCCAAGGGCGGAACTCTGACCATCTCCACCCAGGCCCAGGAGGAAACGGTGCAGATTACGGTCAACGATACCGGCACCGGCATTGCGCCGGAGGTGATTTCCCGGATTTTTGAACCCTTCTTCACCACAAAGGAGCAGGGGAAGGGCACCGGATTGGGCCTTGCCATTGCAGCCCAGGTGGTAGAGGATCACAAAGGAGAGATTGATGTCAGCAGCCGTTTGGGTGTTGGCACAACCTTTGTGGTGACCATTCCACGGAAACAGAGGGAAGAACCGGAGAGTATGGAAAATCTGTGAAAAATTTTTGACAATCTTAATATTTATTTAGATTTCATCTATGAACAGTTAAGGTTAATCTGATATAAAAATATCGGAATAAAAATAACGATATGGAGGAATCCCCATGAAGAAGTTTCTCGCCATGGTGCTGACTGTTGTTATGGCCGTCAGCCTGCTGGGCGGCTGTGCAGGCGCCCATGTACACGTCTGCCCCACCCAGCCCATCGCCACCGCTGCTCCTGCCCAGAGCACCGAAAGCACCGTTCCTCAGGCTACCACCGCCGGAAGCAGTGACGACGCTGTCAAGACCGGCCTGGCTGTGGTTACGGGCATTGCTGACAGCACCGATGCCGCCGCTGATAAGAACGGCAGCGCTGTGTACGATGTAACCCTGGTTGCGGTTAATGTGGATGACAACGGTGTCATTGACTCCTGCGCCATCGACGGAATCAAGTCCACTGTGGAATTTGATACCAAGGGTGTCATCACCACCGACCTGACCGCCGCTCCCCAGACCAAGAACGAGCTGGGTGAAGCTTACGGCATGAAGGCCTATGCCGGCAGCGCTTACGAGTGGAACGAGCAAGCCCAGGCTCTGGCGGATTACGCCGTGGGCAAGACTGCCCAGGAGCTGAAGACCGGCGCTGTCAACGAATCCGGTAAGGCTGCCGACGCCGACCTGGCTTCTGTTGCTACCATTTACATTGGCGGCTATGTGGATGCCATTGCCATGGCTGCCGAGACTGCCACCCATCTGGGCGCCCACAGAGGCGACAAGCTGGTGCTGAGCACCCTCAACGGCCTGGACAGCAGCGTCAATGCTGAGGCCGAAAAGGACGGCACCGCTCAGCTGGATGTGAACGTCACCGCCCTGACCATGAACGGCGATACCATCACCAGCTGCATCCTGGATGGCCTGCAGGCCAAGGTCAGCTTTGATGCCACCGGCAAGATTACCACCGACCTGACTGCTGCTCCCCAGACCAAGAACCAGCTGGGCGAAGCTTACGGCATGAAGGCTTACGCCGGCAGCACCTACGAATGGAACGAGCAGGCTGCTTCCTTTGCTGCTTACGTTACCGGCAAGACCGCTGAGGAAGTGAGCGGCATTGCCGTGGATGAGAGCAGCAAGGTTACCGAAGCGGATCTGGCTGCCTCTGTGACCATCGCTGTGGGCGGCTTCCAGGCCCTGATTGCCAAGGCTGCCGGTTAATTCTCTGATTTTTAACGGAAGGTGAAGTTATGCGGCGAATCCTGATTTGCTTTGTGTGTCTTGCCTGCCTGCTGACAGGCTGTGCATCCCCCGCCCAAACGGAGGGGCCAACCCAGTATCAGGCCACGTTTCTGACCCTGTTTGATACGGTGACCACCATTTTGGGGTATGCCGAATCGGAGGAAGCATTTCAGGAGAAGGCCCAGGCAATCCATGACCAGCTGCTGGAATATCACCAGCTGTTCGACATCTATAACGATTACGAAGGCATTGCCAACCTGAAAACCATCAACGATCAGGCAGGCGTTGCCCCGGTGGCGGTAGACCAGCGGATTGTGGATCTGCTGCTGGAGTGCAAGGAGTACTACGCCCTGACCGATGGAAAAGTCAATGTTGCCATGGGCAGCGTACTAAAGCTGTGGCACGATGCCCGGACGGCAGGGATTGACGATCCGGAGCACGCCGCCCTGCCGGACGAGGCAGCGCTGGAAGAAGCTTCTGCCCATTGCAATCTGGACGATGTGATCGTGGACGAAGAAGCGGGCACCGTGTTCCTGGCGGACCCGGACATGCAATTGGATGTGGGCGCAGTGGCCAAAGGCTGGTCTGCCCAGCAGGTCTGTGCCCAGATTGAAGAGGGAATGCTGGTTAGCATCGGCGGAAACGTCTGTGCCACCGGCCCCAAGGCAACCGGCGCCCAGTGGGTGGTGGGAGTCCAGTCCCCGGAGAAATGGGATGCAGGTTACCTGCACACCCTGAATATTTCTGACGGCAGTGTGGTCACCAGCGGTGACTATCAGCGCTACTATGTGGTGGACGGAAAATCCTATCACCACATCATCGACCCGGAAACCCGGATGCCGGCAAACTACTGGCGCTCTGTGACCATTCTTTGCCCGGATTCCGGCCTGGCTGACTGCCTGTCCACGGCGCTGTTTTTGCTGGATCAGGAGCAGGGACAGGCACTGCTGGACAAAACCCAGGCTCTGGCCATGTGGGTTGCCCAGGACGGGATCATTACCTATAGTCCCGGTTTTGAAGACTATATCCGAACCTAATACAATAAGAAGGTGAATCTATGAAACATCTTTTCTTTGGCGGCCTGCATCCGGCGGGACGGAAGGAGCTTTCCTCCAACGCCCAGCTGGACACCGCTTTTCAGCCCAAGACTGTTGCCATTGCCATGCAGCAGCACATTGGCGCCCCCTGTACCCCGCTGGTGCAGGTGGGAGATCTGGTCAAGAAAGGGCAGAAGATTGGCGACGGTCAGGGACTGTGTGTGCCTGTCCATGCCTCTGTCTCCGGCAAGGTCATTGCCGTGGAACCTCGCCGCCATCCCAGCGGACGGGACATCCTGTCCGTGGTGATTGAAAACGACGGCCTGGATACCCCGGACACCACCCTGGTGCCCCATCCGGATTATTCCGGCTTGGATGTGGATACCCTGCTTGCCATCATCCGGGAAGCCGGTGTGGTAGGCCACGGCGGCGCAGCCTTCCCCTCCAACATGAAGGCTTTGACCAGCCTGGGTAAAATCGACACCCTGATTGCCAATGCCTGCGAGTGTGAGCCTTACATCACTGCTGACGACATCCTGCTGCGTACCAGCCCGGAGCAAGTACTGGAAGGCATGCGCATCGTCACCAAAATCCTGAACCCCGACCGGGTGGTGCTGGCGATTGAAGATAACAAGCCCAAGGCTGTGGAAGCACTGAAACAGACCCTGGCAGGCAAGGACGATGTAGAGATTCAGGTTCTGCCTACCCGTTATCCCCAGGGTGCGGAAAAGCAGTTGATTCAGGCGGTTACCGGACGGCAGATTCCTCCGGGACAGCTGCCTTCCTCCGTCCAGTGCGCCGTGTTCAACGCCGCAACGTTCTATGCGGTCTACCGGGCGGTGTGCCTGGGTCAGGCTGTGACCGAGCGAATTGTCACCGTAACCGGCGAGGCTGTGAAAAATCCCAAGAACTTCCTGTGCCGCATTGGTACGTCTTATCAGGAACTGATCGAAGCTGCCGGCGGCCTGACGGAAGATGTGTGGAAGGTCATCTGCGGCGGCCCCATGATGGGCTTTGCTCAGGATGATCTGTCCGTGGTGACCATCAAGGGCACCAACTCTGTGCTGTGCCTGGCTCAGTTCCGCAACCAGGAAAAAGAGAATCCTCTGTGCATCCGCTGCGGACGGTGTGTGCAGGTTTGTCCCATGCACCTGCAGCCGTTGTATCTGTACCGGTATCGGGACAATACCGCAGAGCTGAACCGCTACTATGTCATGGACTGCATTGAGTGCGGCTGCTGTGCCTATACCTGCCCGGGGAAACTTCCTCTGGTGGAAGTGATCCGCAAGGGAAAATCCAAAGTAAGGGAGGCTGCTGGCAAATGAATTTGACGGTATCTTCTTCCCCCCACGTTCGGGGAAATGACTCCACCCGCCGGATTATGCGGGATGTGAATATTGCCCTGCTACCGGCGCTGGTTTTCGGTATTGCCCATTTCGGCATCCGGGCTGCGGTGGTGACCATCGTTTCCATTGCGGCGGCTGTGATTACGGAACTGGCTGCCAACCGCTTTCTCTTCCGGGACCATCGGGAGCTGGATGGCTCCGCAGTGGTCACCGGCATGCTGCTGGCAATGACCCTGCCTGCTACCGTGCCTTACTGGGTTGCCGCCTTTGGCAGCGTGTTTGCCATCCTGGTGGTGAAAGCCTTCTGCGGCGGTATGGGCCAGAACGCCTTTAACCCTGCCCTGGCGGCAAGAGCTCTGCTGGTGCTGCTCTTTCCCACCTCCATGGTGCGCTACGCCGCAGTCAACGGCTTCTTCGGCGGCATGGATGCAGTAACCACCGCAACCCCTCTGCACCACATGGTGATGCCCGCTCTGCCGGAGCAGAGCCTGCTGGATATGTTCCTGGGTAACATCCCCGGCTCCATTGGTGAGGTTTCTGCCCTGGCACTGCTGCTGGGGGGTGCTTACCTGGTTTGGCGGAAGGTGATCTCCCTGCGGATTCCCGTGGCGTATCTGGGAACCGTGGCGGTGCTGACCCTGGTGTTCCACAAGACCGATGATGCCTTCGGCTGGATGATGTACAGCCTGCTGGGCGGCGGCGTGATCCTGGGCGCCATCTTCATGGCCACCGACTATGCCACCTCTCCGGTTACCCCCAAGGGACAGATTCTCTACGGCATTGGCTGTGGCGCATTGACGGTGCTGTTTCGTTACTTCGGCCTGTTCCCGGAAGGCGTCACCTATGCCATTTTGATTATGAATGCCCTGTCCTGGGCAATGGATCGCTGGACGGCACCTGTCCGCTTCGGCAGCAAAGGAGGTGCCGCATGAAAGTAAAACAGATTCTGACGGCCCTGGCTGCCATTGTGGTATCTGCCGCAGTACTGGCAGGTGCACGGTTTGGCCTGTCCGGGGTGGCAAATGAGATTGCCGCTGCGGAGAAGAAGGAAATGATCCGCTTCATGCTGCCGGAAAGCACCACCTTTACTCAGGAAGTCTACACCGGCGAGGATGAAGCCATTGTGGCGGTTTACAAGGGAGAAACCGGCTATGTCCTGGAAACCAAAACCGCCGGATATGCCGGAGATATCTATCTGCTGGTAGGCGTGGACAACAGCGGTAAAGTCACCGGCCTGACGGTACGGGACATGGAGGAAACCCTGGGACTGGGCGCACAGGCGCTGCTGGATACGGATTTTCTGATCCAGTTCCTGGGAACCCAGGGCGATGCCCAGATCGGTGAGGGCGTGGACGCTCTGACTGGTGCCACTGTTACCTCCAAAGCCATTGCCAGAGGCGTGAATGCAGCCGTAGGCTTTGTCACCGGCGCGGATACTTCCTCCGGCGCCACATCCTGGGGAGGTTAAGCCATGAAGAAACAATCCGGAATGTTGAATATTCTGCTGTGCGCCGTGGTTGCTCTGACCATGCTGGTGTACATGCTGTGCAGAACCTTCCAGCCTGCGGTGGTACTGCCTCCGCTGAACATCCCCAATCTTCTGATCCTGAGCGTTCTGGCGCTGATTCTGAATGCCTATCTTGCGCCTCAGGCAGAATACTGCTGGATTCAGGCGGATATTCTGGCTGCCATTACCTTCGGCATTCTGCCCTGGGTGGCGGGAGAAATCCCTGCCTGGCAGATCTGGCAGCTGGCGCTGGCAGGAGGACTGATCTTTGCTGTCGCGGAGCGGATTTTCAGCTCCCTGGTGCAGCGCATTGCCTCCGGCCCCAAGGGAAAGCTGGCGATTCTCGCCACCGGCCTGGGACTGATGCTGGCAGGCCAGTGCTTTGCCGGCATGCTGCTGTGATGCAGCGACAAGCGTTTCATTCCATATTGTCCATCTTTGGAAGCGGTACTGCAAAACAGTACCGCTCCTTTTTTGAAGAAATCGGGGAAGATTGGCGTATTTTGGCGAATTGCATTTTGGGGCAGAATATGATATGATATCCCAAATAATTGCGTAAGGAGAGACACTATGGGAAAACGTGTAGTCAGCCTTTTTCTGGCATGCTGCTTGCTGGTATCCCTGGCAGGCGTGGGAATGGTGACCGTCAGCGCAGCCCAATTGGATGGCCGCAATTTATCCGTTTCTGTGGATGGCCGGGAAGCTGTGGTGGTGAAAGCCTTCCAAAGCTCCTATGACAATAACCTGCTTGTGTCTCTTCGGGATCTGGCGGCGGTATTGTCCGGCACGGAGAAGGGATTTTCCATTGCCATTGAGCCGGACGAGGAATCCGGTACCCGGCTTGTGATCCGCAAAGGGCAGGAATACACTCCAGTGGGCGGAGAAGGGGAGCCGACTACCCAATTGGACGTTGGAGACTGCATTTACGCCAGCACCAGCTACAACAAGTTGTACCTGGACGATCAGGAAATGCGTTTGCCCACTTATCTGCATTTTTCCACTGAAGAAGGACCGGCGGATATTTATGTCCGGATGGCGGATTTGGGCATGTATTTTGACCTGAACCTGGTGTATACAGGTCAGGACACGCTGACATTGGACACCACAGCCGCATATCATTACGATTTGGAAAAGCAGCAGGCTGAAGGGTACTTTCAGGATCTGCATGGTGTCGTGCTGGGAGATGCCAATACCGGCTGTGTTCTGTATGCGTATAATGGGGATGTTTCCACCCAGATTGCCAGTACCACCAAACTGATGACCTATCTTCTGGTAAAAGAGGCCATTGACGCCGGAAATCTGACGGAAGAGAGCGTTTATACCGTTTCCGAGGATGTTTACCGCCTGGCAAATTCCGAGGATGGCATCTACCGGAAGAAGGGAAAATACGGAACGTTGGCCCTGGGAGCCCAGGTTACGGTGGGAGATTTGCTGCGGGCCATGCTGATTGTGTCTGCCAATGAAGCGGCAACTGCATTGGCGGAAATGGTGTCTGGGTCGGAAGAAGCCTTTACCCAGCTGATGAATCAGCGGGCCCAGGAACTGGGGCTGGCTTCTGCGGTTTTCTATAACCCCCACGGGCTGCCGGATTATACCCAGTCTCCCACAGCTTCCAAGCGCCAGAACGAGATGAGCGCGGAAGATATGTTCCGTCTGACCCAGTATCTGCTGAACAACCATCGGGAACATCTGACGACCATTACCCGAATGACCAAAACGGATCTTCCCAGCTTTGGACAGACCCCAGAGGGCAAGGTAGCCTATGCCAAAACCACCAATGCCCTGCTGTACAACTTCCCGGATTGCCTGGGCTTGAAAACCGGAACTACCAATCGCTCCGGTGCGAACCTGGTCAGCGCCCTGCCCGTCACAGATGGGACTGGAGACACCCACGATCTGGTGGTGGTTCTGTTCGGCGGAGAAGATGACATAGAGCGCTGTGAAAAGACAGCGTGGCTGTTCCGCTATGCCCGGCAGTACTATGCGCAGACAGCCTTCCCCCAGGAACAGGTGGTAGAGGAAACCACGGCTGTGACGGTTGCGCCCACCACGGAAGCCACCCAGCCTGCCACTATGGCAACAGAGCCAACAGTGGTGCAGGCACCGGAAGCGTCTCCGGAGCAGCCTGGTAAGGTGCTTTTGATGATGGGGATTTCCTTCCTCACCGGCGCTGTTGTGATGCTGGTGGTGGTTATCCTCATCAGAAAAACAGGCAGAAGAAAGGACTATAACCCCAAATTCGGTCGATAAGAAGAACCGGCTGTCCAGGAAAAACTGGACAGCCGGTATTTTGCTCGGTTATTGCGGGATGGGCAAATGATGCCTTTCATTGAATTCCTCAGAGGGAATGCCACGAAGGATAATGGGATAATGGATCATACCTTGCTCATACAGAGATTTGGAAATGTATTGCAGCTGGCCTAAAGAATGGGGCCAGTTGTCCGATTGCTCCAAATCCGCAACATGTTTCGGAATGTACAAATCGAGCTCGGTGAGACCCTGGCGATCTGCTTCCAGAACCTGCTGAAGAATATCCCGACTGATGTCGGCGCATACACTGCCGTCATAGTTGGACATGTTGGGTTCCCGGAAGGTTTTTCCTGGTGTATTGACTTCGGATATGAGAATCAGCAAGACCAACGGTACAGCCAGCGCCAATTGGGGGAATTTGTAAAACAGATACCCAAGAGCGAGTGCAGCAATCAAAATGATGTAGAATAGGGGGGCAAACAGATATTCGCTTCGATAGATATACTCAGGCCATACGCTGGCACAGAGAAGTATGGTATATACATGCAGTGCGGCAACAGCAAAAAACCAAATGGGAACCCACTGCCGAACAGATGCTTCGCCGGTGCCGTGCTTCCGGGAAAAGAAAAAGACGATTCCTGCAGTCAAACACAGACCCAAAACACAATACCAGAAATATCGGTTGCTGGTAGTTAATACGTAACTGTACGCAGTGAATGTGTCCAACGCATTGTGCAGAAGACCCCCATTCCCGGCTGCCTGGGCCCGTCCGCCGTTCATCTCATAGACGGCGCTGATAAACCAAGCTAACAGGATTCCCAGGTGCCAGCTGTTTTCTTTTATGATTAAAACAGGAGAAAAACGCTTCCGATGCGTCCAAAGACTGACAAGAATACAGCTTCCTGCATACGCAGTTAAAATACCGCTGCATGCCAGATTGGAGAAGATTGCCAGATAAAGCAGCAAGAGAAAAAAGCCTCTTAGTACCCAGTTCCCGGATCGAAGGAAGGCATCCATGGCGGGGTTGCCGATTAAGAGCATCACAATGGAGGCGTTGAGCAGCCCGGGAATCAGGTAATTGTAATAACAGTTCAAATCGCCGGTGTTGAACAGATAAGAATTGTCTGTATCACTGATGCGAAGAAACAAAAAATGCAGCAAAAGGAAGAAAACAACGGTCAGCCCGGTATGAAGCCGGGAAATTCGGAATAAACGCTTCAGCATACCTGCCAGACACCAGACATACAGTGTGAGAAATCCACTGACTACAGCGGCATGGGTAATGGTCAATGCGCCAATATAGTCGCCGCTGAGCGGGTACAGCAGATACCGCCCCAGTGAAGAAAAAAAAGGCATGATGATTTCCGGGAAAACTTTGGCAGGATTCCAATCGCCCCAGATCGGATGAGCCGAGCGAACATATCCGATATAGTTCCAATCATCGGTGTCATATACCACCAGAGGAAGGATTTGGGTGAACCAGAAGCAGAAAAATGCGAAGATGCTCAGGTACCAAATTGTAATCAAAAAGTGCTTGCGTTTGTTCATGTAAATCCTCTTTTGCGTAGTGTTTTGTTAAATTGATGATATCTATCATATTCCATTGAAAAAAATATGTCAAGGAAAGAATACATTACAACACAACAGTTTTTATCGATTTGCTTCTGTGCAGATGCTGACGGCAACTCTGATGAGAACGAGAGTTTTGGAATGAGGTTTTCTGTATCACAATATACGCATGATTTTGCGGTTTGAGATTGCTTTCAAAACGGAAATGCAAGAAAAAAGAAAAGACTTTGCAAAGACTCTGTAAAAAGCAAAAAACTTGAAAAGGGGAAAATACTCAGCAATAATGCGAATCTGATTTTTTGCATAAAAAATGGATTCTTTATTGAGAAAAATATTGCAATAGGGAAATATACTTATAAAAAAGTTGACACATTCTGCATTCTGATGTATACTGATACAAAGAAATAGACTATTTTAGAGAGAAGGGAAGATTTCATGTATCGGCAGAGATCCACCGGTTGGATGAAACATTGGGATTTTATATTACTGGATCTGATTGCTCTGCACTTAAGTTTTGTGATTGCATACTGGGTGCGGCATGGAATAGCCAATCCATACTTGCGGCAGGGGTATCAGGAGATCAGTTTGGTTCTGCTTTGTACCGATCTGATTATCCTGTTTTTTATGGAATCTCTGCGAGGTGTGATTTACCGGGGGTACTGGAAAGAACTGGTCAAATGCTGCCAAAGTGCGGTGCTGATCACCCTGGTTACCACATGGTATCTGTTCTCCATTAAAGCAGGCGAAGAGTATTCCCGGCTGGTTTGCTATATGACAGGCGGATTTTATATGATGCTCAATTATGGATTCCGTCTTGGCTGGAAACATATTCTTAAAAGCAGAGGGACGTCGCGGACTGGAACTGTAATGCTGGTGGCAGGAGAGCGGGACTCTATTGTTTCTGTACTGGAAAAACTGAACCGGAATTGCTATGGTTTATCCAAAATCATCGGTGTTGTGCTGTTGGATGGAGAATCCAAAGAAGAGAAGTCTGTCGGGAATTATCCTGTAGTTGCCAACATTCGGACTATGGAAGACTTTGTATGCCGCAACTGGGTGGATGAGCTGATGATTGTCAAGCGCAATACCACCTGGATTCCGGAATTGCGCAGTATCGTAGAGCGAATTGCGGAAGCTGGAGTTGCGGTTCACAATGTGTTGGATTTTGAAGAGGAAAGTTCCGGTGTGGAACGGATTGTGGAACAGGTCGGCGGCTATCCGGTTTTGACCAGTGTCATCAAAAGCGTAACCTTCCGTCAGGCGTTTTTCAAGCGTGCATTGGACATTGCAGGCGGACTTGTGGGCAGTGTGATGGCAATATTTGCCCTGCTGATCGTAGGCCCTATTGTGTACATACAGTCTCCGGGGCCGATTGTGTTCAAACAGCAGCGCGTGGGACGCAATGGCAAACTATTCACCATGTACAAGATTCGCAGTATGGTTCTGGACGCAGATGACCAAAAGCAGAAGCTGATGGAGAGAAACCGGGTATCTGACGGCATGATGTTCAAGCTGGACTTTGACCCCCGGATTATCGGAGCCAAGCAGCTGCCGGATGGAACCATCAAAAAAGGAATCGGTAACTATATCCGGGATTGGAGCATTGACGAGCTGCCCCAGTTCTGGAATGTACTCAAAGGCGACATGTCCCTGGTGGGAACAAGACCGCCTACGCTGGACGAATGGAACAAATATGAGCTCCATCATCGGGCACGGATGGCATTCCGACCTGGAATTACTGGAATGTGGCAGATCAGCGGCAGAAGTAAGATTACGGATTTTGAAGAAGTTGTCAAGCTGGACATGAAGTATATTACCGGTTGGACCCCCGGACTGGATATGCGGATCTTGATTCAGACGATTGGTGTCGTCCTGAAAAGAAAAGGGGCAATGTGATATTGACAGTGCAGTCCTGGAATGATATTCGATATATATTGCTTTCGAGTATAAAAGAAAATTAGTTAGATGCTTGCAAAATGGGTTGAAATACTGGGATGAATATGGTATCATCTGCTGGTAAGCATGAAGTATCAGGAAGAGGAAAAAATCATCATGACAAGTAATGAGGAAGTAGAGATTGATCTGCTGCAAATGGCGCAGGCGTTGTGGCGCAGAGCTTGGGCAATTGTTTTAGCGTCTGTCGTTTGTGCTGGCTGTGCTTTGGGATTCACAGCGATATTTAAAACACCGCTGTATGAAGCGGAAGCCCTAATGTATGTTAACAGCAACGACATTTCTGTGGGGAGCACAAAGTTGAGTATCAGCGCGGCGGAACTGAGCGCAGCCCAGAGCTTGGTGGAGACGTACATTGTTATTCTGAATACCAGAACAACTTTAAATGATGTTGTGGAGAAAACTGGAGTCGCCTATACGTATGAGCAGCTTCGGGAAATGATTTCGGCTGAGTCTGTAAATGGAACGGAAATATTTTCAATCACTGTGACCAGCCCCGATCCAAAGGAAGCAGAATTGCTGGCCAATACCATTGCACAGGTGCTTCCTGAAAAGATTGCGTCTATTGTCGAGGGCAGTTCTGCCCGAATTGTGGACTATGCTGTGGAGCCGGTTAAAAAGGCATCCCCCAGCCTGACGAAGAGTACATTGATCGGATTTATGCTGGGCTTTGTGGTAAGCTGCGGACTGGTTGTTGTTCTGGAACTGATGGATGACCTGATTCATGACTCGGACTATTTGGTTCAGACCTACGAAATTCCTGTTTTGGCGGTTATCCCGGATTTGCTGTCCAACCACTCTTCCAATGAATATTACCGAAGTGCGGAACAGCGAGCCAAAAAGGTGAGGTAAAGCAATGAGAAACAAAAATAAATACCGGGATAATATGACACCAGAAGAATCCAGAAAGACTTTGGGTAATAGCTTGAGTTTTGCAGCAGCGGAAGCTTATAAGCTGCTGCGTACCAATCTGGAGTTCAGTTTGCCGATGGAGTCCGGATGCCGGGTAATTGGTGTTACCAGTTCCTTGAAAGGGGAAGGAAAAAGCACTACATCGGTAAATATTGCATACACCATGGCCCAAAGCGGCGGTAAGGTGTTGCTGATTGAAGCAGATATGCGTCTTCCCACATTGGCGAAGAGACTTCGCGTGAAAACGAGACCGGGTATTTCCAATCTTTTGGTCGGCCAATGCAGCGGTAATGACGTGCTGCAGAGAACGGATCTGATCTCCAACTTGTGGGTGGCGACGGCCGGAGATATTCCGCCAAATCCTTCAGAATTACTTGGATCTGCCAATATGAAGGCAACCATCGACGCGATGAAAGACTTTTTTGATGTGATTATCGTAGACCTACCACCTGTTTCTGCGGTTACGGATGCTGCTCTGGTGTCCAAACTGGTGGATGGCATGATTCTTGTTGTCCGTCAGAATTACTGTGATCGTGGCGTGCTGGATGAATCCGTTCGGCAATTGCGGTTTGTGGGAGCAAAGATTTTGGGCTTTGTTATGACCGGTGCCGACACCCAGAAAAAGGGGTATAAGCACTACGGAAAGTCCTACGGGGATTATAAACAGCACGCTTCCGGTGGTGCCGGGACATGATTGATTTTCACACCCATATTCTGCCCGGCATGGATGATGGGAGCAAAAGTGTAGAGGAAAGTATCTGGCTTTTACAAGAAGAAACCCGCCAGGGCGTGGACACTGTGATGTTGACGCCGCATTATTATGCAGATGAAAATAGTCCGGTGGATTTCTTGCGCCGACGGTATGCTGCCTGGAAACGTTTATCGGAAGCCTGGTGCCGGGAATTTCCCAAAGTGCGGTTGGGCGCTGAGGTCCAGTATTTTGAAGGGATTTGCGGCATTGAGGATATCCGCCATCTGCGGATCGTAGGAACGAATTTCCTGCTTTTGGAGATGCCGTTTTGTCGATGGACAGATCGCATGATAGGAGATGTCCTGGAACTAAATGATCAGTGGCAGCTTCAGATTGTGCTGGCGCATATTGAGCGCTACATGGCCATGCAGTCGCCGGATCTTTGGGCGAGATTGCGTGCTTATGGTGTGCTGATGCAGAGCAATGTATCCTTTTTTGGAAATTGGAAAACCAAAGGCAAGGCACTGAATATGCTTGCCAATGGCGAGATTCACTTTCTTGGAACAGATTGCCATAATCAGAAAACGAGAAAGCCCAATTGGGACTTGTTGCCGGAGCATGCCAAGCGTTTGCTTGCCACAGGTATGGAGAATATACGACTGTGGCAGTTGGACACAGATGGTGTCCATTTGGAATTTGTGTAATTACCGCTGTATCTCTATACGAATTGCGGAGCATATGGCGTAATTAAATTTAATAAAAAGCGAGGTATACACATGAAAAAAGCAATTCAACTGATTTGCGTTCTTCTGGTTGTTGCCATGCTGGCTGTTCCTGCTTCCGCAGCAGGCTTCACTCCCAGTGTGGAACAGAAGGGCGCACCCACCGTTAAGGAAGCTGGCGTAACCGTTACCGCTTTGGCTGACCTGAGCAAGGCTCCCGCAGAGGTCAAGAAGATTGTGGAAGAAGCTGCTAAGGTCATTACCGACGCCAAGAGCCTGGAAGAGGCTGTCCCCACTCTGGCAGACACCCTGAAGGCTATGAACACCACTGTAAAGGCTTCCGATCTGGTCGTTAGAGATCTGTTCTACGTTGCCCTGGACAAGGAACTGGCTGAGGGCGAGGAAAAGGAACTGACCTTTAAGGCTGAAGGCATTTCTGCTGATGATTTCCTGATGGTTATGGTCTTTGTTGACGGTGAGTGGGTTATCGTCGATGCCGAAAAGGTAGAAGTGAGCGCCAATGGCGAAGTCAAGGTTACGTTCGATGTGGTTGGCCCCATCGCTTTTGTTACTGAGAACAAATAAAGCGCATTGCCACTTCAACTTGTAATTTATGAAACAACATAATTTACAGAAAAAGGTGCTCAGGGCGGCAATGTTTGCCCTGAGCATTTTTTCTATGATGCTTATTTTTACAGCCTGTGGGTCTGAACCGGAGACTGAACCGGAAACAACAACGGTTTCCGCCGTTACAGAGCAAACCCAGCCGACCTTGCCGGAGGATGCGGTGGAATATGCGGGTGATGTGTATCTTCCCAAAGAGAACCTGGAAACGGTCTTGATTATGGGCCTGGATAAGTTTGAACGGGAGGAACAGGTGCTGGCATATACCAACAAAATGCAGTCGGACTTTTTGCTGCTGGTGGTCATTGATAAAGATGCCCAGACTTGTGACTTGCTGCACCTGAACCGGGATACAATGACAGAGATTCCCAGATTGGGCTTTGGAGGCTCCAGCACCGGAAGCTTTGTAGGGCAGCTGGCTCTGGCCCACACCTACGGGAGCGGTGGCTCTGACAGCTGCATCAATACGGTCAAGGCGGTTTCCAACTTTTTAGGCGGCGTGAAAATTGACCATTACATGACGCTGACCATGGATGCCGTTGGAAAAATCAATGACCTGGTAGGCGGTGTCACTGTAACCATGCTGGATGATTTCACGGACCTGGATCCGGAGATGGAAAAAGGCAAAGAAGTAACGCTGCATGGTGATCAGGCGCTTCTCTATGTCCGCACCCGCAGGGAGTTGGAAGACAGCAGCAACCTGCACCGGATGGAACGGCAGCGCCAATATTTGAATGCTTTTTATGAAAAGCTGATGGAAGCAAACCGAAAGGTCAATGGATTTCTCAGTTCCACACTTCTGAAAGTCAATGATGACTTTGAATCAGACTGTACCGTAAACCAACTGGATGAATTGAGTAATCTTTTGGAGGTCTGCTCCGTCAATCCCATTGTCTCCATAGAGGGAGAAGCGGTTCAGGGAGAGGAGTATATCGAGTTTTACGCAGATGAAGAATCTGTGAAGGAGATTGTCCTTTCTCTGTTTTATGAAAAAACAGTCACCGACTAATGTGCACGGAAAGAGCAGGAGAACCTGGACAGATTCTCGTTGGTCTGTAAAATACGTTCCCTGCTCTTTTCCCGTGCAGTCAAATGAAAATTGTGCTCGCTGAAAAGGCATGCAAGATTGAAATAAGAGCTCCATATCAATGGTGAGAGTTGTGGCTCCTGAATAGAAGCTGCAATTAGGATTTGGATGTTCCTGTGCCAAGCAGACAGTGAAAAAGCGAGAGAGATTTGATAGATGGTTTGTGCCAATATGGTACAAACCTTTTTTATACCCCTCTGCCACCCAAAATTGCAAGTAACCATGAAGAATTGGTTATGCTTCCATTATGTCCGGAAAAGGCAAAATATGTTTGCGGTTGTGGGGGAACGTTATGAGTATCATCGCAGTAATGCCAATTAAATTAATAAATGAAAGATGTCCAGGGAAAAACACAAGGTTACTGGGAGGAAAACCTTTGCTGCAGCATGAACTGGATAACCTGAAGCAAACGGCGCTGGTAGACAGAATTTGCGTTTTTTGCAGCGACGAAGCCGTTGTGCCCTTCCTGCCGGAAGGTGTGGATTTCGTGAAACGTCCCAGGTGTCTGGATTTACCTACGTCCAATTTTACGCAAATTTTTCAGGCATTTCAGTCAGAACATCCTGCGGATATTTATGTATATGCCCACGCCACAGCGCCCTATATTACAGTCGGTACCATGAAGCAGTGCATCGAAGCTGTAAAGTCCGGGAACTACGATTCCGCCTTCTGCGCAGTGAAGCTGCAGGATTATCTCTGGCAGGATGGGAAACCGCTGAATTTCGACGCAGAAAATCTTCCTCGGACCCAGGATCTGAAACCAATCTTTCAGGAAACCTCCGGGGTATATGTTTTTACAAAGAAAGTGTTTGAAAAATACCACAGAAGAATAGGCATCAAGCCGTTTGTGAAAGAGGTTTCCTACAAAGAGGCTGTTGATATCGATAACCCTGAGGATTTTGCTTTGGCGGAAGCACTTTGGAACATTGACATCTGAGCGTGTTGTCAGCGTTCCTGCCAGCAGATCGCATCAGAATATTCTTGGAAATCCAACGCGTTGCGTGTTTATGGCATGTCGGTTCATGTAAGTGCACGGTAAACGCGGAGCAGCTTAGGTGCCTGCTATGTCGTGTACCTATTTGGACGGACAACCCGTCAGAAAAGCATATCCTAGCTATCTCCGCCGTGTTGGATGCTAAGAAGGACGCAGTTATCAGTCGCGCATTGGAGCAGCTGCAGAGCATATGTATGACAGGGAGCATGTGCTGACCGTGTGCGGTGCTTGACAGGTGATGATGTACAAGATACAATGATGTTTGGATAGCTTTATAAAAGATAAGAGGAGAAAATAGATGAAAGAGAGAATTGCAAAAAATAAAGCACCTCTGTTCTTAGCCATTTCAGTTGTGTTTGTGTTATCCCTTCCGGTTTTACAGGAAGGATTTTTCTACAGTCATGATCTGGGGTTCCATCTGCAGAGAATAGAATCCATTGCAAATGGATTCTCCCGAGGAGAGTGGTTTATTCGAATCTATAAGGAACTGTACGATGGATATGGATATGGAGCGCCTATTTACTATCCCCATCTTTTTCTGTACGTTCCTGCATTGCTGCACTATGTAGGGGTGCCGGTGTACCATGCATATCGGATTTTTGTGGTATTGGTTAACTGCTTGACAGTTGGACTGTCTTACCATGGGTATACAAAGTTATCCGACTCAAAGGAGATTGGTTTCTTTGCAGCCATTCTTTATAGCACGGCCACGTATCGTTTGGTAGACTTGTATACCCGTGCCAGTGTGGGAGAGTATTTGGCCTTGACATTTTTGCCGCTGTTCCTTCTGGCACTGCTGGATATTTTGCGAGGAAAGCAAAACCGGTGGTTATTACTGGCGATTTCCGTTTCCTGTGTCCTCCAGTCCCACATTTTGTCCTTTGTTATTTTGATAATGATGGGACTTGGCTGTATAATGTTTTATCTTCCTGCCTTGAAAAGGCTAAGCGTGTGGAAGGCCCTTGCTCAGGCGATGGTGGTATTTGTGCTGTTGAATGCGTGGTTTCTTCTGCCGTTCCTGGAAGGAAACATGCTGCCTATTTACAGTGGTTCGGACCAGTTTGAAGAAACGGGGATGCTGGCGGCACAGATCTTTGATGTGTTGACCAAAGGAGCTGCAGGAAGCGAAATGCTGGAAACCGTATCCATCACCAAAACTCCCGGCAGCTTGCTGCTGCTGGGGATGTTTTTCCTGCTGTATTGCCTTGTTATGAAACGACAGAATCTGAAAGAACTGGTAAGAAAGCATTATCTGCTGGCGGTGTGTGCTTTGATAGGGGGCATTGCACTGATTGCCTCCACGGAACTGTTCTGCTGGGATCTGCTGCTGAAAGTAGAACCCATTGGCAGCTTATTTCGGAAGATGCAGTTTGCGTGGAGATTCAATATCGTGACAGTGCTGTTTTGGTCGTTCGCGTCAGCTTATGGTTATGCAGCCATACTAAAAGAAGCAAAGGATGCAAAACTGATTGTGGCGCTTCTGGCGGTGGTTTCCGTAGTGATCTTTGTAAATCAGTACATACAGGGTGGGAAACCATTTGCTCCGGAACCGTATATGGATACCTTATATCTCATGGAAGGGAATACGATTGACAGCCGGGAAGTGTTGGAAAGTAATGTTTCAGAAATTCGCTGTGAAGATTATTGCAGAATGGAAAGCCAAGTATCCCTTCGGTATCAGATTGTGGCGAAAGAGAGTGATGAACAAAGGCCCTATCTTGATGTTCCAATTGCATATTACCCGGGATATGTGGCATATGTCGATGGAGTGGCCCAGGAAACAACGCTTAGCCCAGCAGGAGTGGTTCGGGTAGAGCTTCCCAAAACAGAGGGCTACTTGGAGGTAACATATCGGGAGAAAACCTCGTATTTGATTTGCGATGCAGTGTCACTGCTGACCCTGTTTGCTTTGACAGGCATGTGGGTATGGAAAGTTCGAAAGAAATGAGGGAGAACCGATGAAACGAAAGAGAACTACCCAATTAGCGGTAAGGAAAATGGCGGCAAAGCCGGGATGGTTTCGGATTTTTCCATGGGCATGGCTGTGCTTGGCTTACTTAGGTATTATTCTGTTTTTATATCGATATGGCCGGCCTTATATAGACAGCGATATGGCAAGCGAAATGATTTTGGCGGATTTATTGAACCAGGAAGGCGGCTGGCTGTCTGCAAATTGGTGGTATTCCACCGAGCTAAGAGTATTTTATCACCAACCCTTTTATCGACTGGGATTGCTGCTTTTTCCAGAAAATTGGCATGAGGCCAGAATGATGGGACAGGCAATGCTGCTGATGCTGTTGCTGTTGTCGTATATCTACGCTGCACGGGGTGTTAAACTCAAAAATTGGGGTGTATGGGGGGCAGCGGCGCTGGCGTCTCCATTTGGAGTATGGTATTTGTGGTATGGACCTTTTGGAGGGGCGTACCTTCCCCATATGATTCTTGTTTTGCTGAGTTTTGGCGCAATTCAACATCTGCTGCATACTCATAGAATGCAAAAGATACCCCATATCCTGATTCTCTTGGCAGCGGGGTGTGGATCAGGCCTCAATGGGGTGAAAGGGCTGATGGGATTCTATCTGCCGATGTTCGTGTCGGCAGCGGCAATACTTGCGGTGGATTGGCACCAAAATGGTGGAAAATGTCCAGTTTATCCATTCCGGCAGGTATTGTATTCCGGCCTTGCGCTAATAGCAGCGGCGGCAGGATACTTGGTTAACAGCGTGGTGCTGTCGCGTTATTACCATTTTGCAGATTACAACGGACAGACTTGGAACCATTTGAGTTTGCAGAACCTGGTTGAGCAATGGTCTAATTTCCTTTCTCTTTTTGGCTTTCCGGGAGATCGATTCTTAAATCCGAAGATTCCCCTGTTTTCCATATGTGGTATTTTAGGGGCGATGGGAGTTTTGACAGCGGCAGCCGTCTGCATTGCCTTGGTGCGTCTGTTCTTGCGCTGGGGAAGGCTGAAAGAAGAACAGAGAATCATTCCGGCTTTGTTCGCAGGGGTTTGTTTGATTCAGGGAATGATTTTTGCGTGGACTGGACGGCCGGAAGAAATTAACGGATCCTATTGGCTCACGGTGATGCCACTGACGTTTTATGTACTGCAGCTGGAAGGGGAGACAGAGGATTTTCGAATCCCGCATGGAAAACAGGTGGCGGCATTGGCATTTTCCTGTTGTGTTGTGGCCACCAGCATCAGTGCGCTGCTTCAATTTTTTACCGCAGGTTACCGCATAAATCCTCAACTGGAGACGGTGTGCGATGAACTGATGAATAGAAGATACACCCAAGGATATGCTACATTTTGGAACGGAAATGTAATGACAGAATGGTCCAGCGGAGAAATCGATATGTGGGTGACCTGGGATTTCCATACCATGGAGCCATATCAATGGCTGCAAAAAACAAGTCACACACAGCCTCCGGAAGGGGAAGTGTTCCTGCTGACCACATACCAGGAATTGAATCAAATGGGATTGAGCTGGCTTTTGGAACATACAGAACCGGCGTATGAACATTTGGGATGGGGAATTTTTCCCAATGAACAGCAGTATGTGGTATTCTGCTATCCCAGTTATGAGGAAATGATGACAGTAATTCAATCTGGAGCATAGCTGCGTTTTGAAAAGGGGATAAAACATGGGCCTGCTGCCATTTTGTGCAGCAGGCCTATATAGGAAGATGAAATCTGTCAACGGGAAACAAATTTAAAAAGACATATAAAAAACTGTGCCGGAGTGAAGGCTCCGGCACAGTTTTTGTGCAATTATTTACTTGGCAGCGTTGACCAGCTCAGCAGTATCCTGAGCAATCATCAGCTCTTCGTTGGTGGGGATGACCCAAACGGTAACCTTGGAGTCATCGGCAGAGATGATGGCTTCCTTGCCGCGGACGTTGTTCTTCTCGGGATCCAGCTTAACGCCCAGGTATTCCAGGTTCTGGCAGATCCGAGCACGCATGGAAGCGGAGTTCTCGCCTACACCGGCGGTGAACACCAGGCAGTCCAGACCGCCCAGAGCAGCAGCGTAGGAGCCGATATACTTGCGCACTTCGTAGGCGAACTTGTCCAGAGCCAGGGTGCAGTCAGCGTTGCCAGCCTCAGCGCCTTCTTCGATGTCACGGAAGTCGGAGGAGATGCCGCTCAGAGCCAGCACACCGGACTTCTTGTTGAGCATGTTCAGGCACTCGTCAGCGCTCATGCCGTACTTGTTCATAACGAACTGCACCACAGCGGCGTCCAGATCGCCGGAACGGGTGCCCATGGGAACACCGGCCAGAGGGGTCAGACCCATGGAGGTATCCTGGCACTTGCCGTCCTTCACAGCGGACAGGGAAGAGCCATTGCCCAGGTGGCAGTTGACCAGCTTGATGTCCTTGCGGCCCATCAGCTCGATGGCACGCTTGGTGACATACTTGTGGGAAGTGCCGTGGAAGCCGTAGCGGCGGATGGAGTCGTTCTTGTAGTACTCAGTGGGGATAGCGTAACGATAAGCCACAGGAGGCATGGTCATGTGGAAAGCGGTGTCGAACACGGCAACCTGGGGAGTGGAGGGCATAACCGCCTGGCAGGCACGGATGCCCATCAGGTTGGCGGGGTTATGCAGGGGGCCCAGGGGGATGCACTTCTCGATGGCGGCGATGACTTCATCGTTGATGATGCAGGAATCGAAGAACTCCATGCCGCCGTGCAGGACGCGGTGGCCCACAGCATCGATCTCATCGGTGGACTTGATCACGCCTTCCACGGGATCTACCAGGATGGACAGAACAGCCTGGATGGCCTCGGAGTGGGTGGGCATGGGGATGTCCTTGACGATCTTCTTGCCGTTGGCATTGTGGGTCAGACGGCCGTCAATGTAGATACGCTCGCACAGGCCCTTGGCAGACACGACGCCGGTATCGGGATTCATCAGCTGATACTTCAGGCTGGAAGAACCGGCATTGATAATCAAAACGTTCATTGGGGGATGCCTCCTAAATAAATATTTTCATTTTGCCAAAAACGTGGTATGATAGCCATAGCTAAGAGTATTATATTTCATTTTCTTCAATTTCTCAAGCCCTCAGAAGAAAAATTTTGGAAAAAGGAGAGGGTATTTTGAAAACCGTTGGGATTATCTGCGAATATAACCCCTTCCACCTGGGACATAAAAAGCAAATTGACCGGATTCGTCAGGAATTCGGGCCGGATACGGCGGTAGTGTGCGCCATGAGCGGAAATTTTGTCCAGCGGGGACACCCCGCCCTTGTGGACAAAAGCATCCGCGCAGAAGCGGCGCTGCGGTGCGGGGCAGACTTGGTGCTGGAGATGCCGGTGACGGTGTCCCTTTCCTCTGCGGAAGGGTTTGCCCAGGGGGGCGTGGAGATTTTGTCCCGGGTCTGCGATACGTTGTGCTTTGGGGCAGAATCCGCCGACGGAGCAGCCTTGATGCATACGGCGGAGATTTTGTGTTCATCGGAATTTGAACAGGTGCTGCGTAAGTTTTTGGAAACGGGTATTTCCTTCCCGGCGGCCCGGCAGGCGGCTCTGGCGGAGCTGGGCGGTGAAGAAGGAATCCTGCGCCAGCCCAACGACATTCTGGCGGTGGAGTACTGCAAGGCAATCCGCAGGCAAAATGCGGATCTTACGGTATTTCCCATCCGGCGTCAGGGAAGCTACCATGCCCAAACTGCTGACAGGGAAAATCCTTCTGCCACCGCGGTACGTTCTCTGATGCTGGGATGGGAAACCTGGCAGCCCTTTGTCCCGGAACAGACGGTTTCCCTGTTTGCCCAGGCTCCGCTGCACACTCTGGCAGCAGGGGAGCGAGCGGTGCTGGGAAAGCTTCGCACCATGACCGACGAAGAATTTGAAGAGCTTCCCTATGGCAGTGAAGGGCTGTGGCGCAAGCTGATGCACGCATCCCGTAAGGAATCCAGCCTGGAAGAAGTGCTTACGGCGGTGAAATCCAAGCGTTACACCAGAACTCGGCTGGATCGGATGGTGATGTGTGCATTTCTGGGTATTACCCGGGAAATGATGCAGCAGGAAGTGCCCTATACCCGGGTGCTGGCATTCAACAGCCGGGGACGGGAGATTTTGAATGGCCGGAAAAAAGACGGCTGGCTGCGAAATGCCGGAGAAAGAATGGAGCATGCCCACTGGCAGCTGGAAAAGCGGTGCGGGGATTTGTATGGCCTGTTCTGCACCGACGCACCGGAACCGGGGGGGACGGAAGAGCGCCGACGGGTTCGCATCCTGCTTTGATTTGTTGCATCTTAACCGGCCGGCGGATTGACAGCCAAGCTGCTCCCATGATATCATGGAGCAAACTGTTTTTCAGGGAGTTACAAATATGAGAAAACTGTCGTCCTTTGTCCCAAAACTGAAACCGGTGAATGTGCTGGTAGCATTTTTTGCCTCCGCATTCCAGGCCTTTGGCATGTACAATGTTCATGCATTGTCCGGGGTGACAGAGGGTGGCGTATTTGGCATGATATTGCTGATTGACCACTGGCTGGGGATTTCTCCGGCGATTTCCAGTGTGATTCTCAATGTAGCCTGCTATGCCCTGGGTTGGAAAACCCTGGGCAAGGATTTTATCGCTTATTCCTTGATTGCCACCTGCGGCTATGCCTCCGCTTATGCCATTTGTGAATGCTTCCCACCGCTGTGGCCGGAAATTGCCCATATGCCCCTGCTGGCGTCCATTGTTGGCGCTATGTTTATCGGCATCGGTGCAGGGCTGTGCGTCCGTGCAGGAGGTGCAACCAGCGGCGACGATGCCCTGGCCATGAGCCTGTCCCATTTGACGAAGCAGCCCATTGAACGGATTTATCTGACCAGTGATCTGCTGGTGCTGCTCCTGTCTCTGAGCTATATTCCCCTGCGACGGATCGGCTTCTCTCTGCTGACGGTGATCCTGTCCGGGCAAACCATCGGTCTGATTCAGAAAATCCACCGAAAAAGGAAATAAGGGCCGCTTTTTGCACCTTTGGAATTTTACATTCTTATCAAAACCCTCCCCCGCAAATGCCGGAAAAATTGTACAGAATAATTGTTGACATTCACTAAAAAGAATGCTACTATCTTGTGCAATTCAACGTGGACTTGCGCAGGAGGGTTTTGCAATGTCGGATAGTCCGATGAAAGATCTGACCACCGGTTCTCCCATGAAACTGGTGCTGTCATTTATGCTGCCGCTGTTGTTTGGAATGGTGTTTCAGCAGTTTTATAACATGGTGGATACTGTGGTGGTGGGAAAATTCCTGGGAGTGGATGCCCTGGCAGGTGTGGGTTCCACTGGCTCCATCAATTTCCTGGTGCTGGGGCTGTGCAACGGAATTTGTGCCGGTTTTGCCATCCCAGTGGCTCAGAAGTTTGGCCAGCGGGATTTTGACGGCCTGCGGAAATTCGTAGGTAATATGGTATGGCTGAGTGTCTTTTTCGCGGTGGTCATCACGCTGGTGACCACGGTATTCTGCCGGCAGTTTCTGGTGTGGATGAATACGCCGGAAGATACGTTTTCCTATGCCTATGACTATATTTTCCTGATATTCCTGGGCATTCCCGCAACCATGCTGTACAATCTCCTGTCGGGTATCATTCGCTCCCTGGGGGATTCCCGGACGCCGCTGTATTTTCTGATTTTTTCCAGCCTTTTGAATGTGGTGCTGGATATCCTGTTTATTGTGGCGTTTCACATGGGAGTTGGAGGCGCCGGTTGGGCAACGCTGCTGAGCCAGCTGATTTCCGGCGTTCTGTGCCTGTGGTACATGGCGAAGCATTTTCCCATCCTGAAACTGAGTAAGGAAGACCTGAAGCTGGAGCGCAGCTATGTCCAGCGGCTTCTGGCTATGGGACTGCCCATGGGAATGCAGTATTCCATTACCGCCATCGGCAGTATCCTTCTGCAGACCGCCGTCAATACCCTGGGGGCCAGCGCCATGGCGGCCATGACCGCAGGAAGCAAGGTGGTTTTCTTTGTTGTCTGCCCCTTTGATGCCATTGGCTCCACTGCAGCCACCTTTGCCGGGCAAAATATCGGTGCGGAAAAGCCGGAACGGGTACACGCTGGTGTCCGGGCATCCTCCATTCTGGGAGTTACCTATTCCATTGTGATTTTCTTCGTGTTGTATTTCTGGGGAGGAAATCTGACCTCTATTTTCCTGGATTCCGGAGATGCGGAAGCGGTCAATGTGATTCTGCCCATGAGCCGCCGATTCCTGCTGTGGAATGCGCTGTTTTACATCCCGCTGCTGTATGTGAATTTGCTTCGCTTTACCATTCAAGGACTGGGCTTTTCCAATCTGGCTATGGTGGCCGGTGTGTCGGAAATGATTGCCCGGGGTATCTTTGGCCTGTGCCTGGTGCCCTACTTTGGATTTGATGCGGTATGCCTTGCCAGCCCCGCTGCCTGGGTGATGGCGGATCTGTTCCTGTTCCCGGCATACTATGCCTGCCTGAAAAAACGAGGATACCATCCCAAAGCCCAGAAAAGCCTGTCTGCTTCCTGAAAAAACGCTGCCTTCCATGGTTTCATCCACAGAAGGCAGCGTTTTTTATTTGAATGAGGAAAGAAGTTATGTTTGCTTCTGGCTGCATCCGCCGCATCCTCCGCAGGAGCAGCCGTCGGGGCAGCCGATACATTTGGCACCTTTTTTCTTTGCTTTGTAAATATGTCGGGCGGCAAGTGCCACGATTCCGGCAATGATTACTACAATAATGAGATTTTCCATAGGTCTGCTCCTTTCTGCATGTTAGGCCCGGGCGCTGAGGGTATATTCTCCAGACAGTTTCTGGTCAGCCTTTCTGCACAGCGCCACAATAACTGCTGCGATGATTCCAACCACGACCAGTCCCGGCAGGAATCCGGCGCCCAGACTGCCAGTGGTAATCAGAGTACCGATTTGGTAAACCAGGTAAGCAACGGTGTAACCGGTGGCGAATTGCAGCGCCACGCCGCCCCAGAACCATTTCCGGTCGTTGATTTCCGAGTTCATAGCGCCCAATGCGGCGAAGCAGGGAGGAGTGTAGAGGTTGAACATCAGGTAAGCCAATGCGGCCACCTTCGTAATGGCGAATACACCGGCAACCTCGGCACCGGCGCCTTCCATCAGGGCCAGTTCTTCGGTGTCAATCAGGTTTTCCAATCCCACATAGCACACTGCCAGGGTGCCTACTACATTTTCCTTGGCGATGAAGCCGGTGACTGCTGCGGCAGCCAGCTGCCAGGATACTACGCCCACAATGGGAACCAGCAGATAGGCAATGGGGCTGGCGATGGTTGCCAGGATGGATTCGCTGGCCACTTCTGCCTCCTGGAAGCTCCAGTTGAAGGTCTGCATAATCTGAACTATTGTGTTGCACAGCAAGATGATGGTACCGGCTTTGACTATATATGCCTTGCCCCGGGAGCACATGGCCAGGAATGCCCGCTTCACGGAAGGGACCTTATATTCCGGCAGTTCCATGATGAAGAAGGACTTGCGGCTTCTGTGGCCGGCAATCCGGTTGACCAGCAGCGCGCCCAGAAGAATCAGGACAATGCCCACAAAATACATCAATGTACCTACCCAGGAAGCGTCGGCAAAGAAAGCACCGGCAAACAGGGCGATCACCGGCAGCTTGGCACCGCAGGGCATGAAGGGGGTCAGCATGGCGGTTGCACGACGTTCCCGCTCATTGCGAATGGTACGGCAGGCCATAACACCGGGGATGGCGCAGCCGGTGCCGATGACGAAGGGAATAACAGACTTACCGGAAAGGCCCACTTTCTTGAAGATGGGGTCCAGCACAATGGTGGCACGGGCCATGTAGCCGCAGTCTTCCAGCAGAGCGATCAGGAAGTACATTACCATGACCAGCGGCAGGAAGCCGATGACTGCAATCACGCCGCCGATGACGCCGTCAACCAGCAGTGCCTGCAAAATCGGTGCTGCATCGGATACCAGCTCTCCTACCCACCCCTGGAAGCTTTCCAGCCAGGCAACCAGAGTGTCTGCCAGATAAGGGCCAAGGGAAGACTGGGAAATATCGAATACCAGGAACATCACCAGGGCAAAAATGGGAATGCCCAGCCACTGGTTGGTGAGAATATCATCAATTTTGTCCTGGAAGTTCCGCTCTTTGGTCAAAACCTTCCGGGTTTCCACCTGGGAAACAATGGAATCGACAAACTCGAAGCGCTTTTTGTCTGCGGCAACAACCGACTCCTTGTGACTCAGATCCACAGCACCCTGGGTGTAGGGAGCCTTCTGTCCCTTGCCCTGGGCATCCACAGCGGCGCGAACCACAGCAGCCAAGCCCTCGCCGTTGGTAGATACGGTCTCCACCACAGGACATCCCAGCTTCTGGGAAAGGGCGGCAACGTCAATCTCCGTTTCCTTCTTCTCGTTGATGTCCGCCTTGTTCAGGGCAACCACCACAGGAATTCCCAGTTCCAGCAGCTGGGTGGTAAAGAACAGGGAGCGGCTTAAGTTGGTGGCATCTACAATGTTGATGATGGCATCGGGGTGCTCGTTTTTCACATAGGAACTGGTGATGCTCTCTTCTGAGGTAAAGGGCGACATGGAATAAGCACCGGGAAGGTCAACAGCGATGAGCTGCTGGGAGCCTGCGTAGGCTTTCTTAATCAGCGCCTCTTTTTTGTCCACGGTAACGCCTGCCCAGTTGCCCACCTTTTCATTGCGGCCGGTGAGGGCATTGTACATGGTGGTTTTGCCGGAGTTGGGATTGCCAGCAAACGCGATTCTCATTTTGGATTCCTCCTCTTTCAATCAATCATCCTTGCAGATGTGAGTTTATGGATGTTAGCGTATGCTAACTTTCAGAGAAAAAGAATCAGGAGAAAAACATCTCCCGGATTCAGATTTCAATGGCCTCTGCCAACTGTGAATCGATGCTGTATCTGCCGTCCTTGACGGAGATTACATAGCTGCCCTTCCGTCGGGATACCAGAGTAATGGGCTCGCCGCTGTAGCAGCCCAGGGAGAACAGAAATGCATTGAGTTCTTCGTCCTCTGTCTGGACCTGGCGGATGATGTATTCGGTTCCTTCCAGTGCATGGGTCAAATTCATAAGCCTCACCTGATTCGGATAATGTTTCTGATTAGCAGCGGCTAACTACTGAGTTGAACAATAATTAGCGGCCGCTAACTTCACGGGTATGATACAGCCATACCCAGATTTTGTCAATACCTTTTTCAAAAAATCGTAGGAAAATTCCTGACAATTTTCCAAAAATGTTAGCTTTAACTAACATTTTGAAAGAATATCAGGGAAATGAAAAATAATCCTTGACAAAATTCGGAAGTGGGAGTATGCTGTTTTTGGTTAGTTGCAGCTAACTTATATTTCGGGTTGTGGTTAGCATACGCTAACTTACGGGAGGAAATGAGGAATGCTTATGATTTCCGGAGAAGTGCTGCGGGCGTTGGGAGCCATTGGGGGCATCGTGTGCATCCTGCTCCTGTCTGCCTGGATCAAAGATCATTTCAGAAAACACAAATAACCATTTTGGGAGGTTTTTTATGTCCGACGATTACCTGATCCGCAACTGCGCTCCCACTCTGGCGGGGATCAAAACCGCCAATTTGTTTACTTGCCCCTTGGAATCCCGGGAAGAACTGTTTCAGGCAATCCGCAGGACGAACCGGCGGCTAAAAGACAAGGGGCTGCGGGTGCTGCCCCTTCGGGTATCCCGGGACAAGGCACTGATTTACCTGTACCGACCGGAGAAACTGGCTCGGGATTTGTCGGACGGTATGGCAGCCTGTTTGCTGCGTCAGCAGGGATATGTCCCCGGAAGCTGTCAGAAAACCCTGGTGCAGCTGATCCGAAAGCTTCGTTGTCAGGAGGGCTTTCCCCATGAAATCGGCTTGTTTCTGGGGTATCCCCCAGAGGATGTCCAGGGCTTTATCACCCTGGGACCTGGCTGCTGCAAATGCAGCGGATGCTGGAAAGTCTACGGCGATGAGGAGGCAGCCAGAAAAAAGTTTGCCCAGTATAAGAAATGCACCCAGATTTACTGCCGGCTTTGGGCAGAAGGAGACGATATTGAGCGGCTGACCGTGGCCGGTTGATATACCAGATTTGATGAAAGGTTGGAATACATATGCGTAAAATTGCAGTAGTTTATTGGAGCGGAACCGGCAACACCGAGGCCATGGCCAATGCGGTTGCGGAAGGTGCCAAGGATAACGGAGCCGATGTAACCTTGTTCGCAGCTGGGGAATTCTCCGGTTCCATGGTGGCGGATTTCGACGCCATTGCCTTCGGCTGCCCTTCCATGGGCGTGGAGCAGCTGGAAGAGAGTGAATTTGAACCCATGTTCCAGGACTGCGAAGGCAAGCTGAAAGAGAAACCCATAGCACTGTTTGGCTCCTATGGCTGGGGTGACGGGGAGTGGATGCGTGCCTGGGAGGAAACCTGCCGGGAAATCGGTGCGCAGCTGGTTGGCCCCGGTGTCATTTGCCAGGAAACGCCGGAGGATACGGCCCTGGCGGAGTGCCGGGATCTGGGTGCGGCATTGCTGTAACAATCCCCGCTTTATGGGGCGGCTGTCTTGGGAGGGCTGTATGGGAAGAAAAACTACCCGCCGGGAGGTCTACTTGCATTTGATTTGCCGGCTGTCCGAGAAAGGGAAGGTTCGGGGTGCGGACCTTGCCAGGGAACTGGAAGTTTCCCGGCCGACGGTATGTGTGTACTTAAAACACCTGGCCCAGAATGGGGATATCCTGATAGACCCCCAGAGAGGAATTTGCCTGACAGAGCAGGGAAAATCTGCCATTGCAGCCAACCGGGAAACCCGGCAGGAACTATCTTTGCTGCTGCAAAGCCTGGGGGTGGCGGCGGAAACGGCCTGCCTGGACGCGGAGAAAATGGAGCAGCACCTAAGTCAGGATACCCTGCAAGCTTTGCACCGGCTGCATTGCCAGAAAAGCAAAGACCGTACGCAAACATAAAAATTACAGCGTTGCGCCGAGAAAGGCGCAACGCTGTTTTCCTTTTCCGGGGACTGGATTACAGAACCTGATCGTTCACGGTTTCTACCAGGGAAACAACGTCCTCTCTGTTGACAAGGACAGTGGGTTCACCGTTCAGGGTCACCATACAGCTGGTGCTGTTGTAGCGGTAGAATACCAGTTCCACCTCCGGGAAGGTCTGGTGATTCTGGTGAATGACGAAGCGGATTTCTTCCGGATTCTCACCCGGGCTTCCCGATGCGTAACCGGTGGAATCCAGAGCGTCCAGCGCATTCAGAATAGAATCTCCGTCAATTTCTTCTCCGTCCAGGGTATAGGTGACTTCCTGGACTTCGTTGCCGTCTTCATCGGTGGAGGTTGTGGAGGAAATCCGGATGGTGTAGGTTTCCTCATCCAGCACAATATCCACAGAGGACACCTTGTCCCAATCCATGAGCAGCACATCCTCTGGCTTCAAGTCCGCATAGGTGGTGAAGATCAGTGCTTCCGCTGCGGTTTTCGGGATGGTATAGACCATGTTGGAGCCGGAAATCCGGGCGTAATATCCATCTTCGCAGGCATCTCCGATTTCCAAGGAGAAGGTTTGCTCCTGAGTATTTTCTTCCTGGGTGTAGTGGGCAACCATCGTGACGGCGGGATTATCCAGCCCGTATTTGCTCAGATCCTCGGCGTGATAATTGACGCATTCCTGCCAGGTAGTATCTGTGACATAGCGAAGTAAGGTTTCGGTCAGCTCCGTATCCAGCGGCTGGTCGTTCAGGAACCAGATGTACTCGTCAGAGTAGGCAAGACCGCTTCCTTCTTTGTTCTCAATGGTGTAATTGCTGTCACTGCTGATATGCTCCAGGGACAGAACATTGTCCATTTCCGGAACTTCTTCCATTTTCAGGATATCATACAAGCCGTACTGGAAGGCACTCAGGAAGGAGGAATCCACCAGGTAGGCGTTGCCATCGCCAATGGATAGGTAACGCTGATTTCCCAGGGAGGTTTCTTCTCCGACTTTGATGGTGTAATCCGTTCCGTCGGCGGTAAAATTGATCTCGCAGACAGGGGCTTCCAGGGTGTACTGATCCCAATCTTCCACATTTTCAATGGTTTTGGCGGAAGTGATTTCCGACAGGGCAGATAGCATGGTGTCAATGTAACTGCTGTCCAGGGGGAATGCCGGATCTTCGGAATAGACCCAGGCATCGTCCTTCTTGGTCACGGAAACATCTTCACTGTATTTCCAGTGCAGATCGGTGACCGTTTCGGAATCCACTGTGAAAATGGTGGTGTACACTTCCTGGGAAGCTTCCTCTTTGGGAGACAGAGCTTTCACTGCGGCGGTTGTGCCCAGCAAAACTGCCAGCGCCAGCAGCAAAAGAAAAAGTTTCTTTCCACGTTTCATCTGCGTTTCCTCCGGAACCAAATGAGAATGCCGACTGCCAGATAGGCAACGGGAATCAGACCAATGACCAGTGTGGCCAGCAGCGATGCGGTACTGCTGTCAATGGTCAGGTATTCTGTGCTCAGGGATTTGGGATGGATGGTAATGCTGCTGTCCTCACTCTGGCACAGATAATGGAGCATGTTCAGGAACAAATCCTGGTTTCCGCCGGAGACCATTTCATTGGTCTGGGCGTCCAGAAGGGCGGTAGAGGATACCCAGATGACATCGCTGTAAATGCCATCGTCCAGGGTTTCCGAAGCCAGTACTGCCAGGGCAAAGGGGCCGTCCTGGTCGCCCTCTTCCTTTTCATAGGTGCTCAGTCCGTATCCGGCAGCTTTGGAGAAGGCGCTGTCCGAGGTGGTCAGAAGCTCTGTCACGGAAATGTTCTCCGGCAGATCTTCGCTGAGCTGCAGGCCCTGAGCAATGGGCAGCAGCACGGAATAGCCATTTTCCAGCAGGGGGGTGGTAACGGGATGGGTATTGATTTCCGGCAGCAGATAGTAAGGCGTGCCCCAGACGTAATGGGACTGATCGTCTTCCACCACAATTCCCTCACTGGCGGTGATGCCATAGTGGCCCATAATGGCTTCCAGATTGGTCAGCTTACCATCCTGAGGAGGATCGGACAGCAGAATCAGCTTGCCGCCGTTACCCAGATAGGTTTCGATTTTTGTTTTCTCCTCCAGGGAAATATCCCGCTGGGGGGCGTAGATCAGCAGACAATCCGCATCATCCGGTACAGACTCTGCGGTCAGCAGGGACAATTCCTGGGTCTGCATGTTTTCTTTTTCCACAGCGGTGGCGAAAGCATCTGGCAGGGCTTGCTCTCCGTGACCGGTAAGCAGGTAGATGGTGGGAAGGTCCTCACTGGTGACATAGTCAATGGCACTGGTGATTTCACTTTCTCCGCAGAAGCTCCAGCTTTCTTCCCCATAGTAATAGTACGCATCATAATCCATGACAAAAATATCACTGTAGGAGATATACCGGGACTTATCACCGCACTCCACAATCAGGCTGTTTTCCTGAAGGGAATCGGTATAGGCCTGGGCGAAGGTGGGATTTACATCGGGGTCCACTTTCTGAACCCGAATCTCATCGCTCAGAGCCTTATATTGGTCGAGCAGAGTGCCGATATAGTTTTCTTCGTACCCACTGCGCACCACCCAGTAGATGGTGACTTCCTGGTCCAATTCACTGGCCAGAACCTCCGTCTGCTCCGATACCGTAAAAATCTGACCGGAGGTGGTATCAAACTGGGTAAGACCGGCAGGCAGCGCTCCGATGAGCAAGTTGGCGGCAATGGCAATGGCCAGCACAATGGCGGTTGCTGCCACGCTGTAACCGCCGATCCGGAAAGAGCGGGTCTGGAAGGATGCTTTCAGCTTATGCAGCCATTTTTTCAGATGGTTCATTCACTCCACCTCCGCTTCTCCATAGACTGAACACTGAGGAACAGGAATACTCCTGCTACAGACAGGAAAAATACCACGCACCGCAGGTCAAATACACCGTCAATCAGAACATAAAACCACTCAAACAGTGACAGCTTCTCCATAATGGCGGGGAACAGGCCCTCAAAGGCAGAAGAATCAAAAGCATAGGCAACCATGGTGCCACCGGCCAGTACCGCCGCACACATCAGCGTTGCAAAGCCGTTTTTGGTCATCAGGTATACAATGCCGCTGATAATCAGGGCGCACAGAATCAGCATGGTTAAAGAGCCAAAGGCAGTAGAAGAGGCCATGGAGGCCAGATCCGCAATGAAGTAATTCACCAGCATGACTACAAAACACAGCCCTGCCGCTACCGCCTGACTTTCCGTGATGGAGGAAATGTAGATGCCCACAGCAATCAGCGCCGCACCCAGGCAGAAGAAACCGACGATGGAGCCGAAGGCGGCTGCCAGATTCAGGTTGCCGAAGGCCGTCAGAATCAGCGGGTACAGGCTGATGATTACCAGTGGAATCAGAAACATGGTCAAAAGGGCCAGATACTTTCCCACCACCACCTGGGTCATGGACAGGGGCAGGGAGTAGAGCAGCTGGTCAGTTTTTTGCCGGCGTTCTTCCGCCAGAACCCGCATGGTCAGAATGGGCACGATAATCAAAAATACAAAGCTCATGCTGCCCAGCACATACTCAAAGTTGGTAGTTGCCGCTTGCAGGTTGTACACCATGGTATAAATGCCCGCAAACAGCAGCAAAAAAGCGCCGAACACATATCCGCTCAAATTGGTAAAGCAGGACGATAGTTCATGCCGCAAAACTGCTTTCATTTGGCAGATTCCTCCTTTTCTTCCTGGGTCAGCTCCAGGAAAATGTCTTCCAGGCTTGCCTTGGCTGCGGACATCTGCAAAATGGGGCAGTTTGCCCGGCTGAAGGCGAAGAACAGATCCCGGCAGGCTTTCCGGTCATCGTGGCCTTCCAGCTCCACCTGCACCTGGCAGCAGCCATCTTCCATGGGCTTGGTGTGAATTTCCACCAGACCGGAGATATCCTGCAAAATGCCCCGGATGTTTTTCTCCTGGGCCTCCACCACCAGATTCACTGTGGCGGTTCCGGCAAAGAGCCGCTCCAGATTTTCCGGACTGTCACAGGCCACCAGCTTACCTTTGGAAATGATGAGAATGGTCTGACATACTGCCTGTACTTCCGACAGAATGTGGCTGGAGAGAATCACCGTATGGTCTTTTCCCAGCTGCTGAATCAGTTCCCGGATCTCCGTAATCTGCCGGGGGTCCAGTCCCACGGTGGGCTCATCCAGGATAATGACCTCCGGGTCTCCCAGAATGGCCTGGGCAATGCCAACCCGCTGTTTATAGCCTTTGGACAGATTTTTAATCAGCCGGTCGGCAACATCCTGAATCTGGGTGACAGCCATAACGTGGGTGAGCTGATTGGGAATGTCGGATTCCCGGATGCCCTTGGCCCGGGCAACAAAAGTCAGATATTCCCGGGGAGTCCGGTCCAGATACAGCGGCGGCTGCTCCGGGAGATAGCCAATCAGCTTTTTTGCCTGCTGAGCATCTTCGAAAATGTCAAAACCGCCAATGCGAACCTGACCGGACGTGGCGGCCAGACATCCGGTCATGATGTTCATGGTTGTGGATTTTCCTGCGCCGTTTGGCCCCAGAAATCCATAAATCTGCCCTTTTTCAATGTGAAAGGACAGATCCCATACGGCGGTATGATTGCCATATCGCTTGCACAGATGGTTTACTTCAATCAAGACAATTCCTCCTTTTCTGCTGGGAACCATTGTAGCTGTCCAGGCTGAACTGTCCCTGAAAAAAGGAGGCCAGAATGTGAAAGAATTGTAAATCCCCATCCCAAAGAAAAATCGGGCCGTATCTTCTGTAAGATACGGCCCGATGGCGTCTGTATTTTGACTTTACATACTGGAAATCGGCAGCTGAATGAAAAAGGTGTTAATGCCGTCCTCACTCTCGGCCCAGATTTTACCTTTGTGGGACAGAACAATGCTTTGGGCTATGGACAGGCCCAAACCGTAACTGCCATCCCGGCTCCTGGCTTTGTCCACACGGTAAAAGCGTTTGAAGATATTCTGTAAATCCTCAGGGGAAATTTCCTGCCCGGGGCTGGCAACGGACAGCAGGCAGTGTCCTCCGTGGCGAATCAGCTTGACCCAAATGCGGCCCTCCGGCGCGGAGTACTTCATGGCATTGTCCAGCAAGATTCCCAATACCTGTCTTAGATGGGAGTCGCTGGCTTTCAGGCTGATGCCTTTTTCCACGGCGGTGGACAGGGTCAGCCCCTTTTCAAAGTACATTGGTTCAAAGGGCAAAACTGCGTCCTCCACCAGCTGGCTCAGGTCCACCTGGGCAAAGTTGGTGCTTACCGAACCATTCTCCACCCGGGTCAGTTCCAGCAGTCCTTCCACCAGGCCTCGCATTTGGTGGGACATGGTCAGAATGCTGGAAGAGAATTGATTCCTAGCGGTTTCGTCCTGGGCAGGGTCCTGGAGCAGCTCTGCATTGGTCAGGATCACAGCCAGAGGCGTTTTGAGTTCGTGGGAAGCGTCCGCCACAAATTGCTGCTGCTGTTTCCAGGCTTTTTCCACAGGCTTGACCGCCCACCGGGCCAGTAAAATGCTGATGCACAGAAAGACGCCCATGCTGACAAGGCCAATCAGAATGCACACCTGAGTCAGGTGGCGGATGGCGGAGCGTTCGCTGGACATATCCGCAAACACCAGCCACTGCCCGCTGACACCCATGGATTTGCTGAAGCGCAGATTGTATTCCTTCAGAACACCCATCTGCTCATCCTGTTCCAATGCGGCCCGGGTGATTTTGAGAATGGTTGCCTCATCCGACAGATCGTAATATCCACCGCTGGTGGCAATCAGCTGCCCCCGAAATCCGATGAGCACCGTAAAATAGGGAAGCCGAACTTCTTGGGAAATGTCCCCCAGGTTGCGCTGCTGGGTTGGATTGGCAGAGATAGAGCGCAGGGTGCGAATGCTCTGCTCTTCCAGACTTTTGCTCATGTAATGGATCACCATGCCGAACACCGTGCTGAGCATGATTGTCACAATGGCCATCACAATGCAGACAAATTTGATCCGCAGCTTTCTCAGCATGCTTCGTCCACCTCCAGATGGTAGCCCAGTCTGCGAATGGCCTGAATACGGACATTGGAGCCGATGCTTTGCAGCTTCTTGCGCAAAAAGCCCACATACACCTCCACATGATTTTCCACGGCATTGGAGTCAAATCCCCAGACCTTGGCAAGAATCACTTCCTTGGGCAGAATCTGGTTCTGCGACTGCATCAGAAACCGCATCACGTCAAATTCCCGGGCGGAGAGCTGAAGCCGTTTTTCCCCGCATACCAGCATGCCGGTGGACAGTTCCAGGGCTGTATTGCCGCATACCAGTTCGTCCACCTGGTTGCCCTGGCGGCGCAGCAGGGCATTGATGCAGGCCAGAAGTTCCCTGGAATCAAAGGGCTTGGTCAGATAATAGTCCGCTCCGGCGTTTAACCCATCGATTCGGTCTTCCAGTCCGGATTTGGCGGTGAGCATCAGAATCGGCGTGGCACAGCGTTTGGCCCGGACCCGCCGGGCTACCTGGTAACCATCCATGCCTGGCATCATCACATCCAGAATCAGCAGATCATACACCCCGGTTTGGGCGTACTCGGCACCGGTTATCCCATCGTACACCGCTTCTACAGCAAAACCCTTGGATTCCAGCAGGGCTTTCAGGGAATCCGCCAGGAGTTTTTCGTCTTCAATAATCAGAACTTTCATGGTAATGCCTCTTTTCCCATTCTCAGTACTACTATAGTAGGACAGAAAGCTGAATGCAACCTGAAAAATAGGCCGTTCACAGTAAATTTACGAAATGACAGAAAACCGTCCCACACCGTTATGGTATGGGACGGCATTGCAAAATCAGTTTTTCTGGGACATCCGGTGATCACCCCGGACGGTGCTGCGCAGACCGATTTCCTTGCCGGTGGCGATGCGGACAATGTTTTCCCAGTGACGGTACAGCATCACCAGGGAAGCGGTGCAGAGAATGGCAGTCAGCAGCAGGTCACGGGTAGCAAAACCCATGTAAAGCGGCACCACAGCAATGGTACCCAGAGCGCCTACGGAAATGTAGTCGGTAATCAGGGTGGCCAGAATCACAACAGCAGCCACCAGCAGTGCCAGCTTCCAGTTCAGGGCCAAAGCGAGGCCAAAGTAGGAAGCCAATCCCTTGCCGCCCCGGAACCTAAGATAGAAGGGGAAAATATGTCCAATGACGCAGGCAACCCCGGCGCAGGCACCGACATAAATCGAATCCGGGAACAGCCACCGGGCGAGGAAAACCGCCAGCACACATTTGAGAATGTCATGCAATGCCACAGCGATTCCCGCTTTCCAGCCCAGCAGGACGGTAGCGTTGGAAGCGCCCAGATTGCCGCTGCCGGAGCAGCGAATGTCGGTATTTCGCAGCTTGCCAATATAGTAAGCCATACTGGAGCAGCCCAGAAGATATCCCATCAGGATGGATACAGCATATGCCATAGATTCTCCCACCTTTCTGATTCTTTCTTCATTATACCGCAATAGACGGCGGAAGGGAAGCGCTTTTCTCATCATTCCAGAAAAAACCGGCTCCTGAATCCAGGAGCCGGGACAGTCAATTCAGATTCAGTTTCCGATTGACGAAGTGATACATCAAAATGTAACTTACCACGCCAATAACCAGGAACAGCACCATCTGAGAGACGAGCAGATTGGAGAAAACGCCGTATGGATTTGCGCTGCTGGTCATGGCAGGCAGATTACCCAGGATTCCAATGGTACCGCTGACCAGAGAAATGCCCACATGGATGCCGTAGTAAACACCGATGGCAGCCAGAATCTTATGCTTTTGGGCAATGATGGAACCGATGGTCACAGAGAGCATCACCACCACAATCTCGCAGAGCATACCGATCAGCGCATTGGCAAGGAACATCCACACATACCGGAGCTCTTCTTGCTCAAGCAGCAGCTTCAGCTTCTCCCAAATGCTGGGCATCATATCCCACAGCATGGGGAAAAGTCCTTCCAGGGCGGAGAAGCCGACGATGCCAAAAACGGTGAAGCTAACTGCCAGCGCTGCAATGGCAACGGCGGCGCCAATCAGGTTGATTACCAGGCTGGACAGCAGAACCTGGTGGGTGGTGACCGGCAGGGTGAAGGTCAGGTAACCTTCGTCAGTGAACCGGCTCTTATAGAACCGCCAGATTGTGAAAAATTCAATACCTGTTGCGCAGATGAAAATTCCCACAATGGCCGCAATCATGGACAGTACACACAGTACGACTCCCAATCCAGCCTGGTTTTCCTGGTTGCTGAATGATACCAGGTAACGCATGGCGCCGCCGCCCAGCAGTGCGGCACTCAGACTAATCAGGCACAGCAGTCCCAGCACACCCCGGGTAGCCCGCCATTCATGTTTCAGCAGTTTGGCAAACATTTGAACACCTCCCGGAACAGTTCATCCAGGGACTTTCCGGTTTCTTCCCTGGTTTCGTCGGCATTGCCGTAACGGACCACCTTGCCCTGATTCAGAAAAACAAATTCGTCCAGAATCCGCTCCACATCCGCAATCAGGTGGGTGGAGATCAGCACGGTGGCGGTAGGATCATAGTTGGTGATGATGGTATTGAGCACATAGTCCCGGGCTGCCGGGTCCACGCCGCCGATGGGTTCATCCAGCAGGTACAGTTTTGCCCGCCGGGACATCACCAGCACCAGCTGTACCTTTTCCTGGTTGCCCTTGGACAGGGTGCGGAACCGAATATCCAGGGCGATGCCCAGGGCGTGGAGCATCTGCTCTGCACGCTGCCGGTCAAAGTCTGCGTAAAAGTCTTGGAAAAAGTCCAGCAGTTCCTGGATTTTCCGCTGTTTGCTGAAGTAGGGGCGGTCGGGCAGGTAGGAAACCAAGGATTTTGTTCCCGCTCCCACCGGTTCTCCGCAGACCCGAACGCTGCCGGATGTGGGGGTGAGCAATCCTGCGGTCAGCTTAATCAGGGTGGTTTTGCCGCTGCCGTTGGGGCCAAGCAGGCCCACAATTTTTCCCTGGGGCAGTTGCAGGTTTACACCGTCCAGCGCCAGGGTATGGTGATAGCGCATGGTCAGACCGGTGGTTTGCAGTGCGTATGTCTGCACGTTATGATTCCTCCTTTTTTTCGGCAAAGGACAGCAATAGATTTGCTGCCTGCTCCGGTGTCAGGCCAAAGACTCGGAATTTCTCAAGGCATTCCCGGGCCAGTTCCTGCAGTTCTTCGTCCCGCATGGCGGACAGGACGCTTTGTTCCTGGGTAACGGTGCGGCCATTGGTGCCGCCGCTGACCAGAAGTCCTTCCCGTTCCAGTTCTGTCAGCGCACGCTGTACGGTGTTGGGATTCACCTGAGCCTGGGCTGCCAGATCCCGGACGGAAGGGATTTTCTGCCCGGGGGACCATTCTCCTGTTAGAATGGCGCCCCGAATGGTTGCCATGATTTGCTGATACACCGGACGTTCTCCGGTAAATTTCCAGTTCATAGGCACCTCCTCTTGTGTTACTGTATTACTACACTAATACAGTAACACAACGATGAGCAGTTGTCAATAGTCTGCGACAAAATTTTCAAAAAAATGCTGCCTCTGGATTGTCCAGAGGCAGCACGGTCCATTATGATTCAGTTCAGCAGTTTGTCCACGCCCTGCTGGAGCATGTCCGCAGTCAGCGCGCCCTGGGCCCAGACCACCAGATAGCCCTCGGCATCCAGGAAGTAGGTGACCGGCACCGCATTGACGCCATAGGCGGCAGCGGCATCCAAATCCTTGTCAAAATAAATGGGGAAGGTATAGCCCTGGTCGGACACAAATTTGGAGGCCGTTTCCACTGTCTCCTGGGAGCCGTCAGTGAGGTTGACCAGCACAAAGTGAATGTCTTCCCCATACTGGTCATAGAAATTCTGGAATTCCGGCATCTCGCTGACGCAAGGCCCGCACCAGCTGGCCCAGAAGTTCAGAATCACCGGTTTTCCCTGGAAGTCCGACAGCTTCACCGGATTGTTGTCCTTATCGTAAACCGTAAAATCCGGGGCCAGCTGCGGTGCGGGCTCTGTCTCGTCCCCGGAAGATTGGGTAGACTGGGGAGCGGAAGCCAAGCCGCCCAGGGAAACTTCTCCACTGAGCTGGTTATACAGCAGGTAGGCGCCGGCAATGACCACGGCAAAGGCCAGTACCAAAGCAAGCAGCTTTAATAGTTTGTAAGTCTTTTCCATAGAGTCCTCCATTGTCGGTTATTGCAGAATCCGCAGGAATCGTCCCAGCATGCCGGTGGCCATCAGCACGCCCACCACAACCAGCAGCCCGCCGCAGACCCGGTTGATGATGCCGTAATGGGATTTAATCCAAGTGAAGGCGGATTTCAGCTTGTCAATCAGCACGGCGCTGAGCAGGAAGGGGATTCCCAGTCCCAGAGAGTAGCACAGCAGCATGGTCATGCCTTCCAGCACATGTCCCTGCTGGGAGGCCAGCATCAGGGCAGAGCCAAGGAACACACCCACACAGGGCGTCCAGCCCACAGAGAAAATCACGCCGAACAGGAAAGCAGAGAAAAATCCCATGTCTTCCTTGACACCGCCATGGCTGCCGCCCCGGAACAGGTTCCATTTCAGCAGCCCCATATAGTTCAGGCCAAACAAAATGACCACAGCTCCGCAAACCAGGTTAACCCAGGTTTGATACCGGGTCAGAAAACTGCCAACCGTACCGGCCAGGGCACCCATGGCGGTGAACACCAGCGTAAAGCCCAGAACAAATCCTACCACACAGGTCAGGGTTTTCCGGGTACTGCGCTGACCGCCTCCGGCAAAGTAAGAAATGTAAATGGGCAGCATGGGCAGCAGACAAGGGGAGATAAAGGTGATGATTCCTTCCAAGAAGGAAATCAGATATTGCATAATGTCCCTCCTTATGATTTTTTCTCATTATAACGTAAATAGGACTCATTTGCAAATACTATTTTCTGTGACCCAAAATGTTTACAACTGCCGCAAAAAACAGCGGCGTGGTTTTCCACGCCGCTGAAAAAGCAGGACAAATTAGTCGTTGGTATAGTTATCGAAGTAACCCTGAATGTGGATGATGGGAGTACCCTTGTCACCGGAGCCGGAGGTCAGGTCGCACAGAGAGCCGATCAGGTCGGTCAGGCGGCGGGGGGTAGTGCCCTGGGAGGCCATGGAGCCGGCCAGGTTGCTGTCCTTCTGACGGATGGCGCCCTCGATGGCAGCCTTCAGATCCTCACCGGACAGACCGGCAAAGTCGTTGTCTGCCAGATACTTCAGCTTCAGCTCATTGGGAGTTCCTTCCAAACCGGAGGTGTAGGCAGGGGAAACCACGGGGTCAGCCAGCTCCCAGATCTTGCCAACGGGGTCCTTGAAGGCACCGTCGCCATAGACCATAACTTCCACCAGCTTGCCGGTCTTTTCCAGGAACTTGGCCTGGATATCCTTGACCAGGCCGGTGCACTCCCGGGGGAAGAGCTTGACCTTGTCTTCGGTGGACTTGTTGGAGCCCAGCAGACCGTACTTTTCATTGCAGCCGCTGCCGTCCACGGGAGCGGTGAGGATATCGTCCAGACCGCAGACCTTCTCGGCACCGGCGCCAATCAGCAGCCGCTTGGTGCGGGCACGGGTGTGGATGTCGCAGGTCAGCACGTTCTTGGTGTAGTTCAGGATCACCCGGGGATCGTTGGCGAAGATTACCTCTACCTGGCAGCCTTCCTCCTGAATCAGGTCGGAGTAGTACTGCACATAGTCCACCAGGGTGAAGGGGTGCAGGTTCTCGCCGAAGAGCTGACGATAACGCTCCAGGGTCAGCACATCGGAGTAGGGATTGATCTTTGCCTCATCCAGCTTGTCCAGAGAAACCAGCTCATTGCCGACTTCATCGGAAGGATAGCTCAGCATCAGCACAATCTTCTTGGCACCACGGGCAATGCCCCGCAGGCAGATGGCGAAGCGGTTCCGGGAGAGGATGGGGAAAATTACACCAATGGTTCCGCCGCCCAGCTTGGCACGGATGTCGGTGGCAATGGCATCAACGGATGCGTAGTTGCCCTGGGCACGGGCTACCACGGACTCAGTAACGGCAACCACATCCCGGTTGCGCATTTCATAACCTTCACTTTCGGCAGCAGCCAGGACGCTGTCAACGACGATATTCGCCAGGTCGTCGCCCTCGCGGATGATGGGGCAGCGGACGCCTCTGGATACGGTTCCGACTTTTCTTTCCATGTTTGCAACCTCATTTCTCCGGCTTGGAGCACCAAAACCGGAATAGAATCAACATAATAGTTATACCGCAGCTGCGGCGGATTTTCAATATTTTTTTTGTAAAAGCGAAAGAAAAACAAAGAATTGTCAATTTCCACAATTTTTGAAGGAAGGCATTTTCTTCCCTGGGAAATATTGGATAGGGGCGGAAACAGGAACTTTCCGGAATCATCCTGCGTTCCGGGCAAAAAATGCCACAGCCACGGCGCCGGGACCAACATGGGTGCCCACCACGCTGCTGACGATGCTCACGGGAAGGGTTTGCACCTGTCCTTCCCACAGCGCGGCGCTGTCAGCGATATATTTTTGCAGCAGTGCATCGCTCAGACCGGTATAACCCAGCATCAGAGGCTTGGTAAAGTCCACGCCGCCGGATTTCTGGATTTCCTGAACCAGCAGGTTGTTGCCCTGCTTGGAGCCTCTGGCCTTGCCCATCATCTTTACTTCGCCATCGGTGACGGAAATAACGGGCTTGATGTTCAGAAGGCCGCCGGCAAAGGCCACTGTGGAGGAAATCCGGCCGCCTTTTTTCAGATACTCCAGGGTGTCCACCAGTGCCAGTACCCGGACCTTCTGCCGCTGAGCCAGCAGCGCCTGGGCCAGTTCCTCCGCTTCCATGCCGGAGTTTGCCAGCTGCAGGGCATACTCTGCCAGAATACCTCCGCCGATGGCAACGGTCAGGGTGTCCACTACAAAAATCTTTCCGGGAAACTCTTCCGCGGCAATGCTGGCGCTCTGGTAAGTACCGGAAAGCTTGGAGGACACGGTCAGGCAAACCGCCGTATCTCCGGCATCCACGACCTCCTGAAATACCTGGGAGAAGGCATAGGGGGTGGGCTGACTGGTGGTAGGAAGCACGTCGCTCTCCACCAGCATTTCGTAAAACTTCTTGGAATCGATATCCACTCCGGATACATACTGTTTCTCTCCAAAGTGGATGGTCAGGGGGACGGTTTTGACCTGTTGGGCAACCTCGGGGGTGAGGTCGGCAGTGGAATCTACAATAATCTTAACGCTCATAATAACTCCTTGTATTCGTTCATTCTTGGGAATCGGCAGAATCCGCCTTGATCCCTTCTTTGCAGATGGTGTGCAGATTCCCTGCAATCAGCGACAGAACCTGATAGAAAACTTCCCGCTGGGCGTCGTTCAAACCCGCGCCTGCCTGTTCCACAGCCAGCTGGGCTTTGTGGCTTACGGTGGCGGCAGCGGATTTTCCCTGCTCGGTGAGGGTCAGAATTGCCCGGTATTTGGAACCGTTGGGCATTTCCCGCACTACCATCCCGGACTGCTCCAGTTCTGCCAAAATCCGGGAAATGGCGGCTTTGTCCTTTTCACAAATCTCGCACAGCCGTGCTGCAGTGATTCCGGCAGGATGCCGGCTCATGGCCAGAAGGCACTGGGCGTGAGGACCTTTCAAGCCGTACTTGGCCATCTCCAGCCGCTCGATTTTTTGAATATCGTGGTACATGCAGGACACCGATGCGGAAAAAAGTTCGTATTTGCTGATCATGATGGAACCTCCAGATGTTGAGTAGACAACGTTCCTGATTATAGTAATATTTGAAACCTTTGTCAATGATGATTTTTGTGCCCCGACATGGCCGGGGCAGGAATGTTTTCAAAAAGTTGTGTTTTGCTTGCTTGTAATGGTTGACATCCAGTGATATAATATCACACAGAGAATATTTTTAGAAGGTGTTACTATGACAAAAATTGATATTTTTTCCGGATTTCTGGGCGCTGGCAAGACTACGCTGATTAAAAAGCTGATTTCCGAAGGCTACCAGGGACAGAAGCTGGTGCTGATTGAAAATGAGTTCGGCGAAATCGGCATTGACGGCGGTTTCCTTCAGGATGCGGGCATCAACATTACCGAGATGAACTCCGGCTGCATCTGCTGCTCTTTGGTGGGCGATTTCGGCAAGGCTCTGAAGCAGGTCATCGAGCAGTATAACCCCGACCGGATTCTCATTGAGCCCTCCGGTGTGGGCAAGCTGTCCGATGTCATCGGCGCGGTGAACAAAGTGACCAACGATCAGGTCACCCTGGGCTACACCGTGGCGGTTGCCGATGCAGGCAAGGTCAAGGTGTATATGAAGAACTTCGGCGAGTTCTACAACAACCAGGTGGAGACCGCTTCCACCATTATTCTGTCCCGTACCGATTCCATTCCCCAGGCCAAGCTGGACGCTGCAGTGGCCATGCTCCGGGAGCACAACAGCGTGGCAACCATCGTCACCACGCCTTGGAATGACCTGACCGGCGAGCAGCTGCTCCAGGCCATGGAGGGCAAAGCCAGCCTGGCAGCAGAACTGGCCCAGCTGGAGATGGAGCGTCTTGCCGCAGAAGAGGAGCACGAACACCATCACCACCACGATCATGAACATCATCATGACCATGATGAGCACTGCACCTGTGGCTGCCACGATCATGAGGAACATGAGCACCATCACGAGCATCACCATGACCACGATGAGCACTGCACCTGTGGCTGCCACGATCACGAGGAACACGAGCACCATCACGAGCATCACCATGACCACGACGAGCACTGTACTTGTGGATGCCATGACCACCACCATCATCACCATGCCGACGAGGTGTTCACCTCCTGGGGTGTGGAAACTGCCAGAAAGTTTGACAAGGCAGCTGTGGAGCAGGCACTGCATGAACTGGATTCCGGCAAGTATGGCATGATCCTCCGGGCCAAGGGCATTCTGCCTGCTGTGGACGGCAGCTGGATTCACTTTGACTATGTTCCCGAGGAATATAATGTCCGCACCGGCAGCGCCGACGTGACCGGCAAGCTCTGTGTCATTGGCTCCAAGCTGGACGAAGCCGGCGTAGCCGCTCTGTTTGGGGTGTAAGCATGGTACAGATTCCTGTCTATTCCTTTACGGGATTTCTGGATTCCGGAAAGACCAAATTCATCCAGGAGACTTTGGAAGATCCCCGGTTCAATGCCGGGGAGCGGACCTTACTTCTGGTGTTTGAAGAGGGGGAGGAAGAGTACGACTTTTCCACTTATCCCCATCAGAATGTCTACCTGGAAGTACTGGATCAGCAGACCGTCACGGCCAAGGAGCTGCAGGCTTTGCAGAAAAAGTACAAAGCCCAGCGGGTGGTGGCAGAGCTGAACGGTATGCAGCAGGTAGGCGACCTGTACATGCGCTTCCCGGAAAACTGGGTGGTGGCTCAGGAAGTCATGTTTGCCGACTCCACCACCATTATGACCTACAACGCCAACATGCGCAATCTGGTGATGGACAAGCTGGTGGGCGCCCAGATGGTGGTGTTCAACCGGCTGACTCCCGGCGCCGACGTGATGCCCTTCCATAAGCTGGCCCGTGCCGCCAGCCGCCGGATTGACATTCTGTATGATTACACCGATGGCACCACCTCCTTTGACGACATCGAAGACCCGCTGCCCTTTGACATCAATGCTCCGGTGATTCAGGTCAAGGATGAGGATTATGCCCTGTGGTACCGGGATGTGTCGGAAGAACCGGACAAGTACAACGGCAAAACCGTCTGCTTCAAAGCACAGGTTGCCATGCTCCGCCGGGATAAGAACGGCATGTTTGCCCCGGGCCGGTTTGTGATGACCTGCTGCGTGGAGGATATCCAGTTCTGCGGCATTCCCTGCCGGTACGACCAGGCGGCCACCCTGGAATCCCGGAGCTGGGTGATGGTCACGGCGAAAATCAGCGCCGAGAAGCACCCCCTGTACAAAGGCGAAGTAGGCCCCATCCTGACAGCCCTGGAAGTGGTCAAAGGCGCTGAGCCTGCTGACCCGGATGTGGCAACGTTCTAAAGAATCCTATAACAAAACATTGCCCTCCTGCCTGGGAGTTTCCCGGACAGGAGGGCAATTTTTATTCTTCGTTTTCCAGGTGCTGCTTGCGCTTTTTCGTGAGAACGGCAGCGATTTGCACAGCCGCAAAGCAGAGCCCGGTTGTGAACAGGGCAGTCAGGACAAGCACCACTGCCGCACCCAGGAGCAGGTGAAACTGCAGATACACCCGCACTGCCTGAAACAGTCCGAACAGGCAGCCTGCCAGCAGACTCATCTTCAGGTTGGTTTGCCAGTTCGGTTTGAGCTTCCGATCCCAGATTCCGTTTTTGATGCAGCCCAGCAGCAGATAGCCGGAGCACAGGAAAAGAACTACAAATTCTCCTGCCAGAGCTCGTAGGTCGCCAGGGTAGAGGGCGCTTTGAACCAGAATGGCGGCTACCAGACCCCAGAAAGCCAGCCAGAAGCTGGTATGCTCAGTTTTCAGCAGCTTCTGCTCCTGCATTTCATCCAATTGCGATTCAGTCTTCTTCATTTTCATCATCCTCCCCAAACAGTTCATCCAGACTTTTTCCCAGGACCCGACATAGCTTCCGACAGAGCTTGATGGTAGGGTTATATTCCCCTTTTTCGATGGCGTTGATGGTTTGACGGGACACGCCAACGATTTCTGCCAGATCTTTCTGTGTGAGGTCTTTTTGTACACGAGCAAGTTTCAACGCAAGGTTTTTTGCCATGACATTGCCTCCTTTCTAAATGAATTATAGTTTATAATTTTCTAAAAGTCAAGTATATATTACTTAAAATCTAAAAAATTTTACTATTACGATAAATGAAGCAAAGGATTACAGCAGCGCTCAGATGTCATTCTCAAGGGTGCAATTTTGGAAAAGGTGTGCTATAATAGACAAAAAACAGGAAAAGGTAGATGCCTATGTACCAACCACTTGCGGATTTGCTTCGCCCGCAGACATTGGATGAAGTCTACGGCCAGGAGCATATTTTGGGGAAGGATGCCGTACTGCGCCGGCTCATCGACTCTGGGAAGATTCCCAACATGGTCTTTTACGGCCCCAGCGGTACGGGGAAAACCACCGTTGCCAATATCATCGCCAAACAGACCAACCGGACGCTGTACAAGCTCAACGCCACCACTGCCTCCACCGGGGATATCAAGGAAATTGTCTCCCAGCTGGATACCTTTCTGGCCCCCAACGGGGTGCTGCTGTACCTGGACGAGATTCAGTCCTTCAACAAAAAGCAGCAGCAGTCTCTGCTGGAGCACATTGAAAACGGCAAGATCACTCTGATTGCCTCCACCACGGAAAATCCATATTTCTATGTGTTCAACGCCATTCTGAGCCGGTCGACGGTGTTTGAGTTCAAGCAGATTTCCGCCGCTGCGGCTTTGCAGGCGGTGCGCCGGGCGGTTGCCTTTATGGAGCAGCGCACAGCACTGACGGCGGTGCCGGAGGAGGGGGCGCTGGAATACATTGCCGGTGCCTGTGGCGGTGACCTGCGCAAGGCCATGAATGCGGTGGAGGTTCTGTTCTCCGCTGGAAGGCCGGAAGGGGAAACACTGCCCCTGACCCTGGAAGACGCCAAAGACGTTACCCAGAAAAGCGCCCTCCGGGCTGACCGGGATGGAGACAATCACTATGACCTGCTCTCAGCTCTGCAAAAATCCATCCGTGGTTCCGACCCGGATGCTGCCTGCCATTACCTGGCACGATTGCTGGAGGCCGGGCAGATGCAGTCCGCCTGCCGCCGTCTGATGGTTATAGCCGCCGAGGATGTGGGGCTGGCCTATCCCATGATTATTCCCATCGTCAACGCCTGCGTGGATATGGCCTTGAAGCTGGGAATGCCGGAAGCCCGGATTCCTCTGGGAGACGCGGCGGTGCTGATGGCCACTTCACCCAAGTCCAATTCCGGACACATTGCCCTGGATATGGCAATTTCCGACGTGCGGAAGGGAAAATCCGGGGACTTCCCCCGGCATTTGCAGAATGTCCATGCGGATTCTTATACCATGGAACGGGAACAGGGCTATCTGTACCCCCATGACTATCCCAACCACTGGGTTCGCCAGCAGTATCTGCCGGATGAACTGGTGGGAACCCACTACTACGAATACGGCCCCAATAAGCTGGAACAGGCAGCCAAACAGTATTGGGACGCCATCAAAAAGGAGGGCTGACCATGGATGTGCGGGTAGGGGATGTGCTGCTGATGAAAAAGGCCCACCCCTGTGGAGAAAAGCGCTGGCTGGTGCTGCGCACCGGTGCGGACTTTCGGCTGCGGTGCCTGGGCTGCGGTCACGAACTGATGACCCCCCGATTCAAAGCAGAAAAAAATATCCGTTCCATTGAACGCAAGGAAATCTCCGACTGATTATGTCGGAGGTTTTTTGTACAACAGCCCGGATTGCCGGGAAAGTAGCCTCCCTTTGCCTGAACTTGCGCCGAAACCGGGACACGGATGCGACCGACTTTTTTGCGTCGCCGGGCTATACTGGGTGCATACCGAATGGGGAGGCGAGCGCATGGAAGTTTACCTGGATTTGGTGGTAATTCTCAACTTTTTGGTGGATTTTCTTCTGCTTCTGGGGACAAATCGGCTTTCCGGTTTTCCCCTGTCGGCAAAGCGCTGCGCTGTGGCTGCCTTGCTGGGAGGGCTCTACAGCGGCGGGTGTATGCTGCCGGGATTTCGCTTTCTGGGGAGCCTTCTTTGGCGGCTGGTGAGTCTGGGGCTGATGAGCGTGATTGCCTTTGGATGCAGCTGCAGCGCACTGAAACGGGGCGGGGTTTTCATTCTGCTGAGCATGGCTCTGGGGGGGATTGCCCTGAATTTCCAGCGGGGCAGCATGGTGACGCTGATTCTCTGCGCCGGCGGCCTGTGGCTGCTGTGCCGGATCGCTTTTGGAGACAGAGTGGGCGGCCAGGAATACATACCCATCACCCTGACCTACGGCGGACAGACTGCCAGTGTAATTGCCTTGCGGGATTCCGGAAACACCCTTCGTGACCCCATTTCCGGGGAACCGGTGCTGGTGGTATCGGCCAAAGTGGGGCAGCGGCTGACGGGAATGGGGGAAAGCCAATTCCAGAAACCTCTGGAAACCCTGGCCCAGCACCCCATTTCCGGACTGCGGCTGGTGCCCTACCGGGCGGTGGGGCAAAACTGCGGCATGCTCCTGGCCTTGCGGCTGGAGCAGGTGAAAATCGGAGATCGGGTACAAAGTGCGGTGGTGGCTTTTGCGCCGGAAGGCTTGGACGGCGGATATCAGGCATTGGTAGCAGTGGGGTAATTGTGGAGAAAAGGAGGAACTTTATGAAATTTTGGCTGGAACTGCTGAAGAAATTGGGACTTTTCCGGGATCAGGGGATTTTCTACATTGGGGGCAGTGATGTGCTGCCGCCTCCGCTGAAAGGGGATCAGGAGCAGGATGCCCTGCAGCGGCTGGAGCAGGGAGACGAAAAGGCCAAGCAGCAGCTGGTGGAGCACAACCTGCGTCTGGTGGTTTACATAGCCCGCCGATTTGAAAATACGGGAATCAACCTGGAAGATCTGATTTCCATTGGCACCATCGGCCTGATTAAGGCTATCGGAACCTATCGCCTGGACAAGAAAATCAAACTGGCGACCTACGCTTCCCGGTGCATTGAAAATGAAATCCTGATGTACATCCGGAAAACTTCCAATCAGAAAGCGGAGGTTTCCCTGGATGAACCCATCAATATGGACTGCGACGGAAACGAATTGCTGCTGTCGGATATTCTGGGTACCGAGGAAGACATGATCCTGCGCCCGCTGGAAGATGACGTGGATCTGTGTGTTCTGCGCCAGGCTCTGCGGGAACTGCCGGAGCGGGAGCGGGAGATCATTTTGATGCGGTTCGGGCTGGAAGGGCGGAAGGAACTGACCCAGAAAGAAGTGGCCCAAAAGATGGGAATTTCCCAGTCTTACATCTCCAGATTGGAAAAGCGGATTATGCAGCGACTGAAAAAAGAGTTCCTACGGCAAACCAGCTGTGCTTGATTTTGCCCAAACAGTATGTTATAATCGATATGGAAATTTATCGATTATAACATATCGAATGGACGCGAGGTTGTTATGGAAAGCAAGAAGATATCAAAATCCGTGTTGAAACGGCTGCCCGGATATTTGGCATATCTGAAAAACATGCCGGAAGGGTCTGCACCCCATATTTCTGCCACGGCTCTGGCCAATGCGCTGGGCATGGGCGAGGTGCAGGTGCGCAAGGACCTGGCCATGGTTTCCGATGGAGGACGGCCCAAAATCGGCTACCAGCGGGAGGCGCTGATTGATGATATTGAGCAGTTTCTGGGCTATGACAACACCACCGATGCCATTCTCATCGGTGCAGGCAAGCTGGGACAGGCGCTGATGGCCTACAGCGGCTTTGACGAATACGGTCTGAACATTCTGGCGGCGTTCGATGCCAATCCCAAAATGTCCCGCACCGAGGAAGGCAAGCCCGTCTACAATGTTGCCAAGCTGGAGCAGTTCTGCCGCACCCATAAGGTGCTGATGGGCATTATCACCGTTCCTGCGGAGCATGCCCAGAGCGTGGCAGATCAGCTGATCGCCGGAGGCATCAAGGCCATCTGGAACTTTGCCCCTACCCATCTGGATGTTCCTCCCGGAATTCTGGTGCAGAACGAGAACATGGCCACGTCTCTGGCGGTACTGTCCGTTCACCTGAAAGCCCAGATCAAGGAAGAAAAAGGGCAGCAGGCCGGAAAAGCAGAAAACTGAGTCTGCTTTTGCTAAGGAGAGAAAGAAAAGATGGATGTACTGATCACGTTTTTTGAAAAGGTTTGGGCCCACTTTGATACGCTGCTGTGGCTGTTGGCAGCGGCAGCTGTTGGCGTAGCTGCCATTGTGCTGCTTTGCTGCAAGTTTCGAAACAGCGCTGTGGTAAAATCGATTTGGGCCAAAAGACAAATGCTGTTCAACATTTTTGTTGTTCTGCTTCTGCTTGTGGGGGCGGTGTTTTCAGCACTGGTCTTGCTGGAATTCCGGGAATACCAGGATTTGTCGCTGCGGGATCTGCAGGATGTGACCTTTTATGAAGAGCAGGTAAATCTGTATGACCCGGCAGGCTGCGAGGACTTTTTCTACGACTATGACGGAAGTAAAGTAGAAGCCCAGAATGGAAGCGTAATGAGCAACTGGATTCCCTGCTCTGCCGGCCAGAAGCTGACCAGAAACGGAATTGCCACCAATGTGGTATGCTATTTTGACGCAGATAAGAACTTTATCCAGCGGGTGGACAGCTATGGGGAAGAAGTGCTCACGGTTCCGGATAATGAAGAGATTGCCTTCGTTCGGATGGCTGTGCAGATGTCGGACAATCTGAAGATTGTCTACGGTGAGCAGATTGCGGATATTTCCATCGCCGGAGGCTATTACAGCATTCCCGGGCTGAAAGTCAGCGACCGGAATCTGCTGGGAGAGTTTGCAATTCTGGAAAGCCCGGACGGAACGCAGTGGAAGATCACAGTGGATAACCAGGGCAATCTTTCGGCAGAAAATGTAACCGGAACCATGAATGAGGGACTGCTGCCTGCAGATTTCCCGGAATATGAGATTACCGGCAGCAGCATCAGTGACGAGGACTACCTGATCAGCATGTACGGCGTTACCGAAAGCCAAAAGAACTACATCTTTGTGATGTCGGCGGAGGGACGTATCAAGTGGTACAAGCAGGTGCCTTATATGGCCTTTAATTTCCGGAAAATCCAGTACCCCGATGGAACCATCCGTTACGCTTATCAGCAGACGGAAAGTGCCGGACAAGTGGAGAATATCAATGGGGGAATGTACTTTACCCATATTGTCCTGATGGATGAAAATTTCCAGGTGATCAACGACAATATCCGCCCCATTGCCTATGGCTCTATTACGGAACAGCCCTATTTCTGTGAAAGCCATGACTATAAGATTCTGGGAGATAATCATTACCTGCTGACGTCTGTTACCCTGTCCACTGTGGATAACATCCCCGGCATGGAGGGAACACAGGTGCAGGTGGTCAATGCCATTATCCAGGAGCAGAAAGATGGTCAGGTCATTATGCAGTGGGAGTCCATTGACCATCCGCAGCTGTATGCTGCTTCGCTGTCAGCAGGTGAGTATGCCGCATTCACAGCCGGTACAACGCAGGTGTTTACGGACTATATTCATTTGAATGCCATCGCGGTAGACCCCGAAAGTTTCGACCTGCTGCTTAGCTGCCGGTCTGTGGGTTTGATGAAAATCGACCGGGAAACAGGGGAGATCCTGTGGATTATGGGCCGTGCCAGAAATGATATCCAGGGATTGGAGCAGAGCCAGATTGGTTTGCTTCAGCATGACGTGCGCTACCTTGATGACGGTTCGTTTACCATTTTTGACAATTCCGGCGGCCAGAATTCTACTTCCCGGGTTTGCCGTTACTGGATTGACGAGGAAACGAAAAACCTCATTCGTTTCCAGGAGTATCCCACGGAATATGCCTCTACTGCCATGGGCTCGGCGGAGCTTCTTGACGAGGAAACGGACACTTATATCATCAACTATGGTATGGGTGTGGGAGATATGGCCTTTGAGGAACGGAATTTCCGTACCAACACCGTCAATATGCGCCTGAAGTTTACGGATGGTCAGGTGCTGTATCGCGTTTTCCGCGGTGTGGAAACCACTCCGGTACAGTAAGCGGTCGGCAGTTCCAATTGTAATGTATAAGCGCCGCATCCATCAGGATGCGGCGCTTCAGCATATCAAAAAACCTGGTTTTGCCTGACGCAGAACTGGGGCGTGTGGACAATCTGACCGCACCCAGCCCTGGTTTGTTTTTTGCAAAAAATCCTTGAAAAAATGAAACCAAATTCCCGTAACCGGAGATCAGATAGGTGAAAGCAGCTTTCACCAAACGGTTTAGGAGTATGCACTATGAAAGAAGACATCATCTTGCGCAGGCTGCGCAGCGGCGACCCGGCGGGGTTGGAGGCGCTGATGACCCGATACATACCCTATGTCTCCACCATCGTCTGGAATATCTTGCGAAACTGCATGAGCAAGGAAGATGCAGAGGAAGTGGTATCTGACGTGTTTGTGGCGGCGTGGAATCAGGCCGATGACATTCAAGCGGGATGCGTCAAGGCCTGGCTTGGAGCAGTTGCCCGAAACAAGGCAAAAACCAAGCTTCGCGCCTGTGGTCAGACGCTGCCGCTGGAAGAAGAGGTGCTGGAACTTCCGGACGAATGTACCCCTTCCGCCGCTGCGGAGCAGGCAGAGGAGCGAGAACTGGTACAGAAAGCCCTGGAGCAGCTGGAACCGACAGACCGGGAAATCTTCCTGCGTCACGACTATTATGCCCAGACTGTGGAAGAGATTTCTCAGCGAATGCACCTGAATCCGTCTACCATCAAAACCAAATTACGACGGGGCCGTATGCGGCTGAAAACCATTTTGCAGAGGTGGGGAGTAGCATGAAACGACATATTTCTGATTTGCTGGACAGTATTTGCGACGATACCGTGCAGTTGGAAGAATCTGCACCCTTGTCCTCTGAACGGATTCGGAAGCTGACGATGGAGAGAATTTCACCGAAAGAGAAAAAGAAACCTAGAATTCTGTACCGAATTTTCATTACCGCCGCTATCTTATCTTTGCTGAGTGCAACCGCCTTCGGGGCGGAACCATTCCTGGAGGCGGGAGACTGGTTCCGCAGCGTACTGAATCACCAGCTGGAACAGGATAAGGCCATAATTCAGAGCATGGGGTTGGATGTAACAGTTCCGGAAACCATAACTCCGGAGCAGATTCAGGTGGTCAACGATTTGGGAAAAGTGTTTGAGCAGACCAGCGTCACCAGCGAAGGCACCACGGTGACCCTGACCGCTGCCTATGCAGATGCCAATGTCATGCACCTGTACTTCCAGGTGGAGGCACCGAAGGGCACCGTCCTGCCGGATGGGATAAACTATACCTTCCAGGATACGGGGGATGTGGAACCATTTTTGGAACTGTCCGAAAATGGCGGTTGTGCATATAAAGTGGAGGCGCTTCCGGATGAAAACCCCAAAGACAACAGGAAGGAGTTTCATGTTACGGCACGCCTGGTGCCGGGAAACGATGCAAAGCTGAATGATGACACCCCCAAGAAGGTTACCATCAGTGGAATTTATGGATGGATGCCTACGGAAAACGGTTTGGAATGTACCTGTTTGGCTCCTGGGGAATTTTCTTTTGACATCCGTGTGGTCAATTCTGCCAAGGAAATTGCTTTGGATGTGGAGGGCATTACCTACGGCGGGCACAAAGAGCACACCTGGACTCATGAGGGGGAATGTTCGGACTGGTGCCGGAAGAAACTGACGAGGCAAAAAGACCCGGAAAACGGCCTGCCAACGCATTTTGACAGCTATGATTTTACCATCACAGTGAAGGAAATGAAGATCGGGCCTTTGGGGGCCAAATGGAACTACAGATATACCTGCAGCGAGGACGAGCCTTTCTCCTTTGACTTGGATTTTCAAATTATTATGAAAGATGGGGGCAGCCCTTTGTGTTCTAAGATCACCATAGAAAATGAACGATTTACACAGGGCAGCGGTTCCTTTACACACCCCTTGACTTGACTCAGGTGGATTATATCCTGATTGGTGACCCGGAATTGGGAGAGCCTGTAAAAGTTTTCCTTCCCCAGTAACAAAAATCCCGGCAGCGGTTTTCGCTGCCGGGAAAGATTATTCTTACGGCCCTTTGGTGATCTCCCGGTAAAAAACGGCGTAGGCCGCATTTTTATAGGGATTCAGGGCGATGTGACCCAGATTCAGGGTCAGAATGCAAAGCAAAGACCAGCCGATGAAGGTCAGTTCCAGAATAAACAAATCCGTTTTGTGCCCGCGCATCAATTCTTTGGAGCGGCGGATGGCTTCGTTGGCGGTGAGTTCCGGGTGCTCCTCCAGAATGAAGGTTGGCATTTGCGGAAAGACCGTTGACAGCACCGTGGTGAGTTCCGGGTGCTCCTCCAGAATGAAGGGGGTCATGGCATAGCTCAGAGCGGCGATAATTCCGGGAACGATCAGCAGCAAGGACCACAGCAGGGTGTAAAGGCTTCGCAGAAAGTGCTGGGCAAAGCCGGTGCCGAACCGGTCAAACTGGGAAAACAGGTCGTTGAATTCCGTGGGCTTTCCGTCATGCTGGCGCAGCAGGAACCGGGCATAGCCCAGCTGTAACACGCCGCCTAAGAGGAAAGAAGCAAGACCGAAAATGCCGTTTTTGAATTCAATCCGAACGCCTTGCACAATTTCCCAGCTTCCGGAAACATACTGAGAAAGATCTCTGTCATGGAAGAAATTCAATTGTTTCCAATAGCTGATTTCCGGGATAAAGGACATACCGGTAAGCAGCCCGCCTAGCAGGCAGGCTACCACAGCCACGCCGATGGAGAGCCCCCAGTTGCCTTGCAGATGCGCTCGTGCCTGCCTGCGGATTTCTTTCGTATCCATAGCCATACCTCCTGAATTAGATTAGGGACATTATAGCACATTTGCCCCATCTATACAAGAAAAATCGTCCCGCTGCGAAACCGCAGCGGGACGAAGTGTTTACTTGCCGGGCTTGAAGCTGTCCTTCAGGCTGACGGAGCGGTTGAATACCAGATGCTCCGCAGAAGAATCCTTGCTGTCGGGGCAGAAGTAGCCCAGACGCATGAACTGATAGGAAGCAGGAGCCTTGGCGTCTTTCAGGCTGGCTTCCACCTTGCAGTTGGTGAGAACCTCCAGAGAGTGGGGGTTCAGGCAGGCCAGGAAATCCTTGCCGGCGGCATCCGGGTCCGGATCGTCAAAGAGGTTACTGTACTGCCGTACCTCTGCGTCGGCGCAGTTGTTGGCGTCTACCCAGTGAATGGTAGCGCCCTTGACCTTCCGGCCGTCGGCGGGGTTGCCGCCCTGGCTGTCGGGGTCATAGGTGGCCAGCACTTCCACTACCTTGCCGTTTTCGTCGGTGACGCATCCGGTGCAGGTAATCAGATAAGCGCCCTTCAGGCGGCACTCCGGTCCGTTGGGGAACAGCCGCTTGTACTTGGGCACCGGCTCGGCCAGGAAGTCGTCGGCCTCAATCCACAGATCCCGGGAGAAGGTCACCTGCCGGGTGCCGGCATTGGGATCGTTGGGGTTGTTCTCCACCTCAAAGGTCTCGCTCTTGCCTTCGGGATAGTTGGTGATGGTCAGCTTGACAGGGTCCAGTACTGCCATAACCCGCTGGGCAGTTTCGTTCAGGTCTTCCCGCAGGCAGTGCTCCAGGAAACCGAACTCGATGGTGTTGGGGCTCTTTGCCACGCCAACCCGGTCGCAGAAGTTGCGGATGGAGGCGGGGGTGTAACCCCGGCGGCGCAGGCCGCACAATGTGGGCATCCGAGGATCGTCCCAGCCGGAAACATAGCCGTTCTCCACCAGGGCTCTGAGCTTGCGCTTGGAAAGCACCGTGTGGTCGATGCCCAGACGGGCGAACTCAATCTGCCGGGGATGGTGGGGAACATTGGTGTGCTCTACTACCCAGTTGTACAGGGGACGGTGGTTCTCAAATTCCAGAGAGCACAGGGAGTGGGTAATGCCTTCCAGGGCGTCCTGGATGGGGTGAGCAAAGTCGTACATGGGATAAATGCACCACTTGTCCCCCTGACGGTGGTGGTGCATATGGCGAATCCGGTAGATGACCGGGTCGCGCATGTTGAAGTTGCCGGAAGCCAGATCAATCTTGGCCCGGAGGGTGTACTTGTTGTCCTCGAACTCACCGGCCCGCATCCGGCGGAACAGGTCCAGGCTTTCCTCAATGGGACGGTCACGCCAGGGAGACTTTGCAGGAGTGTCGGTGTCGCCCCGGTATTCCTTGAACTGCTCGGGGGTCAGCTCGCAGACGTAGGCCAGCCCCTTCTTGATCAGCTCCTCAGCCAGCTCATAGGTCTTTTCAAAGTAGTCAGAGCCGTAGAAGAACCGGTCGCCCCAGTCGAAGCCCAGCCAGTGGATGTCTTCCTGGATGGCCTGCACAAACTCCACGTCTTCTTTGGTGGGGTTGGTGTCGTCCATACGAAGGTTGCACATACCGCCGTACTTTTCTGCGGTGCCGAAGTCAATAATCAGAGCCTTGCAGTGACCGATGTGCAGATAACCGTTGGGTTCCGGAGGGAACCGGGTGTGTACGGTCATACCTTCATAGCGGCCGCCTGGCGCGATATCCTCATCAATAAAGGCGTGGATGAAATTCTTGCTTTCCGTAATCTCAGCCATATTGGAACATCCTCTCTTCCGATACGAATCGTGGTTTATTGGCAGAGGGCAGATTTGGCCCTTTGCTTTTTACCAATAATATGCCATTATACCCCATAGCGGCGGGATTTGCAACCGCAATTCCTGCCAGAATCCATCTTTTCCGGGGCAAAGACTGTGTGAAAATTGTACATTGTGTTTCCGGTTATGAAAAATACGAAAACATTTTGAGAAATCTGCAATTTAATGGTTGTCAATTGGGCTATCTTATATTAAAATAGGAAAGGATATGAAAAGGAGTGATATGATTTGCCTCAGCTTAAATATAAGCGCATCCTGCTGAAAATCAGCGGCGAAGCTTTGGCTGGCGAACAGCACAGAGGTTTGGACTTTACCGTGATCCATTCTGTATGCGAAGCCATTCGTACCTGCCGGGACATGGGCGTTCAGATTGGCCTGGTCATTGGCGGCGGTAACTTCTGGCGGGGCGTGAAGGACGGTGCCGACAAGATGCAGCGTTCCCACGGCGATGCCATGGGCATGCTGGCTACCGTTATGAATTCCATCGCCATGGCGGACGCACTGGAAAAGCACGGTGTGGATGCCAGAGTACTTACTGCGGTAGAGATGCATAAGTTTGCCGAGTACTTTACCCGGGATACTGCGGATCGCTACCTGAACGAAGGCAAGGTTGTGATCTTCGCTGCCGGAACCGGCAACCCCTACTTCTCCACCGATACCGGTGCGGTGCTCCGGGGTGTGGAGATTGAAGCCGACGCCATCCTCATGGCCAAAAACGTGGATGCCATTTATTCGGCTGACCCCAATACCGACCCCAACGCCCAGCGCTATACCCAACTGACCTATGACAAGGTTCTGGCGGATCACCTGAAGGCTACCGACTCCACCGCTATGACACTGGCTATGGATAACGATATGCCTATGGTCTGCTTTGCCCTGAATCCCCCGGAAAATATCATCCGCGTTGCCTGCGGAGAGGCAATCGGAACAACCGTTACCGTTAAGGAGGAATAACAAATGAGCGTAGATTTCAAGGAATATGCAAGAAGAATGGACAAGGCTCTGGAGCACCTGAATGAGGAATTCGGCGCTGTTCGGGCAGGCCGGGCCAATGCCAAGGTTCTTGATCGCATCACGGTGGAATACTATGGCAGTGAGACACCCCTGAACGGAGTGGCCACCATTTCCACTCCCGATGCCCGTACCCTGGTGGTGCAGCCCTGGGATACCAAGATCCTGAAGGACATTCAGAAGGCCATCCAGTCCTCCGACCTGGGCATTAACCCCCAGAACGACGGCCGGGTCATCCGTCTGGTGTTCCCCCAGCTGACGGAGGAGCGCCGTAAGGAACTGGCAAAGCAGGTCAGAAAGTATGCCGAAGAATCCAAGGTTGCCATGCGCAACATCCGCCGGGATGGCATGGATTATGTCAAGAAGCTGAAGAAGAACTCTGAAATCACCGAAGATGACCAGAAGAAGGCGGAGAAGGATCTGCAGGATCTGCTGGATAAGAACATCAAGCGGGTGGACGCAGCCCTGGCCGACAAGGAAAAGGAACTGATGTCCATCTAAGGAACCTCTGAATCATTCGTCTTCGGCTGAGCGGCGAATATTTTGCCCCATCCGTGAAGTTTTGGAAATGGGAAATACATACAGTATTCCTCCACTTCCAGAACTTTCGGCTGAGCCAAAATCTTCTGCCGTCAGCTCTTGCCGATTGACTCAGAGCTTCCCTAATCACATGTTTGCCCATAGATAGGGGTCGATGGCAGCATCGACCCCTATGATTCAGGGCCCATATTTTAGAAAGAGGTGAGCCAATGGCGAATTCAGAGTCTCTGGTTCCGCCGCAACATATTGCCATTATCATGGATGGAAACGGCCGTTGGGCCAAGCAGCGGGGCCTGCCCCGTACTGCCGGACACGCCGCTGGTGCCGAGAGCTTCCGGCGGATTGCCAACTATTGCCGCACCCTTGGGGTAAAATATCTGACGGTTTACGCATTTTCCACAGAGAACTGGAAGCGTTCCCAGGACGAGATTGCCGGCATTATGCGACTGTTGCGCCGGTATCTGGAGGAAGCATTGCGGGATATGGAGAAAAACCGTGTGTGCTTTCGCTTTTTTGGAGATTTGACCCGGCTGAGCCCCCAGCTGCAGAAACTCTGCCTGGACGCCCAAAGCCGCAGTCAAGACTATGATGTGCAGGTGAATTTTTGCCTGAACTATGGCGGACGGGATGAGATTGTCCATGCCGCCCGGGCCTTTGCCGAAGAGGTGGCCCAGGGAAAACGCAGTCCCGAAGAACTAACCGAAGGGCTGTTTGAGAATTTCTTGTATTCTGCCGGCGTTCCGGACCCGGAACTGGTCATCCGGCCCTCCGGGGAGAAGCGCATCAGCAATTTCCTGCTGTGGCAGTCTGCTTACTCGGAATATGTATTTATGAATGTACTGTGGCCAGATTTTACCCCAGAGCATCTGGACGAGGCCATTGCAGAATATCACCGGCGCAACCGGCGATTTGGAGGGACATAAAGAAATATGAAAACCCGTATTCTTACAGCGGCAATCTTGGTGCCTGTTTTGCTCCTGCTGGTGCTGGTTGCACCGCCCCTTATGGCTGCGGTGGTGCTGGGCTTGCTGCTGGCCATTGCCTCCTATGAACTGCTGTACCGTACCAAACTGGTGCAGCGTCCCCGGTTGGTGCTTTATTCTTCCGCTATGGCCTTTGCCATTTCTCTTTGGAGTTACTACACCGCATCCCATGCCGTTTTTGTGCTGATGGTGATGATCTATTTCATGCTGCTGTTCTCTGAAATCATGATGGACCATGTGAAGGTTCATTTTGAGATGCTGGGCATGTGCTTCGTTTCGGGTATTATTCTGCCTTTCCTGCTCAGCTCCCTGGTACGCATTCTGACCATGAGTGTGGGACGGTATGTGATTCTGATTCCCTTCATTGTGGCATTTTTGTCCGATGCGGGTGCCTACTTTGTGGGCATGAAGTTCGGAAAACACAAGCTGGCTCCGGTAATCAGCCCCAATAAGACCATTGAAGGTGTCTTTGGCGGCTTAGGTGCTGCCATGCTGGGCATGCTGATCTATACAGTCATTCTGGATTGGCCTCTGCGCTTTGATGTGAACTACGGCATTGCGCTGCTCTACGGCATCGTTGGTTCTCTGGCAGGTACCTTCGGCGACCTGTGCTTCTCCGTAATTAAGCGCCAGACCGGCATCAAGGACTATGGCAACCTGATTCCCGGACACGGCGGTGTTCTGGACCGGCTGGATTCGCTGGTCATGGTGGCTCCGCTGATGGAAGCATTTTTGCTGCTGATTCCGGTGGTAATTGTGTAATGAGGAACGAAATATGGTAAACTATGTCAGCATTCTTGGCTCTACCGGTTCCATTGGCCGGCAGAGCCTGGATATTATCTCCCGTTTGCCCCAAATCAAGGTGGCAGCGTTGACAGCGGGAGCAAGTGTGGAGCGGATGGCCCAGCAGTGCCGGCAGTTTCAGCCGGAGCTGGCTGTCATGGCGACGGAAGACGCGGCCAACGCCCTGGCCCGGGAAATCGCAGACCTTCCCATCCGGGTAAGCTGGGGGGAAGCCGGACTGATTGAAGCGGCCCAGATTCCCAAGGCGGACTGCGTGATTACCGCGGTGGTGGGCATGGTGGGACTGAAACCCACACTGGCTGCCATCCGGGCCAAGAAACGCATCGGCCTTGCCAACAAGGAAACCCTGGTCTGTGCCGGTGAACTGGTGATGGCGGAGGCGAAACGTTACGGAGCGGAGATCATCCCTGTGGATTCCGAGCATTCTGCAATCTTCCAGTGCCTGATGGGCTGTAAGGATAAGAAGGAAATCAAGCGGCTGATTCTCACCTGCTCCGGCGGCCCCTTCTTCGGCATGACCCGGCAGCAGCTTCAGCAGGTGACCAAAGCTGATGCACTGAAGCATCCCAACTGGAAAATGGGAGCGAAAATCACCATTGACTGCGCAACCCTGATGAATAAGGGCTTGGAAGTCATCGAAGCCATGCGCCTTTACCAGGTGCCCCTGGAACAGGTGGACGTGGTGATTCACCGGCAGAGCATTGTCCACAGTATGGTGGAATTTACCGACGGGGCAGTGATGGCCCAGATGGGCACACCGGATATGCGTCTGCCCATTCAGCTGGCGCTGACCTATCCCCAGCGGCTTCCCTGCCCGGTGGAAAGGCTGGATCTGCTCAGCTGCGGCAGCCTGAGCTTTGCTGCGCCGGATCTGGAGAATTTCCCCTGCCTGGCGCTGGCGTACCAGTGCGCCGCCAAGGGCGGCACGGCCTGTCCTGCCATGAACGGTGCCAATGAAGAAGCGGTTGCCATGTTCCTGGCGGACGAAATTGGTTTTTATGATATTTACCGGCTGGTATCCCAGGCGGTAGAGCAGGTTCCCTTTATACCCAATCCGACGCTGGAAGAGATTCTGGAAGCGGATCGGCTGGCCCGGGAGGCTGTCCGGAAACTGCGGTGATCTTTGGGAACCGCTTGGCAATCTTTTGTTTAAGCGAGGCGTTCTATGAGCATTCTTTTCGCAATCCTTCTGTTCAGCGTTTTGATTTTTGTCCATGAGCTGGGACATTTTGCGGCGGCGAAGCTGTCCGGAGTCCAGGTCAATGAGTTTGCCGTTTTCATGGGCCCGGCACTGTGGAAAAAACAGGTGGGAGAAACTTTGTATTCCATTCGCCTGATCCCCATCGGAGGCTACTGCGCCATGGAAGGGGAAGACGAGGACAGCGACAATCCCCGCTCCTTCCGGGCAGCTGCCTGGTGGAAGCGGTTGATTATCCTGGTAGCCGGTGCTGCCATGAATTTCCTGATTGGCGTGCTGCTGATGATTGTGGTGTACCTGCCGGTGAGGCAGGTGGTTGTACCGGTGATTTCCGGTTTCGAGACCTTCTGCACCCTGGACGGGGAGGAAGGTTTGCAGGTAGGGGACCGGATTCTGGAAGTGGATGGAGAAAAAATCTATGTTCAGTCGGATTTTTCCCTGATTCTGGGACTGAACGGCGGGGATGTCCACGATCTGGTAGTGGAGCGCAATGGCAAAAAAGTGGTGCTGAACGATCTGCTCATGGAAAAGCACGACGTTGTCCAGGCAGACGGAACCACCCAGAAGCTGTTTGGCATGAATTTTTCCATTGCAGATCTGAATTTCTGGGGGAAAATCCAGTACGGCTGGAATCAGACCCTGGATACGGTGCGCCTGGTTCGTCTGAGCCTGCAGATGCTGGTCAAAGGCCAGGTGGGACTGGCGGATGTATCCGGCCCGGTGGGCATTGTCCAGCAGATGACAGTGGTGGCGGAAAGCTCCCGGACCTGGGTGGACGCCCTGATGAATATGCTCTATTTCGGCGGATTCATTGCCATCAACCTGGCAGTGATGAACCTGCTGCCCATCCCTGCTTTAGATGGCGGCCGGGTAGTGGGGCTGCTGGTTACCACGGTTGTGGAGGGCATCACCAAGAAGGAAATCAATCCCAAGTATGAAGGGTACCTGCACGGTGCCGGAATGCTTCTGCTGCTGGGACTGATGGCGGTAGTCATGTTCAAGGATATTTGGTTTTTGATCCGGTAAAACCGGGATAGGAGACAGATATGACAAGACAGATTTTGGTAGGCGGAATCCCCATTGGCGGCGGCGCCCCGGTGGTGATTCAGTCTATGCTGAATACCAAAACCACGGATGTGGAAGGCTCTTTGGGGCAGATTCGTGCCTTGGCATCCGCCGGATGTCAGATTGCCCGGCTGGCAGTGCCGAATATGGAAGCTGCCCGGGGCTTTGCGGAGATTGCCAAGGAAAGCCCCCTGCCGCTGGTTGCGGACATTCACTTTGATTATAAGCTGGCCATTGCGGCGGCGGAAGGCGGCGCAGCCAAAATCCGCATCAACCCCGGCAATATTGGCGGGGAGGATCGGGTCAAAGCGGTGGTGGAGGTATGTAAGGAAAAGCACATCCCCATCCGCATTGGCGTCAACGGCGGCAGCCTGGACAAAAAACTGCTGGAAAAGTATGGTCATCCCACGGCGGAAGCCCTGGTGGAAAGTGCCTTCCAGCACTTGGAATTGCTGGAAAAGCAGGGGTTTTATGATACCTGCGTGTCCATGAAGTCCTCCACTGTGCCCACCATGGTGGCGGCGGCCAGGCTGTTCCGGAGCAAGTGCGACTATCCCATCCACATCGGCGTGACGGAAACCGGCCCGGTGAAGCAGGGACTGATCAAATCCGCCATGGGCATCGGCGCTCTGCTGCTGGAGGGTATCGGCGATACCATCCGGGTGAGCCTGACCGATGACCCGGTGGAAGAAGTCTACGCCGCCAAGGACATTCTGAAAGCGGCGGGCCTGCGCAAAGAGGGCGTGAATATCGTTTCCTGCCCCACCTGCGGCCGTACCCGGATTGATCTGATCGGCCTGGTAAACCAGGTGGATGCTGCCCTGAAAGACTGCCAGAAGCCCATTACCGTTGCAGTGATGGGATGCGTGGTCAACGGCCCGGGAGAAGCCCGGGAAGCAGATATTGGCATTGCCGGCGGCGACGGCTGGGGCATGATCTTTGAAAAGGGAGAACAGGTGGAAAAGCTGCCCTATGAGGAGCTTCTTCCCGCCCTGCTGCGCCGAATCGAGAAGTTATAAGCCTTTGGGCGGAACATTTGCTTCCGCCCATTTTTTACCTGAGATGAGGAACTTATGACCGAGCAGATATACTTACACAATATGTTCCCGGATTATGAGCCGCCTGAGGGACTGGACGCTGTCCTGTCTCAGGCGGCCATCGTTGCTGCGGATATTTTTCCGGAGGAGCGGTCGGTGCATGTGGCGGTTCATTCCGATACTTACATCCCCCAGCGGCAGCTGGAGGAAGTGGGAAAGCAGATTTCCGGCCTGTACGGTCTGCGCCGGGTAGATTTGACGGCCACCCATCCGGAAGACCAGCTGCACAAAATCGAACCGGAGGAGCTGATGCAGCTTTTTGTCAGCCGCAATTCCATGACCCGGGGCAGCCTGGCGGGAGCCAAGTGGGAATGGGAAGAAACGCAGCTGACCATTCACCTGGTAGCCAACGGAAAAAAGGAGTTGGAGGAGCTGATTCCCCAGGCGCAGACTGTCCTGCGGGAACGGTTTGCTGCGCCGGTGACCATTCAAATCGAAGCGGGGAAACCCCTGGAAGGCAAAGCACTGTTTGATGCCATGGCCTCCATGCGGGATGCCATGATTGAAGCCCTGCCCGCTGCTGCCGCCGCCCAGGCAAAACAGGCTTCCCAGCCCAAACTTCAGGCGCCCAGTGATGCCTTCTACGGAAAACCCTTCAAAGGCAGCCCTGTTGCCATGAGGGACTTGAGTTTGGATATGGGTACGGTGATTGTAGAGGGCCGGGTGTTCAATGTAGACCACAAGGAACTGAAAAAGCGCAATGCTTGGGTGGTCAAATTTGACATGACCGACAACACCAACTCCGTCCGAATCAGCCGCTTCCTGGAAGCGGGAGAGGCCAAGCCTATTTTGGACAATGTAAAAATCGGCTCGATTTTGCAGGTTCAGGGCAAGCTGATTGAAGACCGGTTCGAAAACGAAATGGTGCTCAAGCCCTACGCCATGATGCCCGGGGCCATGGAGAAGCGGAAGGATACCGCTCCGGAGGGCAAACGGGTGGAGCTGCACCTGCATACTACCATGTCCAATATGGATGCCCTGACAGTAACGGCGGACGCGGTGAAGCAGGCGGCAGCCTGGGGCCACCGGGCCATCGCCATTACCGACCACGGCGTTGTCCAGTCCTTCCCTGATGCCATGAAGGCCGCCTCCAAAGCCAAAGTGGCAGGCACCGACGAGAATATCAAAATCCTCTACGGCTGCGAAGGATATTATGTTAACGACGTGGATGACCGGATTGTGGTGCACGGCACTCAGGACATGACCTTCGACCAGGAATTTGTGGCCTTTGACCTGGAAACCACGGGCCTGTCTTCTCAGAATGACCGAATCATTGAAATCGGCGCTGTGATCTTGAAAAAAGGAGAAGAAATCGACCGTTTCCAGACCTTTGTAGACCCGGAGCGGCCTCTGGAACGGAAAATTGTGGAGCTTACCGGCATCACCGAGGAAATGCTCCAGGGAGCGCCGAAAATCGAAGAAGTGCTGCCCAAATTCCTGGACTTTATCGGCGGACGGGTGCTGGTTGCCCACAATTCCGACTTTGACACCGGCTTTATCCGGGCAGAGTGCCAGCGCCAGGGCCTGCCCTACAACTATACGGCGGTGGACACTTTGATTTTGTCCCAGAACCTTCTGTCCCACCTGAACAAGTTCAAGCTGAACATTGTTTCGGACGCTCTGAGTCTGCCAGACTTTAACCACCACCGGGCGGGAGACGATGCCATGACCTGCGGCCTGATTATGACCAAGCTGATGGAAAAGCTGGAGCAGGAGCATGACATCCACACCCTCCAGGATATCAACCCGGCCATGGTTCACCTGCGCTCGGGAAGCCATGTGACCAACCGTCAGGCCCGGCATATCATCCTCTTTGCCAAGAACCAAGTGGGATTGCGCAATCTTTATCACCTGATTTCCAATTCCAACCTGAAATATTTCAAGCGGGTGCCCCGGATTCCCAAATCGGAACTGCTGCAGCTGCGGGAGGGCCTGATTATCGGTTCTGCCTGTGAAGCAGGAGAACTGTTCCAGGCGGTGCTGGACCGGAAAAGCGATGATGAACTGAAGCGGATTGCCTCTTTCTATGATTTCCTGGAAATCCAGCCCCTGGCAAACAACCGTTTTATGCTGGATAAAGGCATGGCCAAGGATATGGAGGATCTGCGCAACTATAACCGCACCATTGTCCGTTTGGGCGAGGAATTGGGCAAGATGGTGGTTGCCACTGGCGACGTGCATTTCCTGAATCCGGAGGATGAGATTTTCCGGCATATTCTGCTGGCAACCAAGGGCTTTGACGATGCGGACAAGCCCAACCCCCTGTACTTCCGCACCACGGACGAAATGCTCCAGGAGTTTTCTTACCTGGGAGAGGAAAAGGCCTACGAAATTGTGGTCACCAACCCCAATCTCATTGCGGATATGTGCGAATCTCTGCGCCCGGTGCCCCATAACCTGTTTGCCCCGAAGATCGAAAACTCTGTTGAGGATTTGAAGAACCTGGTTTACGGAAAATTCCACCGGCTTTACGGAGAAAATCCTCCGGAACTGTTCGTCAAGCGTGTGGAAACGGAGCTGCATGACATCATCTCCTGCCACTACGACGTGATTTACATGTCCGCCCAGAAACTGGTGCAGAACTCTCTGGAGCATGGCTACCTGGTCGGCTCCCGTGGTTCCGTGGGTTCTTCCATTGTGGCATTCATGTCCGGCATTACCGAGGTTAACTCCTTCCCGCCCCACTACCGCTGCCCCAACCCGGAGTGCAAGCACACGGTGCTGGATGTGCCCAAGGGGTACAACTGCGGCGCCGACCTTCCCGATGCGGTCTGCCCCAAGTGCGGCGCCCAGATGGAAAAGGATGGCTTTAACATCCCCTTTGAAACCTTCCTTGGTTTCGGCGGCGACAAGGTGCCGGATATCGACCTGAACTTCTCCGGCGAATACCAGGCCAAGGCCCACGCCTACTGTATTGAAATGTTCGGAAAATCCCACGTTTTCCGGGCCGGAACCGTGGGTACCGTGGCAGAGAAAACCGCCTTCGGCTATGTGAAAAAGTATCTGTCCGAGCGGGGCAAAACTGCCAACCGTGCAGAGGAAGCCCGGCTGGCAGCCGGCTGTGTCGGTGTCCGGCGAACTACCGGACAGCACCCCGGCGGTCTGGTGGTTATCCCTCAGGAAAACGAGATCTGGGACTTCTGCCCGGTGCAGCACCCGGCGGATGACCCCAATTCCGACCAGATTACCACTCATTTTGAATACCACTCCATGGAGGAAAATCTGCTGAAACTGGATATGCTGGGTCACGATGACCCCACCATGATCCGGATGATGGAGGATATGACTGGCGTGGACGCCAAGACCATTCCTTTGGATGACAAGGACACCATGTCCATTTTTACCTCATCCAAGGTGCTGGGGTATGAAGATGACCCCTTGCTTGGTCCCACCGGCGCCGTGGCCATCCCGGAATTCAATACCCGATTCACCCGGGGCATGCTTCTGGATACCATGCCTACCCGGTTTGATACCCTGGTGCGGCTTTCCGGCTTCTCCCATGGTACCGACGTGTGGCTGGGCAACGCCAAGGATCTGATTACCTCCAAAACCGCTACCGTTGACGGCACCATAGGCTGTCGTGACGACATTATGGTGTACCTGATTTCCTGCGGCATGCCGGAAAAGCGTTCCTTCAAGATCATGGAATCCGTTCGTAAGGGCAGGGGACTGCCGGAAGGCGCAGAAGAGGAAATGGTTGCCGCCGGTGTTCCGGATTGGTATATCGGCTCTTGCAAGAAAATCAAGTACCTGTTCCCCAAGGCCCACGCCGTTGCCTACGTTATGATGGCTTTCCGGATTGCCTGGTTCAAGGTGCATCACCCCCTGCCGTTCTACGCGGCCTACTTCTACCGCCGCAGCCAGAAGGGCGGCTTTGACGCAGTGCTGATGACCCATGGCATGGAAGTGGTGAAGGCCAATATCGATGTCATTGAGAACAACGAAGACGCAACTGCCAAGGATGAAGATCTGCTGACCACCCTGGAAGTAGCCTACGAATATTACCTCCGGGGATTTGAATTTTTGCCCATCAGCATCTATGAAAGCCATGCCACCAAATTCCTGGTAAAAGACGGAAAGCTGCTGCCGCCCTTCGTGGCCATCTCCGGCCTGGGCGAAAGCGCCGCCTGGGATTTGATGGAGGGCAGAAAGGGTAAGACCTTCCTCTCCGTTGAAGAAGTCTCCGCTGCCTGCCCCAAGGTTTCCAAAACCCATATGCAGATGCTGAAAGAAGCGGGAGCCTTCGGCGATCTTCCCGATACCAGCCAGGTCAGTTTCTTCTGAAGACTATGCCCCAAAGATTTTTGCATGACGGCAACTTCCTTCTTGCATTTTCTGCTCCAATTTAGTATGATAAAGTATATTTTGGAGTACGGAGGGGTAATATGACGCTGACCGATATTGTAAAGGTACTCAATGGCATCGCCTGGGGTCCCTGGATGCTGCTGCTTCTGGTGGGGACCGGGGTATATTTAAGCGCCCGGATGGGCTTCCTGCAGTTCCGGAAATTCGGATATGCCATGAAGAACACCATCGGCAGGATTTTCCACAAGCAGACTGCCGGTGACGGGGAAGTGACTCCCTTCCAGGCGGTGGCTACCGCACTGGCGGCTACCGTAGGAACGGGCAACATTGCCGGTGTTACCGGTGCCATTGCGGTGGGTGGTCCCGGCGCTGTGTTCTGGATGTGGATTTCCGCCCTGTTCGGCATGGCTACCAAGTATGCCGAAGTGGTGCTGGCGGTTCGTTATCGGGAGCGCAATGCCAAAGGCGACTATGTCGGAGGTCCGATGTACTATATCAAAAACGGTCTGGGCCCCAAGTGGCATGGCTTGGCCGTGGCCTTCAGCCTGCTGGGAGCCATTGCCGCCTTTGGCATCGGCAATATGACCCAGGTCAATACCATTGCCGGTTCCATTAATACCGCCATTGACGCCTTTGGCGGCAATACCGCGGCTGCTTCCTTCCAGCTGTTTGGCCAGAGTGTGCCGGTATCCAGTGCGGTGATCGGCATGCTGGTGGCGGGCGTTGTGGCCATGGTGCTCTTTGGCGGCATCAAGCGGATTGGTTCCGTGGCGGAGAAAATGGTGCCCTTCATGGCGGCGATTTACATTGTCTGCGCCCTGTGCGTGGTATTTGCAAACCTGGGTTCTTTGGGTAAGATTTTCGGCATGATTTTTCAGGGAGCGTTCAATGCAGAAGCTGCCCTGGGCGGCGCTTTTGGCATTACCCTGATGAGCACCATTCAAAAGGGCGTAGGCCGGGGCGTGTTTTCCAACGAAGCCGGCCTTGGCTCCGCTCCCATGGCCCATGCGGCAAGCTCGGAAATTGATCCGGTGAAGCAGGGCATGTATGGCATTTTTGAAGTATTCATGGATACCATCGTGATCTGCACCCTGACGGCTATGACCATGCTGTGCGGTGTGGAGCGGGGCGTACCCATCCAGTGGGGAGAAAGTGCCGGAGCAGAACTGATCAGTGCTTCCTTCTCCACGGTATTCGGCAGCCGGATGGGCGCGCTGATTATTGCCATCGGCATCGGCCTGTTTGCCCTATCCACCATTTTGTCCTGGGCGCTGTACGGCTCCCGGTGCTTTGAGTTCCTGGCAGGAACCCGGTTTGTCCCGGGCTACCAGGTAGCCTATGTGCTGGCAGTGGTGGTGGGCGCCACCATGGAGCTGGAACTGGTCTGGAACATTGCCGACACCCTCAACGGCTTTATGGCCATTCCCAACCTGATTGCCCTGCTGGGTCTGTCCGGCGTGGTGGTGAAGCTGACCAAGAATTACTTCGACAAGGAAAAATTGAGCCTGTAACAACCATGCCCCCGGGACGCATTTCCGTCCTGGGGGTGTTTGTATCGAAAGGAGGCAGCTATGGGCGAATTGCGGCAAATCCCTGGTGTTGGGAAAAATATCGAGGAGGATTTGAACAACATTGGCATTTGGAAAATCCGGGATTTGATAGGAAAATATCCGGAGGAACTATACCGATTGGACTGCCTGTATAAAGGGTTTTCGGAAGACCGGTGCCAGCTGTATGTGTTTCGTCTGGCGGTTTATTATGCCGAAAACGAAATTCACGAACCGGAAAAGCTGAAATGGTGGTATTGGAAGGATAAAATGTATCCCTGACAGGAACAGATTCCTGGTAGAGTAACACCACCCGTGGTTTCCCTTGAAAATCACGGGGCAGTATGATATGATAAATCTATAATTTAACCAAAGAGGTGATTGCTGTGCAAGATATCGGTATGCAGTACCACATTCACTGCCAGAAGGGGGATGTGGGGCGGTATGTGTTCCTGCCTGGTGACCCCGGGCGCTGTGAATCCATCGCTTCCTATTTTGATAACCCGGTGCACATTGGCATGAACCGGGAGTACAACATCTACACCGGAACCTTGCTGGGGGAGAAGGTCAGCGTCTGTTCCACGGGAATCGGCGGACCCTCCGCTTCCATCGCCATGGAGGAACTGGCAGCCATCGGTGCGGATACCTTTATCCGGGTTGGCACTTGCGGCGGCATCGCCATGGATGTGCTGCCGGGAGATATTGTGGTTGCCACCGGCGCCATCCGCTTTGAGCATACGTCTTTGGAATATGCCCCCATCGAGTTCCCGGCTGTGGGAGACTTTACCATTACGGCGGCGCTGAAGGCGGCCTCGGAGGATTTGGGATACCGTACCCATACGGGTGTGGTCCAGTGCAAGGATGCCTTCTACGGCCAGCACAGCCCGGAGAAATCCCCGGTGTACTATGACCTGCTTCAGAAATGGGAAAGCTGGAAACGGCTGGGGGTGAAAGCCAGTGAGATGGAATCGGCGGCGCTGTTTGTAGTGGCGGCGGCGCTGGGAGTGCGCTGCGGAAGCTGCTTCCACGCGGTGTGGAACCAGGAGCGGGAAAAGGCCGGCCTGGCCATGCCCATGACCGAGGATACCACCGGTGCCATCAAGGTGGGAATCGAAGCCATGAAGCGCCTGATCGCTGCAGACAAGGCAAAATAAGCAAAACAATATCCCGGCAGGTTATGAACTGCCGGGATATCTTTGTCATTCTTCCAGATATTGCAGAAAATCCAGGGTCATGTAATCCAGATAGACATGCTTGTCCGGGGTCTTGCCCATGGTGACCCGGTGACAGTGGACTTCCCAGACCGGCTGCCCTTGCAGCTGGGATTTTTTAATTTCAAAAACGTGGTTCCAGCTCCGGCCTTCCATGTACTGCGGCTCCCGCAGGAAGCGGATCAGCTCCAGACGGCGGAAATGGAAGGTGGGAAATGCGCTTTTGATGCAGGCTTCAAACAGCAAGGCGGCGTCCCGAACGCTGCCCAGTTCAAAGGTGCTGCGGATCATGGCTCCGTAATCTTGCATGTAATGACCTCCTTACAGTTTTGCGTAAGCTTTTTCCAGAAATTTCTGGCTGTTGACAATGACACGGGTATGGGTTCCGCTGCCGATTTCACCGGCTTCGTCAAAGGCCCGGACCGCAAAGGTGATGACCTTTCCTTCCACGGCGGTGACTTCCGCCTCGGCCCGGACTTCCAGCCCAACCGGGGTTGCGGAAGTATGGGCAATATTCAGGGAGGTTCCCACACTGCTCTGCCCCTCCTGCAGACATTCGGCGATGGCTTCACAGGCGGCGCCTTCCATCAGCGCTGCCATACAGGGGGTGGCGTAGACAAGCAGATCGCCGGAGCCGACCTCTTTCGCCGTGTCCTCCCGCTCTGCCAGAGTGGAAACTTCTGCTTTCAAACCAGGTACCAATTCCATCGTAATCACGACCTTTCCTACTTAAACTATAGCGGAAAGTGGGCCGGGTGTCAATAAAAAAGAAGGGGCGATCCTTCCGGGCAGTGGGGACAAATGTGCTGCTGTAAAAGAAAAGGGTTGCTATTTTCCGGGGAATTCTTTATAATAGACCCAATAAATTGCAATGAGGTGACCGATATGGTTGTCAATGAAAAGCTGAATCTTACCATGCTCTGCGACTTCTACGAACTGACCATGAGCCAGGGGTATTTCTCCAAGGGCTATGCAGACCGGATTACCTACTTTGACCTGTTTTTCCGGCGCTGCCCGGATGGCGGCGGATTCGCCATTGCCGCAGGTCTGGAACAGATTGTCCAGTACATTCAGGAGCTGCATTTTGATCCGGAGGATATTCACTACCTGCGCAGCCGGAAGATGTTCACCGAGGATTTCCTGAATTTCCTGGCGGATTTCCGGTTCACCGGCGATATCTGGGCGGTTCCCGAGGGTACTCCGGTTTTTCCCAAGGAGCCCATCATCACCGTTCGTGCTCCGGCGATTCAGGCCCAGCTGGTGGAAACCTACCTGCTGCTGTGCGTCAATCACCAGAGCCTGATTGCCACCAAGGCCAACCGGGTGGTTCGGGCAGCGGAAGGTCGGACGGTGCTGGAATTCGGTTCCCGCCGGGCTCAGGGCGCTGATGCTGCCATTCTGGGTGCCAGAGCTGCCTATATCGGCGGCTGCCACGGTACTGCCTGTACCATTTCCGACCAGCTCTTCGGCGTGAAGGCTGGCGGCACCATGGCCCATGCCTGGGTGCAGATGTTCGACAGCGAGTATAAAGCCTTCAAAGCCTACGTCCAGATGTACCCCCACAACGCAACCCTGCTGGTGGATACCTACAATACCCTGAAATCCGGCGTGCCCAATGCCATCCGGGTCTTTGACGAAGTGCTCAAGCCCATGGGCATTACCAAGTGCGGCATCCGTCTGGATTCCGGCGACCTGGCTTACCTGACTCGGCAGGCCCGGAAGATGCTGGATGAGGCTGGATGGACCGAGTGCCAGATTTCCGTGTCCAACTCTCTGGACGAGTATATCATCCGGGACATCCTCCGCCAGGGTGCCCAGATTGACCTGTTCGGTGTGGGCGAGCGGCTGATTACCGCCAAGAGTGAGCCGGTGTTCGGCGGCGTTTACAAGCTGGTTGCGGTGGAGGAAGCCGACGGCACCGTGGTGCCCAAGATCAAGATTTCCGAAAACGTGGGCAAGATTACCAACCCCCACTATAAGAAGCTCTACCGTTTCTACGCCAACGATACCGGCAAAGCCATTGCCGACTATCTGACGGTTTACGATGAAACCGTGGATGACAGCAAGGACATGGAAATCTTCGATCCGGACGCAACCTGGAAAACCAAGCGGGTGTACAATTTCACCGCCAAGGAGCTGCAGGTTCCCATTTTCAAAGGCGGCGAGCTGGTGTACCGGCTGCCCAGCCTGGAGGAAATCCGCACCTACTGCCGCCAGCAGGTGGATACTCTGTGGGACGAAGTCAAGCGCTTTGACAATCCCCAGACCTATTATGTTGACCTGAGCCAGAAGCTGTGGGACGTGAAATACGGCCTGCTGAAGCGAAACGGTAAGGGCTAAATCGGCGTTGTATCGCCCGGAGCTGCGGCTCTGGGCGATTGCTGTCATCAGGAGGAAACTGTGGAATCTGTTTGGTATGTGTACATCCTGCGCTGCGCAGACGGTACCCTCTATACCGGCATCAGTACCGATGTGGAAAAGCGGCTGCAGGCCCACCGGTCAGGCCGGGGCGCCAAGTATACCCGCAGCAGATGCCCTTTGACCCTGGTATACCAGGAATGCTGCGGCTCCCACAGCCAGGCGCTGAAACGGGAGCGCCGCATCAAATCCATGACCCGGCAGGAAAAGCTGCAGCTGATCCGGCTGGGATCGGAGGCGGACGGGCAGCAAAGTGCAGGCGAAGAGAGAAATATTTGAATATTTTCTACAAAAACCTCTTTTTCCTCTTGTAATATCTTCCAAATTGGCGTATACTTAACTATATTTCGAGCAAAAGGAGAGGGATTCCCTATGGAACTAATCACCGTCCGTGAGCTGTTCAAGAACACAGAGCGTTATGCCGGTCAGGAAGTGCAGATCGGCGGCTGGGTGCGAAATCGCCGTCCCAGCAAGCAGTTTGGTTTTATCGTCCTGAATGACGGCACCTATTTTACGCCGGTTCAGGTGGTTTATAATGATACCCTGGAGAATTTCCAGGAAATTTCCAAGATCAATATCGGCGCTGCCCTGATTGTCAAGGGCACTCTGGAGCTGACTCCGGATTCCAAGCAGCCCTTTGAGATTCAGGCCACTTCTATCACGGTAGAAGGCCCCTCCACCGGCGACTATCCCCTGCAGCCCAAGCGCCATTCCATGGAGTTTTTGCGGACCATCACCCATCTGCGTCCCCGGACAAATACCTTCCAGGCAGTGTTCCGTGTCCGCAGCCTGGCTGCCATGGCCATTCACCAGTTCTTCCAGGATCGGGACTTTGTCTATGTCCATACCCCGCTGATTACCGGTTCCGACTGTGAGGGTGCCGGTGAAATGTTCCAGGTTACCACCCTGGACCTGAACAATGTGCCTAAGACCGAGGACGGCGCAGTGGACTACAGCAAGGACTTCTACGGCAAGCCCACCAACCTGACGGTGTCCGGCCAGCTGAACGCCGAGACTTTTGCCATGGCCTTCCGCAATGTCTACACCTTCGGCCCCACCTTCCGGGCGGAGAATTCCAACACCACCCGTCATGCTGCGGAGTTCTGGATGATCGAGCCGGAAATCGCCTTTGCCGACCTGGACGACGATATGCGCCTGGCAGAGGACATGATCAAGTATATCATTTCCTACGTTCTGGAGCATGCTCCGGAAGAAATGGCGTTCTTCAACCAGTTCATGGACAAGGGCCTGCTGGATCGGCTGAACCACATCCTGACCAGCGATTTCGGCCGCATTACCTATACCGAGGCAGTAGCCCTGCTGGAGCAGCATAACGACCAGTTTGAGTATCCTGTCCACTGGGGCAGCGACCTGCAGACTGAGCACGAGCGCTACCTGACGGAAGTGGTGTTCAAGAAGCCCGTATTCGTCACCGACTACCCCAAGGAGATCAAGGCCTTCTACATGAAGCTGAACCCCGACGGAAAGACGGTAGCGGCTATGGACTGCCTGGTTCCGGGCATTGGCGAGATCATCGGCGGCTCTCAGCGTGAGGACAACTACGAGATCCTGAAAAACCGCATTGAGGAGCTGGGCATGAACCCGGAGGATTACGGATTCTACATGGATCTGCGCAAGTACGGCTCTGCCCGCCATGCCGGTTTCGGCCTGGGCTTTGAGCGCTGCGTTATGTACCTGACCGGCATCGGCAACATCCGCGATGCCATTCCCTTCCCCAGAACCGTGGGCAACTGCGATCTGTAAGACAATCAGCAAAAGGCGAACCGAGCAAATCGGTTCGCCTTTTTTGCATAAAAACAGGGAGGGCGTTTGCCCTCCCCAAAGGATTGTCATCAATTACACTGCCAGGAAGAACTTCACCAGGAACAGTGCGGAAATGGCATAAGTCAGGATGGAAACATCCTTGGCCTTGCCGCTGAAGACCTTCATAATGGTGTAGGAAATCAGACCGATACCAATGGCGTGACCAATGGAGCCGGAGATGGGCATACCGATCAGCATCAGAGAAACGGGAACCATCTGATCCATATCCTCGAAGTTCACATTCTTCAGACCTTGGAGCATCAGGATGCCCACATAGATCAGGGCAGCGGAAGTAGCAGCGGCGGGGATGATGGCGGCAATGGGGGCGATGAAGATGCAGGCCAGGAACATCAGGCCGGTGACAAAGGCGGTCAGACCGGTGCGTCCGCCAGCTTCCACACCGGAAGCGGACTCGACGAAGGTGGTGACGGTGGAGGTACCGCTGCAGGCACCGGCGATGGTGCCGATAGCGTCGGACAGCAGAGCCTCTTTCATGTTGGGCATGTTGCCGTTTTCGTCTACCATGCCAGCCCGGGAAGCGGTGCCTACCAGGGTGCCGATGGTGTCAAACATATCGATGATGCAGAAAGTAATGGTCAGGGTAATAACGGTGAACCAGCCGATCTCCACGAAGCCCTGGAAGTTGAACTTGAAGAAGGTGGTGCTGAACATATCAGCAAAGTGGGGCAGGAAAGAGGCGGTTGCCAGAGAAGCGAAGGGATTGGTGCCCAGAAACAGGAAAGAGCCTGCCCAGTAGATCACGGAAGCGATCAGCATGCCGAAAAGCACAGCGCCTTTGACACCCCGCTTTGCCATGCCCACAATGGCAAACAGTCCAACGAACATGGTAATGACGGTGAGAACCATGGTAGCGTAACCCACGTCACCCATGTTGTTCTGCAGAACGCTGGGGGTCAGAGCGCCGAAGAAATCCCGCATCACATAGAAGGGAGTGGTGAAACCGTTGCCCTCGGCATAGACGCCAACGTTGGAGCCCAGGCCGATGTTCATCAGCATCAGGCCGATGGCAGGGGAGATGCCCAGACGAATGCCCAGAGGGATGGAATCCACGATTTTCTCCCGGATGTTCAGAACAGACAGAACCAGGAACACAATGCCTTCCACCAGGATGATTACCAGAGCAGCCTGGAAGGAGGCCAGATAGCTCATGCCGGTCAGAGCCACAATGTTGCCAACAACCACGGCAAAGAAGCTGTTCAGGCCCATGCCGGGAGCCATGGCAAAGGGCTTGTTGGCCAGGAATGCCATGCAGAACATACCCACAGCGGAAGCCAGGCAGGTGGCCAGGAATACGCCGTTCCAAAGCTCAGCGCCTTCTGCACCGAAGCCGGTGAGCAGATTGGGGTTCAGGGCGATGATGTAGGCCATGGTCATGAAGGTGGTCAGGCCTGCCACCACCTCGGTTTTGACAGTGGTGCCGTTTTCTGTCAGTTTAAAAACTTTTTGCAACATATTTTCTACCTTTCTTTCTTTAATTATTGGGAAAGCGAATAGAATACACGTTTATTGTAGCACGTTGCATAGGGAAAACAATTAGCAGTGCGGCTGAAAATATGAACAAACTGTGACGGAATTTGTGCAGATTGACGGGGCGCAAAAAACGAAAGAAGGGGAGAGCTGTGCTCTCCCCAATTTCGGTTTTGATTAGCTTTCTTTGCGCTTGCGAAGCAGGTAAATGTCCAGCTTTTCCTTGACATTCTCCGGGATTTCCCGGCTGACCGGGCAGCGCTTGGCGTTTGCCATTCTCTGGGCAAAGGCAATCAGGAAGGCAATGTCCTTCTCCATCTGCTCCGGGCTCATAACGGCCATGGTGTCATAGCGGTTGTGAATGGTCGCGGTATTACTGGGGGCATCCCGGGCAAAGGAGACTGCGGGAATGCCGCGATCTGCAAAGGGCGTAGAATCGCTGGAATACACATCCTGAGAACCGGTGATGCCGAAGCCCAGTTCGCTGGCCATGTAGGTGATATAGTGGCACAGCTTTTCATCCGCAGTGACGCAGTAGATAAATTTGCCCATGATGCAGCCGATCATATCCAGGTTGATATTCAGCACGCACTTGTTAAGATCCGTGGCTGCTTCACAATAGGCCTTGGAGCCCAGCAGACCCCGTTCCTCACTGCCGCACCAGAGAAAACGCAGGGTATAGCGGTGGGGCGTTCCTGCAAAGGCCTGGGCAATGGCCAGCAAGCCGATGCTTCCGGACATGTTATCATAGGCCCCCTGGGACAAAGAGGTAGAGTCGTAGTGGGCAGTGAAAATTATGTATTCCTCCGTTTCACCCGGCATTTCCAGCAGGACGTTGTGGGATTTTCCCGTGGTTTCCTCCTGCTTCAGGGTGATTTTGGCAGTGGTGACGCCTTTGGCAATCAGAGCTATGGCATCCTTTGCGTTGATATTGACACCGGGAATCCGGTTGCCCTTGTGCACATAGCTGCGCAGTTCCCGCTGGTCAATGTCCCGGTCGGGGTAGTTTGCATTGCCGCTGTAGGTAACGAAACCCACGGCCCCGTTTTCCAGCAGATCCTGGTAGATCCAGTACCCCAGGTAGCCGTCGATCATGACGATCTTGCCCTGGCATTGGCTCAGGGAATACTTGTCGGTATTGGACAGATAGTAAAACGGCGCTTCCACCGTGCTGCTTCCGGCGCACAGGTAACCCTTGCAGGGAATCTCCATTCCGTCAGCCAGAAATACAGCCTCCTGAATCTGGGACATGGGAACGTCGAAGGGGAGAATATCAGCTTTCATGCCCATTTTGGCAACCTGGTCACGCAGATACTCAGCAGTTTTCAATTCCTGGGGGCTGCCGCCGGTACGGACATATGCGGTGTCGGCGAAAATTCGGGTAATCTCATTTGGGTTCATGGTCATTTGCTCCTTTGTGGATATGAGAATGCGATTGGATATAAGTTTCCCGGCATCCAGAGGATGCCGGGGCAAATCTTACTTATAGGAGGCGACGTTCTTACGAACCAAGGCCCGATGCAGTCGGGCTTCTGCCAGTTTGATGTCCGTATCCGAGGCATTCTGGTCGTGAAGCACCTGATTGGCCCGCTGGAGAGAAGCCTCTGCCCGGTCCAAATCAATTTTATCCGCCCACTCAAAAGTGGTGGGAACCAGAGTCACTTCGCCGTCTACCACACTGAGCATGCCGCCAATACAGGCAGCGGTGCGCCGCTTGCCGTCGGCAACCACTACAGCCCGGCCCATTCCCAGGGCAGCCACATAGTTGATGTGATGTGCCAGGATGGCTACATCGCCATTGGTGGTACGGACAATCAGTTCCTCCGCCTGGCCATCAAAGAGCAGGCCGTCGGGAGAGACGATTTTCAGATGGAAGGGTGTCATGCCTTCTCACCGCCCCGGAACTTGGCAACCACCTCGTCGATGGAGCCGGCAAAGAGGAAGTAAGATTCGGGGATGTCATCGTGCTTGCCTTCAATGATTTCCTTGAAGCTGCGGATGGTTTCCTTCAGAGGAACATACTTGCCCTGATAGCCGGTGAACTGCTCAGCAACGTGGAAGGGCTGGCTGAGGAAACGCTGCACCTTACGGGCACGGTTAACCGTCAGCTTGTCTTCTTCACTCAGTTCGTCCATACCCATGATGGCGATGATGTCCTGCAATTCCTTATACCGCTGGAGGATGCTCTGGACGGCACGGGCGGTTTCGTAATGCTCGGTGCCCAGAATCTCCGGGGTCAGAATCCGGGAGGAGGAGTCCAGGGGATCTACGGCAGGGTAGATACCCAGAGAGGAAATACCACGGTCCAGAACGGTGGTGGCGTCCAGGTGGGCGAAGGTGGTGGCAGGAGCCGGGTCAGTCAGGTCGTCGGCAGGCACATAAACTGCCTGAACGGAAGTGATGGAGCCGTCCTTGGTGGAGGTGATACGCTCCTGCAGAGCGCCCATTTCCGTTGCCAGGGTGGGCTGGTAACCAACGGCGGAAGGCATACGGCCCAGCAGAGCGGAAACTTCAGAACCGGCCTGGGTGAAACGGAAGATGTTGTCAATGAACAGCAGCACGTCCTGATGCTTCACATCCCGGAAGTACTCTGCCATGGTCAGACCGCTCAGGCCAACCCGCATACGGGCTCCTGGGGGCTCGTTCATCTGACCGAAGACCATGGCGGTTTTGGAGATAACGCCAGACTCGGTCATTTCGTTGTACAGGTCGTTGCCCTCGCGGGTACGCTCACCAACGCCGGTAAAGACGGAATAACCGTTGTGGGCGGTGGCGATGTTGTAAATCAACTCCTGAATCAGAACGGTTTTGCCCACGCCGGCGCCGCCGAACAGACCGATTTTACCGCCCTTGGCGTAGGGGCAGATCAGGTCGATGACCTTGATGCCGGTTTCCAGAATTTCCGTTGCCGGCTGCTGCTCTTCGTAGGAAGGTGCGGGACGGTGAATGGGCCACTGGTCGCTGCCCTTGACAGGTTCTTTGTTGTCAATGGGCTGACCCAGCAGGTTGAACACTCGGCCCAGGCATTCCTCGCCCACAGGCACGGAAATGGGAGCGCCGGTATCTACAGCCTCCGCGCCCCGCTGCAGGCCGTCCGTGGAGGACATGGCGATGCAGCGCACCACATTGTCACCGATATGCTGGGCAACCTCGGCAACAATGGTAGCATCGCCATTGGGAATTTCGATGGCGCTGAGCAGCTGAGGCAGCTGATCGTCAGCGAACCGAATATCCAGAACAGGACCCTGAACCTGGATCACAGTTCCTTTGTTGTTAACCATTGGGGATTCAACTCCTTTTGGTGGAATGGGCACCTTTGGTGCCTGCGCTTTCCGGGGGAAAGCTTACGAACCGGCGACGATTTCCGTGATCTCCTGGGTAATGGCGGCCTGTCTTGCCCGGTTGAACTTCAGGCTCAGATCGGCGATCATCTCGTCGGCGTTCTGGGTAGCGGAGTCCATTGCGGAGCGCCGGGCCGCCTGCTCAGAGGCACGGCTTTCGCACAGTGCACCGTACAGAATACCACCCAGATATTCCGGAACAATGGCGGAGAATACTTCTTCGCTGCCCCGTTCATAAATGATCTGGCTTCGGGAAGAACTGTCTTCCTCAGATTCGGATTTGGTCAGAGGCAGCAGAGCCAGACTCTGGGGCTCCTGGGAGAGGACAGAGACGAAAGCGGTATAAGCAACCCGGACTTCGTCATATTCTCCAGACAGGAAACCGCCGCACAGCTGCTTGGCAATGGAGAAGCAGTCGCCGATGGAAACATCCGCAGCTTCCCCATAATGTTCGGTCAGGGCAGGAATCTTCCGGGCACGGAAGAAATCCACGGCTTTTTTGCCGATGGGGAGTACCACGGCATCCTTTCCCTGAACCTCCGATTGAACCATTTTAAGGATATTGCTGTTATAGCCGCCGGCAAGACCTCTGTCACCGGCAATGACGATATACAGAACCTTCTTCACAGGCCGCTGCTTCAGGTAGGCAGATTCAAATTCCCGGTTGGTCCGGAGAATGTCCTGAATGGTGCTGTGGAGAATCTGAAAATAGGGGCGGGAGTTGGCAATCTGTGCCTGGGCCCGACGAAGCTTGGAGGCAGCCACCATTTCCATGGCTTTTGTAATCTGCTTGGTGCTCTCCATGCTTCGGATACGGTTTTTGATTTCCTTGGTGGAAACGCCAGCCATGGGTAACCGCCTCCCTTACGATGCCAGCTGCGCGACCAGTTCGTCCAGCGCCGCTTTCAGGGCAGTTTCGGTGTCGGATTCCAGCTTTCCGGTGGTGCGGATGGCTTCCAGAATCGGACGGTGGTTGTTTTCCATGTGCTCTTCCAACCGCTTCTCGAATTCGGGGATTTTCTCCACATCGATGGAAGCCAGGTAGCCGTGGGTGACGGCGTAGAGAATGCACACCTGCTGGGCCACTTCCTTGGGGCTGTTGTTCTTCTGCTTCAGAACTGCCACAATCCGCTCACCCAGAGCCAGACGGGACTTGGTGTCCGCATCCAGATCGGAACCGAACTGGGCGAAGCTCTGCAGTTCCCGGTACTGGGAGTACAGCAGTTTCAAAGAACCGGCCACCTTCTTCATGGCCTTGATCTGGGCGTCGCCGCCGACACGGGAAACGGAGATACCGGGGTTCACAGCGGGCATAACGCCGGAGTTGAACAGCTCGGACTCCAGGAAGATCTGGCCGTCGGTAATGGAGATGACGTTGGTGGGAATGTAGGCAGAAACGTCACCGGCCTGAGTCTCGATAATGGGCAGGGCAGTCAGAGAACCGCCGCCCAGTTCCGGAGACAGCTGAGCCGCCCGCTCCAGCAGTCTGGAGTGGAGGTAGAACACGTCGCCGGGGTAAGCTTCCCGTCCGGGGGGACGGCGAATCAGCAAGGAAATGGCACGGTAAGCCACGGCGTGCTTACTCAGATCGTCATAGATGACCAGCACGTCCTTGCCCTGATGCATGAAATGCTCGCCCATGGCGCAGCCTGCGTAGGGGGCGATATACTGCATAGGTGCCAGTTCGGAAGCGGTAGCGGAAACCACGATGGTGTAGTCCATAGCGCCGCCGGCAGTCAGGTTTTCCACAACCTGAGCCACGGTGGAACGCTTCTGACCAATGGCAACGTAGATGCAGATGCAGTCCTTGCCCTTCTGGTTCAGAATGGTATCGGTGGCGATGGTGGTCTTACCGGTCTGGCGGTCACCGATAATCAGCTCACGCTGACCCCGGCCAATGGGGATCATGGAGTCGATGGCCTTGATACCGGTCTGCAGAGGACGGTTGACGTGCTTACGCTCGATAATGCCGGGGGCGGGGCTTTCGATGGGGCGGTAGCCCTCTGCTTCGATAGCGCCCTTGCCGTCGATGGGCTCGCCCAGTGCGTTGACAACACGGCCAATCAGGCCCTGGCCAACGGGGACGGACACAACCCGGCCGGTACGCTTGACGGTATCGCCTTCCTTAATGCCCTGGTCGCTGCCCAGAATAACGATGGAGACGGTATCCTCTTCCAGGTTCTGGGCCATACCAAAGGAGCCGTCGGGAAATTCCACCAGCTCACCGGCCATGCACTTGTCCAGGCCAGAGGCCTTGGCAATGCCGTCGCCCACCAGGATGACGACGCCGGTTTCGCTGACTTCGATTTTGTTTTCGTAGTTTTTGATCTGACTACGAATGATTTTGGTTATTTCTTCGGGTCTAAGTTCCATACAGTCCCTGCTTTCTCATCAGAGTACGGTTTTGTTCAGCAGATCCCGGATGGCGTCCAAACGGTGGGACACGGTATCATCCAGGCGCTGACCGTCATAGTCCAGGCGCACGCCGCCCAAGACTGCGGGGTCAATCCGGTTGCGCAGCACAACCTGCTTGCCGGTGGTCTGGGACAGCTTCTGGGTAAGCTTGTCAGTCTGGCCGGAGCTGAGGGCTACGGCGGTGACTGCGGTTACTCTCAGAATGCCGTTATCCTGATCGTAATGTTCGGTATAGGCATCACAGCAGTCGGAAAAATAGCGCATGTAGCCTTTCTCTGTCAGAATTTTCAGGAAATTCAGGACATACGGATGCACCGAACCGCGAAAGCTGTCATCCAGAATCTGGCACCGCTCCGCTTTGGTCAGGTTATAGGAGGACAGCAGACGGATAAAATCCGGCTCCTGACGGAAGCTTTGCTGCAGCACAGCAAGCTGCTGTCCGATGAGCTGACTCAAAGACTCTGCTTTTGCCAACTCGTACAGGGATTCCCCATAAACATTTCCGACTTCCGTCATACGTTATCACCCAGTTCGTCAATGAAGCGGTCAATCATGCCCGCCTGATCAGCAGTGGTCAGTTCCCGGGCGACCACCTTGCCGGCAATGGCCATAGCCAGGCCGGAGATTTCGTTTTTGGCGTCGTTGATGGCCTTTTTCTTCTCCAGGGCAATGTCGGCGGAAGCTTTGGATTTGATCTGTGCGGCGGCAGCCTGTGCCTGGCCGATGATCTCCTCGCTGCGCAGCGTGGCAGTTTTCTGAGCATTCATGAGAATGCTGTCTGCCTTCTCCTTGGCCTGGCGCATATTTTCCTCGTAGGTTGCCTTGATGGCGTCTGCCTCGGCATGGGCAGCCTTGGCATCGGAAATCTCCTGATCGGCGGCCTGACGGCGCTGATCCAGAATGTTCAGGATTTTATCCCAGAAGAGCTTCTTGAACAGAAACAGCTGGATGAACAGATTGCAGATCGAGGCAATCAGCGTCACGGGATTCACCGCCACAAGAGACTGATAAAGTTCCATGGATTGGCCTCCTTCCGGTCAATACTTTTTTGCGTTGAGCGGAATCAAGCCAGGTAGTTCATGAACATACCGGGAGCAGCGAAGATCAGCAGCAGACCGGTAACGAAGCCGTAAATACCAGTGGTCTCAGACAGAGCAATACCCAGAATCATGGTGCTGGTGACGTCGCCCTTGCACTCGGGCTGACGGCCGATGGCCTCACAGGCTTTTGCGGCACAGTTACCTTCACCGATACCAGGGCCGATACCAGCGATCAGAGCCAAACCAGCGCCGATGGCACAACCGGCCAGTGCGATGCCTTTTGCCAAAATCTGAAAATCGTTCATGAAAGATTCCTCCTAAAATTAGTTACAGTGTGAATATTCAAATGGCGGCTTGGGTTAGTCCCCGGCTGCCTGTTTGATGAAGAGGGTGGTCAGGGTGCAGAAGATGAAAGCCTGGATGCAGCCGCCGAACCAGTCGAAGTACAGGCTGGGGATGGCAGGAATGCCCACCGTCAGCCAGGGATAGGTGGCGCCCAGGTTGGTGAAAATGGCCAGCACACCCAGAATTGCCACGATGGCGCCCACAATCAGCAGTTTTTTCTGCTTGCGAAGATAGCCCAGAACTGCGGGAATGGCGCCCAGCACAGTCACGGCAATGGCCACATACATGCTCGAGCCCAGCAGACCAAACAGGGCGCTGTTGGCTGCGGTCAGTGCGCCGTAAATCAGAGTGCCGATAACGGTGCCGGAGATAATGTTGCCGAAGTGACGGCAGGCCATGGAAATGGGGGTAAAGCACTCGCCCATCACGTTGATGGGAGCCAGCACAAAAATGGGGTCCAGGAAGCCCTTCAGGTAGCTGAGGATACCGGAAGCCTTGATCTTGTGATAGGTAATCAGCACAAAGACCACCAGTGCCCAGGCAAGTTCGGTCATCAGGTCAGCGGTGGGGCTCCATACGCCCACCAGGCTGATGAGGTTGGATACCACGCTGGTGATGAAGATGGTGCCGATTAGGGGAATGTAATGGTCAAAACCGGTGCCCATGTTACCCCGGACAAACTTCAGCAGGCTGGTCACAGCCATTTCTGCCACAGCCTGCTTCCGGGAAATATTGGTCACCCGAAGCCCGGAACCCAGCCAGATACAAAGCCCTGTGATGATGAGCATCACCAGCCAGCTGGCGGTGAGGGTCTGGGTGATTTGGACGGTTCCAAACAGGGGAACATTTTCAATGGTTGCCAGAACTTTTGCACCGGTAATCGAGATTTCCATGAACATTACCTCACTTCAATAGGTGGATGACGGATAAAACGGACGATAATCAGCCTTCGGAGGAGGATTGCTCCTGCTTGGGCATCAGCCTGCCGGTAGCCTGCAGATAGTAAATGATCACATGGGGAAACAAAATCGGGGCTGCGGCGGCGATAAAGTGCAGCTGGGGGATTAAGAAAGCAGCCACTACCCAGCCGGCCTGAATGAGCATGCGGACATTGCAGCTCAGCTGGAATCGGGCTTTCATTTTCCGCTTGTTTTCCATGCCCACAGCGCTCTGCACCGTAAGACACAAAATGGCGAAATTCCCGATGGCGATCACACTGCCGCAGGCAGCGCCCAGGAGAATCGGGCCTAACTGGAAGGTTCCTACACCAACCAAACTCAGCAAAAACAGGGCGGCAATCAGCCCTGCATCACAAATCAACGTGCCCGAAGCAATTCGGGACAGCTCTTTGCGGGATGCAGCTTGTAATTTCATAGTACAGACTTCCTTTTTGGGGAGATTATTTGTGATCGTTGAATGCGGTGGGGGGAGGCTCTTTGGAGGACGCCTCTTGGGCAGCCTTGCACAGCGAACGCAGACAGGAACGGGCAGTGCTGATGGAAGTCAGTATCCCGATCAATCCCAGAACCACCACAATCCACATGCCAAGACCGAACTTATTCTGCAGCCACACAGCGATCAGAAGGAAGAACAGCGTGGGAAAGACAACGGAAAAACCAAACTGGCCAACCCACATCAGCAGATTCAAAAATTTCATCATCCTGCCTGCATCGCTCCTTAATGCCATACTCCCAGTAATTACTGGATATTATACCCTATAACAGCCTTGGATTCAAGGCTTTTTTAGAAAATTGTACAAATCAAGGGGAAAGTTTCCACTTGCTTGGGGATATTCCGGAAAAGGGCTTTTCTTTTCCCGGAAGGTGTAGTAAAATAAAGAAAACCGGAACAAAGCCCGCCATTTGTGCATATGGTATTCTGAGGTGATGCGGCGTGGCATGGTATTTCCTGGTGGGGACATTGGCGGCGTTTGGGGTTTTGTGCGCTTTGTGGGTGAGCTTTGGCTGGCTGCTGAGCGCTTGCCGGGACGGCTGCCTGGTGTATTTTGGACAGCGGGGAAAGCCCGGGTTTGTGGGGATCTATCTGTGGCTCCGGGACTTGGGCGCAGTACGCTGCCCCCTGATTGTGGTAGACTGGGGATTTACGGAAGCAGAGCGGGAATACCTGGATAAACACGGAATTGAACGATACAGCCTGGCGGAATTGCCGGAAAGGCTTGGAATTGGAGCGAACACAAATTGACGGAAGAAATGGAGATTATCCAGGGCGCTATCAGCGCCGTGGTGTATCAGAATTATGAAAACGGTTATGCGGTACTGCGGCTGAACGTAGGTGGCGGACAGAATGTAACGGTGGTTGGCACCATTCCGCTGCCTGCCGTGGGAGAACGGCTGATGGTCACCGGCCGGTGGAGCAGCCACGCCAGCTACGGCCGGCAGTTTGAAGCGGAATTTCTGGAGCGGCTGATGCCCCAGACCGCCATGGAGATTTTAAGTTATTTGAGCAGCCGGGTGATTAAGGGTATTGGCCCCCGGATGGCGGCCCGGATTGTGGAGCATTTCGGCTCGGAAACCCTGCTGATTATGGAGCGGGAGCCGGAGCGTCTGGCGGAGGTATCCGGTATTTCCCGGGAAAAGGCCCGGGCCATTGGGGAAGAATTCAAACTTCAGGTGGGAATGCGGCAGCTGATGGAATTTTTTGCCCTGCACCACCTGCCTGCGGAACTGGCGGTGCGTACCTATAAGCTGTATGGAGACAGCACCATTGAACTGCTCTATGACGACCCCTATCTTTTGATGGACGAAGGTTTGGAGGCCCCTTTTGGGGCTGTAGACCGGTTTGCCATTGAATTGGGAGTGGCGGGGGATGATCCCCGACGGATTGAGGCAGGAATCCTGTTTGAACTGAGTTACAATTTAACCGCCGGACACAGCTTCCTGCCCGAGGACAAGCTGATGGCGGCCACAGGTCAGCTGCTGTCGGTGGAATCGGAGAGCGTAGGGCAGGGAATTGCACGGCTGCTGGAAGCAGACCGGCTGAAAAAGCAGCGCCTGGCAGGAATCTCGGTAATCTACCTGCCGAGACTCTATGAAGCGGAAAGTTACTGCGCCCGAAGCCTGGCGGAATTTGCCGCTTTGTCTTTCCCCGCACCTCATGGCCTGGAGAAGAAAATCCGGACGGCGGAACAGGAAAGCGGCGTGGAATATTCTGACGAACAGCGTCAGGCCATCCGGGAAGCGGCAATTTCCGGACTGCTGCTGATTACCGGCGGTCCGGGTACCGGTAAAACCACCATCCTCAACGGTATTTTGTCCTTGCTGGGACAGATGCAGCTGCGCTGCCTGCTGGCGGCGCCCACGGGACGGGCGGCTAAACGGCTGACGGAAGTCACCGGAGAGGAAGCTTCCACAATTCACCGCCTGCTGGAAGCGGGGATTGACCCGGGTACCGGCAAAATGTTCTTCGCCCGGGACGAGGATAACCCCCTGAAAGCCGATGCGGTGATCGTGGACGAGATGTCCATGGTGGATGTGGAACTGCTGTATGCTCTTTTGCAGGCGATTCCTCAGGGAAAACGGCTGATTCTGGTGGGCGACCCCGACCAGCTGCCCCCGGTGGGACCGGGATTTCCCTTCAGCGATATGCTCCGCAGTGGCCAGCTGCCCACAGTGCGGCTGACGGAGATTTTCCGTCAGGCCCAGAAAAGCCTGATCGTTATGAACGCCCACCGGGTCAACCGGGGAGAAATGCCGGACTTGAAAACCGTAAACAGCGATTTCTTTTTCCTGCGCCGGGGCAACGAAGAAGGAGTAGCCCAGCTGATCCGGGATCTGTGCAGCACCCGGCTTCCCAAGAATATGGGCATTGCGCCGGAACAGATTCAGGTGCTCAGCCCCACCCGAAAAGGCGGCGTGGGTACCATGAATCTGAACCGGCTCCTTCAGGAAACCCTGAATCCCCCTGCACCGGACAAAAAGGAACGGCAGTTTGGAGAGTTCCTCTTCCGGGAAGGAGATCGGGTGATGCAGATTCGCAACAACTACGATATCCTGTGGAAGAAAACCGACGGCAGCGCCGTGGGAGCGGGAATCTTCAACGGGGATGTTGGGATTATCCGGGAAATCAACCCTTCCGCTGAAACCATGACCATTGTCTTTGATGACCGGGAAGCAGAGTATGATTTTACTCAGCTCAATGAACTGGAACCGGCTTACGCCATGACGGTGCATAAGAGCCAGGGCAGCGAATACCGGGCGGTGATTCTCACGGCCTGGAACGGTTCGCCGTATTTGCTGACCCGCAGCATTCTCTACACCGCCATTACCCGGGCCAGGGAACTGCTGATTGTGGTGGGCAAGGAAGAGACGGTGGCGGCGATGACCCAGAACGCTACCAAAAACCGCCGCTACACCGGCCTGAAGCTTCGCTTGCAGGGGAAGGTAGAATGAAACTGTATCATGCTTTGATGAGGCTTCTGTTTCCGCCAAAGTGTGTTTTGTGCGGTAATCTTTTGGGAAAAGAAGCGCTGGACCTGTGCAAAGATTGTCGTTTAGACGCTCCGGAGTACCCAAACCGGAAAAGTAAGCTTCAATTTCTTGACAGTTTCGCCGCTGTCTGGTACTATGAAGGGAACGTAAGAAGAAGTTTGCTGCGTTATAAATTTTATCATGCCCGCTCCTATGCCGATGCTTACGGCCGGCTGCTGGCCATGAAGATCCTACGGCTGTATCCGGAGGGCTTCGATGTTCTGACCTGGATTCCGGTCAGTCCCCTGCGAAAACTGTGCCGGGGATACGACCAGGTGGAACTGCTGGCGAAAGCGGTGGGCAGGGAACTGGAAATGACTCCGGTTCCTGCACTGAAGAAAGTTCGTCATAACCGTCCCCAATCCGGAATTTCCGGAGCAGCCCAACGCCGGGCCAATGTGCTGGGCGTTTACCAGGTGACAGACCCCGGTGTGGTGACCGGAAAGCGGGTTTTGCTGCTGGATGATATCCTGACCACAGGAGCCACAGCCGGAGAGGCTGCCAGAGTTTTGCTCACTGCCGGGGCCGGGGAAGTACATTGCGCCGCAGTTGCGGCGGCACGAAAGTAAAGGTGTCATTATGTCTCTGTTTTCTATGTTTTCCAATGACCTGGGTGTGGACCTGGGTACCTGTAATGTGTTGATTTACGCCGACGGCAAGGGCCTGGTGGTTCGGGAGCCTTCGGTTGTGGCGGTGGACAAGAATACCGGTAAGATTTTGCAGGTAGGCGCCGCCGCCCGGAACATGCTGGGCCGTACCCCCGGCAACGTGGTGGCCATGCACCCGTTGAAGGACGGCATCGTTTCCGACCACGAAATGACCGTTCGTATGCTGCAGGAGATGTTCAAAACCGCTACCAAGGCTGGCTTGTTCACGCCCAAGCCCCGTGTGGTTGTGTCTGTCCCCTCCGGCGTGTCGGAAGTGGAAGAGCGCAGCGTCATCAACGCCGCCATCGAAGCCGGTGCCCGCCGTGTGTTCCTGATTGAAGAACCTCTGGCTGCCGGATTGGGTGCGGGACTGGATATCCGGGGCGCCAGCGGCCACCTGGTGGTGGACGTGGGCGGCGGTACCACGGACATTGCGGTGCTGAGCATGAACGGCGTGGCAGTTTCCTCTTCTCTGAAAATTGCCGGCAACTACTTTGACGAAATGATTGCCCGGTACGTCCGCCGTCAGCACGGCATCATCATCGGACAGGTAACGGCGGAAAGCATTAAAATTCAGATCGGCCAGGTTTACCCCCGGGATGAAGAGCGCAGCATGAACATCAAGGGCCGGGACTATAAGACTGGTATGCCCAAAACCGTAACCCTGACCTCCAATGAGATTTACGAGGTTCTGCGTCGCCCCGCCCGGCAGATTGCCGACGAGGTGCTGGCGGTGCTGGAGCAGACCAGTCCGGAACTGGTGTCGGATATCTCCGAGAACGGCATTACCATCACCGGCGGCTGCGGCCAGCTGTGGGGCATGGATTTGCTGCTGATGGAGCGTACCGGCATTGCCTGCATCCTGGCAGACGACCCGGATGCCTGCACCGCCTACGGCGCCGGCAAGAGTCTGGCCTGGATTAACAACATGCAGGAAGGTCCCATCAACATTGCCAGAAAGCGGGCAATGCGGGGATAAAGATGAAAAAAATACGGCTGGGAAGCGTGGTATTGCTTCCCAGCCGTTTTGTTATACTTTTTTGCCGTGGCAGCAGCCGGACATGGAACAGCCGCTGCAGGAGCCGCAGCATCCGCCCTTTTTCCGATCCCGGCGCATGACAGCCACTGCGGCAATCACAGCCAGAATCAGTACAGCCAGAACAACTGCGTTGCCCCAGTTGGCGCAGATCCATTGCATCATAGGTGTTTCCTTTCTTTGTTACACGCCGATTTTCACAGGTATGTCAGCATGGCGGTTTTTCCGGACCACCAGGTATACCAGTCCTGCCAGGACAGCCACTGCGGCAACGGTCAAAATGCCGAAGCTGGCCTCCCCGGTGAACAGTCCGCCGATTTGGTACACAATCAGGGAGATGGCATAGGCAAAGCCGCACATATAGCCGATGGTGGCCAAGGTCCACTTTCCACTGTTCATTTCCCGGCGGATGGCGCCGATGGCGGCAAAGCAGGGGGCGCACAGCAGGTTGAAGATCATAAAGCTGTATGCCCGGACGGGGCCGAAGTCTGCGGCAATCATGGCCCAGATTTCATTGCCCTCTTCGCTGAGTTCTCCGGCGTAGTGGTACAGGGTACCGAAGGTCATGACAACCTGCTCCTTGGCAATCAGACCGGTGAAGGTGGCCACGGTTGCCTTCCAAGCCATATCGCCCATCCAGCCCAGGGGATAGAACAGCCAGGCAATGGCCTTGCCCAGATCTGCCAGCAGGGAGGTGTTGTTGTCCTGAACCGCCTGGAACACGCCGTTTTCAAAGCCGTAGCTTTGCAGGAACCACAGTACCATGGAGCTGAGCAGCACAATGGTCAGGGCACGTTTGACGAAATCCCAGCCCCGTTCACCGGTGGAGCGCAGCACATTCCGGGCAGAGGGCAGGTGGTAGGCGGGCAGCTCCATGACGAAGGGAGCAGGCTTGCCTGCCAGTGCCTTGAATTTCTTCAGAATCACGCCGGAGGTAACCACAGCCCCCACGCCAATGAAGAAGGCGGAGGTGGCAACCAGCGGAGAATTACCGAATACCGCACCGGCAAACAGGCCGATAATGGGCATTTTGGCGCCGCAGGGAATGAAACCGGTGGTCATCACGGTGATTTTCCGATCCCGGTCCTGCTCAATGGTTCGGGAGGCCAAAATACCGGGAACGCCGCAGCCGGTAGCTACCAGCATGGGGATGATGGATTTGCCGGACAGGCCGAATTTACGCAGAATCCGGTCCATAATAAAGGCCACCCGGGACATATAGCCCACATCTTCCAGGATGGACAGAAGGAACGACAGTACCAGAATCTGGGGAACAAATCCCAGAACCGAGCCAACACCAGCCAGAATGCCGTCCATCACCAGACCATACAGCCAGGGACTGACATGCAGGCTGGTCAGCAGACCGCCCAGCAGGTCCGGAATCCACTGACCAAACAGAACGTCATTGGCCCAGCCTGTGCAGATGGTGCCGATGGAGAAGGGAAAACTGCCCATGGCGATGGCGTACATCAGGAACATAATTCCGGCAAAAATCGGCAGTGCCAGAATCCGGTGGGTGACGATTCGGTCAATCCTATCCGACAGCGTCAGAGAATGCTTGGGGGCCTTTTTTACAACGGCCCGATCCATAACATTGCCGATATAGGTGTAGCGCTGATCGGCGATGATGGATTCCGCGTCGTCGTCCATTTCTGCTTCGCAGTCGGCAATGTGCTTTTCCAGATGGGCAATCAGATCATTGTCCAGCTTCAGTTCGTTACGCACCCGCTGATCCCGTTCAAAAAGCTTAATGGCGTACCAGCGCAGATAATTCTGGGACACCTTGCCTTCGATGGATTCTTCGATATGGGCCAGAGCATGTTCTACGCTGCCGTTGAAAACGTGGGGCATTTCTCCATGGGTGTGGTTTCTGGCCAGTTCCACTGCCCTTTCTGCAGCCTCCTGGCAGCCCAGACTTTTCAGTGCGCTGATTTCCAGGCAGGTGCAGCCCAGAGCCTTACTCAGTTTCTGCAGATCGATGGTATCTCCGTTTTTGCGAACCAGGTCGATCATATTCACCGCAACCACCACCGGGTGGCCCAGTTCAATCAGCTGGGTGGTCAGATAGAGATTTCGCTCGATGTTGGTGCCGTCGACGATGTTCAAAATGGCGTCGGGATGCTCGGTCACCAGATACCGGCGGGTAACCACCTCCTCCGGAGAATAGGGAGACAGGGAGTAAATTCCCGGCAGATCCTGGATGATCACATCGTCATGGCCTTTCAGGGTGCCTTCTTTTTTCTCCACAGTGACTCCGGGCCAGTTTCCCACATACTGGTTGGAACCGGTCAGTATATTGAATAAGGTCGTCTTGCCGCAGTTGGGATTGCCGGCAAGGGCAATTTTAATACCCATAGTTTCCTTCCCTTTCCTATGTACTTAGCCAAGGCTAACTCCTGGCGATAATTAGGCGATTTCAATCATTTCCGCATCCGCCTTGCGCAGGCTCAGTTCATATCCGCGAACGTTGATTTCAATGGGATCTCCCAGGGGCGCTACTTTACGCACAAAGATTTCCACCCGCTTTGTGATTCCCATATCCATGATTCGCCGCCGCACGGCGCCTTCTCCGTGGAGCTTTACCACGGTAACGGTCTGACCGACTTTGGCATCTTTCAGTGTTTTCATATGGTTGCCTCCTCGCCATCGGCAGAATTTGCAGATGGTATATCAGGATTAAGTTAGCTTTAGCTAATTTCTATATGATAATACCGGATACAGAATTTGTCAAGGAAGGATTGGGTAAAAAACTGCCAAAGTTTTTTCAGAAGGGTGTGCCGTATCTGAACAGATTTTTATCCTGAGGGAAATAGAAAAAAGAAAAGCCTTGGAAACCAAGGCTTTTCAAAGCAGCAGAGTAGCTGCAGCGGAAGCAGAAATGCCGCCTGCGGGAGTGTATCAATTTGCTTTAGTACCCATCGTTATGAATCTGAATTTTTCCTGATTCGATCAGCTGGATAAACAGCACTGCAAGCTCGGGGTCAAACTGGGTTCCCTGATTTCTGCGAATTTCCCCAATGGCCTCTTCCACGCTCATGGCTTCCTTGTAGCTGCGCTTGGAAATCATGGCATCAAAGGAATCAGCCAGACACAGACAGCGAGCGCCAATGGGAATGGCATTTCCGGACAAACCGCGGGGATATCCGCCGCCGTCCCAGCGTTCGTGATGGCCCAGAACGGAAGGAATGACATAATCCAGGGAAGGCAGATACTTAATCATGGAAATGGAAGCTTCCACATGCTGTTTCATGATTTCGTACTCTTCCTGGGTCAGACGGGTGGTTTTGGACAAGATGGCTTCCGGCGTGCCGATTTTTCCGATATCGTGCAGAAGTCCCGCCTGACGGATGATTTCGATATGCTCTGCAACCAGTTCCAGAGCTTCAGCGAGAATGGATGCGTACTGGGCTACATGGTTGGAATGGCTGAAGGTATAGTGGTCTTTGGCATCGATGGCTGCAGTCAGTGCATAGATGGTGGACGCACAGTTTTCCGCCAAAGCCCGCTTACTTTTTACATTGCGGGCCATTCTTTGATTTTCATTTTCCCGGGTATAGAGCACAATCTTGTTCTTTCCGTCACTTTTGGCGGAATATACCGCCATACTGGCATAGGTGAACAGTTCGTCCACACTGGCTGCATTGGACGGATAGGAACTGATTCCCGCACTGAAAGTCAGAAATTTCTTGGTTTTTCCGTCGGGGGACATGATTTCCTTCGTCAGCCATTCTTTGGCGTTTTTCGCACACTCCAAAGCGGTAGCTGGGGGACAGAAGGGGAAGCTGATGATAAATTCCTTGCCGCCGTAGCGGGCCACGGTACCCCGGTTGTTTACCAGGTATTTCAGCGCTTCTGCAAAACGCTTGAGAATCAGGTCGCCCTCTGCGGTACCGTAAAGTTCGTTGTAAAGCCGGAAATCATCCAGATTGATGATCATCAGCGTAATCTGGGCATGCTTGGAAAGGTCGAATTCTTTCGCAATGTTTTCCAGGAAATATCCCCGGTTATACAGATTGGTCAAAGGGTCTTTGTGGGCTTTGCGCTTCAACTCTTCACACAACGCCGCATTGTTCAGGGCAATGGAGAGAACCGCAGCAGTGGATTCCAGGAACGTCATGTTGCCGACGGAAATTCCCTTTCCCTTTTTAGCGGATGCATCATTCAGCGAGATCAATGTAACTGCCACAAGCTCATTGTTGCTGATGACGGGGAGAATCACATTTACGTTCATCTCCTCCAGCCGCTTTTTCTCGTTTCTCCACATGGCACGGAAACTCTTGGTCTTGGAGAAATTTTCATAGCTGATGGCCTGCATATGCTCTTTCAGCCAGGTAATCATAGGATGGTCGCCAGCAAAAGAATCCCGGTTGGCAATGGTGAACTGCACCCCATCTGTTAGATAGTATATCATACTGTCTAACAGATGGGGTGCAGTTCAATCGGGCTGCAAAAAGAAAGCATGAAATATTTCTTTGACACGCTCTGTCAGTGTATTGGCAGACACACAAATACCTCGCACCTTCTGCTGCTGCGGCAGCCTGATTGCCTGGTTATACAGGGAAAATCCAAACTGACGCACATGGTTTGCGGCATTGCAGCAAAACGTATTACGTGGATATTATCATATCAGTTTGAGAAAGGAATGTCAATGCAAAGCGATATGATTTTGTAAAAATTTGTAATCTTTTGATAGAAAAAGAAAGACAGTATACAAAAGAGAGATTTTGTGGTATAATTACGCCCGTTATCTTGACAATAAGGAGTATTCCCCTCATGGTTTCCACAGCTGGAAAGTATTTGCAAAAGAAAGGAATATCGGCCAAACGCATATCTGCCTGGCTGATTCCCGCTTCCTTTTTTCTGATTGAGTTATTTGCCTTTGTATTTCTGAAAACCACAGCGCAAGAGCAGACCCAAACCCTATCATCCCAGATATCCTCTGGAGAAGTGACTTCTGCCCTGTATGCCTGGTGGCCGCTGGTGTTCGGCGGTGTTTGGACAATTTTGCTGACAGGGCTGATTTCCGCTTTGCCGGGCAAGCTGGCCAGAATTGCGTACGGCATCAGCTATTTTCTGTTCCTGATTTATGCCTTTATCCAAACCGGATATTATCTGCTGTTTCAGGGAATGATCTGGATTTCCGATTTTCGCTATGCCTCCGAAGGTGCGGACTACCTGGATGTCCTGCTGAGTTATCCGGTTTCCTGGTGGATCTGCCTGCCGGTGATGATTGGCATAGGTGTGTTCACCCTCTGGAACTTTCCCAGAAACCAAAAGTATTGGAAAAATCAGCTGCTGAGCGCAGGGATTGCCGTGATGGCGGCAGTGGGGGCATGGCTTCTGCCCCAGCTGGTATTTCTCAGCGACAGCAGCATCCGCTATGCCGAATCGGACTATGGCCGCGTCCAGTCAGCGGAAGCGGCTTATGAAAACATGTTTGACGCCCATCGGCTGTATCAGGTCTGCGGTATCTACCAGACAGCGGTGAAAGATGTCTATACCAATTATCTGTATCCCATCACACCGGCCTATGCCCAGGCCCAGCAGAAGGCAGAGAAAACCCTGGATGCCTTTTTTGATACCCAGGAAGAAGGCCAGGACAATGCTATGACCGGACTGCTCCAGGGGAAAAATGTGGTTTTGGTACTGATGGAATCCATGGACGACTGGATGATCGGAGAGCATACCCCCACCATTGCGCGGCTGATGGCAGAAGGAATGAATTTTACCAAATTCTATACTCCGGGCTATGGCGGCATCCGGACGTTCAATACTGAATTCTGCATCAATACCGGGTCCTTCCTCAGCAGTTCCGGCGGATATGCTTTTGACTATGTAACCAATCACTTTGACCAGTCTTTGGCCAATGTACTGCGGGATCAAGGCTATTCTGCGAAAGTATACCATTATAATGACCCGTCGTTCTACTCCCGGGGTGTGTTCTCTCCGGCGATGGGATACGAAGAGTACATTTCGTATCAGGATTATGTAACCGAACAGACGAAGGATCAGCTGTACGACGACCAGTTCCTGTTTGACAACCAGCAGCTGTCTGACAGTTTCTTCCGGGAAGGGCAGAAGCTCAACTTCATCATCACCCGCTCGGCTCACCTTAGTTATAAGTACAACGAGGTGCTGAGCTATTGGGGACTAAAAAAATACCCCGAATACCGGGACCTGACAGAAAACGAAGAAACCAACTGCGCGTACTTAAAAGCAAAACTGGTAGATGACATGTTCGCAAGACTCCTGGAAGAACTGGAGAGCCATGGCGAACTGGAAAATACCGTCATCGTGGCGGTAACCGACCACTATACCTATGGCTATAAAAATGAACCGGCCCTTCTGGAACTGTCCGGCGTCCAGCAAAAACTGCTGCTGGAGCGTACGCCCTGTTTCATCTGGACACCGGGAATGGAGCCCATGGAAGTGGACAAGGTGCTCAATACCTCGGATCTTCTGCCAACATTGCTGAATCTGCTGGGAATCCACAGCGAGTATTCCTACATCGGAAGCGATGCCTTTGATGAGGACTATGAAGGATTTGTGCCCTTCGCCAACGGCAGCTGGATCTGCGGCGATACGGCCTACGATGCCAGTACGGGACAGTATTTCTCTGTCAGCGGCGAAGAACTGACGGATACCCCTGAGTTCCGCAGGGGCGTGGCACAGAAAGTGCAGCAGTTTATCCGTGTGAATAACCTGATTCTGGAAACAGACTATTATCAGGAAAAGGGAGAAGAATTATCAGAATAAACGGAGCCGCCGGGATTTCCCGGCGGCTTTGCTGCGCAGTATGGGTTCAGCCGCCGGAACTTTCCGGCGGCTGAAAATATTACATGGCGAACTGGCAGATGCAGAAGGCTGCGTAGATGCACAGCAAGGTAATACCCTGCCAGCGATGGAGCTTCTTGCTGGCCAGTGCGGGGAAGGTCAGCAGAACCATGACGGTCAGCATCACCGGAATGTCCATGAGCAGGGAGGCGTTGCGGCCGAAGATCAGGTTGCCCACCGGCACCTCAAAGGGAGCCAGGGTTACCGAGATGCCGGAAACCAGCACCAGGTTAAATACATTGGCGCCGATCACGTTGCCGATACCCAGAGAAGCGTGGCCTTTGCGCAGGGAAGTGATGGTGGTGACCAGTTCCGGCAGGCTGGTGCCCAGGGCCACAAAGGTCAGGGCAATTACCGTCTCCGGAACGCCCAGTTCTCTGGCGATGATGGTGCCGTGATCCACCAGAAGATCAGCACCCAGAGCAATCAGAGCGGCGCCCACAACCAGCCAGAACAGATCCTGCAGGAAGGTTCTGTCTTTGGTTTCCGTCTCTTCTTCCTCCACCTGATCCGGGTTTTTCAGTCCCTGACGGACGGTGATAATCATGTAGACCACAAAAATCGTCAGCAAAATCAAGCCCAGAGGCCGGGTGAACTCTCCCATAATGTATGCGGCTACGCAGTAAATGGCGGCGCTGAGGAAGAAGAAAATCACCGGCATCTTCATGGATTTGGTATTGACCGGGCCCGGGTTGACCGCAACGGAAATGGCGGCGATCAAAGCGGTGTTGCAGATGATGGAACCGATGGCGTTGCCGTAAGCCATAGCGCCCTGACCCAGCATGGCGCCGGTGGCGGAAACCATAACCTCAGGCAGAGTGGTGCCGATGGAAACCACTGTGGCGCCGACAACAATGTCCGGCAGATGGAACCGACGGGCAATGCCGGTGGCTCCGTCGACAAACCAGTCGCCGCCTTTGATCAGCAGCACCAGTCCCACAGCAAACAACAGAACAGAAACAATCATGGGGGTACGCTCCTTCGTAAAATGTAATATGCCGGCACGATTGTGCCAAAACAGACGAAAGATTAGAAAAAACCTGTACAATTCCCAAAGGAAATGACAGGCAGCACGTCCCGGCAAAAAGCTTCGCCGGTTGGATAAGGGATTTGAAGATGAAATCTTTAACAAATCTTTACTGACAATGGAGATAATTTACCATGGCTCAGCAGGAAAGTCAAGACTTTTGACAAATCCTGGTAAGGCGGATTTCGGCTTTTTCTTCCGGCGGAAATCTGACTGCATTTATCATGCAGACATGCTACCATATATTCCAAACGGTTCCTGATGAAAGCGGGAATACATCCATGGGAGGGATGCCGATGCGATCCATTTGGAAGGATATTCTGACTGCGCTGTTTATGGGCATGGTTTTGCCGGGGCTGGTGCTCAACGGTGCGGTAATGGCTTTGGATGCTCCGGTTGAAACGCAGCTACAAACCCAGCCGGTGCTGCAGGCGCCTCAGCAGCAAACGGTTTCGCTGCCGGTGTTGGTCCGCCATACAGACGGTACGGTGGAGCAGATGGACATGGACGATTACCTGACGGGAGTGGTATTGGCAGAAATGCCGGCTTCTTTTGAAACGGAAGCACTGAAAGCCCAGTCAGTGGCGGCCAGAACCTACGCTTGCAAAGCCTACCAAACCGGTGGCAAGCACGCAGACGGCAGTGTCTGTACCCAATCCACCTGCTGCCAGGCGTATCTGTCTCAGAAAGAGTATCTGCTCCAGGGGGGGACGGTAGAGAATGTGAGCAAAGTCCGCTCGGCGGTGAATGCAACCTCCGGCTATGTGCTGACCTATGAGGGAGAACTGATTGAGGCCACCTACTTCTCCTGCTCCGGCGGCAGCACCGAGGATGCGGCGGCGGTTTGGGGAGCAGAGTTTCCCTATCTGCAGGCAGTAGAAAGCCCGGGTGAAGAGGATGCGGCACATTTTTCCGATACCTTCACCTTTTCTCCGGAAGCATTTCAGGAAGCGCTGGGGGTAACGTTGGAAGGCTCTCCCAGCGGCTGGTTCGGGGCAGCATCCTTTACCGATGGAGGCGGTATTGAAAGCATGGACATCGGAGGGAAACTTTATACCGGTGTTCAGCTGCGTTCGCTGCTGAAGCTGCCCTCTACGGATTTTACCGTATCCGCCGGAGACGAGCGAATTGTCATTACAACCTACGGCTATGGTCATCGGGTGGGTATGAGCCAGTATGGTGCCGATGCCATGGCGGTCACAGGAAGCAGCTACGCTGATATTTTGGCCTACTACTATCAGGGAACAGAATTGACCCTGATGGACCCTGAGAAGCTGGAGAATAGCGCCTCCTGACGGGAATCCTGCATACACAAAAACTCCCCCTGGTGCACAGTACCTGCATCAGGGGGAGTATGCTTACCTGTCTGTACCGGTTAGGCCGGGGGGTTATACGTCAAAGCCCTCTTCCAGAAGCTTTTCTGTTTTTCGCTCTGCTTCCAGTTTGGCTCTGGTTTTTTTCGCCGCGTCCATCAGGCCCAGAAATTCCGTGGACAGCACCCGGCGCATTTTTTCGTCACCGCTCAGGGCTTTTACATAGGCGTGGATATTTTTGGGCTGGAAAATGTCGATGGCGTTGTCAACGCCGCCGGTGCCCAGCAGGGCGAACATCACATCCACCAGCTGGTTGCGTTCCTGGTTGGTCATTTCCGCAAACCAGGTTTTGATGGTGGCGTCCAGGAAATGGGAGCCTTCGGTGACTTCCTCCGTGGTGAGAAATTGGCTGCCCATCAGTTCCCAGGAGTAGGGATCATGCTGCAGCAGTCCCACGGTTTTGCTGCGGATGACCGTATAGGGTTCTTCATGTTCCAGCAGCATGCCGATGACGGAGGACTGGGGAACGTAGGTTTTGATCCGGGGAACCATGGCAAGATATCCGGGGTCGCCCATCAGATATTTCGTAAAACCCGGGCCGTCGTGGTTGTATACCTGCAAAATCCGCTGCTGTACCATAGGGGAAGAACGGGCTGCGGCAAATACTGCCAGATTGCCGCCCTTGGAATGGCCGCCCAGGCGCATGGGAGCTACATATTCCTGGGCTATTGCCAGGGTATATCGGACCGCCAGCCGTTGGGCGGGAATGGTCTGCTGGAAGGTCATGTTGAAATCCTCTTTCCAGCCTACCAGGGTGCTGTCGGTGCCCCGGAATGCCAGGAACATACTTCCGTCATCCAGCAGAAAGGTAAGGGCCGCAAATTGCGTCTCCTGCTCGGGAATCAGCTGATCCTGATACATACACAAACGGGCGGAACCGAACCGGACAGAGTCGGCTGCCAGACGCAGCAGCGTCAGATCGTTTTTCACCCGCACCAGGGCCTCGCAGTTGTCTCCGGCAAAAAAGTCCTCAGCCGCTTCCGTCAGGGAAATGGGGACTGTGGGCTGGGATTCCACTCTGCCGCCGTAGCGGATGTAAACCAGCGCCGAGAAAATCAATGCGTCCACCGGATTCGGCGGGTCCTGGGTAAACGTCAGGTCACCGCGCCAGCGTATGTAGTCAAGTATATTTGCCATGAAGGACACCTCCTAACAAAACCAGTATAGCACGCAATTATGAACATCTCTACACCTTTTCAAAAAAACCGGGACTTCTTTTGAAATGCTAAGCCGATATCGCATTCGTCCGGTTGACAAAGAAAGTCGCCAAAGGTAAAATGATTCCATATTTTGATACAGGAGGCGCATTTCATGGAACTGACAAGAGAGCAGGCCCTGGACCTGCTGCAACGGTATAACAAAGAACCCTTTCACATTCAGCACGCTCTGACGGTGGAAGGGGTTATGGCCTGGTTTGCCCGGGAACTGGGGGAGGACGAAGTATTCTGGAGCCTGTGCGGACTGCTGCACGATGTGGATTTTGAGCAGTACCCGGATCAGCACTGCAAGAAGGCTCCCGAGCTTCTGGCCCAGGTCAATGCCAGCGAGGAAATGGTTCATGCCATCTGCTCCCATGGCTACGGCCTGTGCAGCGATGTGGAGCCGGTTCACCAGATGGAGAAGGTGCTCTTTGCAGTGGATGAACTGACCGGTTTGATCGGTGCTGCCGCCCGGATGCGCCCCAGCAAAAGCGTGATGGACATGGAACTGTCTTCCCTGAAAAAGAAGTTCAAGGACAAGAAGTTTGCAGCCGGCTGCTCCCGGGATGTGATTCAGGAAGGCGCCCAGCGGCTGGGCTGGAGTCTGGACGAGCTGCTGGAAAAGACGATTCTCGCCATGCGCAGCTGCGAAGCTTCCGTATCCGCGGAACTGGAGCGTCTTTGCCCCTGAGTGCCGAACAAAAAACACACCCCCGGAAATCCGTTCAGGATTTTCCGGGGGTAGATTCGTTATACCAGTTCTCGCAGGGGCTTGATATATTGGCGACGGCGGCGTTCCTTCTCTGCCATGTAGGCAGCGTCGTTGCCGGCGTGGATTTCCCGCAGATAATCATAGTGATTTTGCAGGATTTCTTCATTGTTTCTTGCCAGCATCATCACGGCGATGGAGGAGCACTGGTCGGAGGTGCGCTCCAGATAGGTCAGCGTCTCCATAAATACCAATCCGGCTCCGACGGAACAAGCGCCGGTTTTCAGCCGCTTGGTATGCCGGTCACGGAGAATCATCACCATATCGTCAATGGTTTCTTCCAGAGGTTCAATGGCCTTGGCAGCTTCGTTATCGCCCTTGGCGAAAGCATCGAGGGTAATGGTCAAAATTTCCGTAACGGCGGAGCAGATCAGGTTCAGCTCCTTCTTGGCAGTCTCGGAGAAGGTGGTGCCTTCCGACTGCAGCCGCTGGGCCAGCTCCACCAGGTTGGTGGCGTAATCGCCGATGCGTTCAAAATTGGGAACCGTCTGCATCAGCATGTCCAGCTGACGGTCATCCCACTCGGTTTCCACGTTCTTGGCCAGACCAATCAGGAACCGGTCTGCCTGGTCGGTAAACTGGTCGATCACGTCTTCGTCCTCGTCAACCTGGGCAACCAGCACCGGGTCGTATTTGGACAGAATCCGACAGCCCCGTTCGAAGTTTGTCTTGGCGATGGTACCCATGGCAGCCACGGCCTTTACGGTTTCGGAAACGGCCACGGCAGGGGAGATATACAGCTTTTCGTCCAGGGTGTGCAGTTCCGGGTGACGATCTTTGCCGGGCTTGTCATCATGCACCAGCAGCATGGACAGCTTCACCAGAACATCGGCAAAGGGAATCAGCACAATGGCGGTAATCAGGTTGAATACGGTCTGGAAATTGGCAATGTTGCCGCTGTCCACAGCCCGAACCCAGAAGTCCTGACCGAATACGGAAAGGCGCTGCAAAACATTCATAACCACCAGGAACAAAATGGTGCCGATGGTATTGAAGGCGATGTGCACAACACCGGTACGCTTGGCATCTTTGGAAGAGCCGATGGAGCAGACCAAAGCGGTGGTTACGCAGGTACCCAGGTTGATACCCATAATGATGGGGTAGGCCATGGCAAAGGTAATGCCGGAACCGGGCACGGAAGCAACGGTCTGCAGCATACCCACCGTAGCGGAAGAGCTCTGCACAATGACGGTCAGCACCAGACCGAACAAAATGCCCAGCAGGGGATTCTGCAGGAAACCCACAAAGGCCACAAAAGCGTCGGTGCCGATCAGCGGCCGGACGCCGTCGGTCATCAGACTCAGACCCACAAACAGCACGCCGAAGCCCACAAAAATGTCTCCGATGGTCTTGGAGGACTTGGACTTGACGAACATCAGCAAGATGATGCCGATTACCAACGCAATGGGAGCCAGTGTGTCCGTATCAAAAAGCATCAGCATCAGATTGTTGCCGGCCTCGATGGAGGACAGACGAATGATCTGCGCAGTGACTGTAGTGCCGATGTTGGCACCCATGACAATGGACACGGCCTGTCTCAGATTCAGCACTCCCGCACCAATCAAGGCCACGGTCAGAACGATGGTTGCGGTGGAACTCTGAATGACTGCGGTAACCATGGCGCCGGTGAGCACACCGATGATGACATTCCCGGTTACTTTCTCCAGAACCCGCTTCAGTGCGGCTCCGGAGCTGTTCTTCAGTCCGTCACCCATGACCTCAATGCCGTAGAGGAACATGGCCAGACCGCCCAAAAGTTGGATAATGGCTCTAAATATCTCCATATGATGATACTCCAATCGTCATTTCCAGGATCGCCCGAACCGGGCATAGTACCATTATAGGGAATTTTCAGAGAAATGTACAGTGACAAAATACGATTAAATTTTACAAAAACTTTACATGGATTTTATCAAAAGCACCAATTATTTCCCGGTGGAACCAAATCCACCGCAGTTTCTGGCGGTTGCGGACAGTTCTTCCGTCTCCTGATAGACCGGTGTCAGCACCGGGGTGATAATGAACTGGGCGATTCGGTCACCGCTGTGGATGGTCTGGGGCTGGGGGCCGTGGTTGTGCAGGGCTACGGTGATTTCTCCCCGGTAGTCACTGTCCACCACGCCAACCTTGTTGGCCGGTGCCAGTCCCTGCTTGCAGGCAAGACCGCTGCGGGCATAGACCAAACCTGCGCAGCCCTGGGGGACTTCCAGCGCAATGCCGGTGGGAAGAAACGCCGTCTGACCGGGCTGGATGGTAATAGGCTGTTCCAGACAGGCGTACAAATCGGCGCCGGCAGCACCGGCGGTGCCATAAGTGGGAAGCTTGGCTTCCGGAGATAGCCGTTTTACATGAATGGGTTCCATTTACTGCATTCCTTTCTTATCGCCTTGCCAATCCTGCCACAGAACGATTTTCCCGGCAGCCAGAGAGGCAGGCACGTCAATCAGCCGCTGATTTTCCGAACCCCGGAAGCGCAGGGACAGATTCTTCTGCGCCTCAATAAAAGGACCGTCCACCAGCACGTCCAGATAACTCAGATACTCCCGGGTATCCCCCAGACGCCCGGACAGGATGTCCCGGTCAAACAGATATCCGGAAAAAGCCCAGATGCTTTTTTGGGGCAGCTCCCGTTTTACTTGCCGCAGCAGCTGCACGATGGCGCCCTGGTTCTCCGGCTCGAAAGGTTCGCCTCCCAGCAAAGTCAGTCCCCGGATATAGTCCGGGCGGAGCATCTGCACAATCCGGTCCATGACTTCCTGGGTAAAAGGCTGGCCGTAGTGAAAATCCCAGGCCACCTCATTGAAGCAGCCGGGACATCGATGGGTGCAGCCGGAAACAAACAAACTGACCCGGACTCCGGGGCCGTTGGCAATATCACAATTTTTAATGGCAGCGTAGTTCATAGGTACTCTCCTGATTCTCCGCAGACAGATTTTGCGGACATTACCCGGACAGTATACCATAGCCCTGCGGGGAATGCAACGCTGGGAAAAAATGGAACTGCCCGCCGCAGAAAGTGCGGCGGGCAGCAGAATGTGCTCATTTTTCGTCGGGGTAATCGGCTTTGTAGTGTTCCCAGAGATGGATTTGGTCTTTTTTGTCCAGTCCCCGACGGACCAGCTTTTTGACGATATCGTAAAATACGGCAAAAGCAGGCACACACACCAGCATTCCGGCGACACCCCACAGGCCGCCGAACAGCACGATGGCAAACAGAACCCAGAAGCTGGACAGTCCTGTCCGGTCGCCCAGAATCTTGGGGCCGATTACGTTTCCGTCCAGCTGCTGCAGTCCCAGCACAAACAGGGCAAACCACAGACCCTTGATGGGGTCCTCAATCATAATCAGCAGGGTAGAGGGAATGGCGCCGATGAAGGGACCGAAGAAGGGAATGACGTTGGTGATTCCCACAAAAGCGGAGACCAGCAGTGCATTGGGGAACCGGAAAATCACGCAGCCGATGTAGCAAAGCACACCGATGATTGCCGAATCCACCAGCTTGCCGTCGATGAACCCGCCGAACATCCGATCCACAAAGGCCACTTCGTTCAGGAAACGGTCTGCCCACCGGGGAGGAAGTGTGCTGCGGATGATGAGCACACTTTGCCGGGCGAATTTTTTCCGGCTGGCCAGCAGATAGCATGCCACAATCAGACCAATGAGCATGTTGTACAGAAACAGCAGCACCTTATACACGCTGGAACTCAGGCTGCTGATCAGATTGGTAACATAAGGGGCCAGAATGTTTCGACCCCAGGTTTCCACTTCGGAGTACAGGGTGTTGTATATTTGATTGGCCATCTGTACCAGTTCTTCATCTTCTCCAAAGGTAGCCCTTGCCCAGTCCAGGAAGGCATTGACTTTTGCCGGCAGCGTGTCCCACAGGGACATAATGCTCCGGTACAGCTGAGGAGCAATCATGATAATCAAGGCATAGACAATCAGAAGACCGGAAATCAGACTCAGCCCCACAGCCAGAGCATCCGACAGTTTCCGCAGACTTTTGGGCAGAGATTTGGAGAAAAATCGCTCATAATGGTTGCACAAAGGCCGCAGAAGATACGCCACCACGCTGCCGTAGATAAAGGGAGCCAGAATCTCGGATAAGGTGTGCAGCCCATCTCCGATGCCCCGAAAACGGTACACCGCAAAAAATACCACAATACTTAAACTGATGGCACCGAAAATCGCCAGCATCAGATATAAATACCGCTTTATGTAAGGATCTTTCATGACATCACTTCCTGTGCAGAACTAAAACAAGTATATCAGGTTCGGCAGGGAGCAGTATGAATAAATTGTGAATAATTCTTTCGGCAGTTTTTGGATAAATATGGAAAAAAGTTTACAATTTTCTGAGGATGAAAGGGCTTGCCGGCCCTTGCCATTTCCTGCGCAGATGGGTATACTATATAAAAAATAGCCGGATAACCGGCCATGAAGACAGGAGGAACACACTATGCCGTATTATTATGGCTTCGGTTTTGACCCCACATTTTTGACATTGGTGCTTCCGTGCCTGCTGCTGTCACTGTGGGCCAGCAGCAACGTCAATTCCACTTTCCGCAAGTATTCCCAGCAGATGTCTGTCCGGAGAATCACCGGAGCGGAGGCTGCCCAGCGGGTTCTGCGCAACAACGGCGTACAGGGCGTGCGGATTGAACGGGTCAGCGGGAAGCTGACGGACCATTATGACCCCAGAACCAATGTGATCCGTCTTTCTCAGGATGTTTATGACAATACCTCCACCGCTGCCATCGGCGTTGCCTGCCACGAGGCGGGACATGCGGTGCAGTACGCGGTGGGATATGCCCCCATCAAGCTCAGAGCGGCCATTATCCCTGTGACCAACTTTGGCTCCCGGCTGGCTATGCCCCTGATTCTTCTGGGACTATTGTTCTCTGCCTTTGGTCAGATGGCGGAATCTCTGATTTACCTGGGCATTGCCTGCTTTGGACTGTCTCTGGTATTTCAGCTGGTGACATTGCCGGTGGAATTCAATGCCAGCCGCCGGGCGCTGCAGGCCATTGAAGATGGAGGAATCCTGACCCCGGAAGAGCAGCAGGGAGCGAAAAAAACCTTGACCGCTGCGGCGCTGACCTATGTGGCGGCCACTGCAGTGTCTCTGGCGCAGCTTCTTCGCCTGATTGCCATTTTTGGCGGCCGGCGCCGGAATGACTGATGATCTACACACCGCTGACAAACAAGGCCATGTGTTTGGCCTACCAGGCCCATCACGGGCAGCTGGACGATAATGGAGTTCCCTATATTTTTCACCCTATCCATGTGGCGGAGCAGATGGAGGAAGAGGTTTCCTGCTGTGTGGCCCTGCTCCACGATGTTTTGGAGGATGCGCCGGTTACCCCGGAGGAACTGGCCCGGGAATTTCCCCATCCGGTGGTGGAAGCGGTTTGCCTGCTGACCCGTGGGGAAGGAGAGGATTACCGTTCCTATATCCGCCGAATCCGGCAAAACCCGGTGGCGGTTCGGGTCAAGCTGGCGGATCTTGCCCACAACCTGGATCAGACCCGCTGCCTGGGAACCGACCTTCCCCCGGCCCGACTGAAAGCCTGGAAGGAGAAGTATACCACCGCTATGGCCATACTAACAGAATAGACAAATTTTTCCGCTTCGGTATTGACAACCGAAGCGGAATTTTGTATAATTCGCCGATGTGAAAAGTATGAAAAATGTGATTTTCTAAGGAAGAAGGGATGCTATGCCTGGAGGCAAACACATACTCGGCAAGGGAAAGCCCCAGCGGGTTTTCGGCACAGCCAAGGTTGGCGACCGGGGGCAGATTGTGATTCCCAAGGAAGCCAGAGAACTTCTCGGCATCAAACCGGGAGATACCCTCCTGCTGGTGGGGGAAGAAGAGACGGGACTGATCGTTTCCCGCCCGGAAGTGCTGAATGATTTGGCAACGGAAATTTTGAATACTGTGAAAAAAGAGGATTAAAATCATGGAAGAATTACTGGAATTGTATCAGACAATGGGCATTTCCCCGGCGGTTTACGCCCGTGGAGAAAAAGTGCTGGAATCTCTCAAAGAACGCTTTGCAGCCATCGACCAGGTGGCAGAGCATAACCAGGCCAAAGTCTTGTGGGCCATGCAGAAAAACCGGGTGTCCGCAGCCTGCTTCGCGGCGACTACCGGATATGGCTATGACGACTTTGGCCGGGACAACCTGGAACGGGTCTATGCCGACGTATTTCATACCGAAGCGGCGCTGGTGCGGCCTCAGATCACCTGCGGCACCCACGCTCTGACAGTGGCCCTCAGCGCCAATTTGCTGCCGGGAGATGAGCTGCTGTCTCCTGTGGGGATGCCCTATGATACCTTGCAGGAGGTAATCGGCATCCGCAAAAGCCCCTGCTCTCTGGCGGAGTATGGTGTCACATACCGGCAGGTGGATCTGCTCAGCGACGGCACCTTTGACTACGAAGGTATCCGCAAAGCCATCAATGAAAAGACCAAGCTGATTACCATTCAGCGCTCCAAAGGCTACGCCACCCGTCCTACCTTCTCCGTGACCCAGATTGGGGAGCTGATTGCCTTCTGCAAGCAGATCAAGCCCGATGTGCTGGTGATGGTGGACAACTGCTACGGCGAATTTGTGGAGACCCGGGAGCCTTCCGACGTGGGCGCCGACATGACGGTGGGCAGCCTGATTAAGAATCCCGGTGGCGGTCTTGCCCCCATCGGCGGCTATATCTGCGGAACCAAGGAGTGCGTGGAGCGGTGTGCTTACCGGCTTTCTGCCCCCGGTTTGGGCCAGGAAGTGGGCGCAAACCTGGGCTTGATGCCGTCGCTGTATCAGGGCTTCTTCCTGGCACCTACGGTGGTGGCCGGTGCGGAAAAGGGCGCGGTGTTTGCTGCCAATCTCTATGAGCCCCTGGGCTTCCGCTGCGTTCCCAGCGCTGACGAGAGCCGGCATGATATCATCCAGGCAGTGGAACTGGGCAGCGAGGAAGGCATGATTGCTTTCTGCAAGGGTATTCAGGCTGCGGCGCCTGTGGATTCCTTCGCTACGCCTTATCCGTCGGATATGCCCGGCTACAATGACAAGGTGATTATGGCAGCTGGTGCCTTCGTGCAGGGAAGCTCCATTGAGCTGTCTGCCGACGGCCCCATCCGTCCGCCTTATGCGGTTTATTTCCAGGGCGGTCTGACCTGGAATCATGCCAAATTGGGCATTCTGATGAGCCTGCAGAAAATGGTGGATGCGGGACTGGTTACCTTATAATTGGGCCATTGCCGCCCCATCCTAGAGAAACGAGAGAGGTAAGAAAATGACTTGGTTTTGGTTTTCCATTATCACGTTGCTGTGCTGGTCCGGGTCGGACTTTTTCTCCAAAATCGGCTGCCGGGATGCCAGGGACAAATACAGCCAGTTTAAGATGGTGATGGCTGTGGGCCTGGTGATGGGCCTGCATGCCGGGTATATGGTCTTTGTCAACGGTGTGGAGATTTCCTGGAATGTGATTTTGACCTATCTGCCTGTGAGCCTGCTGTATATCGGCTCCATGACATTGGGCTATGTGGGACTTCGCTACATTGAACTGTCCATTTCTTCTCCCATCTGTAACGCTTCCGGCGCTCTGGTTGCCATCATTGCCATTGTCAGCGGCACAGCGGAGCCCATGGAGGCAACCCAGTACCTGGCAATTGTCTTTGCCTGCGCCGGTGTCATCGGCCTGGGCTTTGTGGAGGCAAACGAGGATGAAACCCTCCGGGCAGCCCGTCAGGAAGCATCCAATTATAAGTATGCCAAATCCTGGCTGGCTTTGGCTCTGCCCATTGCCTACTGCCTGCTGGATGCCGCCGGTACTTTTGCCGACGATCTGGTACTGGAGACGCTGAACGAGGATTCTGCCAATGTAGCTTACGAGCTGACCTTCCTGATGGCCGGCATTGTTTGCTTTGTTTACACGGTCATCATCAAGAAGCAGAAGCTGGTTCCCAAAATGGAACTGCCCAAATATGTGGGCGCCGGATTTGAAACCGCCGGTCAGCTGACTTACATCTACGCCCTGGCCAGCGGGGAGTCTGCACTGGCAGCGCCCATCATTTCCTCCTACTGCATGGCCTCCGTCCTGTGGAGCCGCCTGTTCCTGAAGGAAAAGCTGAGCTGGAAGCACTATCTGTGCATTGCCATTACCTTCGCGGGTATTCTGATTATGGGCATTTACGACATGTAAATAAGGAAAGCGGCAGCGAATTTTCGCTGCCGCTTTTATGCTGCACATGTTTGCTTTTTGGTAACGATCAGAGCCAGGGTCATTCCCAATATGCCGCCCAGCAGTTTGGCAAGCAGCAGTGCCGGAATCAGTCCCGGTTCTTCAGCCACGGCAAAGCCCAGATGGGCGGCAAAGGTGGAAGCGCCGCAGACCAGAAACGCCCCGATTACCACTTTCCCACGGTTGTCCATACGGGGAATCATGGCAAGGGCGGGGACCACGCTGACCACGCCCACCAGCAGTACGGTGGTGCTGGCGGCATTGAGTCCGGTGTGCTTGCCAATCCAGGCAAAGGGAACCTTCAGTACCTGCTGAATCAGCTCTGCCAGAGGCATGCTGCCCAGCATGGCAATGGCAATGGAGCAGACCACTTCCATGGCTTCTGACAACGGGGTGAGACTTTTCAGCAGGGGAGTGCCGGTCAGATGCTGAACAGCGCCAAGGGTCAGGCCCAGAATGGCTGCTTTCTGAATCCACTTTGCCAACACCTGAAATCCATGAGCGGTTTTTTGCGGGCATCGGAGCAATCCCCAAAACAGCGGCAGACACAGTGCAGCAATGGGTAACATGCTGACAAGCGCAGTGAAAACGGGAAGCCCGCAGGCAATGCCCCCAAGCAGCAACGGCGCAGGCATCACCGCCAGACCCAGCAGAATGCCCTTGATAAACCAGGGCTGATCTTCCGGGCGTATGGTGCCCAATCCCACGGGGATGGTGAAAATAATGGTGCAGCCAAAGATTGCCGCTACCAGAATCCCGGAAAACCGTCCAATTTGCGCATCATCCGCTAAGTCCATCGCCAGGGGATAACCGCCCATGTCAATGGGAAGAATCCCGCCGAACAAACCGGGGTCCAGACCAAGAGCACGAAAACAAGGGACAATGATTCCCGACAGACCGGAAGAAATCAGCGGGGCCAGACAGATGATGCCTGCCATGGACAGGGCAATGGGGCCAAGAAGCTGAAAGGCTTCTTCAAAGCGTTTGCCCAATCGGAACCGATTTCCCAAAAGATGATCCCCGCCGCCAATTAAGGCACCGAAAGCCATGGCCCAGAGAAGAATGGATTGCAGGGTCATACTGCCACCTGCCCTTTCTGCAAACAATAAAAGAAAAACCCGAACTTATCCAGAAGGAAAAGTTCGGATTTCAAAGACTGGTGGACACATACTGGTTAAATCCGAACTCAGGGCAGCTTCAATTTCCTTTAGAGTCAGGGCCTGAGTGCCGTCTTTGTAGTTGTAGGTGAGAAGCAATTTGTCATCGTACACATAGACAGAATTTACAAAGGTATCAATGATTTCCCTCCGGTAGTCGGGATCGTTGATATTGCCGTCCTTATAGCGGCTGATCCATTCCACGATTTCTTCCTTGGTAAACTTGCGCCGCTCCAGAGCAAGCTGGGCAATGCTGGCTTTCAGAGAATCCCGCTGGATTTCCAGTTCCTCCAGGCACTCCTTGGTAGTTTCGGTGATGATACCCTGCCGGATGGCCTTCATCACATTGCGGATCTCTGTTTCGCACTGCTGCAGCTGCTGTTTCAGCACCGGGGTCATGGTATCCTCCTGCTCCTGCATCACAACAATGGCATCCGCAATGCGGTCAATGGCGGTGTCGGTGAGCACATGGGTAACCGTAAACTTAACCACCACATCCTCAATCCAGTCCTTTCGGATGGCTTTCTTTTTACAGCCCAGTTTCCGCTTTGCCCCGCTGCACTTGTAGTAATGATAAACAACTCCTTTGCAGCCCTTTCCGCTTTCACCGGCCATCAGCCGCCCACACTCCCCACAGTATAGCTTCGTAGTAAGCAGATATTCTTCCTCTGCCTTTGCCCGTGCCGGGGCCTTTTTGTTTGCTGCCATACGCGTTTGCACCCTTTCAAATAATTCTTTGTCTATGATTGCCGGAATCCCATCCGGGATAATCACATCACCGTACTTATATTCTCCGATGTACTTGCGGTTTTTCAGCAGATTACTGAGCACGCTGATGGAATAGGGATTGCCCCGCTTGGAACGAAGTCCCCGCTGCGCCATTTCTGCCTGTAAAACTGTGAGCCGCTCGCCGTCTGCGTAGCGGGAAAACAGTTCCCGAACATAGGGCGCTGTTTCGGAGTCAATATCAAGTTTCCCCGTTGCCTTGTCCACATAGTAGCCCAGCGGGGTATTTCCACCGTTATTCATGCACTTGATAGCGTTATCCTGCTGTCCTCGGCGAATCTTCTGGGAGAGTTCTGCCGAGTAATACTCCGCATAGCCTTCCAGCATGGATTCCAGAATGATACCCTCCGGGCCGTCGGAAATGTTTTCCTTGATGGAGATCAGTCGGACACCGTTCTTTTTCAGAATGTGCTTGTAGTGGGCACTGTCATAGCGATCCCGGGAAAAGCGGTCCAGCTTCCACACCAGCACCACATCAAAAACACCTTTGGCACTGTCGGCAATCATCCGCTGGAAATCCGGCCTGTCCGCCGTTCTGGCAGATAGCGCCCGGTCAACATAGGTTCCAAGCAGGGTCAGGTTGTTTTTCCTGGCATACTCCGTACATTCCCGGAGCTGGCCTTCGATGGATTCTTCCCGCTGCCGGTCGGAAGAATATCGAGCATAAATCACTGCGTTCATAAGCATTCTCCTCCATGTGTTCATAATAGTAAAAGGTGATTGTATCGTCAAATGTGCGGCAGGCAGCAGACACAAATCCACTGCCTGCCAAAGTCTTATTCCTCTTTCTTTTCCAAATCCGCCTGTATCTTCGGCAGTAAAAACCGGGCAAAACGAAGAATGGCGTGTTCCGGGATTCCAGATTGTAGTCCTCCAGATGGCTTTTCAGGTAGCTGCTCACCGACCGCTGGGCGATGGGACGATAGCCGTTGTCCTCACACCACATCTGGTAGATGGCATACAAATCCCGGGAGGTGATGGTGCTGTCTCCTTTCAGTTGGATGTACCCCTCAGACTGCATAAACTCTACCAGATTATTGGCGTTCCGCTTGGCGTGCTCCTTGTTTTCCGCCGCCCTTTGGCTTACCGTGAAGCGATAGCTGTTGGATTGGAGCCTTCTTAATCCCTCAAGGCACCAGAGGAAGATGCCTTCCACCTCCTGTTTCAGCTTGTCGGATAGATAGGGGTCATCCTCTCTGCCCGGAGGCTTCCGTCTGGTCTGCAAAATCAGCTGCCGCCGGAAGAAACCCTCGGACTTGTCGTACAGAGCCTCCAGATCGCCGTTGGAGAACGCCATGAAGCGGACATACATGTCCCCCTGAAAGCTCTGCTCCTTCTTCCGTTCCAAATCCATGGGGGTTTCCGCGGTGATGATGGATTTTACATAGTGGGTAGATGAGAGGGCCTCCATCTTGGTATCGTCATCCACCATCACCAGCACATGCTGCAAATCCGCCCGGGCGAAGGCACTGTTTTCCACCTTGTCAATGCTGCCGTTTTTTGCATTGGCGCCGAACAGGGTGTGCATCACCACGCCGATCCGGGACTTGCCCTCGCCGCCGTTTCCCTTAATGAGCAGCATCACCTGACCCCGGGTGCAGGGAATCAGGCAGTATCCCATGAACTCCTGCAAGGTCAGAATGTCCTCCGGCTCCAGAAGTTCAGACAGAAACCGCAGCCAGACCTCCGGCTGCGGTGCGTTGGGATTGTAGGAGATGGGCAGGCGGTTCAGGCAGAAGCCTTTTTTCTCCACGAAGTTGCCGTCCAGAAACAGGGTGCCGTTGGCGAGGAAAATACGATCCTGATGCTTTTCCAGCGCTCCCCGGTCATAGCACTCCATACGGATGGCTTCCAGCAGGTTTTTAGCTTTCGTCACCAGCCCGCCGGTCAGGTGTTCCTTGATGTCGTCGAACACATCCCGCAGGAGCCGGTCCTTATCGGTGACGACGCCCTCCGTGGTGAAAAAGTCCTCTCCCTTGCTGATCATGGGCTGCTGTTCCAGAAAGCACTGGCAGTATCTGTGCTCGATGATCTTCCCCTTGTCATCCAGCCATTCCGGTGTACCGCTCATGCACAATCCCTCTCTTTCTCAGACAGTGTCCCGAGATACTCAGACAGTCGCTGAATATGCCCATCGTCACAAAGCATTTTAGCCGTCTGTTTCGCCAGAAGCAAATCATTCCCCAGCAGGCAGTCGAGAAGCTCATTCACCGTGGGCAGCATCTTCATCGCCTCGGCAAAGCGGGGATGAATTGGGTCGCCCGGCTTCTCTGGACGATACCGCAGCTGCCAGATGCGTAGATGCCGAAGATATTCCCGGAGAGCACAAATGCAGAGCCGCTCCCTGTCCCGGGAAGGCTCTGCATGAAAAGTGGGCATATCCGATTGTGTTGGCGGTCTGGGATTGATGCCGAAATCAGCGGCGAGTTTCGTTGCGGCATCCTTGAGGCTGATGCCGAATAGCTTTGCGGTGAAGTCGATGACATCTCCGCTGGCCCCGCAGCCGAAGCAGAAGAAGTAATCCTCATTCAGCTTAAGACTTGGGTGAGCGTCCTCGTGGAATGGGCAGCAGGTCATGCCGTTTGGCAGAACCCGCAGCCCATAGTGTTCGGCAGCCTGCCGCAGGGTTACGGCTGCCTTGATGGTTTCAAATACGCGCATTATCTTGCCTCCATAAAAATATTGGGGAGGAAAATACCCGCTGGCTCAACAGGCATTTTACCTCCTCACTATGGTTATGGGGAAATTTTCAAAAAACAGGCTAATCGCAGGACAAGCCCATTTCAAAAAACAGGACAAACCCTCTTCCAATTATAGAACATATGTGCTATAATGAGCGAAAACAATTTTGGAGGGTTGGATGATGAATACAAACGATGCGGTATCTCTTGACTTCTGGAACGGATTGGCTTTCTACTCCGGGAAAAGCTTCCCTTGCGGAACCATTGGCTGTGACGCCCTGAATATCCCAGCCGAAGTGATCGAGAAACTGAAAGAACTATGTACGGTGCAGTATGCGCTGATAAACTCTCTTACTTTCGGTCCCGGGAATCCTGCATTGCTTTCGGCGGCGCGGGAAAGCGCCCAGCAGATTGCGAAGCTTCTGAAAGATGTGAAACCCTTTTCCTATATGGATGTGCCCGATGTGGAAGGTCGGATTGAGCGGATTTTCTCGGAAGCATATCTGAACAACGCAATCGAATACAGCACTGTCTTTGGCGGCAGCACTCTGGACATTCTGTCGGATCCAAAATATGAACAGGGCAAAACCCTGCTTCGGACGCTGCCGGTGCTGGCGCAGTTGGGATATTCTTTGGAGCAATATCAGCAAACCATGCTTTCCTTTGCGGAGAAGCTGAACGATCCCGGATTCAAGCGAACGCCCCAGAACATTGCCACTCTCTTTGGGGAGTGCTTCCCGAAGATTGAAAAATTCGAGAACAATGCCGCCTGGATGGCAATGACCAATGCCACCACCCAATACACGACGCTGCTGCGGCCCGACAGCAAGACGCCGGTAATCGCAAAGCACATGATCTATGTTTCTTTCGTGGGAATGTTCCGTTCCGATCTGTACGAAGGCTTGTGTGTAGGACACGCTCCTAAGAAGTGCCGAACCTGCGGACGTTGGTTTCTGACCATCAATGCCAGGCCAACGAAATACTGTGGTGGCTATGCCCCCGGAGATAAGCGGCACAGAAGTTGCAGGCAGGTTGGAAATCTGAAAGGCAGAAAGGAACGGGAGCTGGCAGAAGACAATCCCAATGTGGAGCTATATAAGAAGCGGTTGGATTCCATCAACCACCGTTTGAGAAGAAAGAATGCAGATAAACCGCTGGGGAAGATGATGAAGAAGCTGGCAAAAGATAAAATGCAGCGATCAAAAAACAGTGTCGATTATGCCAATGGAAAATACATTCAGGAGATGGAGCTGGATGCCTTGGAAGCGGAAGCCAAAGCGCTTCTGTGATTTTGAAACAAAGGAAGGAGGTGCCCCATGCCTAAGTTGGCAGAAAGGTACACCACCAAATATGGTTTCCAGTGTCTGGAAAAGAACGTGACCCGGTTTGAGGCGGAGCACGCCTTTCAACTCTCGCCGGAGCCGCTGGCGGTTGAGGATATCAATCAATATATCGTCATGGCAAACCGGGAGCACAATCTTCTGTATCTCTGTTTCTACCTCCACCACATTGAGAAGATACTGAATGGGCGCATCTACCGTTTTTTCCACCGGGAGGGGCTTTACGCTTACGACCCGGTTCGTCTGCTGGATTACAAGATGAACTGCGTAGCAGCGATTGTGGAGTGCTGCCCGGGATACGATCCTGATAAGGGTGCAGACTTTCTGACCTACGCCTACTATGATATCGGCAACGCCATTCTCAACTGCCGCCGCTATGAGGAATCCGGCTCCTTCAAAAATCTGGACGAGTACAAAACCGTCCGGGGCATTGCATGGCTCTATAACAAGGCGAGGGATTCCCGGAGGAAAACCATTGCGGCATTCATGGAGAAAACCGGCTGCACCAAAAAGACGGCGGAGGATTATCTCACCGCAGCCCGCAAAAATCGGGGCAACGTTTCTATCTATGATACCATTCTCCGTGAGCGCGACAAGGAATTCAGCGAGGATTTTGATGTGGATATCACCGAGGACGATGGTGAGGATTTAAGCCGGGATGCCGGTGGCGTGTACAGTGCAATGCTCTGGGACAACTCCTGGGGTGGTGCTGTCCAGCGTGCACACAGCAAACTGGACTACCGTTCTCAGATTCTCATAGAGCGGCACATGGCAGTCTGCATGGACTGCCGCTGTGTGCTGCCCATGCGTCGCCGTCCCACATGGGAGGATTTGGCAGCGATGTTTGAAGGTTCCACAGCCAGCGGTGCGGAGCGGGCTTACAAGAAAGCGGTACAGAAGCTGACGCAGCTGCTGATTGAGGATGGTCTCTTTCACACCATCGTTTTGAAGCGCAAGCGTCAGAAAAAGCGAAAAGAAAAAATCACCGCCGCAACCTACCTGTATCAGGCAGACAGCGACGGCGAATGGGGCGAGATTCAGTTTGACTTTGAAACCAAAACGGCGCAGATTATTCAGCTGGCAGACTGGGACAAAATGATATCTCAGCCCTTTGCCAAGTACGCAATCTCCTATCTTTTGAATTGTCAGAATGAGAAGTTGCCGAAAGAAACGGTGATTTCATTTGAGGAGTAGCGCGAGAGAGTAGCGTCGCTGCGGCGGGACGGGGGCTTAATATACCTCTGGCTCCCCCGGTGATGCCGCTCCATTTCAAGGCTCCGCTTTGCTTTGCCTTTCCATTTCGCGACACCACCTACACCCGAACAGGCGGATTTTGCCGAGGGGCAAATCCTGAATTTCAGCGCGTGGCGCGCCAAAATCCGCCTGTTCTGTGGCTGGCGGAAAGGGGTTGTTCCCGCCCCGAACAATCCCTTTCCGCCACCCACGGTCGCCAAAGGTATAACACACTAGACCTTGCGAGCAAGATCGTGTGCCACGAAACCGCCGGTTTCATTGGATTCTTCCCGCCAAGGCAGCGCTGCCGCCTTTGGAAACCACCGCTAAGGGAACGCTGTCCCTTTGGAATCCTCAGCCAACAGGGCGCTCTCGCCCCTATTGGATGACCCCGAGCCAAAGGAATTGCCATCCCTTTGGAATCCCAGCTCGTTTTGAAATGAGTACCCACAAATGGAAAGTGGTTTGTGAGCATTCATTCCAAAACGTAAAAACCCCCTGGGTTGAACATCCGCTATGATGATCTCCAGAGGGTTTGCCACATTCAGATGATAGCCGTATTGAGGCGGCGGAAGGATAATCCTTCCGCCGCCTTGTTATGTTTCGATTGGATTCTTATTTCAGCAGTGCCAGACGGCCGGCATCGTTGGCAAAGACTTCCTTAGCATTGTCCTTGGTGACCACGACAGGGGGCAGCTCGTAGACGAGAACATCGATCTTGCCGTTGTTCACCTGAACATCGGTGGCAGGCATGCCGTTGCCTGCCTGCAGGGACTTGATGATCTCAACGGTCTTTCCCACAAGGACGTCGGTGGGCTTGGCAACGGTGGAGTACTGGCGTCCAGACCAGACCCACTCAACGGACTCGTTCTCAGCGTCCAGACCGGAGATAGCGGGAATCTCCTGACCTGCCTGCTCGCAGGAGGTGATGATTGCACGGGCGATGCCGTCGTTGGGAGACAGGACACCGTGGATTTCCTTGTCAGAGTAGAAGCCGGACAGCAGGGAGTCCATTCTTGCCTGTGCCTTGGAGTTGTCCCAGTCCATGGTAGCACACTGGGTGAAGTCAGTCTGGCCGGAAACAACGGTCAGCGTGCCGTCGTCGATCAGGGGCTGCAGAACGCTCATGGCGCCCTTGAAGAAGTTGGGAGCATTGGGGTCAGCGGGGCCGCCGCCGAACAGCTCGATGTTCCAGGGACCCTCGCCCTTCATTTCCTTCAGGCCATCCAGCAGAGCCTGAGCCTGCAGCTCACCGGTCTTGACGCTGCCGAACTGCACCACGCCGTCAACGCCGGTGGTATTCTCCAGGAGACGGTCATAACCAATGACATAAACGCCGGCAGCCTTGGCCTCTTCCAGGACAGCGCCCAGCTGGGTGCCGTCGATGGGGCCAACAACGATAACCTTGGCGCCGTTCTGAATCATAGATTCGATCTGCTGCTGCTGCGTAGGAACCTTATTGTCAGCAGCCTGGATGATGGGCTTGAAGCCGGCAGCTTCCAGCTCAGACTTGAACATTTCTTCGGCTTCTTTCCAGTTCTGGGTACCCAGCCAAGGCAGGGAGACGCCGATGGTGGCGCCGGCCTCAAAGCCGCCGGCTGCAGCGGGAGCCTCAGCACTGCTGTCGGCCTCAGCGGGCTGTGCAGCGGGGGTAGTGGCTGTGGGAGCAGGTTCGGTACGGCCACCGCCGCAGGCAGTCATGGACAGGACCATAACCAGAACCAAGAGCAACGCGAACAGTTTTTTCATTGTTTTTTCCTCCTACTATTGTGTATTTGGTTTTTATTAAGGCCCGGCTGTCAAAAATCCATCAGAATTATTTGTCAGCAGGGGAACCTTCTTTACTTTAGGCCCTATTCATGTTGAACAGGCGCTTTGTAATGGAGACATGTCCGGGACGCTTATTGTAAACGTCGAAGGCAACGGCTGCCATCAGAACCAGGCCCTTGATGACTTGGGTCTTGTCGGCACCGACACCCAGCAGCATCAGGCCGGAGTTCAGAACTGCCATCATCATACCGCCGACCATGGTAGCCATAATGGTACCAACACCGCCGGAAACGGCCGCGCCACCAATGTAGACAGATGCAATGGCATCCATCTCCCAGCTGGTACCATCGGAAGGGCCTGCCGCAGTGGAGCGTCCCACGAACATAATGCCGGCCAGTGCAGCCAGGAAAGACATATTCAGCATAGTCAGGAAATAGGTCTTCTGCACGTTGACACCGGACAGGGCAGCGGCGTTCTTATTACCGCCGACTGCGTAGATATGGCGTCCAAATCTGGTTTTCTGGGTGATGGTGTGGTAGATGATGACCAGGATTACCAGAATCAGGCCAGGGATTGGGAACGAGGTGCCGGGGCGTCCGGTGCCAAACAGCCAGGTCAGGTAACCAATTGCAACAGTACCCAGTGCGATGCGGATCACAACAGGCCACAGAGGTTCTTTATTTGCATGCAGCTCATTCGCACGGGCGCGCTGACGAAGCATTGCGTAAATCAGAAACGCGATAGCGAAGATGCCCAGCAACAGCGTGGAGTTGTTCATCCCCGTAAAGGCAGGGCCCCACTCAGGCAGATGACCGGCGCCGAACAGTTTCAGTTCCGAAGGAGCGGGGACGGAGATAGAGTGGGAGATCCAGATGACAGCGCCGCGGAAAATCATCATGCTGCCCAGGGTAGTGATAAAGCCGGGAATCCCCATCTTTGCCACCCAGAAGCCGTTCCATGCGCCAACCAGCACACCGATTCCCATGCCCAGCAGCACCGCTGCCCACCAGGGGAAATTCCATTTCTGGAATGCGATGGCCATGACCATTCCGCAGAAACCGGCAACGGAACCAACGGACAAGTCGATCTGGCCGATGACAATGACCATCAGCATACCGATGGCCAGAATCAGCACGTACGCATTACCGGACAAAAGATTCTGGAAATTGGAGGGGGTAATCATTTTTCCGCCCGAGGCAATATTGAAGAAAACGATCAGTGCAATCAACGCGATTACCATTGTGTATTTGTGCAGGTCGTCTCCCAATACTTTTTTAATTTTATTCATAAGACGATTCCATCCTTTCCTTCCTTATGATTTTACGTCAGATGTCGTTGTCATCAACCGCATCAACTTTTCCTGGTCTGCATCCTTGCTGTCTATCACACCCGTGATGCGTCCTTCACAGATGGTATAGATACGATCCGACATACCCAGCAGTTCCGGCAGCTCCGAAGAGACCAGGATCACTGCCTTGCCCTGATCCGCCATCTCATGGATCAGGCGGTAAATCTCGTACTTGGCACCAACGTCGATGCCGCGGGTGGGTTCGTCAAGAATCAAAACCTCCGGCTGCGTAAACATCCACTTACCCAGAACCACTTTCTGCTGGTTGCCGCCAGACAACGTTGTCACACCGGCATCCACGGAACTTGTTTTGATCCGGAGTGCTTTTCTGCTCTGCTCAGCTGCCTGCAATTCCTTGTCAGAATCCAGAAGTCTGCCTCTTAAGATTGCCTTCAGGTTTGCTGATACAATCGTCATCCGGATGCAGTCCAGCAGATTGAGTCCTAAGTTCTTCCGGTCTTCGGGAACATAGGCGATGCCTGCTTCAATGGCCGCGGAAACGGAAGGCAGAGAAAGCTCCCGACCTTTCATTTTCACGGTACCGCCGTGGAAAATGCCGTAATTGTGTCCGAAAATGGAGCGCATCAGTTCTGTCCGTCCAGCGCCCATCAGGCCGGCAAACCCCACGACCTCGCCGGCACGGACATGGAAACCGGAGTTTTTACAGACCATTCTGCCCGGGACGTTGGGATCCTCCACGCACCAGTCGGATACCTCAAAGATAATCTCACCGGGGTGGGACTCATGAGGCGGATAGCGGTTCTCAATGGCGCGGCCTACCATGGAGCTGATGATCCGATCCTCATCTACATGACCTGCTTCCACCGGGTAGGTCTCGACAGTGCGTCCATCGCGGATTACAGTAACCCCATCGGAGATCGCCGCAATCTCATTGAGTTTGTGGGAGATCATGATACAGGTGATGCCTTTGCTCTTCAGGTCCCGCATCAGTTCCAGAAGATTGGCGGAATCAGCCTCATTCAGAGCAGAGGTGGGTTCATCCAGGATCAGCAGCTTGACATTCTTGGACAATGCCTTTGCGATTTCCACCAGCTGCTGCTGGCCCACACCCAGATTCTTGATCAGGGTGTTGGGGTTCAGATTCAGCCCCACACGGCATAGCAATTCCGTGGTCCGCTGACGGGCTTCCTCCCAGTCAATGAGGCCGTGCCTTACGATCTCATTGCCCATAAAAATATTCTCGGTAATGGAAAGCTCGGGGATCATGGTCAGCTCCTGATGGATGATGACGATTCCTGCGTTTTCCGATTCCTTGATATTTTTAAACTTGGCCTCCTCTCCCATATAAATGATCTGGCCTTCATAAGAGCCATAGGGATAAACGCCAGACAGGACTTTCATCAGTGTGGATTTTCCGGCGCCGTTTTCTCCGCAGATCGAATGGATCTCACCCCGGCGCACCTCCAGGCTTACGCCATCCAACGCGCGCACACCCGGAAATACCTTGACGATTTCCCTCATTTGGAGAATGATAGAATCTTCCATGTGCAACCTCCTTCAATTACTCTATTGCAGAGAGAAACACGCTCATCGCGTTTTCTCCGGATTCCTGGCAGCGTCTGGCGCTTTCAGCCGCAGTCCCTTCAGCGCGATGAAGACGCCCTCCTCATCGTTGGAAGCCGTCACATAATCCGCTGCTTCCTTTACCTGCCTTGGGGCATTTCCCATGGCGATACCCAGACCACAGTATTCCAGCATTGCAATATCCACATCATTGTCGCCGAATGCCACCGCGTCCTCTGCTGCCAAGCCATAGTGTGTCAACAGCACCTGTGCTGCTTTGTCTTTGGTGCTTTCCGGGGCGAGAATTTCCAGATAAGTGGCTTTGGAGCGAAGCGCCATCAGTTGGGGAAAATAACGTGGAATTTCATTTTGCAAAGCCCGTATGCGCATCGCGTCACCAATACACAGCAGCTTGTGGACGTGGGACGCGGCATCTGCGGCTCGCTCCAGAGAGCCCCCAAGAGGCGTACACTGGGATATATCTGCCTCCTGCTGAATCAAGGGGTGATGGGGATCTTCTGCCATCCACACATCGTACAAATAGGCGCTTACCACCAGCTCCGGAAAACGCTCTGAGACAAACTGCTTGAAGCTTAGAACCAGTTGGGGATCGATTCCGACATCCCGCAGTATGGTGCTGTTCTCATCAAAAACCAGTCCTCCGTTATAGCACGCCATAGGGCCGTGCAGGCCAACCTGTCTGGCAACCAGATTTACGCCCCCTGGCGGACGGGCGGAGCACAGGATGATGGGAACACCCCGTCCGTGCAGGTATCTCAGGTGATTCTGGGTGCAGGGCATGACCTGATGTCGCGAGTCCAGCAAGGTACCGTCAATGTCCAAAAAAACGATAGAATAGGTACGCATCCGATTGCACCGCCTCCTCTCTGTTTCTCTCTGTGGCTCAGGTTTTTCTGCCTATATGATACAAAAACAGCCCATATTCATACAGTGCTATTTGTCATAAATTACAGATTACATTTGTCATGTTTTTCTTAAGTTTTCTAATTGGCTATCGAATTCAGAAAAACCAACTCCTATTTTTTTGTGCAAAACACCGAGCAAGGGCCTGCCCAGAAAACCCAGGCAGGCCCTTGCTCTGCAAAAAACGCTATGATTTATTCAGAAAAATATTGATTTCACTCTGAGCAATGAGCATCCCGCTCTGCCCAAGCTGATTGCCGGCAGCCTCCTGTATCGCACTCTCCACCATAATCATCGCCTGGCTGTACGCGTCGAATCTGGGTGCAACCACGGCGTTGCTCATAATACGGTGAATCATATCGGGGGAGAAGCCGATTTCTTCGGGGATGTCATGGTGAATCTGGAGCAGTAGTTCGGGATCCTCCGCGACAGCGGGGAGTGGAGAAATACCATGAGAATGGGTGTAAAGCTCCCGCTGCACATTCTCGTCTATGGACAAGAGTTTACATAATTCCCAAGCAAGCTCTTCATGGCGGGTGCGGGAGCTGATTCCCAACATCATGGTGTGAAGCTCAGAAATATTGGAGCCGGAAGGGCCCGCGGGCATACTGACACAGTCCCACTGAAAAGCGGAGTATTTCTTTACCCGCCAGGGGTAGGGCTGATAGGCCCGGTATTCCGAGTAAAGGAGGGGGCGGAAGGCTACCCTGCCCACATCAAAGTCTCGGACAGTAACGCTGTAACCGCCATTCAGTTCCCCCAGCCGCTTGGTAAACTGAATGGCCTGCAGGACATTCTCCTCAGCCAGATAGCAGCTTCGCCCGTCTTCAGAAAACAATGACGCACCGTTGGAATACATGGCATCCAGCCAGGAGTAGCCATATACGCCGTACTGATGTAGGCTCACATTGGTGATCCGTTCGCAGATGTTGTAAAAATCTTCCCAGGTCCAGCTGTTATCCGGCATGTCTATGCCGTTGGCTTCCAACAGCGTCTTATTTACGAACATGATGGTGGGAACGCTCTCGTGGGGCAGGGCATACTGGCGGCCTTTGGACTGCCCTGAGCGCAGACAGGGCTCATAATAGGCAGATGTGTCAAACGCCGGGTCTCCGGCAATCCATTCATCCAATTGTGCCAATGCCCCGGAAGATACCAAAAGATCAAAATCCTCAGGCAGTACAAAGTACAAATCCGGCTCTGTCCCCTTCATAATTTGCTCTGCCAGCCACTCGCTGTAATCATTGGCGGGAATGCCGCTGACGTACTCGACTTTCACTCCGGGGTGCGATTCTTCAAATAGGGTGATAACATCGTCCAGAATCTGGTAGCAATTTCCATTGGGCGTATTCCAGTAGCTTCCCGAATACACACCAATGGTGAGTACTGTTTCCTGATTTCCAACGCACCCTGCCAGACAAAGGCACAGCATCAGGGTCAGCAGTGCCACCACATTCCGTTTTACAAACCATTTTTTCATAGCGGACGATTCACCGCCCCGGTTTGTACGGCCCAGATTGCCAGCTGTGTGCGGTCCCGCAGACCCAGCTTGAACAGGATGTTGCTGATGGAGTTGCGAACGGTCCCCTCGGATAGGGAAAGCTCCTGAGCAATCTCCTTGTTGGACATCCCGCCCCCCACGGTCTGGATGATCTGCCACTCGCTCCTGCTGATATCCTTGACGGCTTCTTTGTCCACCTGGAGCCGGGATGAACCCTGCGCCATGTGTGAAAACTGGTGGATCACCTTTGTGGCCACAGTGGGGGTAATAATCGCGCCGTCTTCATAGGCAATTCGGATGCTCTCGGACAATTTGGCGATGCTGCTCCCTTTTAGAAGGTAACCGCTTGCTCCATTTTTCAGCGCCCCAAATATGTATTCATCGTCATCAAAAGTGGTAAGCACAATGATCTTGACATCAGGCCACCGTTTTTTCAGCAACCTGGTTCCCTCCACGCCGTCCATGCCGGGCATACGAATATCCATTAAAACCACATCCGGGCGCTCCTGCTCCGCGCTTCTCAGCGCCTGGGACACACCGGATACCGCATCGGTTACCCGGATATTTTCGCTGACACTCAGAACCACCTTTAGGCTCTCGCGAAATAATTCCTGGTCGTCTACAATCAAAACCTTAATCACAGATTACTCCCCCTTTCTATTTCTGATGGGCAAGCCCACAGTAATGAAAAAGCCTGTGTACCCATCCTGCGCACCCTGCTCCAGATTCCCATAGGACAGGGTGCCGCCCAGCATATCCAGGCGTTCGCGCATGTGGCGCAGCCCAAAGCCTTCCACCAGCGTCCCACAGCCGATACCGTTGTCCCGAATGCTGACGGTAACCAAGTCCCCGGTTCGAGTGACCCGGATAGAAATGCGGTCAGCTCTGCCATGACGGACAGCGTTCGTCAGTCCCTCCTGAACAACCCGGTACAGCGCGTCCTCTTCATCCACATCCAGATTCAGCTCACCCGCCTCCTGGTAATAGGCAATTTGGGCGGATGTCGTGAGACGGAAATTCTCAACCAGCCCCTCCAGTGCCTGCGCAAGGGAGGAATGTTCCAACGCGTCAGGCCGCAGAGCCTTGATGGATCGACGCACGTCTGTAAGTCCGTCACGAGCGGATTGGGCAACCACCTGAATCCGTTTCTTGGATTCCTCCGGCGCAACATCAAACAGAGCCAGTCCCGCATCTGCCCCCATGATGATGCCGGTAAGCGTGTGTCCCAGAGTGTCGTGAATCTCCCGGGCCAGCCGGTTGCGTTCCCGCATCTGCGTCATGCGCTCCATGTTTACAGCATAGTCCCGAAGCTGGTCGTTGGCCTGGTTAAGCTGTTCATTCAGCTTGCGAATGCGGGCATTTTCTTCTTTTTGACCGGTAAACAGCAAAATCATATACAAAACAAACAGGAGAATGTTCAGGCAGACCATCAGGCTTTCCAAGCTGGTAAAGCAGCTCTGGGCTATCGGGTTGTAGTAGCTGAGGTAGGCGCTGAATGCGATACACCTCGTGAATTGTTCAACAATCTCGTATCGGCCAAAGGCAAACATCAGGCTGAGTATCACGATAAAACACAGCCGCATTCGATTGCTGCGCAGATAGTGGACGAGATCAGCAAGTACAAGCAGGGCGACACCGCTGTAATAGAAATTCAAAGAGACGATGATTCCGGCGCACAGGGCTATTTCTGTGACGCAAATGACGACCCGTAAGGGAAAATGCTCGATGGGGCGGAAAATCTTGAAAAAGCTTACCGTACACAGCAAAGCAAATAAACTGAGCGTTTGAACCGGCATTTGCCAGGGATATCGGGGTATCTGCCGTACGGAGGTCAAAAAATCATGTGCACCCAAAGTGTCACATATCCGAAAAGTGGTGGTCACACAGATCAGCGAGTAAAAGGCGAGGATAGAAAAATTCAATGCAAACATCGCGGCTGCGATGCTCGTCAGATTTCGTTCCGTTTTCATTACTGCCACCCATCTATTCCATATTGGTTCACGTTTTCTGCTGTCAGCAGCTCCACTGGGACAATGACCTCACTGCATTCACAGCCGCCGTCTATGGCGGCATAGGCCTGATTCACCGCTTCCTCGGCAACCTTGGAGGGGAACTGAGCGCAGGTGGCCGTGAGGAAGCCGCTGCTGACCATGGCTTTCCCCTCAGGGGAGCCGTCCACGCTGTACACCAGAAATCGATCCGACAGGCCTGCTCCCTGAATCGCCGCCAGTCCGCCGAAGGCGCTGGGGTCATTGAGCGCCATTAGGACATCGGCATCCGGATATTGCCGCAGCAGCTGCTCCATCACCGGCATGGCGTTTTCGATTTGTCCATCCGATTCACCGGAACCCAGAATTTCGAAGCCCTCATGGCCGGCAATGGTGTCCTTAAAGCCCTGGATTCGGTCCGCACCGGAGCGGGCGGTGATGTGTTCCAGCAGGAGAATTTTTGCACTGTCCCGGACAGACAGCAGGTGCTGGGCGCACAACACCCCCGCCTGGTAGTTATCCGACAAAACCGAGCAGGCCGCCAGCTCCGAGTCCTGTATCGGGGCATCCACAACGATAACCGGCACACCCGCGGCGGCGGCAATCTGAACACCGCCTTTTGAGGTGTCCCACTCTACCGGCGTCATGAAAATGGCACAGACACCCGCATCCACCAATTCCTGAATCTCCTGGTTTTGCCGCTGCTGATCCATAGCGGCATCCCGGGTGAGCAGTACGTCTCCACGAAGCTCGAGAAGCGCCTGAATCTGTGTGTCCAGCACTTGGAAGTATGGATTGTTCATCGTCATATAGGTTGCGCCAAACACCCGCTGATTTCCAGTCTGGCTGGCAGATAAATCACCGGGGCTCCAGAACAACAGGTAAATTGTGATCAGCAGCGGGGTGACAACCATGGAAATAGCCGCTAAGGAGGTGAATCTTCTGCGAATATGATTCATGTCAGCTTCCTCTTTCTTATATGCTTGCGTTGTTTTTCTATTCTGTAGGGCGTTTTCCCCCTGTCAAAGGTATGGAGACCGTGGAGGGTTGTGCAAACTGGGAACGAATCTCCGTTTCTCTCCAAGCTTTCCCCAAAGGCCTTCCTGCTTTCTTGACGTCGGCGCAATGCCTATACGGTGAAAAACCTGAAAAAAACCACATCCGCCGCCGCGAGAACGCCCACGTTTGGATCCTGGCTGGAGGGGTAGATTTTGATATTACCCTTGCTCCGATGCAGTGCCTTGGCACTGATCTCCCGCTGTAATCGCTGCGCCAGCAGCTCATAACGGTAGCAGATATCTCCAGCCAAATAGATGGTATCCACGGGGATCAGGTTTATCAGGTTAATCAGACCGGCAGAAAGATAGACCGCCTCCTGATCCAGAAGCCTTTTGGCCTCTGGGTTTTTATCCACATTGTCAATCAGGTTCTCCCAACTGGAAAACTCCGAGCCTTCCAGCAGCGCTGGGATGGAGGCGTAGGTTTCCAGGCAGCCCCGGTTCCCGCACTCGCAGAGCCGTCCATCGAAGCGGATGGTGGTGTGGCCCAGTTCCCCTGTGAAGTATTTGGAATTTCTCTTTCCGCCGGACATAATGGCTGCGCCGATACCGATGTCGACGAACACCAGCATAAAATTCTGGCTTTGCCCCGTTTCCAGCTGGTGCAGCGCCAAAGCGCAGACATCGTGTTCCAGATAGGCAGGCATATCCAGCGCTTCGGACAGAAGCTGGCTGATTTCCACCCCGTGCCAGCGTTCAAACCGGGGCGGGTTCAAAATCCGGCCATTTTCGCAGTCCAGCGGGCCAGGGGAGCTGATACCGATACCCAGAACCTTGTCCCGTTCCACGGTTTCCAGTATGGCTTTCAGCTCCGCGATGATGGCCAGATTGTCCTGCTCCGGAATCTTTCGGCACTGAAGCAGATTCCCGGCCATATCACACAGGCCCACACTGCAGCCCTTTCTGGCCAAATCCACTGCCAATGCGTAATAGCAGTCGGGGCGCAGAGCAAGGGGTGTGGCGCTGCGGCCCCGGCCCACGGACTGAGGGGCAAGCTCTGTCACAATTCCCAGATTCCGCAGGTCCTCCACAATCAGGGAGGTGGCCGCCCGGGTCAGACCCGTGGCCCGGGCCAGCTCTGCCCGGCTCACGGCGTTATGCCGCAGGATGCGCAGGACCGCTTTGCGGTTATATTCTTTTGTGTAGTCTGCGTTGCGTGGTTTCTGCGCCATATCCAAAGCTCACCTTCCTTTGTTCTGCCCTTTTGTCCTCATTATACGGTTTCTCGATTCTTTTGTCAATTCGCCTGATGCCCCGCATCCCAGCGCCACAAGGCGTGAAGAAACCCGGAAATTCTGAGGAATCTCCGGGTTTTTCCTTACATAGCCTTCAAAACCGCACCCTTTTCCGGGATGCTGGGGATGCCGCCGGAGGCTTCCGTGGACAGGCTGGCAGCGGCGGCAGCAAAGCTGCCAATGTAGGCAAGATCTTCTTCTTTCAGGGCATCAATAGGTTTCTCCAGTTCCAGCAGCCGGGATAGCGCGCTGCCGCCAAAGATGTCTCCCGCGCCGGTGGTGTCGATGGGATGAACCTTGGGACAGACAGCCCGGAAGGATGCGTTTTCCGTCTTCAGCAGACAGCCCTCGGGGCCCAGGGTCACCAAAGCAAGAGACACACCGAATTCCTTCAGCAGCTTATCCGCGCCCTCCTCCGGGGTGCAGTTCCACAGGAACTCCACCTCGTTATCGCTGATTTTCACCACATCCGCCTGTCGGAGGCTCCACAACATCTGCTCCCGTGCCGCATCCTCGCTGGGCCACAGAGGCTTGCGCAGGTTCGGGTCACAGGTGATGAGCTTTCCCTTTTCCTTGGCATAGGCAACGGCCCTTTGGGTTGCTGTGCGGACGGGTTCGTCTGTCAGGCTCAGGGTGCCGAAATGGAACACTCTGGCGTCATCAATGAGAGATTTGTCAATCTCCTCCCAGGTAAGCTGCGTGTCCGCGCCGGGTTTCCGGGCGAAGGAAAAGGAGCGGTCGCCGTTTTCATCAAAGGTCACGAAGGCTAAGGTGGTGAACACGGAATCGTCCACCACAACGCTCTTTGTCTCGATGCCCGCAGCCTTCAGGGTGCCCAGCAACAGATGGCCGAAGGCATCGTTGCCTACTTTTCCCAGAAAAGCGGTTTTCTTACCGTAGGCGTTCAGCGCTGCCAGAAAATTGCCGGGAGCGCCGCCGGGGTTTGCAGCCATGGTGGGATAGCCGCTGGTATCCGTGGATTTGGCCGCAAAATCAATAAGCAGTTCACCCAATGCCACTACGTCAATCATCGTTCGTCCTCCTTTTCAGTCCTTCGCCTCGGGATATTCCGTGCACAGCAGGCGGTAAGGCGCTTCGTCCTCTTCGATGGCAGGGAACCGGCCCATGGGAGGATTGAAGCGGTTATCGTTACTGTCGTCATTGCACTGGCTGACCTCGCCCAGCAGCACATCGCCGGTGCCCGGCTCCACCTCGAAGTCGTGGTAGAGGTACTGCTGGATATAAATGCTTTCACCGGGGGTCAGGCGGATCTGGGTTCCGGCGGGAACGGTGTAGGTTCTGCCGTCGGTATGTACTGTCACGTCGCTTTCATAGTCAATGGACTCGTCGGGATGGGAGTTATACACCCGAATCAGCACGTTTCCGCCGCCTCGGTTGATGATATCCTCAGTTTTATACCAGTGGAAATGGTTGGGGGAATACTGGCCCTCCTTCAGGTACAGTAGCTTCTCGGCGTAAACCTTGGGATACTTGTCCTTCATAGTCTGGCTGCCATTGCGGATGGTAATGAGGGAGAAGCCCATCTTGTCAAAGTCGCCCTTGCCGTAGTCGGTGATGTCCCAGCCCAGGCAGCAGTCCCGGACCTCGTCATACTCGTGACCCTTGGCTTCCCATTCCTCCGGGGTAAAGTGGCAGAAAGGCGGCAGGTAGCAGTGGTATTTTTTGCACATGGCTTCCAGCTCACGAAGAGCCTTGTTAACTTCGGAACGCTTCATTCGTATCTCTCCTTTATATAAGATGAGCAACATCTTTGCATAGGACAAAATATTGCACAGATTCCTTGCGTAAACCTTCGGTATCACTGTACCATTCTTCTATAAATTTGTCAATCGGATTAACATTAAAAGCTTTGTATTTGCTGTGTTTATCACAATTACTTGCAGTCCGTACAATTTAAAAAAACACTTTTTGCGCAATATGACTGCAACAAATCCCATTCGATTGCGATGGTGCCCCGTAGCAAAAAGCCTTCGCTCCGATAATAGCAAAAGCCTCAGCTCCGTTTTCCGGGGTTGAGGCATTGCGTATATTGATTATTCTACATTCTATATTTCCTGTGCCAACCGTATGCCCACCTGCACGCCATGCACAAATCCATTCCGTTCATGATCTCGGCAGAGCGCACAGACAGGGTTGATAATCCAGTCCATTTCTCGCAGGGGCATTCCGTTCAGCAAACGATACAACTCAGCGAAATCCGCTTTGACCTGGTCATCGTCTATGCGGTTTGCATCGCCATAAGCTTCATAGAGAAGCGACAGGATAGATTCGCCGTCTCCAAGATTCAGCTTGCGGGACGCCACATAGGTTTCCAATGCCCGGAAGTATTCTTCCATGTTCATACAAAGATCAGCTCCTCCCTGACAATTGCCTCGGCTCTGGCTCGGATATTGTTCATACGCTGCACCCATGTCATTGGGTCGCTGGCTTTCAGCGATTCCGTGATTCCCTCAGATACCTTCATCTGGTCGATCATCCGCTCCAGTCTGTCCTGCGCCTGCTCATTCAGGTCTGCAAGGTATGACCACAGCTTGCCGGACAGGAGCAGACAGTTGTACTGAATCGGCTTGTGCTCTCTCAGATAGTCCCGGTGCATTCGCCCCCACTTGCCGATGGGGCAGGATTCTTCCGTCAGCGTCAGGTCTGGGATGTAGTAGTCTCCGACGCGAATATACTGAATTTTCATATGCAATCCTCCTTTTGGTTGGTACTGCTATTGTACAGAAGGAAGAATCTTTCGTCGAATGTACAAAGCCCCCCGGTTTTGCGGCAGGCAAAACCGGGGGCACAGGCTCAGTATGTAATATCTTTGATATAGAGAAGAAATCCGAACCCGTCCCCGACGGGGAACAAGTTCGGATTTTTCATGTATGGTGGACGATAACGGACTCGAACCGCTGACCCTGCGCACGTCAAGCGCATGCTCTACCAGCTGAGCTAATCGTCCATAATTCGATGCCGTCGCTCAGGCACATGACGCATTATACACGATGGGGTAGCGTTTGTCAAGCACAATTTTTCCAATTTCCGATGTTTTTATCCAACAGCTGCATCCAGTTCCTGCTGACCGGTGAATTGGATGACCAGCTGGTTGGGAAGGCATACAATGGGCGTTCCGCCGCTGCAGAATCCTCGCTGCATGCAGTGATGATCGGGACAGTTGGCGCTGGTTACCGCAATCCGGCCGCCGGATACGGTGACCTCATTCTGCCCGCCCTGGGGTGTTTCCACCGTAAAGGTTTGATCTACATGCAGGTTAACGGTTTTGATAAGAGTTCCCTGAGAGCGGATTTCGGCAAAATCGGCGCTTTCGCCTGGGGAGAGAACCCAGATGCTCAAGAGCCCGCACACCAATAAAATCACGGACAACAGGGCAATCCAATCCTTTGTTTTCACGAACAATCCTCCTACGCCGGCATTTCTCGCATACATCTGCCCATTGCGGGAGGATGCCCAACAAGTATAGCAAAAAACCATGGAAAACGCAAGAAAAAGTACGAAAAACTCCTTGACTTTTTCTTCCTCAAATGCTAAAATAGACGAGCCGCATTGAAGGGGCTTAAGTTGGTGCGCCAAAACACCACGCCTCAAAAGCGAGACTACACAATATAAAGTAGGTGAAACAAATGAAAGCAGTTATCGTTACCGGAGGCAAGCAGTACACCGTGGCTGAGGGCGATGTCCTGTACATCGAGAAGCTGAACGCTGAGGCCGAATCCACCGTGAAGTTCGATCAGGTTCTGGCTGTCCTGGACGGTGAGAACACCAAGATCGGCGCTCCCGTCGTGGCTGGTGCCGCCGTGGAAGCCAAGGTTGTCAAGAATGGCAAGGGCAAGAAGATCGACATCATCCGCTACAAGGCTAAGAAGAACGAGAAGAAGCACATCGGTCATCGTCAGCCTTACACCAAGGTGGAGATCACCAAGATCGCTCTGTAATTTATGACAAGATGCGAATTTTTTACCGAGAACGACCGGATTACCGGATTTTCCGTCTCGGGTCACAGCGGCTATGCGGAATCAGGCAGTGATATTGTCTGCGCCGCCGTTTCTGCCGCAGTTGCCATGGCCGAAGCCACCATCAATGATGTGTGCGGCGCAAAGGCCAAGGTTCGGGTCAAGGACGAGCAGGCTCGTATTACCCTGACCCTCCCCGTTTCCTGCGATGAAGAGGACAGCGTCCAGGCAGTTCTTGCCGGCATGATGCTGTATCTGTGCAGCCTGCGGGATGAATATCCTGATTATATCGAAGTTTTGGAGGTGTAACATCATGCTGAAGATTGGTATTCAGTTCTTCGCTCACCACAAGGGCGGCGGTTCCACCAAGAACGGCCGTGACTCCGAGTCCAAGCGGCTGGGCGTCAAGCGTGCTGACGGTCAGTTTGTTCTGGCTGGCAACATTCTGGTTCGCCAGAGAGGCACCCACATCCATCCCGGTGTCAATGTTGGCATCGGCAAGGATGACACCCTGTTCGCTCTGGTTGACGGTACCGTCAAGTTCGAGCGCAAGGGCAAGGATCGCCGTCAGTGCTCCGTTTACGCTGAGCAGTAATCGCGCATAAAGCCTAAAAGCTGCCGCACACTACCTGCGGCAGCTTTTTTCGTGCTGAGTGCAGAGCGCTGGAACAAGCCAGCACCGTGCAGTGAGCATGTAGGAAACCCTGTTCTTTTCAAGGAGGTATGTTCGTGTTTGTAGATAAAGTACGGATCACAGTCATTGGCGGCCGTGGCGGTGACGGTGCCGTAGCCTTTCACCGGGAAAAATATGTGGCCTCCGGCGGCCCCGACGGCGGCGACGGCGGCCATGGCGGCAGTGTGATTCTGCGGGTAAACGACAATCTGTCAACTCTGCTGGATTTCCGGTATAAGCGCAAGTATGCCGCTCAGGCCGGTGTCAACGGTCTGGGCCGGAAGATGGCCGGCAAGCGGGGAGAAAATCTCATCATCGAGGTTCCCAGAGGCACGGTGGTTCGGGATGCCGAAACCAACCAGATTATTGTGGACATGTCCACAGGCGAAGATTTCGTCATTGCCCGGGGCGGCCGCGGCGGCTGGGGCAATGCCCACTATGCCACGCCCACTCGTCAGGTTCCCCGGTTTGCCAAGGCCGGACTGAAGGGCCAGGAGCGGGATATCATTCTGGAGCTGAAGCTGCTGGCAGATGTGGGCCTGGTGGGCTTCCCCAACGTGGGCAAATCCACTTTGCTGAGTGTTACCTCCAACGCCCGGCCCAAAATCGCCAACTATCATTTTACCACCCTGTTTCCCAACCTGGGTGTGATCTATGTGGATGAAGGCGTATCCTTTGTCATGGCAGATATCCCCGGTATTATTGAAGGCGCTGCGGAAGGCGCCGGACTGGGACATGATTTCCTTCGCCACATTGACCGCTGCCGTCTGCTGGTGCATGTGGTGGATGTGTCCGGCAGTGAAGGACGGGATCCAGTGGAGGATTTCCACGCCATCTGCCAGGAACTGGGCAATTACAGTGTGGACTTAAGCAACCGTCCCATGATTGTAGCCGCCAATAAGGTAGACCTGCTGCCCCCGGATTCGGACAATCTGGAGCGGTTGCGCGCAGCGGTGGAAGCAGCCGGCTGCGAGATGTACGAAATCAGCGCCGGTACCACCCAGGGCACCCGGAACCTGATGCGGGTGGTGGCGGAGAAGCTGCGCACGCTGCCTCCTGTGACAATTTACGAGCCGGAGTATGTGGAGGTCATCGAGCCGCCCAAGGACCCCAGTGCCTTCGAAGTGGAGCATTACGGCAGCACCTGGCTGGTCACCGGCACCTGGCTGGAGCGGCTGGTGCAGAACATCAATTTTGATGACTATGAGTCGAGAAATTACTTCGACCAGCAGCTGAGAAAGTGCGGCCTGTTTGCCCGTCTGGAGGAAATGGGCATTCAGGACGGGGATACTGTGGATATTTACGATATCGAATTTGAATACCAGCGCTGAAAAGGTTTTTTTACTTTTTGTCTATAAAGTATTTGCCATTTTCGATTTTTTCCGTTATAATAACATACGTCACCAACGTGACGTATGTTATTTTTTTCTGGGGGAAGCGCCATGATCCGGAATTTGAATCAAGTAACCTTTCAGGGCTTTGGAACGGTACCGCCGGAGCGCAGCCAAGGCAATAAAAACTTTGACAAGGCCAGCGCCACGCTTTGGAACTTATCCCAGTCAGAACCTGCAATTTATCAGGCCCAAGGGGAGACCTGGCTCATGGGCAACAGCGGCATGAGCGTGCTGTCGGTGGGCACATCTGCCGATAGTTTTCAGCATTATTATTTGGATAAGCCTGTGTGCATCAAAGATGGTGTCCTGTTCAGCCTCAGCCCCTTTATGGGGGAAGCTTCGGTGCTGATGTATGCGCCCAATGCCCCGGAGCCGGTAGGCAAGCGGGCATCCGATACGTTGCGGGTGGATCATCAGCTGCGGGTGGAATGCATCTACACCTTTTTCTATCAGGAGAAGGAGCAGGGCTTCCTCTTCTCCGGAGAATCCCACCCCATGGCGGAGCTGACCTATGTGGATCAGGGAGCGCTGCATTCCGTGGCTGACGGACAGGACCTGCTGCTGAAGCAGGGAGACCTGGTGATTTACGGCCCCAATCAGTGGCATATGCAGTATGCCGATATCGGTGTGGCCCCCCGGTATGTGACGCTTTCCTTTGATTTGACCGGAGGGGATTTGTCCGCACTGCTGAATCGGAAATTCACCGCTCCCCAGCATGTGGTTCTGCTGCTGCAGCGGATGCTTCAGGAGCAGGAGCGGATGGACGCTTACTCCAATGACATTATTCTGTCCCAGCTGAATTTGCTGCTGCTTCTGCTGCTGCGGGAGTCCGCCGCACCCCGGGCGGGGAAATTGCAGACGGTCAATGCCGTTCACTCGGAAAATGAGATTATCCGCCAGGCCCAGCAGTATATCAGCACCCACATCCGGGAAAAATTGTCAGTGCCGCTGGTGGCCAGACAGGTGGACGTCAGCCCCAGTTATCTGACGGCGCTGTTTCATAAGAATCTGCAAATTTCCCCCGGTGAGTATATCCGTCGGATCAAGCTGCAGGAGAGCAAGCAGATGATCCGGGAGAATAACCTGAACTTTACGGAAATTGCCGCGCTGCTGCAATATTCCACGGTTCATCACTTTTCCCGGCAGTTCAAGGAGAAGTTCGGCATCACCCCGACGGAGTATGCAAAGTCAGTACGATAATGTTTGGCTCCCGGGCAGGTTTTCCCGGGAGCCGCTTTTCTTAAGAAACGTGTATAGCCCTTGCGAAAGAGAATATTGTGTTATATAATTGATAAAAATGTCTGCGGAGGCAAAAAATGGAAATGAAAGTTCTGGCTGTTGGCGATGTGGTAGGCGGACCGGGAATGGAACGGGTGCGCCGGAATCTTCGCCAGCTCAAACGCAGGCTTCATGCGGATTTTGTGGTGGTCAATGGAGAAAATGCCGCCGTGGTGGGTATGACCCCGGATCAGGCAGAGGACATTCTGGATGCGGGAGCCGATGTGATTACCATGGGCAACCACACCTGGAGCAAACGGGATATTGTGCCCTACATGGAAGAATCCAGCCGGATTCTGCGGCCTGCCAATTTTGCGCCCCAGGTTCCCGGCAGGGGCTGGGGAATCTACGAAACCCATGCAGGCCCCGTAGCGGTAATTGACCTGATCGGGCGCTGCGGTATGGACTATGGGCCGGACAATCCCTTCCTGCTGGTGGAGCGGATTCTCAAGGAAATTTCCTGCAAAGTGATTCTGGTGGAGCTTCATGCGGAAGCCACCTCGGAAAAGCTGGCTATGGGATACCTGCTGGACGGACGGGTCAGTGCTCTTTGGGGCACCCACACCCATGTCCCCACAGCGGATGTACGGGTTTTGCCCAAGGGCACCGGATATGTGACGGATTTGGGCATGACCGGCCCCCGGGACTCGGTTCTGGGCATTCGGCCGGATTTGTCCATTGCCAAATTCCGGGGAGATCTGCCGGAACGATACCGCTGGGCAGAGGGCCCTACCAAAATGGAAGCGGTGCTATTTACCATTGACTGCGAAACAGGAACATGCCGCAAGGCGGAAAGGGTAGACGAATGGGACTGAAGATTTTACACAGTGCAGACTGGCATCTGGATTCTCCCTTTGCTGGTTTTTCAGAGCAGCAGCGGGAACTTTTGAAGCAGGAGCAGCGGAAGATTCCCGGGAAAATTGCGGACTTGTGCCGCCGGGAAAACTGTGATCTGGTGTTGTTGGCGGGCGACCTGTTTGATGGTCAGCCCACCCGGGATACGGTGGAACTGGTGAAAAAGGCGCTGGAGCAATGTGCGGTTCCCGTGATGATTGCGCCGGGCAACCATGATTTCTGCGCACCCGGAAGCCCCTGGATTACGGAGAGCTGGCCTTCCAATGTGCATGTTTTCACCGGCGCTATGGACAGCGTGGCATTGCCGGAGTTGGACTGTCGAGTGTACGGTGCGGGTTTCCAGAGCATGGATTGCTCCGGCCTGCTGGAAAACTTCCACGCCGAGGGGAAAGAAAAGTATCTTCTGGGCGTGATGCACGGCGACCCCACTCAGAATACCTCGGTGTACAACCCCATAACCGCATCTCAGCTGAAAAAGTCCGGACTGATGTATCTGGCCCTGGGACATATTCATAAAGCGGGTGCCTTCCGCAGCGGAAACAGCATCTGCGCCTGGCCGGGCTGCCCTATGGGCCGGGGCTGGGATGAGACTGGGGAAAAAGGTGTGTGCATTGTCAAGCTGGAGACTGAGCCGGATATCCAGGCGGTGAGCTTGGATACGGTGCGTTTTTACCAGCTGCAGACGGACATCGGCGCAGATGCTCTGGCAGCGTTGGAAGCGGTGCTTCCCGGTGCCGGAAGTCAGGACTTCTTCCGCATTACCCTGACAGGCTGCGGTGAGGTGGATCTGCCCAAAATCCGCCAGGCCCTTTGCGCTGCATACCCCAATCTGGAACTGCTGGATCAGACCGAACCGCCCCTGGACGTATGGGCAGATGCCGGGGAAGATACCTTGGAAGGGGTTTACTTCCATATGCTGCGCAGTGCCAAGGAACTGAATCCGGAGCACGCCAAGGAAATTCAGCTGGCGGCGGAAATTTCCCGAAAGCTGCTGAACGGGCGGGAGGTTACCTTATGAGAATCTATAAAATGACGGCTACCTTCGGCAAGCTGGAACACCAGAGCCTGACCCTGGAGCCGGGACTGAATATCATCACCGCACCCAATGAGTGGGGAAAAAGCACCTGGTGCGCCTTTCTGATTGCCATGTTCTACGGTGTGGATACCCGGGCCAAGTCCACAAAAAACGCCCTGGCCGACAAGGACCACTATACCCCCTGGTCCGGAAGTCCCATGTCCGGCCGGATTGACCTGAACTGGCAGGGCAGGGATATCACCATTGAACGGACCACCAAGCGGCGGATTCCTCTGGGAGAATTCCGGGCTTACGAAACGGCAACAGGCCTGACGGTGAAAGAACTGACAGCGGCAAACTGCGGCCAGATGCTGCTGGGGGTGGAGCAGACGGTGTTCCGCCGGGCCGGATTCATCCGCCAGGCAGATCTGCCGGTGACCCAGGATGAAGCCCTGCGCCGGCGGCTCAATGCACTGGTCACCACCGGAGATGAAAGCGGCGCTGCCGACCAGCTGGCGATGCAGCTGAAGGAACTGAAAAACCGGTGCCGGTATAATCGCTCCGGCCTGCTGCCCCAGGCGGAAGTGGAGCGGGATGCTCTGGAAGAAAAACTGACGGAGATGGAATCTCTGGAGGCCCAGAGCAAAAAAATGAAGCAGCGCATTGAAGAAGTCAAGACTTGGCTGGAGCAGCTGTATAACCATCAGCAGGCTTTGGCCTACCAGGCTGCGGAGGAAAATGCAGCACGGGTGGCACAGGCCCGGGATGTTCTGGAACAGACAGAGCAAGAGCTGACACAGCGGGAGGCAGCCTGCGCAAAACTGGCATCCCGGGAGGAAGCGGAGCAGAAGCTGCGGGAGCTGCGGCTGTTCCGGGATGAATGGAACGCCATGCAGGCCGAGGTGCAGAGGCTTCCCCAGCAGCCCCAGGAGCCTCAGATGCCGGAGCCTTTCACCGGTATGGAGCCGGACGAGGCAAGAGCCATGGCCCACGCAGATGCAAAGGCTTTTGTAGATGCAAAAACCACCAAGACACCGGGTATTCTGATGGGAATCGGTATTTTTGGCTTGCTGGCAGCCGGCGTGCTGGTACTGTTAACAGCCTACGTCTTTGCGGGCGTGGCAGGCGGCGCTGCAGCCATTGCTTTGATTTGGGGAATTGGTGAGGCCATCTCTTCCAAAAAGCGGGCAAAAAACTTAGAACGCAAGTACGGTACAGCCCAGTGCAGACATTGGGAGGATCCTGTGGACGAGTACGAGCAGGCCCAAGTCATCTATGAAAGCGATCTGCGCAGATTCAAGGAAAGCAGCGGTGATGTGGAAGTGCGCATGATGGTACTGCGGAAAAAACGGGATTCCCTGTGCGGCGATCAGGAACCGGACGCCTTGCTGGACTTCTGGCAGGATACGGTAAGCCAGTGGGATGGCTACTATGCCGCACGCCGGGAAGTTGCCCAGAACCGAAAGCACTTTGAAACACTGCGGGCAATGGTCAAACCGGTTGAAAAACCGTCAAAGCCCGACCACCTGACACAGTCTGAGGCGGAAACTGCCCAGCTGATGACGGAATGTGCTGTGGAGCAGCAGCGGCTGCAGAACCGTCTGGGGCAGTACCAGGGACGGATGGCAACCCTTGGGGATAAGCGGGAGATTGCAGCCCAGCTGGAGCAGAAGAACAAGCGGATTTCCCAGCTGGAAGAAACCTACACCGCACTGACCATTGCGTTGGAGACACTGAATCAGGCTCGTTCGGAGCTGCAGCGTCGGTTCGCTCCCAGAATCACCAAGCGTGCCCAGAAGCTGCTGTCTCAGATGACCGGCGGACGGTATCACAGCCTGACGATGCGGGAGGACTTCAGCCTGCAGTCCGGCGCCGGGGAGGAGGATACCCTCCATGACAGCCTCTGGCGCAGCGACGGAACCATCGACCAGCTGTATCTGGCGCTGCGGCTGGCAGTGGCGGAGGAGCTGACACCGGAAATTCCGCTGGTTCTGGATGACGCACTGGTGCGTTTTGACGATACCCGGATGAAAGCCGCTCTGGACATTCTCCGGGATGTGGCAAGAAAGCGGCAGGTGATTTGCTTTACCTGCCAGAATCGGGAAAAACAAGCACAATAAACAACAAAGGCAGGGGCTTGGCCCCTGCCTTTGAGACTGTCGGAAAACCCCTGCGGGCTTTTCCGACAAACTTTGGCAGTCTGCTGCACGCATAATTTGTCCCCCGATGGGGGACAAATTCCACACTTGCAGCCTGAGCAGTGTTTTCTGCCAGGTACGTGCCCCGGCTGAAACCAGTTTGAACTTTTTTTGCCGCCAACGGCATCAAACTCTGCGAGGCTTTTTTGACACATTGAAAGGCAGGGGCCAAGCCCCTGCCTTTCTTACTTATGAAAAATTGGCTGACGATTTTCAAAGGTGCAGACGTATCCAAAAATGTCCTTCAGAATCTGGGCGGCCTCCCGGGAGTACTGTCCCACCCGGTCGCAGCGGTGGGCATCGGAGCCGATGGTGACGATTTCGCCGCCCAGCTCCCGGAAGCGCCGGAAGTAATCCGCCGTGGGCAAAAAGCCGCCGCAGCGGTCTACACCGCTGGTGTTCATTTCCAATCCTTTTCCCTTGGAAGCCAAAATTCGCAGGATTTCGTCAATGATTTCCCGGTGCTCCTCATATGGCACAGGGCGGGGAGCGGGGTGTCCGGCGGTTTTGCTGATGTAGGTTAAGTGGGCCAGAACGTCAAAGTCCTGATGAACCCGGACACAGGCCAGAGTTTCTTCCAGATACCGCCGCTCTGCCTGCCAGATGGTTTTTCCTTCCCAGTAACCGGAAAAGTACACGTCCAGCTTGTCCACAAAGTGGATGGAGCCCAGCACAAAATCAAAGGGCCGCCGCTGCAAATCCTGCAAAAGCTGATCCTGATTCTCTTCGGTCAGGCCAAACTCCATACCCCTGCGGATTTTTAGGCCCGGAACTTCCAGATTGTCATACTCTTCGTTATACTTTGCGGTATCAAAAGCCATGGTGGGGATTTTTCCCAGCGGGTCATAGTCCACATGGTCGGTAAAACAGATTTCCTCCAGTCCCGCGGCAGCGGCAGCCAGGGCCATTTCTTTGCCGGTGTCGTGCCCGTCAAAGGATACCCGAGAGTGCATATGAAAGTCAAACATTCTCTATCTCCTCCCAGAATTGGCGGAACGCCGTAGGCAGCGCCGCCTGTGTGCGAATCTCTTCCGCTGTAAACCACTGAAAATTTCCCGCCGTTTCGGAAACTTCCAGATAAAGCCCTTTCATATCCCACTGGATGTGGGTAAAGATATGTTTTCGGGATACTTCCCGCAGTACCTGTCTGGGGTGCAGGCCCATTTGCTCCACCTGAGACAGCGCCGCTTCCAGGGGCAGGTGACCAGATACATTGGGAAACTGCCACAGTCCTGCCAGCAAGCCGGTCTGGGGCCGCTTTTCCAGGGCATACCGTCCGTCACAGCTGAGGATGAACACGGTGCGGTTTTCCTGGCGTTTTTCCTTTTTGGGAGACTTCACCGGCAAGTTATCAGCTGTATTGTGCTGATATCCCAGACAGAAGCTATGGCAGGGGCAGAGGCTGCATTCCGGCTTCCGGTTCGGGCCGCAGAGGGTGGCGCCCAGTTCCATCAGGGCCTGGGTAAAATCCCCGGCGTTTTCCGGGTAAACAGCTGCCAGTCCTTCCCGAATCCGTGCCTTTGTAGAAGGAAGATCGATGGGGGCAGGATCATCCAGCAAACGGGAACACACCCGAAGCACATTTCCGTCAACAGCCGGTGTGGGCAAATTGAAGGCAATGGAGCAAACAGCCCCCGCGGTGTATTCTCCGATTCCCGGCAATGCCAGCACCTGCTGGTAGGTCTGTGGAAAGACCCCACCATAGTCCCGGACAATCACCTGCGCGGCTTTCTTGAGATTGCGCACCCGGCTGTAATATCCCAGTCCTTCCCAGAGCTTGTGCAAAACTTCGTCCGGACACTCTGCTAAAGCCTCCACATTGGGAAGTGCCTCCAAAAACCGGCTGTAATACCCCTTCACGGCTTCCACCCGGGTCTGCTGAAGCATAATCTCCGAGAGCCAAATGCGGTAGGGCTGCCGGGTTTGGCGCCAGGGAAGATCCCGATGTCCGGCTGCATACCAGGGCAGCAAAGCCGCCGGAAGTTTGTCTAAAATCTGCATCAAATCGACTGTTTCACCCTTTCTAGCTGCCATAATTGTACAATAGAACCGGATATCCTGTCAAGGAGTCCCCGGGCCGAGAAAAAATAAATCTGAAAAATGAAAATTTTTGAAAAAAGTACTTGCAATTTTGAAAAAGTTGTGTTATTATAATATGGCGCTTGAGTGAAGTGCCTATGCGCCGATAGCTCAGTTGGATAGAGTGACTGACTACGAATCAGTAGGTCGGGGGTTCGAGTCCCTTTCGGCGTACCATCAATTTTTGTCACGCCGCTCCGGGTGGTATCTATGATACCGTCTGGGGCGGCGTGGCACATGGTCCAGAGGAGAATTTCCTCTGGACCAATTTCTACCCGCTGGATGATGGACAGGATTGCAGCTGGATCTGCACTGTCTGCGGACATGATCTTTTCAAGTGCTGCCATGAGTGTGGTTTCCGGAAGCATGTGCATATGGCCATCTTGTCCGGCCAGCGGGGCCATAATCCCGGGCCACTCCGGGCCATAATCGGCGGCCAGCCAAAGACATAATTTCCGGCCAGCCGCCAGGGGTAATCGTGGCCTAAACAGACTGCTTACAACCGTTCAATATGGACCGTGTAACCAGTGGTGAGTCTTCGGCGGATTCCGTCCAACTTGCCGTAGCAGCCTTCCTCATCGCTAAGCTGCTTGCCCCATTCAGAGGGGGCATATTGGCAGGTAAACA
>DVGO01000055.1 GCA_018712645.1 Candidatus Faecousia faecavium | reverse complement strand
TACGCTTAAACAATCCATAAATTGTCCAAGGTGTTTCTTGTTCGTCTTTGCGTTATTCAATTTACAAGGTACAGAACTCGCTGTCCGCTCTCGCGGTTAGCTTGTTTATTTTAGCACGCTCAGTTCCATTTGTCAAGAACTTTTTTCAAGTTTTTCCAAATTTCTTCGAACTTTTTCGCTTGCCGTTGCTCGCTCGAGCAACTTTTATATCTTAGCACATCTTTTAGAGTTTGTCAAGAACTTTTTTCGAACTCTTTCAAACTTTTTCGTCGTGCTCTTGACTGTCTTTCGCTCGGTTTGTTGCCCTCGCCAGACAGCCTGCGTAGTATATCACTGGGATTCCCATTTGTCAATAGCTTTTTTTCAATTTTTTTACATTTTTTCATTGCTGGTTTTTCTTGTCCACAGGATTGAGATTCGGATCTCTTTCCTTCTGGTTTTTCAGTCTTCTGCGAAGCAATCCTCTGCCGCTGGGATAGGGTGTCAGGAATCTTACTCCCAGGCATTTCAGGGTTGCCAGATGGTAGATCAGGACTGCCGTTCCCGCTGCTACTCCCCAGATCCCAAAGAAGGTGGCAATACACCCCAATACAAACCGCCACACCCGGATTCCTTCCGCCAGGTCCCGATTGGGCAGCACGAACCCGCAGATACTTGCCACACTGACCACGATCAGCACAATGGGCGAAAGCAGCCCCGCTTCCACCGCTGCAGTACCCACCAGAATACCACCCACGGTAGAGACAGACTGTCCGATGGCCTGCGGAAGATGGATACCCGCCTCCTGCAGCATTTCGTAGGCAATCAGCAGCCCCAGCACCTCTGCCGCAGTTGTAAAGGGTATGCCTTGTTTGTTGTTCATAATAATATTCAACAGGCCCTGGGGAATCCACTCCAAATGGAATTTTACCATGGCAATATAGATTCCCGGCAGCAGCAGTCCGATAATCAATGCCGCATACCGCAGAAAGCGGATGCAGGATGCGGTCAGAAAATCCCGACTCCGGTCTTCCGAGCTCTCCATCAGATACCCCAGGTCTGCCGGCGCCAGATAGGCCAGAGGCAGACCATCCACCATAACCCCCACTCTTCCGTCCAGCAGTCCCTGGCAGAATCGGTCAGGCCGCTCGGTATATTGCAGCAGCGGAAAAGCCGTGGCCCGGGAGCCGGTGATATACTCTTCTACAGAAGCCGGAGAGATCATGCCGTCAATATCAATGGTATCCAGCCGCTGCTTCATCCGTCTGACCAAGTCCGGGTTGGTAATGCCATCAATCCAGATCACCGCCACATTGGTAAGACTCCGGCGTCCAACGGTGGTAGCGTACAGCCGCAGATCCGGCGTCCGCAGGTGTCTGCGCAAAAGGCTGGTGTTGATGCGGATAGTTTCCACAAAGGCATCCTTTGGGCCTTTGATGGTATTTTCCACTTCCGGAGCGGACGGTCCCCGACTGACACCGGTTTTGATTTCGAATGCGATGGCCCCAACTTCCGGAAACAGCACCACGCAAAAGCCGTTGACCAATTTCATGGCCACAGTTTCCATACTGTCGCAGACCGCCGCCACACTATTGTAAATCCCACCACGGAGTGCATTGCGGTACAGCTGCACCATGGAATTTCCTTTTAAGTTATTGGAGATGGGCTTTAGAATGTATTCGGACATATCTGCTCCGGAAACCAGGCCGTCAATGGCGTAAGCATACAGGGTATAATTGCCACAGTCCAATTCTCTGGCAATAAAATCCCCCGCACCGTCAAATTGCTTGCGGATCTGCGCGTCTGTCATTTCCTTCACCTCTGGGCAATTATGCCCGGTTATTGCTTTTTTATTACGGAAATGGTATAATTCCTCCAGATTATCTTGGAGGGAGCGCCATGAGCCGGATTGGACGTATTGAAAAGAAAACCGACAATGCACACCTGAATTTCTACCAGCTGGAAGCGCAGCATCGGGACGGACGGATTTCTCCTTATTATATGGCATCCCGGGCTAAGGGCATTGCCCACCTGAAATCCGTCACCGGCAAAAATGCCCCCGATGGGGTGATTCTGTACGGTGTCTACGGCCCGGAGAAAGACAAGCTGGTGCTGATTCGCCAGTACCGTTTTCCCTTGGGCGGGTATGTGTATGAATTTCCTGCCGGTTTGATTGAGGATGGAGAGGATATGCTCAGCGCCGGCATCCGGGAAATGTATGAGGAAACCGGTCTGTCTTTTCAGCCCAGAGAAAGCGGCAGCTACAGCCGCCCCTTCTTCACCACGGTGGGCATGACCGACGAAAGCTGCTCCATGGTATTCGGCTACTGCTCCGGCACTCCCACCAGTGCCCACCAGGAAGCCTCCGAGGAAATCCAGGTGGTTCTGGCCGACCGGGCGGAATGCCGCCGGATTCTCAAAGAAGAAAATGTAGCCGTGATGTGCGCATATATGATGATGCACTTCATCGCAGCTCCGGGAGATCCGCTGGATTTTCTGGAAGGGTAAACTGAGTATAAAGGAGTCTTTTCCATGTCCCATACCATCGCCGCAATTTCCACCGGCAGCCAGGTCAGCGCCATTGGCATCGTCCGCCTGACCGGAGATGACTGCATTGCCGTTTGCGACCGGGTATTTTCTCTGCAATCCGGGAAAACCTTAGCCGACATTCCCGACCGGAAACTGATGCTGGGCGCTCTGCACGACAAGCAGGGCCGCACCGTGGATCAGTGTATGGCCGTAGTCAGCCGGGGTCCCCATAGTTATACCGGAGAAGATACGGTGGAATTTCACTGCCATGGCTCCCCCGCTGTGCTGGCAGCAGCACTGGAATCGCTGTATTTAGCCGGTGCCAAACCTGCCCGCCGGGGAGAATTTACCAAGCGTGCCTTTCTCAACGGCAAGCTGGATCTGACCCAGGCGGAAGCGGTAATCGATTTGATTGAAGCGGACACCGCCGACGCTGCTGCCAATGCCGCCGGACAGGTAGGCGGTATATTGCAAAAGAAGCTGGCCCCCATTTATGACGACCTGACCAACCTGTGCAGCCATTTCCATGCCGTGCTGGACTATCCCGATGAGGATATTGAGGATTTCGCCCTGGAAAATTACAGTGCCCTTCTGCGCAAAAACGCCAAGGCACTGTATGCGCTGCTGCAAACCTACGGCCAGGGACGGATTCTGCGTCAGGGTGTGGCTGCCGCCATTGTAGGCAAGCCCAACGTAGGCAAGTCCAGCCTGCTCAATGCCCTGGCAGGATATGACCGGGTGATTGTCACCGACATTCCCGGCACCACCCGGGACACAGTAGAGGAAACGGTGATGCTGGGCCATACCCGGCTGCGGCTGATTGACACCGCCGGCATTCGGGAAACCGGGGATCAGGTGGAAGCCATGGGCATCCAGCGCTCCAAAGAGGCGGTGGAAAATGCGGATTTGGTGCTGTTCGTCTGTGACGGCTCCCAGCCGCTGACACAGGAAGACCAGGATATCATCGATCTGTGCCTGGAATGTGAGAACGCCATCGCTCTGGTGAACAAATCCGACCTGGGCGCTCAGGTTGCTCCGGGAGATCTGCCGTTCCTGGCCGTGATTTCCATCTGCGCCAAAACCGGACAGGGGCTGGATCAGTTGGCGGATATGGTGGATACCCTGTTTGAAGGGGAAAGTCCCTGTGACGGCTCCATTCTGACCAACGCCCGGCAATTTGACGCCTGCCGCCGGGCCTATGAAGCCATGCTGCGCTGTATGCAGGGCATGCAGCTGGGGCTTACTCCCGATGCGGTGCTCACCGATGTGGAAGAAGCCATGCAGGCCATGGGTGAAGTCACCGGCGCTACTGTGCGGGAGGATATCACCGCCCGGATTTTTGAGCGCTTCTGCGTAGGCAAGTAACCTGCGCCTCTATATTTAATACAAAGGAAGAAAACCATGATTTATTTAGACAACTCCGCCACCACCAAGCCCTGTGCCGAAGCGGTGGCTGCCATGACCCAGGCCCTCACCGAAACCTGGGGCAATCCCAGCGCCCTGTATGGCTTTGGCCTGGAATCCGCCCGGAACCTGCGCATTGCCCGGCATCAGGTAGCTGCCGCCATGGGCGCCGAACCGGATCGGGTGTTCTTCACCTCCGGCGGCACGGAAGCCGACAACTGGGCATTTTTCGGTACCGTGAAAAAGCTGGGCAAACGGGGCAAGCACATCATCACCACCGCCATTGAACACGATGCCATCCTCAACTGCGCCAAGGAGCTGGAAGCCCAGAGCTATGAGGTAACCTATTTGCAGCCGGACTCTCTGGGCCGCATCACCCTGGAAGATCTGAAAGCCGCCCTGCGCAAAGATACCATTCTGGTATCCATTATGATGGTCAACAATGAGGTCGGTTCCGTGATGCCCATCAGCGCCATGGCGAAGCTGACCCACAAGGTCTGCCCGGAAGCCATTTTCCACACCGATGCGGTACAGGGATTCTTGAAGGTTCCTTTCAGCGCCAAAACCCTGGGGGCGGATTTGATTTCCGTATCCTCCCACAAAATCCACGGCCCCAAGGGTGCCGGCGCCCTGTACCTTTCTCCCCGGCTGAAATCTTTCCCCCCGCTGATTCTGGGCGGCGGACAGGAAAACGGTCTTCGCAGCGGAACCGAAGCCATGCCCACCATTTTGGGCTTTGCCGCTGCCGCCGCTGCTGGCGCTGCCACCTGGAAGGAAGATACTCGCCGGGAGCAGGAACTGCTGGCAGCATTTGTGGAGCAAGTGTCCTCCCTGGAGGGGGTCAGAATCAACGGCGCCCACGAAGCGCCCCACATTTTGTCCCTGTCCATCCCCGGCCTTCCCACCCAGAATTCCATCAACCTGCTTCAGGATGCAGGCATCTGCGTCAGCGCCGGAAGCGCCTGTGCCAAGGGGCATCGCAGTCATGTGCTCACTGCTATGCACCTGCCCCCTGAGGTCATGGACGGCTCTTTCCGGATCTCCCTGAGCCGCTATAGTACCCAGCAGGATCTGGATGCCCTTCTGAGCGTTATCCGGGGCACCCTGCTTCCCCGGGTGCGATGAAATTTTGCACAATAATTCTTTCGTTTAAAAAGCGCCGGTTGTGAAAATCGGCGCTTTTTCTCCTTTTATGCAACCGCCCTCCAAAAAAGTTGCAAAAACCTCTTGTATTCTCCGTCCAATTCTGCTACAATGTGGAGCATCCAATTCTTTCGAGGGAGGACGTTTGTTCATGAGTTATGTAGATGAAACCCTGGCCCGGGTCAAACAGCAAAACCCGGATCAGCCCGAATTTAACCAGGCCGTTTATGAGGTTCTGGAGTCCCTGCGCACCGTAATTGAGAAGAATGAAGATACCTACCGCCGCAACGCTTTGTTGGAGCGGCTGACCACCCCCGAGCGGGCCATCCTCTTCCGGGTGCCCTGGGTGGACGACAAAGGTCAGGTTCAGGTAAACAACGGCTACCGTGTGCAGTTCAACAGCGCCATCGGCCCCTACAAGGGCGGTCTGCGGTTCCATCCCAGCGTGAACCTGAGCGTGATCAAGTTCCTGGGCTTCGAGCAGGTGTTCAAAAACTCCCTCACCGGTCTGCCCATCGGCGGCGGCAAAGGCGGCTCTGACTTTGACCCCAAGGGCAAGTCCGACCGGGAAGTGATGGCGTTCTGCCAGAGCTTCATGACCGAGCTGTACAAGTACATCGGCGCCGATACCGACGTGCCCGCCGGTGACATCGGCGTAGGCGGCCGGGAAATCGGCTACCTGTTCGGCCAGTACAAGCGCATCCGGGATCTGTACGAAGGCGTGCTCACCGGTAAGGGCCTGACCTACGGCGGCTCCCTGGCCAGAACCCAGGCTACCGGCTACGGTCTGCTGTACCTGACCGACGAGATGCTCAAGTGCAACGGTAAGTCTCTGGAAGGCAAGACCGTTGTGGTTTCCGGCGCCGGCAACGTGGCAACCTACGCCATTGAGAAGGCCTGGCAGCTGGGTGCCAAGCCGGTCACCTGCTCCGACTCCACCGGCTGGATCTACGATCCTGACGGAATCGATGTGGCTACCCTCATCGATGTCAAGCAGGTCAAGCGTGCCCGCCTGACCGAGTACGCCAAGGCTCGTCCCAACGCCGTCTATCACGAGGGTAAGGGCGTGTGGAGCGTCAAGTGCGACGTGGCTCTGCCCTGCGCCACCCAGAACGAGCTGCTGCTGGATGACGCCAAGATGCTGGTTGCCAACGGCTGCTTCGCCGTGGCAGAAGGTGCCAACATGCCCACTTCTCTGGACGCCACCGCTTATCTGCAGGAGAATGGCGTTCTGTTCTGCCCCGGCAAGGCTGCCAACGCCGGCGGCGTAGCCACCTCCGCCCTGGAAATGAGCCAGAACTCCCAGCGTCTGAGCTGGACCTTTGAGGAAGTGGATGCCAAGCTGAAGGACATTATGGTGAACATCTTCCACAATCTGGACGATGCCGCCAAGGCTTACGGCATGGAAGGCAACTATGTTGCCGGTGCCAACATCGCCGGTTTCCTGAAGGTCGTGGACGCCATGAACGCCCAGGGCATTGTGTAAGAAATCTCCCCGGGAGGAAGCGCAAACGCGCTTCCTCCCTTTTTTGTCTGTTCACTTCTCACCAGGCAGTGAACATCCAGCAGCGAAAAGAAATCCCCCGGAATTTCCCTTTTCTGGTTGAAAACGGGAGAAAATTGTGGTATCGTACAAGGCGGATTTTGTGAATTTGGAGGCGCTGAAATGCTTACGCGTGTACGCACATTCTTTCAGAAAGAAATGGTGCTCTGTATTGCCGCCCTGTGTGCGGTGGCAACCATGTTTTTGGTTCCCCCGGATGGGGCTTATCTGGGATACATCGATTTTCGGGTGCTGTGTCTGCTGCTATGCCTGATGGCGGTGGTAGCAGGATTTCAGGCAGTAGGCGTTTTCCGCTACATCACCTACCAGCTGCTGCGGAAAATTCACAGTGGCCGGGTTCTGGGCGTAACCATGGTACTGCTGCCCTTTTTTGCTTCCATGGTGGTGACCAATGATGTGGCCCTGCTGATTTTCGTCCCCTTTTCCCTGGGGCTTTTGCAGCAGCTGGGCTGCAAAAAAGCGGTCATTCCCATGCTGGTGCTGCAGACCATCGCTGCCAATCTGGGCAGTATGGCAACGCCTGTGGGCAATCCCCAGAATTTGTTCCTTTACGCTGCCTACCAGCTGTCGGCGGGAGATTTTTTTGCCGTGATGCTGCCGCTGAGTGCAGTCAGTCTATTTTGCCTTGCCGCCGGGGCGCTGCCCGTTCTTCCCGGCAGCCTGCCTCAGCTAGGCCTGAAGCCGGAAACTTTAAGCAGCCGGGGGCGACTGGGGGCCTATGTACTTCTGTTTATCCTGTGCCTGCTGACGGTTTTCCGGCTGGTCCCCTACGGTCTGACCACGGTGGTGGTGCTGGTGTGTGTAGCCTGGCTGAACCGGGAGCTGCTGAAAGAACTGGACTTTGCCCTGCTGGCCACCTTTGTTTGCTTCTTCATTGTATCCGGAAATCTGGCCCGTGTGGAAGTGGTTCGCACCTTCCTGGGGCAGCTGCTCTCCCGCAGCACCCTGCTCACATCCGTTGCTACCAGCCAGATTATCAGCAACGTTCCCGCCGCAGTTTTGCTCTCCAGCTTTACTGACCAGTGGAAGCCCCTGCTGGAAGGCGTGAACATCGGCGGTCTGGGCACCCCCATCGCATCCCTGGCCAGCCTGATTACCCTGAAGCTGTACCTGCGTTCTCCTCAGGCCCAGGCTGGGAAATTTTTAGGAGTGTTCCTGCTGGCAAATGTGGCAGGTCTGGTGATTCTGCTGCTGACTGCCGCAGTGATCTGACCTCGTACAAACAAAAACAAGTGCCTTCACCCTTACCGGTGAAGGCACTTCATCATACCAAAAAAGCCTCGCAGAGTTTGCTGCGGTAGCAGCAAATAAAGTCAAAATCGTTATCTGCCAGGGCGTGTACCTGGCAGATAACACTTCTCAGGCTGCAAGTGTGGAATTTGTCCCCCAATGGGGGGACAAATTATGCGCGCAGCAGACTGCCAGAGTTTGTCGGAAAAGCCCGAAGGGTTTTTTCGACAGTCTCAAGTGCCTTCGCCGATTCCGGTGAAGGCACTTTATGATTACATAAGCTGATTGCGCTTTCGGTTGTAAAGCTTGGCAAGACCGCCTTCGCTGGTTTCCCGGAAGCGGTGATCCAGGTTGATGCCGGTTTCCTTCATGGCCCGACAGACCATATCATAGCTGATATTCCGGGAGCCGGTGAGGAAATAGCTGAGGTTGCAGGCATTCATTGCCCGAACCGCCGCCACCGCATTGCGCTCGATGCAGGGAATCTGCACCAGTCCGCAGATGGGATCACAAGTCAGACCCAGATGATGCTCCATAGCCACTTCTGCTGCGTACTCCACCTGATCCAGCTGCTGATGATACAGCTCCGCAAGTGCGGCGGCAGCCATGGAGCAGGCGGTGCCGATTTCCGCCTGGCAGCCGCACTCGGCGCCGGAGATGGATGCGTTGGTCTTGGTCAGGTTGCCGATGATGCCCGCAGTGGCCAGTCCCCGACAGATTTCCTGATCGGTAAAGCCCTGGGTGACCTGGGCATATTTCAGCACCGCCGGCAGAACGCCGCAGGCGCCGCAGGTGGGCGCGGTAACCACGGTACCGTTGTCCGCATTCTGCTCCGCCACCGCATAGGCATAGGCGGCGATCATCTGAAATTCCTTCAGCGCCGGTTTGTCGTCCCCAGCGGATTGTTCCATCAGATACTTGGCCTTCCGCTGGACATTCAGCCCTCCGGGCAGAACGCCGGTTTTGGACAATCCTTCGTCAATGGAGTTTTTCATCACCTGCCAGACTTCCATCAGGAAATCCCAGATTCCCGACCCTTCGTTCAATTCCACATACTCGCTCAGGGTGTGGATATAGCGCCACTTGCAGAAATAGGCAATTTCCGCAAAGGAATGTTCCACATACACCTCTTCCGACGGGCCCTGGCCGGTTTCCCCGGGAATCCGGATATCTCCGCCGCCGATGGACTCCACCCGCAGGCTGCCGATTTCGATGTCCTGGTGAAAGGCGGAAAAGTCCAGAGTGTTAGGGTGCATTCCCTCCCAGGTTTGGTTGGAAAACACAACCTTCGTCCGCTCCCGGCCCAGGGTATCCAGCAGCACCCGGTCGGTACCGTGTCCGACTCCGGTTTTGCTCAGGGAACCGTACAAGGTCACCTGGAAGGACGTAGCCTGGGGGTATCGCTGCAAAAATTCCTTGGCAGCCCGCTCCGGACCCATGGTGTGAGAAGAAGAGGGACCCTTGCCGATTTTATAAATTTCTCGGATGGATTTCATGAATACAGCTCCGTTTCAAGTATTCTCTCAGCAGTATACCAAATTTCCGCCCCGATGACAACGGTTTTGCCAAAAGAAATCCCGCTATGTCGGCAGGAAATTTCCAAAAGCGTAAAAGTTGCAGTTTTTCCGGCAACACTTCTTGCAGTTTTTGTAAACCTGTGCTACAATATTCCTCACGAAATTTTCAAAAAACCTGAGAGGATGAAATAAAATGGCAAAAGAAAAGAAGGTCGAGCAAATCACCGACATGGAGGTAGACTTTGCCCAATGGTTTACCGACGTGTGCAAAAAAGCCCAGCTGATTGACTACTCTTCCATCAAGGGCGTGTTTGTTTACCGTCCCTATGGCTACGCCATCTGGGAGAATATCCAGAACATCATGGACAAGGAGTTCAAGAAGGTGGGCGTGGAGAATGTCTACATGCCCATGCTGATTCCCGAAAGCCTTCTGCAAAAGGAAAAGGACCATGTGGAAGGCTTCGCTCCGGAGTGCGCCTGGGTTACCATGGGCGGCAGCGAGAAGCTGGAAGAGCGCTACTGCATCCGTCCCACCTCTGAAACCCTGTTCTGCGAGCATTTCGCCCAGGTGATTCAGTCCCACCGGGATCTGCCCATGAAGTACAACCAGTGGTGCAGCGTGCTGCGCTGGGAAAAGACCTCCCGTCCTTTCCTGCGTCACCGGGAATTTTTGTGGCAGGAAGGCCACACCATGCACGCCACTGCCGAGGAAGCCAAGGCTTTCACCGAGCAGATGCTGAACATCTACGCCGACTTCTGTGAGAACGTGCTGGCCATGCCGGTCACTCGGGGCCAGAAGACCGACAAGGAGAAGTTCAACGGTGCCGAAGCTACCTACACCATCGAGTGCATGATGCACGACCGCAAGGCTCTGCAGGCCGGTACCTCCCACTACTTTGGCGACGGCTTTGCCAAGGCTTTTGACATCACCTTTACCGATAAGAACAACCAGCGGGTCAATCCCCACCAGACTTCCTGGGGCGTGTCCACCCGGCTCATCGGCGGCATTATCATGACCCACGGCGATAACAACGGCTTGGTGCTGCCGCCCAAGGTCGCTCCCATCCAGGTGGTGGTGCTGCCCGTTGCCCAGCACAAGCCCGGCGTTCTGGAAGGTGCCGAAAACCTGAAAAGCCGCCTGATTGCTGCCGGCTACCGGGTCAAGATGGACGACTCCGACAACTCCATGGGCTGGAAGTGCGCTGAGTACGAGATGAAGGGTGTGCCCCTGCGTGTGGAGTGCGGCCCCCGGGATCTGGAGAATGGTCAGTGCGTACTGGTTCGCCGCAACGACGGTGTCAAGACCGTGGTCAAGCTGGAGGAGCTGGAAAGCGCCGTTGCCCAGCAGCTGGAGCTGGTGCACCAGGGCATGTACGACCGGGCCAAGAAAAACCTGGAAGAGCACATCTACGAAGCCCACTCCCTGGAAGAGGCCAAGCAGCTGCAGGAAACCAACGGCGGCTTCGTCAAGACCATGTGGTGCGGCGATCTGGAATGCGAGCTGAAGATGAAGGAAGTAGCCGGCATGTCGTCTCGCTGCATCCCCTTTGCTCAGGAGCATCTGGGCGATACCTGCGCCTGCTGCGGCAAGCCCGCCAGCAAGATGATCTACTGGGGCGTAGCTTACTAAGAATAACGAAATCAAAAACGGGTCTGGTACCAGACCTGTTTTTGCGTATAGGAGGCGAACATGGATCGGATTCTCATCATCGGGTGCTCCTGCAGTGGAAAATCCACCCTTGCCCGAGCTATGGGGAAAAAACTACATCTGCCGGTTGTGCATCTGGATCAGCTTTGGTGGCGGGAAGGATGGCACAATGTCACGCTGGAGGAATTTGATGCTCAGTTGGCTAAAGCCCTGAAGCAGGAGCGCTGGATTATCGACGGCAACTATAGCCGTACCATTGAACAGCGGCTATCTCGCTGCGATACCATCGTGTATCTGGATTTCAGCCGCTGGACCTGCCTGTGGGGAATGTGTCAGCGGGTGTTGGGAAGCTACGGAAAGGTTCGCCCGGATATGAGCGCAGGCTGTCCGGAACGATTTGATTGGTCTTTTGTCCGGTGGATCTGGAATTTCAACCGAGAGAACCGGGTTCAGAACTATCTGTGGATTGCCAAGGCAAAGCACGCCCAATCTATTGTGCTGAAAAACCGGAAAGAATTGCGCAGATTCCTGGCATCGCTGTAACAGCAGCACGGCAAGAAACGGGTATACGCCTGCAAACAGTTTTCCCTTTTGGAGGCTAATAAAAGCGCAGAGAGATTTCTATCTCTCTGCGCTTTTGTTTGCTCATTGGTGCTCGGATAACCCTTAGCAGAAGGGGTTCTCCGTGGGATAAGGCAGGTTCTTGGGCTGATTGTAGGCAATATCTGCTACACCCAGGAACTTGAACACCTCAAACAGGTACTTGCCCACATGGGAGAAGGCCACTGCGCCGTGGTGGGGATAGCCCTTCTGGATGAGGACATGGCGATAGAAGCGGCCCATTTCCGGGATGGCAAAGACGCCGATGCCGCCGAAGGACTTGGTGGCAACATCCAGCACCTCGCCCTGGGCAATGTAAGCCCGGAGGTCACCGTTGCTGTCGCACTGGAGGCGGTAGAATGTGATGTCGCTGGCGGCGATATCGCCTTCCAGAGTACCGCGGGAGATATCCGGCTCGCTGCCTGCAGGCTCCAGAACACGGTGCTGAATCAGCTGATACTTAACCGCCCGGTCGGGACACATCTTGCAGGAGGGAGTGTTGCCGCAGTGGAAGCCCATGAAGGTGTCGGTATGGACATACTTCTGGTAACGGCCTTTGATGTCCTCTTCAAACATGGAAGCAGGAACGGAGTTGTTGATATCCAGCAGGGTAACGGTGTCACCGGAGACACACATGCCGATGTACTCGCTCAGTGCGCCGTAAACGTCAACCTCACAGGCTACAGGAATACCACGGGTCACCAGGCGGGAGTTGACATAGCAGGGCTCAAAGCCGAACTGGCTGGGGAAAGCGGGCCAGCACTTGTCAGCAAAGGCAACGTACTTCCGGGCACCCTTGTGCTGCTCTGCCCAGTCCAGCAGGGTCAGCTCAAACTGTGCCATACGGGCATTGAGGTCAGCGTAATACTTACCTTCGCCCATCTCCTTTGCCATGTCGGCGCAGACCTCGGGAATCCGGGGATCGTTCTCGTGGGCCTTGTAGGCAACCAGCAGGTCCAGCTCAGAGTTTTCCTCAATCTCCACACCCAGCTCGTAAAGGCCCTTGATGGGGGCGTTGCAGGCAAAGAAGTCCTGAGGCCGGGGACCGAAGGTGATGATCTTCAGGTTCCGGACACCGATAACCGCACGGGCAATGGGCACAAACTGTGCAACCATGTCCGCAATCTCGCTGGCCGTACCAACGGGATATTCGGGAATGTAGCCCTTCAGCTTGCGCATACCCAGGTTGTAGGAGCAGTTGAGCATACCGCAGTAAGCGTCACCACGGCCGTCAATCAGGTCGCCGTCACCTTCAGCAGCTGCCACAAACATGCAGGGGCCGTCAAAATACTTGGCAATCAGGGTTTCGGGAGTCTCCGGACCGAAGTTGCCCAGGAAAACCACCAGTGCGTTGCAGCCGGCCTTGGTTACATCTTCCACAGCCTTGAGCATGTCGTTTTCATTCTCCACGGTGACAGGGCACTCATAGAGGGACTCCCCACGGTAAGAGAGCACAATGTTGCTTCTGCGCTTTTCAGACAGCGCAATGGGGAAGCAGTCACGGGATACGGCAATGATGCCCAGTTTGACAACAGGAATATTACTACCCAGCATAACAAAAATCCTTTCTTAATATATAACAAATTCAGATATCTTCTGCAATATCCAGGTTAATGCCCTTCAGTCCCACAACCGCATCGGCCTTTGCCTCCGAGGAATCCGCATGGGCCAGGAGCCATTTGTTACGGGCAGTCATCAGGGTATCCTCCCGGTTTTTCGGGGTGAAGTGAGGCTTTTCGGTATTGGTGCCCTTGGGAAGTGCGACCAGAACCTTGAAGCCCTGACCCTTCTTGGCGCTGCAGGGTGCGTAGTGAAGGGATGTGGCAAAGACTTCCACCAGTACACCGGCGGGGACCAAAAATGCCTTGGTATTCTTGGTGTCGAACAATTCGTCCGCTTCAATCTCCCCCTGCTTGCCCAGCAGGAGGATAAAGTCCTCCGTGCCGAAGTTTACCTCGCTGTCACGATGGTACTCCAGGCAGTTGAGCTTGGTATTGTGACCGTTGCACCAGCCCATCTGGACCGGCATGCCACCATAGAACCGATCCCGAATCTCCGCTGTGATGGGTAGATTCTGCAGCTCCGGCTGCTCGGGCACATAGTCAACCCCCTCCGGCAGCGGGGTGGCTGCGTCCAGGGTTTTCTTCAGTTCCTCTGTGTCATAGCCGGTGATTACCTGACCGTAATCTTTGAATTCTGCATCGTAAACCGAATAGATCTTCACAGAATTTCCTCCTTACTGGATTTCCGGGAACAGCTGCTTTACAGCAGGATAAATCCTCCGGAATTGCTGATACCGTTTTTCATAAGCGGCGGTGAGGGCGGGGTCCGGTTCTACCGTGGAAGCCACGCTGACCAGCGCATCCGCTGCTGCCTGAACACTTTCAAACTGCCCGCAGCCCACCATTGCCAGCATGGCGCCGCCGTATCCCGGGCCCTGCTCCGTTTTCACAATCTCCAGAGGGATGCCCAGAACATTGGCAAAAATGGTCTTCCACAGGGGGGATTTGCTGCCGCCGCCGCAGATTTTCGTGGTGGGAATGGCAATTCCCAAAGACCGGGCCACCTCAAAGGAATCCCGGATGGCAAAGGCCACGCCTTCCAGAACCGCCTGTACCAGGTCAGCCCGGGTGGTGTCCATGGTCATGCCGATAAAGGTTCCCCGGGCGTTGGTGTCGTTGATGGGGCTGCGTTCGCCCATCAGATAGGGCAGGAAAAACACATGGTTTTCTCCCAGCTTCTCCGGGGTGATGTCCTGCTGCTCCTTGGCATAATCCGTGGTTTTCAGGATCTCATCACACAGCCACTTGTTGCAGGAAGCTGCCGAAAGCATACATCCCATCAGGTGCCAGCCGCCGTCAGCATGAGCAAAGGCGTGCAGGGCATTGTTGGGGTCCACGCCGAAGGTATCCGAGGAGATGAAAATGGTTCCCGAAGTACCCAGGGAGATATTGCATCCTCCATTTCCCACCACGCCGGTTCCGACCGCCGCAGCCGCATTGTCTCCGGCGCCGGCCACCACCTTCGTCGTCTGAGGGATACCCAGCTGCCGGGCCATTTCCGGCGTAACGGTCCCGATACACTGGTAGCTTTCAAACAGCTGAGGCATCTGCTCCTGGGTAATGCCGCAGATTTCCAGCATCCGCTGGCTCCAGCACTTGTTCTGCACATCCAGCAGCAGCATGCCGGAAGCATCGGAATAATCACAGCTGTGAACGCCGGTGAGAACATAGTTGATGTAGTCCTTGGGCAGCATGATTTTCGCAATCCGGGCAAAGTTCTCCAGCTCATTTTCCCGCATCCAAAGAATCTTCGGTGCGGTAAATCCAGCGAAGGCGATATTCGCCGTAAGCTGAGACAGGGTCTGCCGCCCAATCTGTTCATTCAGGTAATCCACCTGCTTGGCGGTACGGCCATCGTTCCACAAAATGGCGGGCCGGATCACCTGATCCTGATCATCCAGTACCACCAATCCGTGCATCTGACCGCCGCAGCCGATTCCCGCCACCTGGCTTCCGTCGAAGCCTTCCAGCAGCTGGGGGATTCCCTCCAGCACTGCCTTGCGCCAATCCTCGGGGTTCTGCTGGCTCCAGCCAGGCTGGGGAAATTCCAGGGGATATTCCTTGGTCACGCTGTTGCAGATCTGTCCGTCCTCCGCCACCAGCAGCAGCTTTACGGCAGAAGTTCCCAGATCGATACCAATATAGTACATATATACACTCCTATCTGAAAACTGTTTTTGGCGGTGGTTATGGTCCTTGGGGATAACTGCCCCAAGCAGCACATGCACCTTCCTGCAGCTACCCAACGCAGGCACGCATTTCTTGAGTAAATTCTACTAAATTATTTAATTTTTGTCAACTCATAATTACCTTTTGTTGCTTTATTTGTCTATTTCTTTCATATTCTATATTTGCAATTGTGCATATATCCCAAACTTCCACAGGCTTGTTCTTATATCAAGAAATCAATATTTATATAAATATTTTAGTCTCAGCTAAATTCAAGTTGCAATTAAACATCCAGTACAGTATAATGAAAGAAAAGTCTGAAAGAGGTATGTGCAATGGCAGGAATTACCGCAAAAGATATTGCCGCAAAGTTGGGAATTTCCCCCTCCGCTGTTTCCCTGGCCCTGAACGGCAAGCCAGGCGTCAGCGAATCTACCCGCAGTCTGGTTCTGGAAACTGCCATGCAGATGGGATATGTCCGGGCGGAAACTGCACCCGCTCACCAGTCCAGCAAAACCATCTGCTTCGTCCGTTATGCCGGCGAAATTGTCAGCATCGCCGAACACACCTCCTTTTCCTCCTTTGTACTGCAAGGAGTGGAATCCCGGGCCACGGAACTGGGATATAACACCCAGGTACGTTATCTCAATGCCGGAGATATGTACAACCGTCAGACCCTGGAGATCTTCCGTAACGCTGCCGGCATTATCTTCCTGGGTACGGACATTGTAGAGGATCGCCTGCCGGAAATCGAGCAGCTGTTTGAATCCATGGACAACACCCCCATCGTGGTTGTGGACAGCTTCCTTCTGGACAATCGGGTGGACTGTGTCGGAAACGACAGTTTCGGCGGTGCCAAGTCCGCTACGGAATATCTGATCCAAACCGGCCACCGCCACATCGGCTATGTCCGGGCCAAACAGCGCATCCGCAACCTGATGGATCGGCAGAAAGGTGTCCAGGCCGCCCTGGACCGTGCCGGGCTTTCCCTGGACGTTCTGGTGGATGTGGACGTTTCCTCGGAAGGTGCTTTCCAGGATTTCGATGCCTGGATCAAAGGGCATCCGTCTTTGCCCGACGCCATTTTTGCAGAAAATGACATCCTGGCCGCTGCGGTTATCCGGGTGCTGAAAAAGCACGGTTATCAGGTTCCCGGGGATGTTTCCGTGGTTGGTTTTGATGACATTCCCGTTTGCGAGATGCTGGACCCGCCTCTGTCCACCGTGCACTCCTTCAAGAACGAATTGGGCATTGTCGCCGTGGAGCATCTGCACCGCCGAATTGTCCGGGGAGAAATCCCCCACAAAACCAGCTCCATTGGCCTGCTTCGCACCACCCTGTCCACCAAGTTCATATCCCGCTTCAGCGTTAAGCAGCGCTGACACATTCCGTACAGCAAAATTCCCGGCCCTGTCAGGGTCGGGAATTTTTGTATTTGCAGAAAAACACCCCCGCAGTTTCCTGCGGGGGTATTGGTAGCTGCTTACAGCAGATCTTTGGTGCTGACCCAGCCCTTATCCGTACGGGCCATCTCGCCGACGATCTCGTAAATGTCCACAACAGACATTCTTGCATAAGTGCCGACCGTCTCCGTGCGATTCATATCCTTGTAGATAATGGTGTTATCCTGATACACAACCCGGGCATCCACAGCGCCTTCAACGCAGGGAGTCAGGTCAACGTAGTACAGGTACACCCAGCCTGCATCGCAGCGGCCCCAGGCCATATTCTCAGCAGTGGTGGTTTCATAGATCACCAAGCTTGCGCCGCTCTTGAGCGTGGTTGTCTTGCTGCTGTTGGTGGAAGCGGTAGAGCGAACGTTCAGTTCATTGGTATTGATAACCTTGCCGGTGTAGCGGTAACCGCCGCTGTTATTCACGAATCCGCCGCCACCGGTGTTGCCAGTGTCACCAATGGGAGGTGTGGTAGGATTGGTGGGAGTGGTGGGCTTCTCCTGGGGGATGGTCACAGCACCGGGAGTGGTGTAACGCAGGCTGATCCAGCCGGTACCCTGGTTGCACTCAACAAAGCCCCAAACATTACCCAATACAACCTGCAGCTTGGTGACAGTGACCTGGTCGCCCTTGTTCAGCTTAAACAGAACCTTGGTTCCGTCTGTGCCCGCCTTGTCACGGACGTTCAAAGTATCGTTTTCCGTTACAGTGTAAGTCTTCTCATCCAGAGTATCCAGATTCAAATGATCACCAGGGTTATAAATATAACCATCATTGACACGAGCCCAGTACTTGGTAACCGTTGTCACGGAACTGGAGGAGTTGTCGCTGGAAGTGGGATCACTCTTTTCGGTAACCGTCACAATCTCGTGAATAGTCACAGGAGACTCAGCAGGGACCGTACGAACAATCTCTGCATTGAGATCCGGCTCCTTACGGATGTTGACTTCCTGCTTCGTAACGCCAGTGTAGATAGCGCTTTCGGTAGTGGTGCTGGAGCTACCGCCGGTACTGCCGGAAGAGCCAGAGCCGCCGCCTTCGATGGGATAGTTGGACACCATGGTGATATAGTCCATGCAGACCCAACCCTTTTCGGTCTTGCCCCACTTGCTGGCACCGCCGGTCTTGACCTCGGTGATCTCCACCTTGGTACCGGGCAGATACTTACCAACCAGCGCATAACCAGTGCTGGGGCCGGTACGGATATTCACACCTGTGTAAGTATTGGCGACAATGCCGGTGCCGGTTTCCACAGTAGTGCTGCCGGAGCTGCCGGAATTGCCGGAATTACCGGAGTTGCTGCTGCCGCTGCCGGAGGTGCTGCCTTCCCGGACATCCAGGTATTCACTATAAACCCAGCTGCCGGTCTTGGGATTGTTGTCCACATCCACATCCAGTTCATACCAGCCGTTATTCTCACGCAGGACATTGTAGGTGGAGCCGCGGCTCAGCTTGCCGATCAGTTTACCGTAGGTAGCGCCGGTATCGCGCACATTCACGGAATCGGTATTGATAATGGTTGCAATCTTTCCAGTGGGAGAGGGCTTTGCCTCTTCGCCGTCCTCATCCAGGGAAGGAATGCCGTTACGGGATACATACTTGCTTGCCAGGTTTACCCAGCCCTCGGTTACGCCTGCCACGTTAATCTTCTCAGCGTAGCCCCAGATGGTCTCACCAACCACCACGATCTGGTGGGTATCGTTCACGTTAAATTCAACGCCCTTGCTCAGAGTGCTTACACGTGTTGCATCGGTGGAAGGACTCTTACGGATCGTTACAGTATTTGCTGTGGTAACATACTTGGCGATGTCCAGCTTCACATCCATGGGAGCGCCTTCCGCATTGGACAGGCAGACCCAACCCTTGGAGGTCTTGCCCCAAGTGTTTCCGTCGGTTCCCAAGGTCAGATTGGTAACCGTCACCGCGGTACCTACAGCCACTTCTACTCTATCTTCTGTGGCCTGCGGCGTTGCGTAAATGTACTTGCCCATCATCTTACCAGTGAAAGCGTAAGAGGTCAGACCCAGATCATTGGAAGTGCCTTCGTCAGACAGGTTGGAAACTTCTGCGTAAGTCAGGCAGAACCAGCCGGTCTTGCAGCGGCCCCAACGGATGCCGTTTACATACTTGGTCTCGTACAGGTCAACCTGAGTACCGTTGGGCAGTGCACCCACGATCTGCTTGTCGGTGCCGGCATCGCTGCGGACATTGACATAGCCGTTGACCCGAATGGTAGCTTTCGCCACAACCTTGGAATTATCCGGGCCGCTCTGATTCTTGACGGACTCATAGTTGGTGTACATCAGTGCAACCCAACACACAGGAGTGTTGTCCGTTTCGCTCTTGGCAACCTGGCCCCAGAGGAAACCGTCTGCATTTGCGGTGTTGATGATGCGCAATTTATCGCCTTGCTTATAGGAGCCAACCTGAGCACTGAAGATACTTGCGTTTGCGCGGGAATTCAGATAGGAGTTGGTGACAGTGACCGTCACATCCATAGCCAGACCCGTATCGCCGGTAGTGGTGCCGCCGCTGACGGTGGTCTTGAACTTGACCCAGGCCTCATCCTTGGCACCGTCCTCAGTGACACGGCCCCAGCGGACGCCGTTCTGGTCTACGAAGTCCTTGTAGATCCAAATCAGATCCTTGTCGCCGGCGTTCAGGCTGTCGCCCCGCAGTTCACCGCCGACCTTCTTGTAGATAGCCTTGGAAGCCAGATCGGAAACAGGAACCTGATAATATACAGGGTTAACGTTATTGTAGTTATCCTGCCAATGGGCATAGAGAGTTTTGCCGTCCAGGCCCTGGGTAATCTGGGTCACAGGATTGCCGTCTCTCTTGTCCTTATCCAGATACCAGCCCACGAAAATCTTGCTGCCGTTGGTAACGACTGCATCAATGGGCTGTGCCTTAGCCGTATCATAGTAGCGGGTCTCCGTGCCAGAAACGCTGCCGCCATTGGCTTTCAGAGTCACTGTGACGAACTGGGCAGGCTTGGAGATGGAGTACACGCCGTTGAGGTACATATTGGCCTCAACCATCCGGCGCTGGTCATCTGCCGTGCTGCTGTTCCACCAGCAAATAGCGTTCAGGAATTTGCTTCCGGTAGCGCCGCTGGTAATGGCAGCCTGCAGGTCGCCGGTACCGTTGACCCAAGCAGTGCCGTTGGCAAAGGAGAACAGAACCATAGCATCATGCTTCTGCTGGTTCAGGGTCAGGCCCTTCTTGCTGGCAAAGCTGTTGATGGCCTTATCCAGGTTCTCCAGTTCTTTGCGCAGAGCCGCATCTGCCTCAGCCTGGGTGATTTTGTGTTTCTCGTCACCCTTACCATGGTCTCCCTTTGCGGTGCAACGGGTACCGTAACCGGTATAACCATTCGCATCACAGGAGCCGGAGTAACTCTCCAGCTGCTTCAAAACCGTGATTGCCTTTTCACTGGTCTTGAGCGTGGCTGCCGATGCAGTCAGTGCCGTGGCAGGGACCAGGCTGACCAGCATGAGCAGAGTCAATAATAAGCACACAAGTCTCTTCTTCATAGCTACTTACTCCTTTTTTCTTATGTAAGTAACGGTATTATAACAGACCTGATTACAAATTGCAACCCCTTTTTTCTAAAAAATTACATTTCTGTTACTAATTATTTCTTAAGATTGTCATAATTTTCCTGGAAACCTTTCGGTAAATTGTTATATTTTTTTGTTTTTCATTTCATTTCTCACAATTTGGAAACGTTTTGTCTAACTTTGTAACATTTTCCAGAGGGGGTTTGGGATTGACTTTCCCCGCTGTGCTTTGTATACTCGGTTACAAATAACACCGATGGGAGGAACCAACATGGCCCAAAAGAAGGCAATGATCGGCATGAGCGGCGGTGTGGACAGTTCTGTGGCTGCATTTTTGATGCTGCAAAGCGGCTTTGACTGTATCGGCGCCACCATGCGTCTATATGATAATGTCCTGCTTCCGGGCGAATCCGGAACCTGCTGCTCCCTGGATGATGTAGAGGATGCCCGCAGCGTGGCCTATCGACTGGGAATTGCTCACCATGTCTTTAATTTTAAGGAAACCTTTGAGAAGCAGGTCATCCAGAAATTTGTCCGCAGCTACGAGTCCGGCCTGACCCCCAACCCCTGCATTGACTGCAACCGGCACCTGAAATTCCGGGCCTTACTGGACCGGGCCCGGATTTTAGGCTGTGACTATGTGGTGTCCGGGCACTATGCCCGGATTCGCCAGGACGAAGAAACCGGCCGGTATCTGCTGTGCAAGGCCAAAGATGCTGCCAAGGATCAAACCTATTTTCTGGCCTGTCTGGATCAGAATCAGATGGCCCACATTCAGTTCCCGCTGGGGGACCTGGCCAAAGAAGAAGTCCGGCAGATTGCCCAGGAGCAGGGCTTCGTCAACGCCCGCAAGCACGACAGCCAGGATATCTGCTTTGTTCCCGATGGGGACTACGCCGCTTTTCTCTCCCGCTACACCGGCAAAACCTATCCGGCAGGAGATTACCTGGACGTAAACGGCAAAGTGGTGGGAACCCACCAGGGTGCAGTTTGCTACACCTTGGGCCAGCGCAAGGGGTTGGGCATCGCCCTGGGCGAGCCGGTGTACGTCTGCAAAAAAGACATGGAGCGAAACACGGTTACCGTCGGCCCCAATGAAGCATTGTTCTCTTCCGCCCTTTTGGCCGGGGATTGGAACTGGTTCCCCTTCCCTGCCCTGACGGAGCCCATGGCGGTCACCGCCAAAATCCGCCATTCCCAGTACGAGCAAAGGGCCACCGTATATCCGGAAGCGGATGGCATGGCGAAGGTGGTATTTGATGCTCCCCAGCGGGCCATTACCCCGGGACAAGCTGTTGTGCTGTATCAAGGGGAGATGGTCATCGGCGGCGGCACCATTGCCCAGGCACTGTAACAGAGATATCCTATCATAGCAAAAGGAGGAGTCAGCCGACTCCTCCTTAATCATTATTATTTCTGGAACTTGCCCCGTTTTCCGGTGTTGCCGGCGGGCTGTTTCTGCTTCTGCATCCACACCAGCCAGGCAAATACCGCTGCGCAGCCCAGGCTGACTTTCCAGCCCAGGGAGTAGGCCTGATTGCGGTAGGTGCAGGAAACGCTGTGGATGCCTTCCGTCAGCTCCACACCAATCATGCAATCTCCCACCAGACGAATCTGGGCAGGCTCACCGTCCACGCTGACATGCCAGTTACCGTTTTGAGGAATGGACAGATACAGCAGTCCATCCCGGTTACAATCAATAGTACCTTCCACATGGGTAGAGTCGAACCGGGTCAATTCCAGGGTGGAAGCATTCAGAATGTCATACCCATCCCAGAAGTGCTCCTGGTTCAAAATGGCAGCGCTCACTGTCATGGTGCTGCTCTCTCCCTCGTCACAGGCAATCCGGATATCCAGCACATCCCCGGTCTGCAAGTCACCCACCGCCAGCATCTGGGGCAGGCTGATGCTCTCGCTGTACAGTTCCATGCCATTCACGCTGACATAGAAGGTGTTGCGCTCCGGCAGATCCAGGTGAATACAGGCAAAGCCGTCCTGGTCGGCAACATAGGTGTATGTCACATCCGAACCGCCGGATGCCCCGCTGTAGCGGCAGAATCCGCTGCCGTTGCTTTCGTCAACGGACACACCGTTTCCGGTAATGGTCAGATTCTCCCCAGGGAAGCTGTGCCAGACCTCGCCGCTCAGCCCCGTTGCCGCAGCAAACAGATCCTCCTGGAACTGGAAGGCATTGGCCGAGGTATCGAATGTCAGGTCCGCCAACGTCGGCTCTGCCAGGAAGCCCAAGGGTAGGTACGCCTGATTTTCCAGCAAGACCGTATCGCCGAAGGAATTGACCTCTTTGAACATGGAGCTGGTCTTGTCCTTGCCGTCCCGCTCAATCATATATTTCAGGCCCAAAAACAGGTTGGCCACCGGGGAACTTTCCTCAAACAGATACCGGTTGTAGGTATTCTTGGCGCCGTAGCCCAGAGCCTGCATGAACAGGGTGGTTTTCACATTGGCAGAGCTGGTAAAGGCCGACACACCGTTATAGTCATTCAGTGCGCCGTCGTTCAGGGTCTGGGAATGGGTGGTCTCCGCCCGGAAGAAGGGATTGTATCGTTCCCGTTCATACATATAGCGGATAACGGAAGCGGTGTAGGTAGTGCCCTTGGGGTAGTTGGAAACCCCGGTGCCAGGGAAATACAGTCCGAAACAAATCAGATTGGCAATCAGCTCCACGCCCATAATGCCCCACACCAGATTACGGGAGCGTCTTCTCTGGCGGCTGCGCTCTGTGCGGATCTGAGAAATCAGCACAGTGTCGGCATCCTCCGGGATATCTTCCTCCACACTGCCGCAGAGCATCGCCAGCAGATACAGCACCAGGAAGGCCCAGTTGTACACAAGATACAGCGGGAAATCCACTTCCCAGGAAAGAATGGTCAGTGGGATGGTTTCCGTCAGTTCCTTGGAGCAGGCCAGGATTCCCGACGCCAGCAGGCTGGCGCCGATGATCTGCCAGGGCGAGAATTTCCGCCGCATGACCCAGGCCCGGTAAGCCATGTACAGCACCACAAAGCTGTACAGGAAGCTGAACCGGTAGGGAATCATATTGGTAAAGTGGAAGCCATGCCAGATATAGTCCAGCTGGCGGATGATGAAGCTGACATTGAAGAACAGCAGCAGCACCACCGTGCAGATTTTCTCCCGCAGAGAAATGCCCTTTGCCATCAAGTACAGGAACATCAGCATCACACTGATGATGCCGCAATATACGTTGGGCAGTCCTTCTTTGAAGTTCGGCTCCAGGGCGCCGCCCATGTTGCCCGCCACCTGGCGCATGCCGTCCAGCAGGCCCAGGAAGGTATTGGAACTGGCAATGTTCAGCCGGAAGCCGGAGGGGAACTGGTTGACGCTGGACTGGGTAGTCTGCAGCGCCGCCAAAGCCGGCAGCTCCAAAATTGCAGTCATACCGATGGCCAGAGCAGAGAACAGAGCAATCCAGCACAGATCCGTAAAGAACTTCTTCCATCCGCCCCAGCAGCAAATCTGGTAGACGAAGAACAGCAGAAATACAAAAATGCAGGTAAACAGTCCAATGTAATAGTTGGCAAAAATGGAAGCGAACAGGCTCAGGGTATACAGCCGGAACTTTTTCTCCCGCAGAAGCGCTACCGTTCCCAACGCCACCAGCGGCAGCAGCGCAAAGGTATCCAGCCACATGATGTTCCACTGAAATCCCAGCGCCCAGGCGCACAGGCCATAAAAGCCGCCAAACATGGAGATGGAAAAATCATCCTTGCCGAACATCTTCTTCAGGAAAATGCCAAAGAACAATCCGGCAAATCCCAATTTTATGGGTACCAGCAAAGAGAAGTACTCCAGCAGCCACCCCTCCGGCACCAATACACTGAGCAGATTCAGCGGGGATGCCAGGTAATAGGCAATCAGGCCCAGATAATCCATGCCCATGCCTACGCTCCAGGTATACAGCAGCCCTTCCCCGCTGCGCAGCGCCTGACGGAAGGCTACGAAGAACGGATAGTACTGGTGGTACATATCCGAATACAGCATCGAATAGTTGCCAAACGGCTCATACTGACTGATGAGCATCACAAACAGCATCCCAACACAGGGCAGCGCAAATGCCAGTGCCAGGTAGTTCCATTTTATCGATTTCCTCTGAGGCAGTGTCATAGGGTTCCTCCAGTGAGACAGATTCCAGTATAGTCTACCACTTTTTCCCGCCGGGGTAAAGTCCTCGTGTCTGGTTATTTTACCCTTCCACCTTTAATATTTTCTTAAGCAATTGCAGAAAAACCATGCACAATGCACAAGGAAGGCACGCATTGCTGCGTGCCTTCCTTTTTATATAAGGTATATGCAATTACGCTTCGCCGTTCGGATCGTCCGGTTCTCCGTCGCCGTCTGCGTCAGTGGTCATGATTTCTCCCAGCCGGACCCGACGGGCAATCTTCACTTCCTCCACCTGACGGTGAATCAGTTCCTTGACAAACACCGGATCTTTCACGTTCTTCAGCACCAGGTTGGGCATGGTCTTGTCGGAAGAGATCACCGTCACCGTTCCCACCCCGAAAATCCGCTGCCACAGGCTGCGCCGGGTGTCAATGTCCCGAACCCGGTACAAAAGCACCTCGTCATCTTTGATGCTCAGCAGTCCCACCGACAGGAACAGCCGATCTTCCGACAGGCAGTACCGGGTAAAGCTCAGCGGCAGTCCAAAATAGCGTTTGCGGTCTTTCCACAGGTATTCAATGGTCACAGACATGGCGCGTCCCTCCTTTTTCTGTATATTTTACCCCGCCCCCTGGGACTTGTCAAGTTTAGAGAATCAGGCAGATCAGACCCGTGGCTCCTTCGTTGACAATCCGGGTCAGCGTTCCCCGGAATTTCCCCCGGACATCTTCCGGCATCTGCACCAGTTTGGCTGTCAGGCCTTCCTGAATCAGGTCATACACAGACTTTCCAAAAATGTTGCTCTGCCACAGCTGCTCCGGGTCCTCTCCAGTCAGGTGGGTAATCAGATCCCGGGACTGTTTTTCGTCGCCTACCATGGGGCTGATTTCCGTATCGATGTCCACCCGGACCATATGGATGGAGGGGGCTCCGGCCTTCAGCTTTACGCCGAAAGCGCCGCCTTTGCGGATGATTTCCGGAGTTTCCAGCTTCATCTCCTCCGCTGTAGGCATCACAACGCCGTAGCCGGTGGCCTTTACTGCGGACAGGGCGTCGGAAATCTTGTCATACTCCTGCTTGACCCGGGCCAGTTCCATCAGAAGCCCAAGCAGCTGGGCATCGTTTTCAATGGGAAGCCCTGCTTTGCTGCTGAGAATTTCATAGTACAGCGTTTCCGGCAGAGCAATGACACAGGTCACGGTGCCATCGGCCAGATCCACGCTGCGCAGAGAATAATCCTGCACCACATCCAGGTCGGCAATCCCACTGAGGGCCTGTTCTGCCTGTCCCAGGGTGCGGATTTCTCCGGAGCGCTGAAGCAGCGCCTGATAAATGCCGCTTTTGATGGGATGGTCCGCTTCCAGAGCATCCAGCCACCGGGGAAGATGCACCCGCAGCTGGGTCATGGGGAAGCTGTACAGCAGAGCCTTGAGCATCTGGGCAATGCCGCCCAAATCCATGCTCTGGCAATCCGCCACCATGGGCTGGAGGCCAAAGTCCTGCTCCATCTGCCGCTTCACTTCCTGGGCCGCATCCCCTCCGGGATTGCGGGAATTGATAATCACCAGGAAGGGCTTGCCGGTTTTCTGCATGTCGCTGATGGCCTTGCGCTCTGCGGCAATGTAGTCCTCCCGGGGAATGTCCGTTATGGTGCCGTCGGTGGTCACCACCAGACCGATGGAGCTGTGGTCTTCCATCACCTTCTTGGTTCCCAACTCCGCCGCTTCCGTCATGGGAATTTCATGGTCAAACCAGGGCGTGGTCACCATCCGGGGAGAGCCATCCTCCTCCGCCCCCACAGCGCCGTTAACCATGTAGCCCACGGAATCGATGAGCCGAACCCGCAGTCTGGCGGTGCCGTCGGGAGAAATCTCCACCGCCTCTTCCGGGACGAACTTGGGTTCCGAGGTCATAATGGTCTTTCCCGAGCCGCTCTGGGGCAGCTCATCCCGGGCCCGTTCCTTGCGATAGGGGTCGTCAATACCGGGGATCACCAATTCTTCCATGATCCGCTTGATGAGGGTGGACTTTCCGGTTCGCACCGGGCCAACCACACCGATATAGACATTTCCGCCGGTTCGCATTCCAATGTCCTGATAAATCGTATCCATAGCCAGCCTCCTCTTCCGGCAGAAAATCCTCCTGCCATGGGTTTACCACAGGGTATGTCCGGGCCTTAGCAAATAGAACCGGGGACTTTTCTTCCGTCAAATGCCCCATGCCGGGAGCAGCCTGGTCTTTTTCCCGGAAAAGCCAAAGATTTTGTAAAAAAAGTGTTTGACAAACGAGAAGAAACCCTATATAATATCTAGGCACGACTGTGAGAAGGGGGAAAAGTATGCTGTTAGGACTTTCCAAGATCATTGACTGTCCCGGTGCCAGCGTTCCTTTCTCTGCCAGCGTGGATCTGCGGGATCTTCACTACGGTGTAACCAATCCCGTTTCGGAGCCGGTTCTGGCCTCCGGTACGGTACGCAACACCGCAGGTGTCCTGGTGATGACCGGTGAGATTACCACCTGCATTCACGGCGTCTGTGACCGCTGCGCCAGCGCCTTTGACCGGGAGATTCACTTCCCCATCAATGTGGTTCTGGTAACGGAAATGGCAAATGAAGAGAACGAAGATGAGTGGGTATTCCCTCTGGAGGGAGACAGCGCCGATCTGGATGACATTGTACGGACGGTTTTTGTCCTGAATCTGGATTCCAAGCTGCTGTGCAAGGAAGACTGCAAGGGGCTGTGCCACCGCTGTGGCAAGAACCTGAACGAAGGTCCCTGCAATTGCCAGAAGGAGCTCGATCCCCGATTTGCTGCTTTGAAGCAGCTTCTTGAGAAGTAAGTCCAAAATGAATGCTGTAAAAAGCAGTTTGACCAAGGAGGTGTCACCATGGCTGTCCCTAAGTGTAAAGTGTCCAAGGCCCGCCGCGATAAGCGCCGTGGCTCCAACTGGAAGCTGTCTGCTCCCAGCGTTGTGGCTTGCCCCAAGTGCGGTGAGCCCGTCATGCCCCACAGAGCTTGCAAGGCTTGCGGTACCTACAACGGCCGCCAGGTTCTGTCCGTCGAGGCAGAGTAAGGCAAAAGCGGAAATGCAGAGGAAGGCTTTCGGGTCTTCCTCTTTTTCCGTCTTACGGCTTTTTCTTTGATTTTGTTGTGAAAATCAAAGAAAAATGTCTGTGAATTTTGTATGAATGGGCATTTTCCCATTGCTTTTGCCGGGAAAATGTGTCATAATGAATTATATTTTATCTATGGAACCACTGATTCAATCGGCAAGAGCTGACGGCAGAAGATTTTGGCTCAGCCGAAAGTTCTGGAAATGGAGGAATACTGTATGTATTTCCCATTTTCAGAACTGCACGGATGGGGCAAAATATTCGCCGCTCAGCCGAAGACGAATGATTCAGAGGTTCCATATATCAGGATATGCGGAAAGGAAGTGTTTTTCATGGCCAAGCCCTTAGTGGCAATCGTTGGACGCCCCAACGTGGGCAAGTCCATGTTATTCAATAAGCTCACCGGTCAGCGCACCTCCATTGTGGAGGACACCCCCGGCGTTACCCGGGACCGAATCTATGGCCAGTGCGAATGGTGCGGCCGCACCTTCTCTCTGGTGGACACCGGCGGTATTGAGCCGGGCACCGACAGCGACATGCTGAAATTCATGCGCCGTCAGGCGGAAATCGGCATTGAACTGGCTGACGCCATTATCATGGTGGCCGATGTGCGCAGCGGTGTTACCGCCGCCGACCAGGATGTGGCCACCATGCTGCGCAAATCCGGAAAGCCCGTTGCTCTGGCGGTGAACAAGTGCGACTCCATCGGTCTGGTCAACCCCGACGCCTTCGAGTTTTACTCCCTGGGCATTGGTGACCTGTTTGAAACCTCCGCCGTTCATGGTCATGGCACCGGCGACCTGCTGGATTGGGTCCTGGCAAACATCCCCGAAAACGACGAGGAAGAGGACAACAGCGACATCATCAAAGTGGCCATTGTGGGCA
>DVGO01000054.1 GCA_018712645.1 Candidatus Faecousia faecavium | reverse complement strand
TGATCATGGCAGCCAGCCGGGATTTGTTTCCCGGCTGGTTTCCTGTTTTCAGAAGGAGCAAACGGATGAGCAGCTCATTGCGGTGGTGAACCGCACCTTTGGCACGGACATTCAGACCGAGCACTTTACACAGCTGGTGGGAAATGTTCGCTCTCAGTATGTAGACACCACCCAGTATGTGGATTTCACCACCAAGAACAATCTGGATCTGGTGCAGTGGGCCATTGCGGCGGAGAAGGCGGGCTGGGGGTATGTGTGGGGTACCTTTGGCCAGGTGCTGAGCCGGGATCTGCTGGCAGCGAAGGTAGAGCAGTACCCGGACAATGTGGGCATCTATGAGGAATTCATCCGAAGCAACTATCTGGGCAAACGGACAGCGGACTGTGTCGGGTTTATCAAGGGCTACAGCTGGTACGATCCCCAGACGGATACGGTGAACTATGGCTCCAACGGCATGCCGGATATTGGTGCGGACCAGATGTACCAGGCAGCCCGGGAGAAGGGGAGTATTTCTACCATCCCGGAGATCCCGGGGCTGGCCGTATGGCACACCGGACACATCGGGGTCTACATCGGCGACGGGTATGTGATTGAAGCCATGGGTACCCACTACGGCGTGGTGAAGACCCGGCTGTCTTCCGGACGCTGGACCCACTGGCTGAAGATCCCTTACATCAACTACTTGGAAGAAACGGAGGAGACGCCATGAAAATGAATGCGGTGTTCCAATGCAAATCCCCCAGCCTGGGGGAGACACCCTGTGAAATCCGAAAGGTTGTAACACTCACCGACGGAGCGTACCGCTACTTTAAGAACCATCTGACGGAAGACTATCCGTTCCTTCGGGAAAACCGGGATCAGATGGGAGATGTCGGCGGTGTGCGACAGTGCCTGCTGGTGATGGGAGAATCTTCGGAAGACGGTATTCTGGTGGACAGCAGTGGTTACGACTATGCCCGGTATGCCGCCCATGTTCCGGCAGCCAGGCTGATCCTGCAGAACGAACAGATGGCGGAGATTTCCAGGGAACAGGGAACATTGGCGGAAGCACCGAGAGTGAATGGGCAATGCAGTACCATGATCATGGGTGGGATGTAAATGCCTGACAAAACGAGGAAAGGATGAAGAAAATGAAAAAATGCATCATGGTAGGTTATGAGGAAGAAAAGCTGCTGGCGCTGCGGATGTATGCAGAGCAAAAGGGGGTATCCCTGGAGGAAGAACTGGTGCAGACAGTGGATGGGCTGTATCAGAGAATTGTTCCCGGAAATGTCCGTACTTTCCTGGATATGAAGGTGGAGCGCCAGAAACCAAAGAAACCGGTGAAATCCCCAGCTGCGGTACTGGATGAGTCTGACGTATGACCGGAGAAGAAAAGGGCAGCAGAAAAAGGGCCATTCGGCTGAAATGTCTGGACTGCTGCTGCGGCAGCGCCTATGAAGTACGCCTGTGTCCACTCAGAAATTGTTCCCTGTGGCGTTTTCGCCTGGGGACGCAGTGCAGGGAGGAAACCAGGGAAAATGCGGTGGATTTTCAGCATCAGGAGAAGAAGGGGCAGGGACCCGACCGGGAAGGGGTTGAACCGTAATACCCCCGATTTTGGCGGCATTTCTCAGCTGGAAAAGCAAAATCCGGGCGGTGATTCCGGCTGAGAGATCAAAGATACGGTATTGAGATCGAAATGACAGGCATTACCCGCAGTACAGCAGCCAAGCTCATGGCAGGATACTTTGGAACTTCTGCTGTTCATGTGGGAGGAACCTACGATGCCTACACCGTAGAAGATCCGGTGGGGCGAAAATGGAAGGTGGTCAGTGATTCCAGCATCCAGTGCCAATCCCGGGGAGAACGCACAGCCAGTCGCCAATATGCGGTGGAGGTGGTGTCTCCTATCTGCCGGTATGAGGATCTGGAAACCATTCAGCAGGTGGTGCGGACACTGCGCAGGGGCGGAGCCAAGGTGAATGAAAGCTGCGGCATTCACATCCATGTGGATGCCTCTGCCCATGACTCCAAGACCCTGCGCAACATTGTCAACATTATGGCTTCCAAGGAGGACCTGCTGTACAAGGCGCTGAAGGTCCAGGTCGACCGGCAGTACTACTGCCAGAAGGCGGACCTGCGGTTTTTGGAGGATGTAAATGGGAAACGGCCAAAGTCCATGCAGGAGCTGGAAACCCTGTGGTACAACGGAGCGTCCCGCAGGAGCAACCACTATGACAGCACCCGATACCATGCCCTGAATCTGCACAGTGTGTTTTCCAAAGGAACCATTGAGTTCCGGATGTTCAACTCGACCCTTCATGCCGGGGAAGTGAAAAGCTACATCCAGCTTTGTCTGGCCATTTCCTACCAGGCGCTGATCCAGCAGCGGGCCATGCGCAGCAAGACCCACTCGGACAATGAAAAGTATACCTTCCGCACCTGGCTGCTTCGTCTGGGGATGATCGGGGACGAATTTAAAACCGCCCGGCAGCACCTGTTGAAGAATCTGGAGGGAAACATTGCCTGGAAAGATCCGGCACAGGCGTTGCAGCAGAAACAGCGGCAGCTTGAACAGCGTATGGCACAGATGGCTGCATCCCGGGAGCAGCCGCAATTGCAAAACCAGCAGCAGGAGGAGCCTGCTGCTTTTTCTATGGAACAAGGATAGGAGGATACATGGCAAAACTGTATGCTGCCTATGGCAGCAACCTGAATCAGAGACAAATGAAAGACCGATGCCCCCAGGCAGAATTTCTTGGCACCGGCGTGGTGGAGAACTATGCGCTGGAATTCAAAGGGTCCCTGTACAATGCCCACGCCACCATCTCCCCCAAAGAAGGGGAATCTGTGCCGGTGGGGATCTGGCGGATTACAAAGGCAGATGAACAGCGGCTGGATTCCTATGAAGGATACCACGCCCAGGGATTTCGCTACTATGACAAGGCCCAGATTCCGGTGCAGATGAATGACGGCACCCAACTGACCGCAATGGTGTACATCATGAATCCCCGGATGACCTTTGGCAACCCCAGCAAGGGGTACTATGACATCGTCCGGGAAGGGTATGAAGACTGCGGATTGGATACCAATGTGCTGGATCAGGCGGTGCAGACCAGCATGGATTTGGCCAAAGAGAGAATGGAGTATGGAGGGATGCAGCTGTTTTAGGGGGAATCCGTGTGTTGAAACAAAAGAGACTGAAAAAACAGTTGGGGGAAGAGTACATCTTCGAACGCAGGCTCTCTTCTGCGGTGGCAGTGAATCTTCTGAATACCCTGGATGGGAGCAATCACTTCCTGGTGGCAGCCAGTCTGAGTGTGGGCGTTGTGAAACTGGAAGCGGTGGTGTACTGGGACAACGGCAAATACTCCCTGGGGTATGATCTGCTGGTGAAGGATATGCCTCTCAGCCCGGACTGGATCTGCTACGAGAATCTGCCGGACCCGGTGCGCTATAATGCGTGGAATTTGGAGCGGGAGATGTTTCAGGTGCTGGACCGGGCGGTGGAGAAATTCGGACTGAGTTACACCGAATGCCGATTTCCAAAGCTGGACGGAAGCCGCCCCAAGGGAAAGTAAACCTGGGGAAGAATGAAAAGCAGGAGAAAGGGTGTGGGTCGGTAAGCCCCACACCCGGATCCACAGGGACGGGCAACGCCCGTCCCACAAGGGGTTTTCGGTTTCGCAGGCTGTGGGTCGGTAAAGGGGGCCGGGGTTCGGTGCGGAGGTCGGGAAATGAAAGTTCCTTAGGGAAATCCGAAACATACGAGAGTCGTTCTGTGGGTTACAGGGGAAAAAGGAGGAATTTGACCATGCAGAAGCAGGAATCCCAGACAAAGGGGAAACGGAAATTTGCCCTGTGGATTCGCCAATCCGTTCTGGATGAAGTTGTCCGGTGGTATGAAGCGGACAACTGCACCAGTCAAAGCGAATACATCGAAAAGGCGGTACTGTTCTACACCGGTTACCTGGCATCCGAGAAAAGCCAGGATTACATCTCCCAAACCCTTTCCTCCACCTTGCGGGGGATGCTGTCGGAGTCGGAAAGCCGAATTTGTCGGATGCTGTTCAAGCTGACGGTGGAACTTTCCATGACCATGAATATCATAGCGGCCACCCATGCCATCAGCCGAAGTCAGCTGCGGGAGTTGCGGGCAACCTGCGTCAACGAGGTCAAGCGCACCAATGGCAGCTACAGTCTGAAGGATGCGGTGGATCTGCAGCGAGGGTAGCCGATGCCCAGACTGGTCACCAAATTTGGCTATATCCGCCCGGGAAAGCGCCAATCTCCCGGAGGCTACGCCCGATACATTGCCACCCGGGAAGGCGTGGAGTGCATCGATGACAGCCACAAATATGACCCGGCAACCCAGGCGCAGAAGCGATTGATCCGACGTATTTTGCATGATTTTCCCGATATGGAGCAAAGTCCTGCGTACCAAGCTTATGCCCGGGAGCCGACACGAGAATGGGCCAGCAGCTTCATATCCTGTTCTTTGCGGGAAAATGGGGAGCAAATTACCAGCATGAAAACCTATGCTGACTACATCGCTACCCGGCCGGGAACGGAGCGGTTTGGCTCCCATGGCCTGTTTACCGATGAGGGAATGCCAGTCCATCTGTCCCAGGTTTCCCGGGAGCTGAACCAATATCCCGGCCGGGTGTATACTGGGATTCTCTCCCTGACCCGGGAGGATGCCCAACGGCTGGGATTTGAATCCGGCAGCCGCTGGCGGGATTTACTCCGGGGCCACAGACAAAACCTGGCAGAGCAATTCAAAATTCCGCCAGGGCATCTGAAGTGGTATGCTGCCTTCCACAATGCCAGTCACCACCCCCATGTACACCTGATCGTCTACTCCACAGTTCCGGGGGAAGGACACCTGAGTAAGCAGGGAGTAGAGAACCTCCGCAGTGCTTTGGCTCGGGATATTTTCTCTCAGGATCTGCTGTGCACCTACCAGCGGCAGACCGGGTACCGGGACGAACTGCGCCAGGAAAGCCGGGCGCAAATGGAACGAATCGTGGAGGAGATCAACCAGGGCAGCTGCGAAAATCCGGTGATCCGGATGCTGATTTTAGAGATTGCCCGGCAGCTTTCCAGAACCTCTGGGAAGAAGGTCTATGGCTATCTGAAGCCGGGAACCAAAGCGCTGGTGGACAGCGTAGTGGCAGAGCTTGCCAAGGATGAGCGGATTCAGACGCTGTATGACCTGTGGTATACCCAGCGGGAGGATGCGCTGCGCACCTATACCGACACCTTTCCGGAACGGATTCCTCTGGAACGGAACCCGGAATTCAAGGCGATCCGCAACGCTGTGATCCAAGAGACCATAAAAGCTGTTCCGGAAGGGCCTGTTACTATGCCTCTGAGAACGAGTCTGCCAAAGGATGAAGACAAAGAGAAAGATGGCTGCATGACGGTAAATTTGAAAGCAGGAATCGATTCCGCGGCACCGGCTTTCGAACCGATCCTAGCTGCAGGGCCGGTGGCTTCCTATGATGCAGCAGGCCGTCTGCTGTGCAGTCTGGCCCGGATGCTTCAAACCAAGATCCAGGCCGAGGAAAAGGAAATGGCAATACTTGACCGAAAGCAGCGGCAGCTACAGGCGCACAAAAAGCAGGCCATGGGCATTCGAGACTAACATAACCTATCTTCCCGCCAAGGGGGGAGTCTGCCCAATCGCTGATACCGGCCCCCTGTCATGGTGACACCCCAAGAACCTACCAGGTGAAATGTTACAGCAGAAAGGAAAAGCTATGTCTTACGTTTACTTTACCCAGGAGGAAAGACAGAGAGCCAGAACTACGGATCTGGCAGCGTTTCTCAGAGAACGAGGAGAAAGCATTCATCGCTCCGGATCTGAGCATATGTGGCTCTGCTCCGGACAGAAGGTCACCCTTCGGGGGAATCTTTGGTTCCACCACTACACCCAAACCGGTGGGGACGCAGTAGAGTTTGCCTGCCGGTTTTACCATCTGGAGTATCCGGATGCAGTAAAACTCCTGTTGCAATCCGGAGTCCCCTGTGCGGAAACCATTCCAGAAATCTATCCTCAAAGGCAACTGGTGCTACCCCGGAGAAATGAAAATATGCGAAGAGTATCTGCCTATTTGCTGCATCAACGGGGCATTGATCAAGAGGTGCTGGATGCCTTTGCTTTCCGCAACCAGATCTGGGAATCTCTGCCGTATCACAATGCGGTGTTTCTGGGGTGTGACCCTGAAGGGCAGCCCCGACATGCCCACCTTCGCAGTACTGCCACCCGGGGAACCTATAAAGGGAATGCTCCGGGAAGCAGACCGGAGTACAGCTTTCACTGGATCGGTGCCGGGGATACCCTGTTCCTGTTTGAAAGCCCCATTGACCTGCTATCTTATCTGTCGATGCACAAATCCGGTTGGAGAAAGAACAGCTACGCCGCTGCCTGTGGGGTGTCGGACAAGGTGCTCTGGCAGTGCATGAAGGACCATCCTCAGTTGAAAAAGGTGCTAATATGCTTGGATAATGATAGCCCTGGGAAGATTGCAGCGGAGAAAATTTCTGAGAAATTAGAACAAAAGCACATAGACCATGCGATCCTCGTTCCCAAACATAAGGACTGGAACGAGGATTTGCTGCATTTATGACAGGAGGGAAAGCGATGGAAGGAGCAGCAATGCTTGTTCTGGTGGGCGGCGGGATGATCCTGATCTTGGGAATCCTTTCCTATGTTTCCCAGAACTATAACCTGGATGGATTCCGGGACAAAACAGTGGGACACGGACAGCACGGCACTGCCCGCTGGGCAACCAAGCTGGAGATACACAAAACGTTTCAGCACATCCCGTTTACTCCGGTAAAATGGAGGCAGCAGGCAAAAAGGGGAGAACAACCAACTGCAAACGGGAAAACACTGCCCCAGGGAATTGTTCTGGGATGCACGGGAGAGGGCAGTACCACCGCTTTGGTGGATGCAGATGATGTGCATGTGCTGATGATCGGTGCCTCCGGTGTGGGCAAAACGGCATTCTTTCTCTACCCCAATCTGGAATACGCCTGCGCATCCGGCATCCGGTTCCTGGCACTGGATACCAAGGGAGATCTGGCCCGGAACTACGGTGCCATAGCCCGAGATATCTACGGCTACCAGATTTCAGTCATTGATCTTCGAGAGCCAGCCAAGTCTGACGGAAACAATTTGCTGACCCTGATTAACCGCTACATGGATCAATACCGGAGGGACCCGGGCAACATCGGCGCCAAGGCAAAGGCGGAAAAGTACGCCAAAATTCTGGCCAAGACCATTGTAAATCCCGGAGGAGATGACAGCAGCCGAGGCCAGAACGCCTACTTTTACGATGCGGCGGAAGGACTGCTGGCAGCTGTAGTGCTGCTTCTGGCGGAGTTTTTGCCGCCCTGGGAAACCGATGGCTTGGAGACCAGGCACATTGCTTCGGTGTTCAAGCTGGTGCAGGAACTGTTGGAATCTGGAAGGATTCCAGGAAAGAACCGATTCCAGGAGCTGATGACCTTGCTTCCAGCAGACCACAAGGCGAAGTGGCTGGCAGGCTCTGCTCTGACGGCAGCAGACCAGGCCATGGCCTCTGTCATGTCCACGGTGCTGTCCCGGCTGAATGCTTTTCTGGACTCGGAGTTGGAGCAGGTATTGTGCTTTGACGGGAGCATTGACGCGGAGCGGTTTGCCAAGGAGAAGTGTGCCATCTTTCTGATTTTGCCGGAGGAAGATGCAACGAAAAACTTTGTTGCCAGCCTGATGATTCAGAATCTGGCCCGGGAACTGTTCTTTGTTGCCAACGAATACGGAGGGAGACTGCCCAGCCGAGTGGTATTCTACTGCGACGAGCTGGGTACCATGCCGCCTTTTGATATCCTGCCGTTGTTCTCTGCGGGACGTTCCCGACGGCTGAGCCTGATCCCCATTATCCAGAGCCTGGCCCAGTTGGAAAAGAACTATGGGAAGGAGGGGGCGGAGATTTTGCAGGACAACTGCCAGGATACCATCTTCGGCGGGTTCGCACCCAACAGTCAGACAGCGGAAACCCTGTCCAAGAACCTGGGCAGCCGCACAGTGCTGTCCGGGCAGGTTACCAAGGGAAAAGACAGTACATCTCAGTCCCTGCAAATGATCCAGCGTCCGTTGATGACCCCGGATGAGCTGAAATCTATGCCAAAGGGCAGCTTCGTGGTGATGAAAACCGGCAGTCACCCCATGAAAACGAAGCTGAAATTGTTCTTCAAATGGGGCATTCAGTTCGGAGAACCTTTGCAGATGCCGGATTTGGGGAAGCGCCCGGTGCAGTATGCCAGCCGGGAAGAATTGGAAGCTGCCATTTTGAAAGCATATCCACTGGTCAAAAACAAGCCCGCAGAGCCCTGGGAAACACCGGTTCCGGCAATGATTGCTGAGCAGGAAGCGTCCGGCTTGGTCACAAAAAAGGAAGTTGAGGGAAGCAATGCAAAATCTGACCCATCTTTATAAACAGGATCTACCACACAGGGCGGTAGCTGTCTACATCTACCTTGCCGACCGGGCCAACAAACAGGGGACCTGCTGGCCCGCTATCCCCACCATTGCAAGAGATCTGAAACTCTCCGAATCCACTACCCGCCGGGCCATCCAGGACCTGAAAAAAGCGGGACTCCTGCAAAAGGAGTCCCGCTACCGGGAAAATGGGGGCTGTAGTTCGAATTTGTACCGGCTGGGGTAGTACTATTTAGATTGACTATAGCAACTCGGGTACTGCTGCTTACTCTGTCGGAGTTAGCAATACAGTTCCATTGCTCGTTGCAGTCATAAGCACATACAGAAGGTTAGAAATTGCACAACCGTTAGACAGATGTTGCAGATATACATGCTCAGTGTATAGCGCAACCAGCGACAGAGAAAGGACACAAAATAGGAGTATATTGAAACTAGTTATTCCGGTGGCAAAATATCTCAACTCCGTTTGATACTGCTGCTGTTCTGTGAGGACTACATAAGAAGTTGGGGAAAAGGTATTGATATTCCACAGAGGTATTAAGAGAGAACGATTAGTTGGTGCATGTGTTCAAAAGCTATCTAGGCGAACCTCTAAATTAAGGATTTGTTCAGGATCACATTCACATTGTCGGGGGTTATTATTCCTAACCTAAACATCGGCGCCGCCATTATATGCTACAATAAACTTAGCACGCTCATAAAGTTCATCAAATGTAATTATTTCTGGAGATATAGTATTTTTTCGAAGTAATTCAAAGGATCTAAGTTTATCTTCGTTAATCCCATGTTCTCCAACAAACTCATTTAGACAACCTACAACGAGGAAAGATTTTGGCTGATAATTATAAATAACCTCGCCAGTAGGGTTTCCACAATAATCAGTTAATACCAACTTGTTTTTTATACTCTTTACTGCATCTGCAACCGATCCTTGTACTTGTGCAATTGCTCCTGCAAGTTCACTGGAAGGAGCATAGCACCCCGGTCTATATGGTTTTCCCTCAAGCAGTTTTGTAGTATGGGATATAGATCATGAAATTATCATCGCAAAATTCTCGCATCACCTGCCGACAGACACCACACGGGGGAAATTTGTCGGAGATAACCCCATCTTTTCCGCCGCAGACAGTACCCAGTGGGGCAACAAGAAATACAGGAACATGAAGCACCTGGAGGCAGCCATTGAGGATGCCTCCATTGCTGTCTGACTTCATTCAGCCAGGGACTGCAAACCAATTTGCGAAAAACTCTTGATACTACCTAGCGCTAATACCCTTTACCATCAGGTTCGGAGGAAGCAGCACAACAAATCATGCAACGTATGAGAAAAGGTCTTACCGATTACTAAAAAACGGTAAGACCTTTTCTCATAGATTAACGATATGGAAATAGCCGCTTGGTACATGCCTCATGATTAAACGAGGGAACAAAATACAAAAGAGACGCAGAGCCTGCACACAGTGCGGAAGATCTGCATCTTGCGAAGTGTGGTACAGAGTGTCAATACTCGAAGAAACTGGGGTCCATGCGTTGCTGACTATTCAGGCGAGAATCGTTGTTTAGGCGATTTTGCTTTAAGGTCTTGTCACTTTCGAGCAATGCACAATAGAGCACATCTGCAGTGTACAAAAACATAAGGCTATTGGAAATCGATACGGAATATCTGGTAGTGATTTTGTCGCTGATAATAAACTTGTAGTCAATCAGATTGCTGAGCTTAGGTGAGTCATAACTTGTGATCGAGATCAAAGCAGCTCCGTTCTCTTTACATAGAGCAACAGCCCGATAGAAGTCTCGCATAAATAATGTTGGGGCGATAGCAATTACTAGGTCATCAGCAGCTACGTTGTTGGCATGAATGTAGATTGTGTCACTGTCGGTAACTGCTTTGGCATAAATTCCGGCCATACCCAATTTAAACTCCAATTCGTGTGCAATCAATGCAGTTGCAGCAGAGGAGAAAATATAGATGCGATTGGCACGGCGGATGGCATTGGCTGCCTGGAAAACCTGCTCATCATCCAGCATAGCTGTTGTATTAACCAGCATGTTGTTGTAATCTTTGCTGATAGAGGTAATAAAGCTGTCCCGCCCTTGTGTCTCGGAGCGTTGCATATTGCTGTAAAAGGTATCTTGTGCAAGCGCAACCTTGAAACTGTTAAACCCTTTGAAGCCAATTTTTTTGCAGAAACGATTGATGCTGGCCTCGGAGGTATTGGTGTTGCGGGCAATTGCGGTAATGGTACTGGTGACTACAGTATCTGGGTGATTGATAACATACTGCGCAATTTCATTTTCGCTAACAGTTAAACTTTGCTGCATGGAGATTATTTTAGAAATAACGGGAGTAAACAAAATAACCCCTCCCTCCGAAAGATTTCTATCAGTAATTATAACATTCTACCACAGATCCGGGAGAAAGGCAAGATTTCCCAATGAAATAAAACTTAAATCCAGTGAAGAAAGTAAAGCTGGGGGAGGACGAAAACAACATAGTGATTTTGCACAAATCAAAAACAATCAAATTGTATAAAAATATTTTTCAAATATCTTGACAGTGTTTGAAAATAATGGTACTCTTATACAAAAGAAAGCGCAAAATGACTGATGCTATTGAAAAATATTTGAAAATCGAACGATATATTTTCAAAAAACATCAGAATTTGCGAAAAAGCTGAAAGCGTTTGAGAGGAGAAAGACCATGCAACACAATTTGTATCAACAAACTTTTGACGTCGTCATTGCTGGTGGTGGCGTGTCAGGTTGTACAGCGGCACTTGCTGCAGCCAGAAGTGGTGCATCCGTATTGCTGTTGGAACAGAACGGATATCTTGGAGGCACATTAACGGGTTGCGGTGTTGGTCCTATGATGACCTTTCATGCAGGAAAAAAGCAGGTTATCACGGGAATTATGGAAGAACTGGTTCAAACCATGGTTGCCCGAGGATGGTCTGTAGGGCATGTATCAGATACCAAACAATATACCAGTACGATCACGCCCTTTGATGCGGAAGGTCTTAAATTGGTATTGGATGAAAAACTTCGGGAGGCTGGCTGTCAAGTTTTGTTCCACACATTTATTGGTGGAGTAGAACGGCAGGAAAAAATGATTTCTTCAATTACGATTTGCAACAAAGATGGCCTGAATTGTGTCCGGGCCAAGGTCTTTATTGATGCTACCGGAGATGGCGATATAGCGGCCTGGGCAGGCGCTAAAATGAGAAAAGGACGTCCAGAGGATGGCGCTGCTCAACCAATGACTATGAAAATGAAATACTGCTGCGTGGACACTGAGAAGCTGCGGGATTATGTGCTGAGAAATCCCCAGCGATTCCCGAAGTTCGCAGCTTACGCAGACTTGGTAAAGACCTCTGTTGCAATGGACGTGGAAGGATTTGAAGAAGAGTTTAACCAAGCCAAACAGGATGGTCTGTTGTCTATCCGGAGAGAAAATGTTCTGATGTTTGGTACTGGACGAGACGGGGAATTCATCATCAATACCACTCGGATTGTAGATCATGACGCTACGGATGCCTGGAGTCTGACGGATGCCGAATTCCTTGGGCGGAAGCAGTGTGCAGAGTTGGATGCCTTTTTGCGAAAGAATGTGCCTGGTTTTGAAAATGCCCTTCTGGAGTTTACAGGTCCGTCTGTAGGTGTTCGCGGATCTCGACAACTTGTTGGTGAATATACTCTGACGGCTCAAGATATCCTGGAGCGCCGGAGGTTTGCAGATCGCATTGCCCATTCTTCTTATCCTATTGATATCCACAATCCAAAAGGAGAAGGGACTTCCAGCACATTTATGAGTGAACCTGGAACTTACTATTCTATTCCCTACGCAATTATGGTATGTCCAGAGATTGATAATCTGATTGTTACCGGGCGTTGTGTTTCGGCTTCTTTTGAGGCACAGGCGGCTATTCGAACAACGCCTACAGTCGGTGCCATGGGACAGGCGGCGGGGATTGCAGCGGCCTATGCTGCTGCCTGCGGAGTTCCTGTGCAAAAAGTTGATATCAGCAAGGTTCAAGAGAAACTGATTGAACAGGGAGCATATCTGGAACTGTAAGAATGTAATTCTGCAGGTGACTAATGCACCTGAGAATATATAAACATTGGAGGTAAAAACAAATGGCAACTGTACAAGCACTCGGCATTTTCCTGATCTTCGCAGTTTGCGTTGTGCTGATGATGGCGCGCAAACTTCCTACAATCCTAGCATTACCGATTATGGCTGTCGGCATCGCTCTGGTGGCTGGCATCCCTTTCATTTCGTCTGATGCAGAGCAGTTTACGATTGCAAAAGATGTGCTGGAAGGCGGTGCAATGCGTATGAGCACTGCAATTGCCGGCTTGATCTTTGGTGGCTGGTTTGGTAAGGTGCTGACTAAGGTTGGTGTCACCCACACAATTATTCGAAAGGCTGCTGAGTTGGCTGGTGACAAGCCTTTGCCCATTGCGCTGGCATTCCTGGTAGTGGCATCCTTGATCTTCGCAGCATCCAATGGCCTGGGTATGGTTATTCTGGTAGGTACCATCATCATTCCCATTATGATTTCCACTGGAGTCAGCCCGATTACTGCGGGTACTGTCCTGCTGCTCGCCAATGGTATTGGCGTTACTTTTAGCATTGGTACTCTGGGTGTTTACATTGATACGCTGGGGCTGCCCCTTGAGACTGTGACTGCTTATTCCTGGCTGTGTGCAATTCCTTTGATTGTGGTTGCTGTAGTCTGGATTGTGTTCTCCGTAAAATTTAGCGCCAAGACTCGCAAAGCCTGGGCAATGCCCGCAGCTGAGCCTGCCAATGAGAAGAACGTTCGTACTATTGCGCTGATCTCCCCGATTATTCCTGTTGTTCTCGTTTTTGCTTTCAAGATGCCTCTGGTTCCTGCAATCTTGATTGGTATTGTCGTGACTTTGATCTTAAGTACACCCAAGAATGTGATCCAGCTTGTCACTGGTGCTTTCGTCGAGGGTATTCAGGAAACTGCTGGTGCAACTGCGCTGATGATCGGCATTGGTATGATTCTGAAGTCTGTCATGGCCCCTGAGGTTGCAGCAGTTCTGCAGCCCGTGATTTCTGCTATGATTCCCAAGAGCCAGATTATGTTCGTCCTGATTTTTGGACTGCTAAGCATCTTGGCCATCTATCGTGGCCCTTTGAATGTCTGGGGCCTGGGTAGTGGTATCGTAGCGCTACTGGCAGCTTCCGGAATGAACCCGGTGGCGGCAATGGTTGCACTGCGTTTGGACTCCAATGTGCAGGCTGTCTGCGATCCTACAAACTCCCACAATGTTTGGGTGTCTGACTTCACAAAGGTTGATGTGAATGAATATCTGAAGAAGACCATCGTATGGATTATGATTTCTACCTTGGTTGGACTGGTTTTGGCAAGCTTCTTCGTTTCTATTTAATGTTTTCTCTGTTTACCGGCTGGGTTGCGTAAGCAACTCAGCCGATAACGTGTAGTACAACTTTTTGGAGGTAACACATGAGCAAAAAAGTACGCATCGGCATTGACGTTGGTGGAACCTTTACGGACGCTGTCGTCATTGATGCCAACACCTATGAAGTTTTGGCCAAGCGCAAGATTCCTACTACGCATAATGAAGGTGTGGCCTGCGGTGTGGTAAAGCTGATCTCTACGCTTATGGAGGAAAACAACATAGCGCCTGACGATGTGGCATTCATTGCGCATGGTACGACCCAGGCCACCAACGCCTTGCTGGAGGGTGATGTGGCTACGGTAGGCATTCTCGGTATGGCTACCGGTATGGATGCTCGTGGTGCAAAAAATGAAACAAAAGTAGGAGATATTGAACTGGCGCCAGGGAAATACCTGAAAAGCTATCATACATTTTTGGATAGCAAAAATCTGAATAAGGAAACAATTGAATCTGCGTTGACCTCTCTCCGGGACCAGGGAGCACAGGTGATTGTAGCGAGCGAGGCTTTCAGCGTAGATAACCCCGAAAATGAACAGTTAGTTACAGCGCAGGCAGAAGAAATGGGACTGAGCAGTACAGGAGGCCACGAAATCAGTCAGTTGTATGGGCTCAAAATGAGAACCAGAACGGCAGTGGTAAACGCTAGCTTGATACCAAAGATGATTGAGACTGCCAATATGACAGAACAGGCAGTGAAAGATACAAATATTCAATCCGGACTCATGATCATGCGCTGTGATGGCGGCGTGATGAGTATTGAGGAAGTCCGCAAGCGTCCAATTCTCACCATGCTTTCGGGTCTGGCTGCAGGAGTGGCTGGAGCCTTGATGTATGAGAAAGTGTCAGACGGTATTTTCTTTGAGGCCGGTGGTACCAGCGTCGATATCAGCGTAATCAAAAATGGAAAAGTAATGATCAAATATGCCCAAGTGGGTGGCCACAAAACATATTTGCAGAGTTTGGATGTCCGTACTCTGGGGGTGGCTGGCGGTAGCATGATCCGCATCAGAGATGGAAAGATTGTGGATGTGGGTCCCCGGAGCGCACATATTGCCGGAAAGGAATATGAGTGCTTCGCTCCAGAGGGATCAATCACTTCTGCTACGATACAGCTCATATCGCCCAAAGAAGGAGATCCTTGTGAGTATGCAACGATTGTGGCGCAAAATGGTCGGGAATATTCCCTGACATTGGCGGGAGCAGCAAACCTGTTGGGATATGTACCTCAGGGAGACTACGCCTATGGCATTGAAGTATCCAATGCCGTTGCTTGGGAGACACTGGGGCGTTATGTAGGCATCTCTGGTAAGGAGGCGGCCAGACAGGTTATGGATTTGGCCATGGGCAAACTTCAAACAGTCGTGGATGCACTGATTGCAGAATACGAGCTGGATCGAAAGTTTGTGACTCTAGTTGGCGGCGGCGGCTCCGGCGCAGTGGTAGTCTTCTCGTTGGCTGAGAAATTGGGAGTTCAGGCAAAAATGGCAAAAAATGCTCCCTATATTTCCACTATAGGCGTGGCACTGGCAATGGTTCGTGAACAACTGGAGCGAACAGTGGCCAATCCTACGGATGAGGATATTAAGCGTATTCGCGCAGATATTATTGAGAAAATTGTAGCATCTGGTGCAAAGGAAGAGACTGTTGATGTTTCGATTGAAGTGGATGCCCAGAAAAATATTCTTCGTGCAATTGCCACGGGCGCTACAGAACTCAGACAGAAATCTTTGAATGCGGCAAAACTCTCACAGGAGGAACTGGGCGATATTGCAGCAAAGTCCCTGGGGGCAGAGCGTGATAAAACCAAGTTTATCTGCGGAACGGGAAGATGGAACCTTTTCGAGGGAGAAACTCAGAAAAAAATGCTGGGTATCTTTAAAATGAAGTCCAAGTCTGTGGCGGTTTTGGATCGGGAAGGTGTTGTGCGTCTTCGCAAAGAAAAGGCGCAGGCGTTGATTTTCTCCAAGGGAGAACAAGATAAGTTGTTTAATCGTTTCCTTGAAGAAAACACCACATATTCTGATGCCAATGCTACGATTCCCAAAGTGTTCTTGTTCTATAAGGAAAAGATGCTGGATTTGACTGGGATGCAGACAGCGGAGCAGTTGTATTCGATTTTGAATATTGAAACGGAAATGCTGCAACCTCAAGAAGAAATTTTGGCTGTGGCATATAAATAAGGGGGCGTAAGGGAGATGGATGACCGTGTGCTGGCATTGTGCGAGCTCTCTGGTGACCTGCTGTTCCATAAAATACCCAAAAACCGACTGGGATACTATGTGGATCAGTCGCTGAAAGCTGGTCTGGAGGCGGCAAAAACGTATTGTGGGCAGAGTATGCAGGATATTTATCGTGATAATCATATTGCGATTCGTTACGTCGAAGGCGGAAAGAAAAGCTATGGTGTCATCCTGCGCGGGCAAGCGGTAATGAGCAAAGATGGATGTTCCGTGGAGGTATATCAGGATTCCATCGAGACATTAGCAGCGTACAGCGAGTTGGATGGTGTCCACCTCACCTTGGAGCAAGCTTTGAATGTACATTTGGCACACGAACTGTACCATATTTGGGAATATCAAAATAATCATTCGATTGTTAATGATTTGGAACCAATTGTGAGTTTGCAGTGTTTGGGAATCCGTAGAAAATCCCATATTCATAAATGTGAAGAAATAGCGGCCCACACCTTTGCCAAAGAACTGCTAAAGCTTCCGAAGTTGCCGAATTACTTTGACTATGCATATTTGATCGGCACAGGAAAAATGAGTGCCACTTCGTTTACGGAACTGGTCAATAGCATGTCTGAGTTGTTGCGCTGCAGCGATGCTCAGTGCCATTGAGAACGCATCCAGGTGGTGGCGAATAACCGGATTCCTTTCCTCCAATACAGGAAGGCCAAGCTGTTACAGGAAGGCATTGAGGAAAGAAATTTCAATAGGATGAATTGTTCTTATTATCGTCTAGCCCCGGAGAAATCCGGGGCTAAAGCCAATCATTTACAAGATTTGAGAGGGATAACATATGAAACGATCTGAAATCAACAAGGCCCTGAAAGAACTGGAAGCCGCCTGTCAGAAGTACTGCCGGCAGCTGCCACCCTTCTGCCATTTCACCCCGGAGCAGTGGCAGGACATCGGTCACGAGTATGACGAAGTCCGCGACTGCATGCTGGGCTGGGACATCACCGACTACGGTATGGGCGACTTTGACAAAGTGGGGTTCTCCCTGATCACCCTGCGCAACGGCAACCAGAAAATGTCCGATAAGTACCCCAAGGTCTACGCCGAGAAGCTTCTGTACCTGAAAGAGGGGCAGTATTCCCCCAACCACTTCCACTGGTACAAGACCGAGGACATCATCAATGTGGGTGGCGGTAATGTGCTCATTAAGGTCTACAACAGCCTGCCCAACGAAGAAATCGACTACGAATCCGATGTCACCGTCCATACCGACGGCCGCACCTACACTGTACCCGCTGGCAGTGTGGTGCGCCTGACTCCCGGCGAGTCTATCCACATCCAGCAGTACATGTACCACGACTTCAACGTAGAGCCCGGCACCGGCAACGTGCTGCTGGCCGAAGTCAGCCAGTGCAACGACGACAACACCGACAATCGGTTCAACCCGCCGGTGGGCCGCTTCCCCGCCATTGAGGAGGATGAACCTCCCTACCGGCTTCTGTGCAACGAGTACCCTGCTGCCAAGTAAAGGAGGATACATGGTTTATACCATTGCAAATGGCCAGCTAATATTGTCAGTGGACTCTCTCGGGGCTCAAATGGTCAGCTTGAAATCAGAAGCTGGTACAGAATATTTATGGTCTGGAGATCCAAGCTATTGGAAAGGTCAAGCCCCCAATTTGTTCCCATTTGTCGGAAGATTGACCAATGGAGAGTATATCGTTTATGGCAAACATTACTCCATGAAAAACCATGGGTTTGCATCTAGTTCGGAATTCAAACTGGTGCGGGCGGATTCTGCGGCGATGGAGTTTAGTCTGAGCTACGATGATAAGACGATGCTGCAATATCCATTTCGCTTTGAGTTCAGAGTGAAATATGCACTTGAGGAAAACCGGGTCATGGTAACTTTCCGAGTAGAAAACCTGGACGAGAAAATTATGCCATTTGGAATAGGCGGACATCCAGGATTTCGGGTGCCACTGGAGGAGGGCGATAATTTTGAAGATTATTACCTTGAATTCTCGCAAGTTTGTGCTCCAGACAGGGTTGGGCATACTCCAGCAGTATTTTTGAGCGGTATCGATCAGCGATATCCTTTGGAAGAAGGAAAGATATTACGATTGCATCATGATTTGTTTGATCAGGATGCTATTGTGCTGAAGAATATGTCAAGAGAAGTGACAGTGCGCTCTAAATCAGGCAGAAAAAGTGTGACAGTATCTTTCCCACAGATGCAGTATCTGGGAATTTGGCACATGCCCAAAACGGATGCACCGTACTTGTGCATTGAACCTTGGACCTCCTTGCCATCTCGCCAAGGCGTCGTTGAGACATTTGAATGTAAAAGTGATCTCATTCATCTTTTGCCAGGGAATGTCTATAAGAATGCGTGGTCTATCATGATAAAGGAGGAAGAATAAATGTGCGATGTTGTTGCACTGGGCGAACTGCTCATTGATTTTGCCTGCCTCAGTACCGACGGTGACGGCTATCCCACTATGGCCGCCCATCCTGGTGGCGCTCCTGCCAATTTTCTGGCAACCTTGAATAAATACGGCGCAAAAACCGCTCTGCTGGGAAAAGTCGGCACCGATGCCTTCGGAAACATGCTCACCGCAACCCTGACCAAAGCTGGAATTGAAACTCGGGGTATTGTGGTTGACGAGAATGTGTTTACCACCCTGGCCTTTGTCACCTTTGACGATCAGGGAGACCGGGAATTTTCCTTTGCCCGGAAACCGGGAGCGGATACCCAACTGTGTTTTGAAGAGCTGGATCTGAGCCTGATCGACCAGGCAAAAGTCTTCCACTTCGGCCCCCTGTCGCTGACAGATGAGCCGGTAAAAACTGCCACGGAAAAAGCAGTGGCCTATGCCAAGGAGCGGGGCAAGTTGATCACCTTTGATCCTAACCTGCGAAAGCCCCTGTGGAAGAATCTGGATGATGCCAGAGCTGCCATGCTATGGGGTTTGCACCAAGCAGATTTTGTGAAAATCAGCGACGAAGAAGTAGCATTCCTCTGGGGATGTGATGAACAGGAAGCCGGGAAAAAGCTGCTGACAGAGTTCGGCGTAAAACTGGCCCTGATTACCCTGGGCCCCAATGGCGCTTACCTGGTCAACCGCGGCGGCAGTGCCTTCGCCCCCTGTCCCCAGGTCACCCCGGTGGACACTACCGGTGCCGGAGATATCTGCGGCGGTTCCGCGCTCAGCCAGATTCTCCGTCTCGGCAAGTCTCTAGAGGAACTGAACCAGGAAGAGCTTTTGCAGATTGTTCGATTTGCCGCCACTGCTGCCAGTTTGTCAACGGAAAAACCTGGTGGCATTCCTGCAATCCCGGAATATGAAACTGTAATGTGTGTAATATGATGGAAGTTTGAGTAAAATGCCTAGACGATACATGCCTTCTGGGCGCTATGCATAGAATATTGTTCTCGCATCTGTGCAATAGACATGGGAAGTTATAGTAAAGATCGAAAATGGAACAATATCGGGCAAACAGCTAACATGCTGTTTGCCCGATATTATTTTACGACATATTTCTGGAAAAGTTGCTATCAAAATATAGCAGATTTAGGGGAAATATGTTGCTTTTTCTGCGAGATATACATAAAAATTTCCGGAAATTGTGCAGTTTCTTTGAAAAACAGCATTTTATATATAAGTTCTACAGCATTTTTGTGCACAATTCGCGGCCCACCCTTCTGAAATTTGATTTTCCAATCTAATTTCAGAACAGGAGGTCTGCTATATGGCAGAGGAAGAAAAATATGTAATCAGGGTAGAAGGAAATGTGGTGGAGGTAAGTCCGGAGGTTTACTATGCTTACTTTCACATGGAACGGCAGGAACGAGGACAGGAAGAAAAGAAGCAGCGAAATGCAGTGGTATCCTACGATGCCTTGGACAGTGATGAAACTGTGGGATTGGAGACGATGCCGGATCTGACTTCTCCCAGTCTGGATGATCTCATGGTGATGCGGGAACTTCGGCATAAGCTCAGATGTGCAATCCAGGCATTGCCACCAGGGGAGCGGGAGTTGATCCAAGCCATCTATTTTGAAGGTTTATCCGAAAGAGACTATGCCAAAAGGAAGGGGATCAGCCAGATGGGAGTGAACAAAAGGCGCAAAAAGATTTTGTCGAAAATGAAAACCTTTTTTGGCTTTTTGGGAACTTTTTGATTTTTTGTTTTCAAAGTCCGTCTGAATTCGGATAAGTAGTAAGGAGATTTGTCTTCTTGCGCAGTTTGAAAGCAGAATATCCAGAAACAGAAATACATCCGTTGATGTGCCTTGTAAAGACAGAGAATGGGCAGCGACATTGGAGGTTTGCGCCAAGACCTACCTGTGCAGGCAACTGCATCAAAGCGGCGATAAGGTAGTGAGCGGATCCAACCGTCCAGAAAACAGGTCGTGGCCGGCCTGTCTTGCGATGACAGCATCAACGTTGGTACTCCTGCCCAGCCACAGTCACAAGCAATGGGGGCAGCTCGGAGAGATCCTCGGAGGGGTGCGATTCCCGTGACGCACAGCCAAGTGCGGTTTCTATTTCTGCCCTTGCCTGGGGAAGTTGTGTCAGGAATACAGGCAATCAAAATACTTATCAAATTTCAGAAGGGAGCCGCCCTGCTGCGCCATTGTGGATGCAGCAGGGCGGCTTTTTCATGGGAGGATATATATGAGTCCAAATGTAAACTATTGCGGCATTGTCCTGCTGCTGCGGCAGCTGGTGGCATCCGGCTGCTGTACGAAGAAGGATGCGATAAAGATTGCAGACCGGATCGCAAAGAAGACCGGTGCAGATATTATTTTCTCGCTGTAAGAGCAGATTTTAGTAGCTATTTGAGAAGAAGTGTGGTAATGTTTGTTGCTGATAAGGGGAGGTGACGAAATGGCAACGCAGACGGATAACCTGGCCAGAAAAGAGATCTACATACCGGCAGTTCAGCCCCAGGAGGAGCTGGCGCTGCGGGTCGCAGCCTACTGTCGGGTCAGTTCTGATTCGGAAGATCAGCTCAATAGCTTTGCGGCCCAGACAACCCATTATCATCAGCTGATCGCAAACCATGAGAGTTGGCTCCTGGCGGACATTTACGCTGACGAAGGAATCACCGGTACCTCCACCAAAAAGCGGAAGGATTTTCAGCGGCTGCTGGCAGACTGCCGGAAAGGGAAGATCGATAAGATCCTGGTAAAATCCATCTCCCGGTTTGCCCGGAATACCACGGACTGCCTGGAGACAATCCGGGAACTGAGAAGTCTGGGGGTCAGCGTGTTCTTCGAGGAACATAACATCGATACCAAGATGATGGGCAGCGAAATGCTGACGGCAGTCTTGGCATCCTGTGCGCAGACAGAAAGTGAATCCATATCGAAAAACACCCGCTGGGGTGTCCAGAAGCGGATGGCGCAGGGAACCTACATAGCCAGTTCCGTCCCCTACGGATTTCGCCTGGTAGATGGTATTCTGGTGATTCAGCAGGAGGAGGCTGCAGTGATCCGGCGGATCTTTGATGCGTATCTGACAGGGTTCACTCCGGCTGAGATTGCAGACAGGCTGAATGGGATTGGCAATACCGACCGCAGCTGGTGGGAATCCACAGTAAAATACATTCTTCGGAATGAACGTTATACAGGCAATGCAATCTTCCAGAAAACCTACACCACCGATACGCTCCCATTCCAACGGAAGAAAAACAAGGGAGAACATGTAAAATACTCCGTCACCAATACCAACCCAGCAATCATTCCACTGGCCACATTTGAAGCGGCGCAAATGCGAATTCAGGAACAGTTCAAGCTGCGGCGGGCGAAGCCGGGACAGCTGCCATTGGCAGGCAAGGTGATTTGCGGGAAATGCGGAGCGGCCTGTGTGGTACGGTACAACAAAGGCAAGGAGTACATCTCCTGCAGAACCCATGACTATGGCGCTGACAAGTGTGCACTCAAACCAATTCGGGCAGAAGCCATCTGCAGTGCCTTCCTCCGGCTCTATGACAACCTGAAGCAAAATCCAGGGATTCTGCAGATCCTCATAGAGAAGCTGAATGTGGTACGCAAACGCCAGATGCTATGGCATCCGGATGTGGTTGCGGTGAATAAGAGAATATCCGACATCGTTACTCAGAGTCATAAGCTGGCCGGTCTGAATAGGCGGCGGCTGGTTGACCCTGATATTTTTATATCCAAAAGCAATCAGTTGGCAGAGCAGCTTCGGCAAGTCAAGCAGCAGAAAGATAAACTCCTGGAGCGGGAGGATGATACAGTCCTGGAAAGCACCCTGGATTTGCAGGATGCGCTCAAGGATGGACCCGATTTTCTGGACGCCTTTGAAGAGGAACTGTTCTGCGAACTGATTGACAAGGTAATCGTAGACAGTAATACCCGGATTCGATTCCGGCTGAAAAACGGCCTGGAACTTCCGGAATCTATCAGAAGGACGGTGAGATGATGGGTAGGAAACGAAAACTGCCCTTCGGCTACCTGATGGAGCAGGGCAGGGTAGTAGTACATACCGAAGAAGGGACATGGGTAAAGAAGCTGTATGAGCAATACCTGCAGGGAGCATCCATGAGAGAATTGCTGGCATCTATGCAGCAGACCGGAGTGACCTATGGCGAGGGAATGCCCTGGAATCTGAACAGGATATCCCGCCTGCTATCGGATGGACGGTATGTGGGGAAGGGAAGTTACCCGGCCATAATCACCCAGGAAGTCTTTGAGACAGTTACACAGAAGAAAGAGAAAAAAGCACCTGCTGTTCAGGTGACGCAGGCATATAAGGTTCTGCGGCAAAAATGCGGAAAAAAGATCACGGTACATATTCAGCAGGAAGTTCTGTACCTACTGAACACCCTGGCCGGGCGTCCGGATCGGATCAAAAAACCGGTGGTGCCAATATCCAAAAATCAGCGGCTGCTTCTCCTGCAGTCGGAACTGGAGGAGATCATGCAGGAGCTTCCTGTGGACGAAGGGCGGGCAACGCAGAAGCTGCTGGAAATCGCCCAGGTGATGTATGAGAATATTGACCCCCGGGAATACGAAACTCGCCGCCTGCGAAGAATTTTCGGAAAGGAAGAATGCAGTCCGGAATTGGATGCCGATCTGATTGCTGCTACAGTGGAAGAGATTCTGGTAGACGGCAATGATAGAGTAAGGCTGCGGCTGAAAAACGATCAGATCCTGGAAAGGGGGAAATGAAATGCAGAATCCGCAAAGAACCGTTACGATCATTCCGGCAAAGCCTCTGGAAGAGCGACAGGCCATGAGGCGCCAGCTGCGTGTAGCGGCCTACTGCCGGGTGTCCACAGAGGAAGAGGAACAGCAGTCCAGCTACGAAGCCCAGTGCAACTACTACACGGACAAGATTATGACAAATCCGGATTGGACAATGGCTGGGATCTTTGCGGATGAAGGCATTTCGGGAACCTCTACCAAAAAGAGAGAGAACTTCAATCGAATGATCCGAAGATGCAAGGCGAAGAAAATAGATCTGATCCTGACCAAATCCATCTCTCGGTTTGCCCGGAATACACTGGATACCATCAACTACACCCGTATGCTCCGGGCTATGGGAATTGGGATCTGCTTTGAGAAAGAGAACATCAACACACTTGACCTGGACAGCGAAATGCTGATTACCATGCTGGGTGCCTTCGCTCAGGCGGAAAGTGAATCCATGTCCCGGAATATTGCCTGGGGCAAACGGCAGGCCATCCGGGAAGGGAAGGTAAGTGTCAATTTCAAGCGGCTGTACGGCTATGTACTTCGGGAAGATGGTTCGCCGGAAATTGACCCGGAAAAGGGCGCGATTGTGCGAAGAATATTCCTGCGCTACCTGAGCGGAGACAGCCTGCGGATGATCCAAGACGGATTGAATGGAGATAATATTCCGGGTCTGACGGAAGGAAAGCCCTGGCAGATCTGCGGCATCAAAGGGATCCTGATCAATGAAAAGTATTGCGGAGATGTGCTGGGACAAAAGACCTTCAAGGATCGGGTCATAGGAGGAAAGGTGATCAAAAACACCGGCCAGCTTCCGCAGGTACTGATTCAGAATAACCATCCGGGAATCGTCAGCCGGGAGACCTTCTATGCAGTGCAGGAAGAGATGAAACGCCGGGGAGCGGCCAAAAGTCCATCGGCCAAATCGCCTACAGGCCGTACCAGCTATACCAGCAGGTATGCCCTCTCTGAGCGGCTGGTGTGCGGCGAGTGCGGCACTTTGTACAGGAGGTGCACGTGGAATATCAGGGGGCAAAAAAAGATAATGTGGCGTTGTGTCAGCCGGTTGGACTACGGGAAGAAATATTGCCATAACTCCCCAAGTATGGAGGAGGGAGCCTTGCAGCAGGCGATCCTGAATGCCATCAACTCCAGGATGTCGCCCAAAGAGGAACTGGCGGAACAGATTACAGATGCAATGCGCCTGGAGATTGCACCCTCCGGGGGCGCTGCATCGCTGGGGCAGATTAAGAATAACATTGAGGTGCTGACGCAGGAATTTGATCGTCTTCTAGAGCAGAATACCATGGCCAGTGAATCGGAGCGGCGGTTCGCAGAAATTGCCCGGCAGCTTACCAAACTGAGAAAGCAGCAGGAGGCGGTGTCTTCCAATCTGCGGAACAATGCAGCAGAACGGGCTCGCACAAATGCCATAGAAAAGACCCTGGATCAGGCGGAGCATCGCATCACCCAGTGGAGCGAAGAAATCATCCGCCAGATTGTACATACGGTCAGAGTAATCTCTGCCGACCAGATCCAGGTAATTCTATACGACGGTACGCAGATAGATCAACAAGTGCAATAAATACAAAACAGGGGCGATGGTTTTACATCGCTCCTGCTGCTTATTTGATTTCCTGCTCAATATTGTCAAACAGATCGTCGTTGAAAAACTCCCGCAGAGTGATTCCCAATCCATCGCAAAGCTTCTGTAGGGAAACTACCCCGGGATTTTGGCTTTTGGCGTTGAGCATGCTGTACACTGTGGAGGGAGAGACACCGGCACTGCTGGCCAGGGCATTGATGGCAATTCCATGTTCTTTGCACAGTGCCAGAATTCTGGCAGCGACAGCTTCTTTGGCGTTCATATACAATCATCCTTCTGTACGATATATCGCTGACTGTATTTTATAAAATGTTGGGATATGTCGTGTGGGATATATCGCAATTATAAGTAGCTTGTGCTAAAATGTGCGATATATCCCAAATTGAAAGGATGAAAGAAGTGGATTTGAAATCAAAAACCTGCTGCTTTACCGGTCACAGAGTGATGAGTGACCAGGAGAAACAGATTGCAGCTGTTCGGTTACGCCAGGTCATTGCAGAACTTGTGAAGGAAGGTGTTGTGTATTACGGAGCAGGTGGCGCGCTTGGATTCGATACCCTGGCTGCCCAGACAGTTCTGGAAATGAAAAAAGAATACCCTCAGCTCCGCCTGATTCTGGTACTGCCCTGTGAAGATCAGACCAGAAACTGGCGAAGCGAGGATATTGAGATTTATGAGGACATCAAAGCCAGGTGCGACAAAGTGGTGTATGTCTCCCGCAGATACACTCCGAACTGCATGTACAAAAGAAACCGCCATCTGGTGGAGCATAGCGGGACGTGTGTTTGCTATTTGAGAAGAAGCACAGGAGGAACAGCATACACTGTATGGTATGCCAGAAGGAAAGGACTGCACATCATCAATTTGATATAAGGAAGGTTCCAGCCCTCTATCTACTGCAGAGCATAAACAATAAGTATTGGAGGGATAGTTTCAGGAAACCTCCTCATATTGCCCATGGTGAACAGAGCGTTCTTAACTGCGGCACAGAGTACGAAGGTCGTGCTGCGAAATGCAACACGACCTGTTTGCATTATCGAATAGGGCAAGCGCCGCTGGCACAGTCGGACAGGCCCAAGTCCAGCTCACTCTCTTCCTGCTCATATCGGGACAGGAGGGACGGGTTGAAAGGCCGCATGGCAGCCTTACGCCGTTCGTACTCGGCTCCATCGATGGCCTCGTAGGGCAGAAGTTCATAAAAGCTGTCATCGAAGCTCAGGAAGGACAGTGCCACTACATCGTCCCAGTTGTCCCAGACCCACTGCTCGACCTCATCCCATTCGTTGTCACGGACATGGACGGTGATGGAGCAGTTGTGGTCCACATAGTGGGTCATAAACAGCTTATAGTTCTCCAGCTGTTCGATGGCCGAGACATCGGCCTTGACACGCCCACTGGGGGCTTTTACCGGAAACTCGATGACCTTGGTCGTCGGATCGTCAGGATCCTGGCCCACCTCAGGGAGTACCGGATATCCCAGCTCCTCACACACACGGCACAGAGGATCGCTGGCGCTGATCCGTACCCGACGAATATAGTAAGGTGCATGGGAATAGTGGACACCACTGGACACGGTAGGCAGCAGGGACAAAGTTCCCTCGGGCTTGAGCGTGGTGGCCAGCAGAGGTTCTGCGCTGCCCAGACGGGCTGCGATCTTGTGTGCTGCCTGATGCGCTGCCTTACGCATCTCTTCGAGAAGCTTTGCCTGATCCTCCCGACTCATATTGGTGGCGTTGACCATGTCCTGCCAGCCGGTCAGAGAGCAGCCGACCAGCCGATCCCGCTGCTGCACCAGATTCCAACGGTGCATCTCCAGCTTGCGGCAGGTCATCCGGTAGCCGGCACGAGCCGAAAGCCGCTGGGCTTCCAGTAAGCCGTCCTTATCCAGCTTTCCATCGCGCACAAAGGCCATGACGTTGACTGTGGTCAGGTTGCACAGGCCATGGCTGTCCAGAAGGATCTCACCGCAGGGGTTGCAGCCATTGAAGTTGTCCCGGCGCTTCTTGCCGGCTTCCTCGTTGATCCAGCCGGGCTCGCCGGAATAGCGCATTTGCTGCATGTGCCAGTGGAGTTTCTCCCGAGTGGGCTTTTTCCGGTAGTAAATAGAGTTATTGCTCATCTGCCGGTGGGCAATGGATTTGTCGATTTCCCAGCGACCGCCAATGTTGCGGTAGAGCTGGCTCTTGGCCTGAATACAGGTGTCATCGTCTGCATCGATCAGGCCGATCTCCGAGGTTCTCCGGACGCCTCCGGAAACCACGTTCTCACCGATGATGTTGGCAATGTCCAATAGATCGATGGGCTTGAGGCGGGTCCATATCTGTTTGTTCCGCTGACCGGCAGCACGGATAACCTTGTGAATTTTGTCTAGCATGGACATCATGGAGCCATAACCGCTGGCGGTTCCACCGAAATTCTTCAGCCGTTCTCCCTTGGGCCGGATGGAATCATAGACCACGACGATCTTCTTCAGGGCAGTATACTCCCGGTTGGTCAGAATATCGAAGTAGTGCTGCAGTGCCTGGGCCCAGCCTTCCTTAGAGTCGCCGATCGCCATAGTGACCGTATCCCGGGTGAACGTCAGGTCGGTAAACTCCAGCCGATCGGCTGGAGCCTTGGCATCGTAGGATTTGTGCAAGATCTCCAGATCGCTGCGCACCTCAGGCAGTTGGTCAGCGTCGCTCTGGAGTACCCGGACACCCACGCCGCTACCCACCATCAGCAAGTAGAACAGATCATGGTAGGCAGAGAAGTCGTCTATAACCGTAAAGGCACAGTTGTAATTGGCCATGGGGTATTTTTCTGCCACAGGCGTGCCGCCTACCCACAAGGTCCGTCCGGACAGGAACTGCCGCAGGTGATAGATGTTATCATAAAGTTTTTCTGCCTCTTCCCGGGAGGTAGGTGCTAGGGAGCAGTTATACTCCACAGCCCGGCGCACCGTTTCCCACCAGAATTCCCGGCGACCCAGCCGGGGCAGGAATCGGGAATAGGTCCGGGTATACACAAAAGCTCCCAGCTGTCCCATGGGATTCGGTTGATGCTTATATGGACTCAGAAACTCCCGGCTCAGCAGACCCTCCTTCCAGGTGCCGCCGGTTCGTTCCTTTTCCTTCTCCATGCGGTAGAGGATATAGGCCTTGGCGGTCTGATAGTGCATCTGCTGGAAGAGGGTTTCCTCCACGGTATCCTGAATCTTTTCAATGTCAATGATTTCCTTACCCATAGCCTCCAACTTGTCTGTAACGGCTTTGGTCATGGTATCAATAGCAGCCTCATCATGCTCCCCAGCAGCCGCCGAGGCCAAAGAGATGGCACGATGGATAAATCCTGCATCAAAGGGCACCACCTTGCCGCTGCGCTTACGTACGTTCATTGCATGTCCTCCTATATTTCAAATTGCTTGAAAACACTATATATAGTATATCCATAATCGAAAAAAGTCAATATGTTGATTTCTAGCTTTCGTGCTAGCTCAGCTAGACGACTCTGGTATTTCTAAGGGAATGTCCGACAGAGAAGCGCTGAAGAAACGGGATTTCTAAGGCAACACCGCATAAATGCCAAAAACCGCATTATACAGTGGGTGCCAAATAAAAACTGTGAATAACCTCTGAATTATTGTCCGCAAAGGCGCACTGACTCAAGCCGCCAGACAGGGTCTGTCAGCCAG
>DVGO01000053.1 GCA_018712645.1 Candidatus Faecousia faecavium | reverse complement strand
ACAGGCCGAAGCAGTATGGTTTCTTCCTGTTGGGGGCTATCTGTTTGACACTCTCTGCACTAATTCGGAACAATTTTTTGATTGGTGTGATTGCCATCTGTCTGTGGCAGCTGATCTGCTGGTTCAAGACCGGTGCCATTCGCTGTCCTGCCGCAGTTTTGGGGATTTGCTTGTGCTTCGTTGCTTTCAATGTTGGGATGAAAAATGCTGTTTACAAAGTGGTAAAGGCGGAGAATTTACAGCCAATACCGTCTGTAATGTATGTAGCCATGGGGACTGATCCTACTGAGGGGGTCAATGTTCCAGGATGGTACAATGATTATATCATGATTGCCTATGATGCGTGCGGAATGAATTCAGAGGAATCCAGCAAAGAAGCATTGAGAAAGATTGAAGAAAATCTGGATTACCATATCCATCATCCGAAAGAAGCTCTGGATTTTTTTGTGAAGAAATTTGTCAGCACATGGTGTGAACCTACTTATGCTTCCGTGTGGAGCGGTCCGGCTCAATGGGCCAATCAGCCGACTACGCACTGGATTACCCAATCGCTATATCAGCAGGGGTATGCCTATCAGATTGTGCGGATTTATTGCAAAGGCATTCTGATGGGAATTTTCGCATTTGCAATGCTGTACTGCATCCAAAATCTTCAGAAATTTTGGGTTTATGGGATGCCGATTCTGTACCTTATAGGTGGTGTTATGTTTCACCTGATGTGGGAGACAAAGAGCCAGTATGTCTACCCCTATGTATTCTTGCTGCTCCCCTTATGCGCAGCTGGAGTGAAACAAGTGTGTGAATGGCTCTTATCAAAAAGAAACAAAACAAGCACATACGATACTGAGCAGGAGCATCCCAAACGGTGATATACTACCTGGGGTGAATGGTCATTCTGCGTTGGCTGATCCAGAAAGAAAACAGCTTGGGACAACGAGAATTTCATAGTTTTGGTTCTAATGTAGCTGGGCAAAAACCGTGCTTGAAAACGAAATTAATGTAAAGGTGATTTCGTTCAGCAAGGAATAGCGGCATGTGGCTAACCACAGTAATTATGGAATGGGGAAAAGGCTGGACAGGGAATACTTCCTTGTCCAGCCGAAAGTTTTACTTCATATTTCCGTTCAGACTGGGATTTAGAACAAAGATTAACTCTATGCGAAATCCGTATTCCTTGAAGTGCTTCTCGGGAAACAGAGAGTCGTTACCCCTGGGAAAAGTCGCTGTGGGCATTGCAGTGTGCCGAGGAATTTGTCTGCGCAATGGACTCCAGAAAAGCCCGCGCCTGTGCTGCCCCGCCGGATTCCCGAAAGCTGTTGGAAATGGCTGCGGCATTTTCTTTGTATCTGGGGTTGTCCAAAACCTCGTTTACAGCAGCCAGAATATCCTTCTTCTCAATGGATTTCAGGCGAACACCTGCCCCCAGTTCTTCTGCTCTGGCGGCGACAGCGCCCTGCTCAGTAGTCTGGGGAAAGAGAATCAGAGGTACCTCAAACGCAAGCCCTTCCGATGCAGAATTCATGCCGCAGTGGGTCAAAAATACATCCGCAATGGACAAAACGGCCATCTGGTCTACGGTGCTGTAGACCTGGATGTTTTCCGGCAGATGTTCAAACTGCTCCGTATTCGTGCCCATGGACAGGATTACCTGATAACCTGTGTCCTTCAGCGCATCTATGCAGTTGCGGTAAAACTGCTGGTTTTGGTTGACAGTGCCCATAGAAATGTACACCGTCTTTTCAGCGGTTTTCTCCATAGGCGTTTGGATTGGCCGCAGGGAGGGGCCGATGAACCGATACCGGTCTGAGAATGTTTCCGCACAGGGCTGGAAATACCGGGAAGTATAGACGATGGTATTGGTCTCGTTGTCATTTTGGACGATTTCCAGAATGTTCTTCACAGGGTAGCCCTTGTCCCGAAGCCGCTGGAGCTGCTTGTTGATTTTGGGCAGGGAAAGAAGCATTTGAATCAACTGTATGGGACTCTGCTTCATATAGCGGGCGGAATACCGGTTGAAGGCAAAGGTAGTGGTGGATGAGACATAGGGGATTCCGTGCTTCATCGCAATGAGTTTACCCCAATAGGCCACAGAGTCCGACACGATCAGATCCGGCTTGATTTTGGCGATTTGCTCTGAAACCATGTCGTCCAGCGCCAGAGTGGAACTGACCAGCAGTTCTGTGGCAAAAGCCATATCCTTGCTGACACGGTCGGCATCGCCTGGGTTTTTCATTTCCAGATCATAGCCGTCGCAGCCAATGAAATGCGCACCGGCGGCCTCGATTTTTTCCCGGAAGGGCGCAAAGGAAAAATAGAACACCTGATGACCGGCGCTGGTAAGTTCTTTCACCAGACCCAAAGTGGGGTTGGTGTGACCATGAGCGGGAATGCAGAACCAAGCGATTTTCATATCGGACACCTCCTGTTTGCTTGGCATCATCATAGCACAGGATTGTCTGTCTGGCAATCATAATGCCGCCGACGGAAGAACATGCCGACAGAAGAAGCTGCATCGCAAAAATACACCAGGGATCAACAGCGATTGCATCATACTTGTCTAACGAATGGGGCGCAGTTCAGTTTCCCGGCATCTGCCTTTTTCGCTTGCAGTCTCAAGTTAGCCAGAGCTTCTGACTATGCAGTATAAAATTCCTGATACCATCTGGCAAACTTCCGCAGGCCTTCTCTCAGGGGAGTCGTGGGCTTGAAGCCGAAATCCCGTTCCAAAGCGGAGGTGTCTGCATAGGTCACCGGTACATCACCGGGCTGCATGGGAACCAGCTGCTTATGGGCCTCAAAGTCATAGGTTTCAGGCAGCACGCCTGCAGCGATCAGCTCCTGCTGCAGGATATCCACAAAATCCAGAAGGTTCTCAGGATTCTGGTTGCCGATGTTGTATACGGCATAGGGGGGAATGGGCAGGCCATCTGCGCCGTTTTTCTTTTCGGGTGCGCCCTGCATGACCCGCATAACGCCTTCTACAATGTCGTCGATGTAGGTAAAGTCCCGCTTACAGTTGCCGAAATTGAAGATCTGAATCGTCTCGCCTTTGCGCAGCTTATCGGTAAAACCAAAGTAGGCCATGTCCGGGCGGCCGGCGGGACCATAGACGGTGAAGAACCGCAGACCAGTAGAGGGAATGTTGTAGAGTTTGCTGTAAGCGTGGGCCATCAGTTCGTTGCTCTTCTTGGTAGCGGCGTAGAGAGACACAGGATTGTCAACCTTATCCTCCGTGGAGTAGGGCACCTTTTGATTGGTGCCGTAGACGCTGGAAGAGGACGCGTACACCAGATGCTCCACAGGGTTATGGCGGCAGGCTTCCAGAATGTTGTAGAAGCCAATCAGATTGCTCTGAATATAGACATCGGGATTGGTGATGGAGTAGCGCACACCGGCCTGGGCAGCCAGATTCACTACCACTTCGGGTTTATACCGGGAAAAAATGCTGTCGACGGCATCCCGGTCTGCAATATCCCCTTTTACGAAGGTCCAGGAAGACTCCGGGTGCCTGGCGGCACAGGCGCCAATCTGTTCCAAACGCCAGTCCTTGATGGACACGTCATAGTAGTCGTTCAGGTTGTCGATGCCCACGATTTTTACCGGAGAAACCGTTTCCAGCAGCTTCAGTACCAGATTGGAGCCGATGAAACCCGCCGCACCGGTGACGAAAACCGTCTTGTTGGTCAGTTCGATTCTTTCCATGGTATTCTCCTTAGTCGCACTTGAAAATATCCCGGGTGTAGACCTTTTCCTTCACGCTGTCCAGGCAGGCGTCATAGCGGTTTGCGATGATGCAGTCGCAGCTTCTTTTAAAAAGGGTCAGATTGTTCACAACCTTGCTGCCGAAGAAGGTCTCGCCATCTTTCAGTGTGGGCTCGTAGATGATAACCGTAGCCCCCTTGGCCTTGATGCGCTTCATGACGCCCTGAATGGCGGAATGACGGAAGTTGTCGGAATTGGCCTTCATGGTCAGCCGGTAAACGCCAACCACAGTTTCCTTCTCTTTGCTGGCATTCCAGCTGTCGTTGGCCTGGTAACCGCCGGCAATCTCCAGCACCCGCTCGGCAATGAAATCCTTCCGGGTACGGTTGCTCTCCACAATGGCGGCCATCATGTTCTGGGGGACGTCTGCAAAGTTTGCCAGCAGCTGTTTGGTATCCTTGGGCAGACAGTAGCCGCCGTAGCCGAAGGAGGGGTTATTGTAGTGACTGCCGATGCGCGGATCCAGGCACACGCCGTCGATAATATCCTTGGTGTTCAGGCCCTTGGTCTCGGCGTAGGTGTCCAGCTCATTAAAATAGCTGACCCGCAGGGCAAGATAGGTGTTGGCAAAGAGCTTGACCGCTTCCGCCTCGGTAAAGCCCATGAACAAGGTATCAATATTCTCCTTAATGGCACCTTGCTGCAGCAGCGCCGCAAACAGCTCTGCCTTTTCCCGGGTGGCTTCATCACAGGATACAATGATCCGGGAGGGGTACAGATTGTCATACAGTGCCTTGGATTCTCTCAGGAATTCCGGACTGAAAATGATGTTGCCGGTGCGGTATTTCTCCCGGACGGAAACGGTGTAACCCACAGGAATGGTGGACTTGATGACGATGATGGCATTGGGGTTGACCTTGAGAACCAGTTCGATGACAGACCCTACAGCGGAGGTGTCAAAATAGTTTTTCTTGCTGTCATAGTTGGTAGGAGCCGCAATGATTACGAAGTCCGCATCCCGGTAGGCGGCTTCGCCGTCCAGAGTCGCGGTCAGATCCAGCTCCTTTTCGGCAAGATACTTTTCGATGTACTCGTCCTGAATGGGGGACTGGCGATGGTTGATCATCTCCACCTTTTCCGGGAGAATATCCACGGCAGTGACGTGGTTGTGTTGTGCAAGCAGCACAGCCAGGGAAAGTCCCACATAGCCGGTGCCCGCCACGGCGATGTTGCAGGGTTTTGCAGTGGCTTTTGGGGCAGCCTTCCCTTCGTCCACATACAGGCCGATGGGGTCAAACTCCAGCACCGAAGCCAGGCTTTCCAGCTGAGTGATGGAGGGTTTAAAGATTTGGTTTTCAATTTGCCCAATCATGGAACGGTTGATGCCGGTGGCCTCAGCCAGATCGGTCTGGGTCATTCCTTTTGCCTTGCGCTGCGTTTTGACGGTTTCTGCCAAGCGTTCAAAGGAGAATTTCTTCATTTGTGCACCTCATATCTTCGATGATAGAAATAATAGCATTTGCATCATTGTGTTTCTGCTTTTATTGTTATTTATGGATTATATCACGACGGCTATGCAATATCAAGAAATATTCCCATACATAATTGAAGATATTTTTGATTTGGCCTGCAAATAAAGAATAGCTGCTGCCATAAATAGCATCAGGAACGGGTGCGCAGCAAAAATGACAAGCGCTGGGGGATGGATTGAATTTTTCTCATCTTTCAGGAAAACTTGTGAGAACCCAACACCGACAGCACCGCCAATGTACCATAGGTAACAAGGGGATTGTCCCGGCCTAATTGGATGAAGCATTTTTCACAGCGAGCCATTCAAAAAATTCCGGCAGATACAACCTGATTTTTCCAGGGCGCAGCACCGGCGAATGTGGCTGTGTGCGCATTCACCTTGACTTTTATTTAAAAAAATGTAATATATATGGGTGAAGATGGGGATTTTGTGCATCCCTGCAATTATATTGAAACACGCAATTCACAGGATATTGAACGAAGGGAATTGTTCCAATATGAAAGGCATCATTTTGGCCGGCGGGTCTGGCACACGGCTTTATCCGTTGACAAAAGTTACATCCAAGCAGCTTCTTCCCATTTACGACAAACCCATGATTTATTATCCCATGTCCGTGCTGATGAATGCGGGCATCCGGGACATTCTCATTATCTCAACGCCTCAGGACACTCCGCGGTTCCAGGATTTGCTGGGGGATGGCAGGCAGTTCGGCGTGAACCTGAGCTATGCTGTGCAGCCTTCTCCTGACGGCCTTGCTCAGGCATTTATCATTGGCGCGGATTTTATCGGAAATGACTCTGTTGCCATGGTGCTGGGCGATAACATCTTTGCTGGACATGGCCTCAACGAGCGGCTGCGTGCTGCGGTGAAAAATGCAGAAACCGGCAAGGGCGCCACGGTATTTGGCTACTATGTGGACGACCCGGAGCGGTTCGGCATTGTGGAGTTTGACCAGGAAGGCCGGGCGGTTTCCATTGAAGAAAAGCCTGCCAGGCCCAAGAGCAACTACTGTGTTACCGGCTTGTATTTCTACGACAATCGTGTGGTGGAGTATGCAAAACATCTGAAGCCTTCTGCCCGTAATGAGCTGGAAATTACAGACTTGAACCGGATTTACCTGGAACAGGGGCAGCTGAATGTGGAGCTTCTGGGCCAAGGCTTTACCTGGCTGGACACCGGTACCCATGAGAGCCTGGTGGATGCCACCAACTTTGTCAAAACCATGGAGCAGCACCAGCACCGGAAAATCGCCTGCCTGGAAGAAATCGGCTACTTAAACGGCTGAATTTCCAGGGAAGATGTGCTTCGTGTCTACGAGGTTTTGAAGAAAAATCAGTACGGCCAGTATCTGAAAGATGTGCTGGACGGGAAGTATATTGATAAATTGCGTTAAAATCAGGGAAATGAGGAAATAACCATGACCATTATCGTAACCGGCGGCGCCGGATTTATCGGAAGCAACTTTGTGTTCCATATGCTGAAAAAATACCCGGACTACCGGATCATCTGTCTGGACAAGCTGACCTATGCCGGGAACTTAAGCACCCTGGCTCCCGTGATGGACAACCCCAATTTCCGGTTTGTGAAGCTGGATATCTGCGACCGGGAAGGGGTTTACAAGCTTTTTGAAGAAGAACATCCGGATATGGTGGTGAACTTCGCCGCCGAGAGCCATGTGGATCGCTCCATCGAAAATCCCGAGGTGTTCCTCCAGACCAACATTCTGGGTACCCAGGTGCTGATGGATGCCTGCCGCAAGTATGGCATTACCCGCTACCATCAGGTGTCCACCGACGAAGTTTACGGCGACCTGCCGCTGGACCGGCCGGACCTGTTCTTTACCGAGGAGACTCCCATTCACACCAGCAGCCCCTATTCTTCCTCCAAAGCCGGTGCGGACCTGCTGGTGATGGCTTACCATCGTACATACGGACTGCCGGTGACCATCAGCCGCTGCTCCAATAACTACGGCCCCTATCACTTCCCGGAAAAGCTGATTCCTCTGATGATTGCCAACGCTCTGGCCGACAAAACCCTACCGGTGTACGGAGAAGGCCTGAATGTCCGGGACTGGCTGTATGTGGAGGACCATTGCAAGGCCATTGATCTGATTATCCACAAGGGCCGGGTGGGCGAAGTCTACAACATCGGCGGCCACAACGAAATGCGCAACATCGACATCGTGAAAATCATCTGCGACGCCCTGGGCAAGCCCTACTCTCTGATTACCTACGTCACCGACCGGAAGGGCCATGACATGCGCTACGCCATTGACCCCACCAAGATTCATAACGAATTGGGCTGGCTGCCGGAAACCAAGTTTGCCGATGGCATCCAGAAGACCATCCAGTGGTATCTGGACAACAAGCAGTGGTGGCAGACCATCATTTCCGGAGAATACCAGAACTATTACGAGAAAATGTACGGAAATCGTTAACCATTTCCTGATTCCGCATACCAGTGTCAAAGTACCGCTTGATTTTCTCAAACCACATTTTCCTCTGCCTCCTCCATTGGGATTTCCACATCTGCCATCATGGCAATATAGTCCGTCAATGCAGCCTGCTTTGCCAGTTCGGCACTGAGCCGTTCCAGTTTACGCTTTTCATAGGGGTCTTTTACTTTTTCTACAATTCCCATATTTGCCTCCTTAACCAATTACGCAAGCCGGGGCACACTGATCACTGGAAAGTGCGGAGTAGGTGCTGATTGAACCATCTGCATAAATACACCATGCATCGCTTGGGGATGTTCTTCTCGCAGAGCGCAGCCAGCAGCGTACGCCCATTTTTTTGCATGCAATGCATAGACGGTCAGAATTTGGTATTTTCCGTACTGCCTGAATCTGCCGTTATCCAGATTCCCGGTAGTGTCTTGACTTGCGATCCATTTCCAATAATCCAGTGCTTCCCCTTCGGTATTTGCAGCCTGTGGGACAGCATTGCTCTGCTCCAGGGAAATGGGGAAGAAGCGGTCGTAGGTAATATCCGTCCCGCCATTATTGGCAGAAGAATCCCTTGCAGTCTGCACTTTAATTGGTTTGATGGTCGCCAAGAAGTCTGCATCGAATCCAGAAAGATAACCAGGACAGGTATTGATAAAGTCAGAAGCTCTATCCCACTTGTCCTGCTTGCTCCACCATTGGCCTGCAGGCTTGCTGCTGTTGAGGTACTGCCGAAGCATAGAGGTTTTCCATCGGCCGCATCCACGGAACGCGCGTGTATTCACATTGAGACTGCCCTTGCCATCGGTAACACCCAAGTCAATGCCTTCGTTTCCTTCAGACAAAACCACCGATTCAATAGGGGTGAAGCTGGCAGGACTGGAAAAGGTGCGGATTTCCTGACCGAACAAAACCTTGTCATAGCCGCTGACATCTGCATATACCAACTGTCCGCCGGCGGGAATGGGCTTTGTTAATGTAAATTGCATGATTTTCCCGTTTTCACTGGACAGTGCGTGCCTGTCTACCGTGAAATGGTAAGTTCCAGCAGGCAGTTCTTCGTCTGCATCATACAATGCTTCCTGTGCATCGAATGGGCATCCTTTCACATTGGCGTAATGCTGTTGAATCATCATGCCGTTGATGGCGGCTCCGGACTCCAGTTCATAGGTGCGGTTCAGCTGCACAATGTCGAAGGGATCTTTGTAGGTTTTTCCATCATCGTCAATCCACGCTGGTGTCAGCTGGTCACCGATGGAAAAGTACTGGGACATTGCTCCGGACTGAACAATCCTCTGGACATCGGAGAAATCACCGATAGACGGATCAACCAATCCCCATTTGCCATTCATAACGGCAAGGGTTTTCCCGTTATCCTCTGATGTGACTTGGGGCAATGTTGCCAAGCCGTCAATTTGCTCAGAAAGTTTGCTGACTTCCTGATTTACCTTGGCACCTGACCAAGGATTTGCAGGGCTGGCCTGGGTGTCGTCAATTATCGGCATGGACGCAGCAGCGTCCTTTGCCTCCTGGGCGGACTGGGCAGCGCTCTGGGCACTGGCTTCTGCCTGGTCAGCACGATTGTGTGTGTTGCTTTCGCTGATGCTGGCACTGGCTGCACTGGCCTGAGCTTCGTTGGCTTTGTTCATCGCTACCGTTGCGGCGGTGGAAGCGCATTCTTCTTTCTGGGCAGCGATTGCTGCCGATTCTGCTGCTGAATTTGCGCTGTCCTCGGCATCGAGGGCGGCAGACTGGGCAGCCTCCTGGCTTTGCTTGGCTTCGGAGTTGATGTGGTTTGCGGAGTCAACGGCGGACTGCACCAGCTGTGCAAGCTGGGCGTACACATCCGGAGTCGGAGGCTGCGGGGTTTGTCCTTGGACATACCCAGTGGCCGATACCCTGACATGCTCCACACCCGTAGTCTGCAGGTCGCCGCAAAAGGCGGACACCGGAAATACCCCCGGCTGTTCCAGCACTTCTCAGGGCACAATACAGCTGTTGTTTTCGTCCAAAACAACGCTGTAGTCGCCAAAGATGACGGTGATGGGCGAATGCCAGTCGTTGGACAACAGCTCAAACCTGGCGCGAACATAGTTTTTTGACTTTGCCGCCAGGACATTTTTGTCCGTCCTGACAATCATTTGGTTGTTCAGTTGGAATACAATTTCCATTTTGTTCACCTTTCCTTTCAATACTGGCTTGAGAAACAGAAGCAATTGCATGGGGGCGTTTAACTCAAAGGAATATTCGGAAAATCGCTGCCTTTTCATTTGTGTGGATCAAATATGGAAACTGGCCTCCAAACACCATAAAAACATATTCAGATGGAGAGGGCAGACTGTTCCGGAGGGCACAGAAACTACCGCTTGCAGGCTTTGCGCTGCGTATCATCTTCTCATGGATATAGGCGTGTCCATTTTCAGACTGCCCTCCGAATGCAAAAGCGGATGCCGGGGATATGCCCTGAACTCCAAGGAACAGCATCCGCAGGAGACAGCCACTGTCCCTGGGAATTTTTTATTCCAGCAGCTTCTTCACCCGCTGCAGCTGGGCCTGGGCGTTTTCCTGCCGCAGATTCCGGTTGTGCACCCGCACCGGAACGCACCGCTCCAGCAGCCGGTCGTAAATCCGGGCCTTGGCCAGGCTGTCGGGATGCTTCAGTTCCGGCAGACTTAGGTTGGTGGTGACGATCAGCGGCTTTCTGGCCCGGGTCCGGCCGTCGATGATGTTGAACACCTGCTCCAGGGCAAATTCTGAGCTGCGCTCAGCGCCGAAGTCGTCGATAATCAGCAGCCGGAACCGGTTGAAGCTGTCCAGGTACCGGTTCCGGTCTCCGGAGAACATCCCCGGCAGGTCGCTGAGCACCCGGCTGAAATTGGTCATCATCACCGTCACCCCCTGATCCAGCAGGGCATTGGCAATGCAGCCGGCCAGGTAGGTTTTCCCGGTGCCCACCCCGCCCCAGAAGAGCAGGCCGGAGGCTTCCCGCTCCATTTCCTCCCAGTGCTCTGCGTACTTTTTCGCCACCCGGATTTCCGGATTATATCCTTTGTCGTTGGCAAAGGTAAACTGCCGCAGGGCAGGCTCTGAAAGTCCCACGCTCCGGTTGGCAGCTACCCGATCCCAAAATTCCCTCTGACGGGCCGCCGCTTCTTCTGCCTCCCGCTTTTCCGTCTGGCACCGGCACAGACACCGAACCCAAAAGACCCGTTCTCCCAGGTTCATCATGCGCTGCCGCGGCGTATGGCAGGCGGCGCAGTACACAAGGCCGTCTTTTCGGTACTCTCCTTCCCGGAGCGGCTGCTCCGTCAAGGCTTCCAATGGATGGATCATAAACTGTCATCTCCTTCATAGTCGTAGCTTCTGATTGGTATGGTATTCTTTCTCTGATTCTTTTGATTTGCGGTCGGTTTTCCGGCTGTGAGATGGTCGGTATTCCGCCTGTTTGATGGACGGATTTCCGACTGTCCGGAAGGGATGCAGACATAGAGTTTGTTGGCTCGGCCAAGCCCTTGCCGGTATCTGTGAATCAGCCCCTGCTGCTGCAAATCACCCAGTGCCTTTTTCACCACCGTCTGGGACCGATGCGCATCCCTTGCCAGATCTTCAATGGGGTAAAACACAAATATACATCCTTTCTCATCTTCCCACCCCTGGTTTGCCATAGACACTCTGGCCCGATCCAGAAGCAGCAGATACACCAGCCGTGCAGAGTCGTTCAGGGTGGTGTCCAGCAGGAACCTGGGATACATCAGATACGGCGGCAGGCGGCTGGTTTTCCTCAATTCCTCCACAGCAATCCCCTCCTTTCTCATAGGTAAAAAAATCCCCCTTGTTGCGGCTTCCGGTACAACCGGAGCATCGCAGACAAGGGGAATTGTGTTATGGATGGGATATGCAGCCAAAAACAGACGCTGAAAAGCATTGCCCAAAGCGGTTTCCTGGACGTTCCGCGCAGGATACAGCAGGGAAGTGGCAGTCTTCACCTTCGTACACCCACAGCGCCAACCGCTCTGCGTCCCAAACGGCCGCAGTGGGAGATTTGCAGCCAAAGACATTTCAATACTGGGTCAAAGAAAACGGCTGGACAGGGAAGCACCCCTGTCCAGCCTATGTTTTTTGCTCCGGGTCAGGATTTTGCGAGCGTCCCCAGGTGGTGGAATTGCAAGGGGACGGATTCGCTCGCCTGCGGGCGAGCCATACCTGTTGAAACAGTCTACTGAACTGTTTCCAAGAGCCGGCTTTCCAATCTCTTCTTCCGAACCAAAGAAAAAGAGAGCAAATCAAATGATTTACTCTCGTTTTTGGTGGGGGAGGACGGATTCGAACCATCGAAGCGAAACGCAGCAGATTTACAGTCTGTCCCCTTTGGCCACTCGGGAACTCCCCCAGATATGAAATTCTGTTTTGTCTGAATGGAGCCGGTAGACGGACTCGAACCCCCGACCTACTGATTACAAATCAGTTGCTCTACCAGCTGAGCTATACCGGCGGCTCAAACAGAACACGCTTATTATAACACGCAATCGCCATTTGTCAAGCTTTTTTTGCAGCTTTTTTGAAAAATTTTCCGGGGTGGAAAAACCACCCCGGAAAAGGGAAAAACTGCAAAATTGCGGGGCTAAAAATTAGAATTCTACATCCATCTTTGCGATGACAGCTGCGCAGCGGGGGCACAGGCCGTTTTCGTCGGCCTCAACACTGTGCATCCAGCACCGGGGGCACTTGGTTCCCTTGGCTTCGCTGACGCCGATGGTCAGGGCAGGGAAGTTGTCACCGCTGCCGACTTCAGCGCCCTCCTCCGGGGCGTCCCAGGTGCAGGTGGATACGATGCACACCTCAGCCAGATTCACGCCCTCACAGGCGGCTCTCAGGCTCTCGTCGCTGGTCTGCAGGGTCACATGGGCTTCCAGTGCCTTGCCGATCCGCTTGTCAGCGCGGGCCTTTTCCAGAATGCCGTTGACATCCTGACGCAGCTTCATGATGGTATCCCACTTGGCCATGGTGTCCTGGCTCAGAACATAGGCGTCAAAGTTCTCAGGCATCTGGTTCAGCAGGATGTTCCGTCCGTCATCGCCGCTGCGGTGGGGCATAGCCTGCCAGATTTCATCGCAGGTAAAGGCCAGGATGGGGGCGAACAGCTTTGCCATGGCGTCCAGAATCAGGAACAGGGCGCTCTGTGCGGAGCGGCGGCGCAGGCCGGTGGCCTCCTCACAGTACAGCCGATCCTTGATGATGTCCAGATAGAAAGAGGACAGCTCCACCACGCAGAAGTCGTTGATGGCATGGGAAACGGTGTGGAACTCGTAGCCCATGTAAGCCTTCCGGCAGACGGCCACCAGTTCATTGAGCTTGGTCAGTGCCCAGCGGTCCAGCTCTTCCATATCTTCGGGAGATACCAGGTTGTCCGGGTCGAACTCATTCAGGTTGCCCAGGCAGTAACGGGCAGTATTGCGGAACTTCAGATAGCTCTGAGACAGCTGCTTGAAGATCTCCTTGGAGCAGCGTACGTCGGCATGATAGTCGGAAGAACCGGCCCACAGACGGACGATATCCGCACCGAATTCCTTAATCAGATCGGCGGGGTCAACACCATTGCCCAGGGACTTGTGCATTGCACGGCCCTGGCCGTCCACGGTCCAGCCGTGGGTCAGAACGTCCTTGAAAGGAGCGCCATTGCCCAGAGCGCCGACGGAAGTCAGCAGGCTGGACTGGAACCAGCCACGATACTGGTCAGCGCCTTCCAGGTACACGTCAGCAGGCCACAGTTCGGGGGTGTCGTGCATCAGAGAAGCGTAGTGGGTGGAGCCGGAGTCGAACCAGCCGTCCAGGGTGTCGGTCTCCTTTTCAAAGCCGCTGGCGCCGCCGCAGTGGGGGCAGGTCAGACCATCGGGAATCAGCTCGGCAGCTTCCTTCTCAAACCAGATGTTGGAGCCGTACTCGTCGAAGAGCTTGGAGATATGAGCGATGGTTTCGGGGGTACAGATGGGCTTGCCGCAGTCCTTGCAGTAGAACACGGGGATGGGCAGACCCCAACGGCGCTGACGGGAGATACACCAGTCGGCCCGCTCCCGAATCATGCTGACCATCCGTTCGCCGCCCCAGGCAGGCAGCCAGCGGACATTTTCGCAGGCGGCAACAGCCTCATCCTTAAAGGCTTCCACAGAGCAGAACCACTGGGGAGTGGCACGGAAGATGATGGGGTTCTTGCACCGCCAGCAGTGGGGATAGGAGTGGAGAATCTCTTCGCTGGCAAACAGAGTGCCGTTTTCCTTCATGTCCGCCAGGATGATGGGGTTGGACTCGTCGGTTTTCAGACCGGCATACTTGCCGGCATACTCGGTGTGACGGCCCTGGTCGTTGACGGGAACCACCAGATCCATGCCGTAGCGCATGCAGGTCTGATAGTCGTCTGCACCGAAGCCGGGGGCGGTGTGGACACAGCCGGTACCGGAATCCATGGTGACATACTCGGCGTAGACCAGACGGGAAGTCTTGTCCAGGAAGGGGTGCTGGGCCAGCATGTTCTCGAAGAAAGCGCCGGGATAGGTTGCCAGCACTTCATAGTTGGTAAAGCCGCCGATGGTCATGACCTTATCCATCAAAGCTTCTGCCATGATGTAGGTCTCGCCGTTTTCGGCCTTCACCAGGACGTAGCTCTCCCGGGGGTGCAGGCAGATGGCCATGTTGCCGGGCAGGGTCCAGATGGTGGTGGTCCAGATGACGAAGAAGGTCTTGCTCAGGTCGAACTGGCTGAGCTTGCCCAGATCATCCTTCATGGGGAACTTGACGTAAACAGAGGTACAGGGATCTTCCTGGTACTCGATTTCGGCTTCTGCCAGAGCGGTTTCATCCTTGGGGCACCAGTACACCGGCTTCAGGCCCTTGTAGATGTAGCCCTTTTCAAACATTCTGCCAAAGACCTTGACTTCCTGAGCCTCAAAATGCTTGTCCATGGTGCGGTAGGGATGCTCCCAGTCGCCCACCACGCCCAGACGCTTGAAGCCTGCCATCTGGCGCTGAATATAGGTTTCGGCAAATTCTGCACAGGCGGTACGGAATTCCGGAACGGGCATGGTCTTGTGGTTGAGCTTGCTCTTTTTGATAATGGCAGACTCAATGGGCATGCCGTGGTTGTCCCAGCCGGGGACATAGGGGGTGTAGTAACCCATCATGGCGTGGCTGCGGACGATGAAATCCTTCAGGGTCTTGTTCAGGGCGTGACCCATGTGAATGTCGCCGTTGGAGAAGGGAGGGCCGTCATGCAGCACAAACCGGGGCAGATCCTTGTTCTTTTCCAGCATGGCGCTGTAAAGATTCTGCTCTTCCCAGTTTTTCAGCATACCCGGCTCCCGGGCAGGCAGACCAGCCTTCATGGGGAAGTTGGTTTTTGGGGTGATGATGGTGTTTTTGTATTCCATTGGAATGTGACCTCCATTTGAGAATTTGAAAAAACGCAGCGCAAAAGAAAAGTGCCCTTGTCTCGTTAAGAGACAAAGGCACAAAACCTCTGCGGTACCACTCTTGTTCCGGCGAAAAACCGGCACTCATTGGGCGCGATATCGGGCGCAGACCGGCGCAGCCTACAGTTGTTCGGTGCGCTGCTCAGAGGTGATACAAGGGAACGCCTGCCTGCTGCCTTGCACCAAACGGCAGCTCTCTGAAGGCGGTGTGAACGCTTGCGTGTCCTCGTCCTGGCGTTGTCTATGGGACTTACTTGTTTTTGGGATCGTAGTTGCGGCCGAACTGCAGGTTCAGGCTGGCAAACTTGCTGGTGGTGGACTCCATAGCGGTGGGGTGCTTGGGAGCAGCCTTGGGGGCGGTGTCCACGGTGGTGCCGATCATGGCCTCAATGTTCTGGGCAATCTCGTCGGCCACATCATCGCTCTTCATTTCATCTGCAGGTGCAGGTGCGGCAGCGGGAGCCTCAGCAGGTGCGTTGGCAACTTTAATCCGCTCCAGAGCCTGAATGCAGGTACGCAGCTGGTCCTGCAGTTCATTGATCTTGGCAGCGGCAGTTTTGCGGGCTTCTTCCACCCGGGCATTCTCTGCGGCAAAAGCGGCATCAGAAGATTTCTGATTCTCCGCAGCGGTGGTGCTGGCGGAATTGAGCATCTTGGCGCACTTTGCTTCCGCTTCCATGACCATCTTGTCGCAGGTTTTCTGGGCGTTGACAACAGCTTCCTTCATGGAAGCCTCGTTCTTACGGTACTCTTCCAGTTTGCCCACCAGTACACGCATTTTGCTCTTAAGCAGGGCATTTTCCTTGTACAAGGTGACATAATCTTCCGTCAGCGGTTCCAGGAACTCATCGACCTGCTGCATATCGTAACCGCCGAAGGTGGATCTGCCGAAAGAAATCTGATCGATTTGCTGCGGTGTAAACATAAAATGTTCCCCTTCCTATCTGTATTGGATAACATACGCGCTCGCACTGCCAGGCACTGCCTGACATGGGAGGCATACGGTGTTAGATGTAACTCTCTACTTCGGCCTGCAGGGTTTCCAGATCACCCACAATATCCATATTGTGGGGGCAGAACAGATATGCAGACTGGGCAATCTTCTTCACGTCGCCGTCCAGTGCGTAGACACACCCGGACAGGAAATCCACAACCCGGCGGGCCATGGCCTTGTCCACATTTTCCATGTTGACAATGACAGCCTTGCGGTTGCGCAGGTCATCGGCGGCCTTGGAAGTATCGTTGAAGCTGCCGGGACGGAACAGAACAATATCCTGCTTGGGGGTATTGTTGCTCATGCCAAGCGGGGAACCGGTGAAGCCGGTAGAGGCGACACTGGGAGAAGGCGTGGAAACGGGTACGGGAGTAAAGCCGTAATCGTCATCTTCTTCCTCAGCAGCGGGAGCCGGTGCGGGGGCACGGCGGGGGCTGCGGCGGGTAGGCTGCTCAGCGGGCTCCTCGTATTCATCCATGTATTCGTCTTCTTCGTCGTAATCGTCGTATTCGTCATCGGCATAGGGCTGGGCAAATTTTTTCACATTATCCCAAAAGCTCATTCTGTATTTCCTCCTAATGTATCTTCACATCATCTTGATGAATCCTAGGCATACGCACCGGCAGAGCCAACTGCTCCGCGGGGATCCTGAATGTCGCCGCATACAGCACCATGCCATAAAAAAATAACATGGTCTTAGGCGAACAGTCCACCTTGACATTATCGTCTATTTTGTTCTATCTGTCAACAGTAAATTAGAACTATTTTTGAAAAAAATTAAGATTTTATCAGGAATAATGAGAAATCATAGAAAAAAACAGGAAGCATTTGGTACATATGTTTGAAAATTCCGCTTTCCTTCGGGCTTTTCTTCCGCAGAAAAGGGGAAAACTCCGAACCGCCCTCTCCAGGCCAAGAAAAATGGTGACGGATCATACTCCGTCACCATTTTTGCGTTACACGGCAGTTGTTGCAGCCTTCAACGGCTTCATGGGGGCAAGGGTGGAGATGGCGTGCTTGTAAATCATCTGCTGTTTTCCATCGGAGACCAGCACCACCACAAAACTGTCAAAGCCGGTGATAATCCCCCGGAGCTGGAAGCCATTCATCAGGAATAAGGTGACGGGCACCTTGTCCCGGCGCACCTCCTTGAGAATGGCCTCCTGCAAATTTGCTGCTTCTGTCATATGTACAACCTTCTTTCTTTGAGGATGTACCTATGCTAACACGTTCTACTTGTCAAATTCTCGAAAACACTGTCGGGCCTGGGCAAGAATTTCGCTGCTTTTTTGCTCGGGGGTGCGGATGAGCCAATGGATCGCCGGATTCCGGCGGAACCAGGTCAGCTGCCGCTTGGCATAGCGGCGGGAAGACTGCCGCACCTGATCGGCGGCTTCTTCGATGGTGCATTTTCCCTCCAGGGCGGCGATAAATTCCTTGTAGCCAATGGCCTGCATGGCAGTGGTCTTCTCCGGAATTCCCGCATCCAGCAGGGCGCGGATTTCCTCAATCAGTCCCATCTGAAGCATCAGCCCCACCCGCAGGTCAATGCGGTGATACAAGTCGCTTCTCTGAGCAAAATCCAGTCCCAGCCACAGCGGGGTATACCGGGGCGGAATGGCCTGGGTTTTTTTGTTGTGGGCGGTGATGGTTTCGCCGGTTTCCAGGTAGACTTCCAAAGCCCGGATAATCCGCTTCCGGTCAGACAGGTGCAGCCGTGCGGCAGCTTCCGGGTCGATGGATTCCAGCCAGCCCAGCATGGCTTCCATGCCTTCGGCATCGGCCTGGGCCTCCAGCTTTTCCCGGACGCCGGTGGAGGGGAAGGGGGCAAAAGCGTTGCCCCGGATAAGCGAATCCATATAAAGCCCGGTACCGCCGGCAATGATGGCTACTTTTCCCTGGGCCACAATGTCGTCTACAATGGGGGCGGCCATTTCGCAGTAGCGGCTGACGGAGAAATCCTCATCCGGCTCCGCAACGGAAAGCATGTGGTGAGGGATGCCCTCCATTTCTTCCGCAGTAGGCTTGGCGGTGCCGATGTCCATGCCTTTGTAAACCTGCATGGAATCGCAGGAAACCACTTCGCCATTAACTTCTTTTGCCAGGGCCACGGCCAGGGCGGTTTTGCCGGAGGCAGTGGGCCCGGCAATACAGACAATATTGTTCATGGGGCAAAACCTCCGAAAAATTGGTCAGGTGCGCTTGAATTGCTTTTCCAGCTGCTTTTTGCTTAAAGTAACGCAGATGGGTCTGCCGTGGGGGCAGTATTTCAGATCCTCCCGGGACATGACGGCTTTGGCCACCGCCAGAAGTTCTGCTTCGTCGTTTTTCCATCCGGCCTTGATGGCGGCTTTGCAGGCAACAGTGTGCAGCAGTTCATCCCGAACGGTGTCGGCCTGCTCCCGGCGGCCGCTCAGCAAATCGCTGGCCAGGGTTTCCAGGGCGTCGGCGGCATCCTCCGGACTTAAATCCATGGGAATCTGCCGCAGAAGCAGGGTGTTTTCTCCAAATTCCTCAATTTCAAAGCCCAATTCATCCAGGGTTTTCCGGTTTTCCAGAAGTTCTCCCGCGGCACTGGGGCTGAGACGGACGGGGATGGGAGTCAGCAGGCTCTGGGCGCTGATTTTCTCTTGGTTGGCCTTCAGCTTTTCAAACAGAATCCGCTCGTGGGCGGCGTGCTTGTCAATCAGGAAGGCGTCGTCCCCCTGTTCTACCAGAATATAGCTGTTGTACAGTTCGCCCACCATCCGCCAGGGAATTTCCTTGGGCATTTCCAGCACGGTCTGCTCCACTTCTTCAACAGGCTCCGGCATGGGCGGCAACGGAACCGGTGCAGCCGCAGGCTGCTTTTTGGGGATGGTTGCCGGCGGAAGGGGAGCGGAAACCACGCTCTGGGCAGGTTTGGGCACGACGACGGCTTCCTTTAAAGATGACTCTGCCTCCTGGCGAATCTTTACCGCCGTGGCGCTGGCCGCTGCCGGCGCAGGCTTTGGAGCCTCCTGCATGGCGGCGGAGAAGGTTTTGTACTCCTGGGCTGTCATGGTCCGGAAGAACGGCTCTTTCTTAGCAGGAGCAGCAGAAGCGGAAACAGGTGCAGCCGGGGCCGGAACCGGCTCCGGCTTTTTCTGAAACTGAATCTGGGGCCGGTCGGGCTGCTTGTTCAGCGCGCCCAGAACCCCATAATGCACACAGTCAAACACAGCCTTTTCCGACAGAAATTTTACCTCGGTTTTGGCCGGATGCACGTTGACATCCACCGCTCCGGCAGGCAGCGTCAGATGCAGCACACAGGCGGGGAATTTCCCCACCATAATCTGGTTGCGGTAAGCTTCTTCCAGTGCGGAAACCAGCAGCTTGGATTTTACCGGACGGTTGTTGACAAAGAAAGTCTGCAAATTCCGGCTGGGGCGGGCGTCTGTGGGCTTGGTGACGTAGCCGGTCAGATGGTAGCCTTCCCAGCGGCTGTCTACGTTTACCATCCGGGCACAGTCCCGGCCGTATACACAGTACACCGCAGCCTGCAAACCGCCGTTTCCCGGGGTGGACAGAACCTGCTTTCCATCCCGAAGGAACTGGAAGGCAACTTCCGGATGGGCCAGCGCCTGCAGCTGCACGGCGGCAGCCACCCGTCCGCCTTCCACGGTGTCGGATTTCATGAACTTCATCCGGGCGGGGGTGTTGTAGAACAGATCCCTTATGATGATGGTGGTGCCTTCCGGGCAGCCCACTTCCGCTTCTTCCAGAATCTGCCCCGCTTCCAGATGCAGACTGGTGCCGGAAATGGCACCGGCGGTTTTGGTCATCAGATCAATCCGGCTGACAGAGGCAATGGCAGCCAAGGCTTCTCCCCGGAATCCCATGGTGCCGATGGCGGCCAGATCTTCCGCCGAGCGCAGCTTGGAGGTTGCGTGGCGCAAAAAAGCGGTTCTGGCATCTTCCGGAGCCATGCCGCAGCCGTTGTCGGTGACCCGCAGAAAGGTCATGCCGCCGTCGCGAATCTCAATGGTGACTTTGGAGCTACCTGCATCCACGGCGTTTTCCAGCAGCTCTTTGACTACGCTGGCAGGCCGCTCCACCACTTCACCGGCGGCAATGAGGTTGGCAATATGAGGGGATAATTGAATAATTTTCGGCATAGGCAATTACCTCAAGGCTTGGAAACTGATAAAGTTGATGGCGGCGTGGAGCAAAATGGGGGCAAAAATGGTATCGGCTTTGGTGTAGCACCAGGCAAGGCACACTCCCGCAGGCAGATATTGCAGCAGGGCCATCAGCAGTTCCAAGGGCGTATAAATTCCCACAAAGCCCAGAATATGAATCAGGGAGAAGGCCAGAATGGACACCACATATCCCGCCCAAGGGGATTTTGCATAGAAGTTACGGAAAATCAGTCCCCGATAGAAGCACTCTTCCGCAGGGGGAACCAGAACCACGGTACCGATTCCCATCAGGAAGGCGTTCCCCTGGCTCATATCCAAAATAGACTGGTCATTGTAATTGGAAAATCCCGGAGCCAGCTGAGAGATAATCCAGCCGGTAACCTGAAGGCAGGCGTAATAGGCAACCAAGCCCAGAATTACGGCCTGGCAAAAGTAGGCCGGATGACGCCACACCTGTTCCAACCCCCGGCCCAGCAGATTGTGAAAAATCAAAACCACAGCCAGAAAATTGATGAGATAAAAAACAAAATTCAGCTGGGCATTACTCATCGGCTGGGAAAGCTTCCCATTGCCCCAGGTCAAAAGCCCGGGCAGCAGCAGAAGCTGGAAGGCAAGATAGGCAAAACCGGCGGCGGTTTCCCCGCTATTGGGACAAGAAGATACGGAATAACGTTTACCCATACTTTACTGTAATAACTGCTTGAGCTTGTACAGCTCGTTCATGGCTTCAATGGGGGTCAGGGTTTCCACGGAAATGGCGCTGAGGGCGGCAACAATCTGCTGCCCCGTCAGGTCGATCATGCTGACCTGATCCTCCGGCTCCGCTGCTGCCACGACAGGCTGGGCAGGGCCCTGGGCTTCCAGTTCCGCAAGAATTTCTCTGGCCCGGCTGATGACGGCGTTGGGAATGCCTGCCAGCTTGGCCACTTCAATGCCATAGCTGTCATCGGTAGCGCCGGGGACAATTTTCCGCAGGAAAATCATCTGATCTCCCCGTTTTTTCACGGCAATGTTGTAATTTTTTACGTTGGGCAGCTTATGTTCCAGGCTGCTCAGTTCGTGATAGTGGGTAGCGAACAGGGTCTTGGCGCCCAGCCGCTTGGGGTTGGCGGCATATTCCAGAACTGCCCGGGCAATGGCCATGCCGTCGTAGGTGGAGGTACCCCGGCCAATCTCGTCCAGAATCAGCAGGCTCCGGGAGGTGGCATACTTTAATATAGAAGCAACCTCCGACATCTCCACCATAAAGGTAGACTGTCCCGAAGCCAGGTCGTCACTGGCGCCGATTCGGGTGAATACCCGGTCAACCAGACCAATGCTGGCGCTGCGGGCGGGGACAAAGGAACCCATCTGGGCCATCAGCACAATCAGGGCCACCTGACGCATGTAGGTGGATTTACCAGCCATGTTGGGGCCGGTGATAATGGAAACCTGGTGATTATCCGCACCCAGGTGGGTGTCATTGGGTACAAACAGGGAATCTTTCAGCATGGCTTCCACCACCGGATGACGGCCATCGGTGATGGAGATTTCCTGCCCCAGAGTGATTTCCGGACGGCAGTAGCCCCGCTGCACCGCTACGCTGGCCAGGCTGCACAGAGCATCGGCGGCAGCTACCGCGGCGGCAGTCTGCTGCACCCGGGCGGCCTGCTGGGCCAGATGTTCCCGCAGCTGGGTGAAAATCTGGTATTCCAGGGCGGTCAGCCGGTCTTTTGCAGTGAGTACCTGGGTTTCCAGTTCTTTCAGTTCCTGGGTGATGTAGCGCTCGCAGTTTGCTAAGGTCTGCTTGCGGATGTAATGCTCCGGCACCTGATCCATAAAGGATTTGGATACTTCGATATAGTAGCCAAACACACGGTTATATCCCACTTTCAGGGTGCGGATGCCGGTTTTCTCCCGTTCGGAAGCTTCCACAGCGGCAATGGTACCGCTGCCGCCTTCCATAATGTCCCGCAGCCGGTCGGCTTCTTCACTGGCGCCTTTGCGGATGATGCCGCCTTCCCGGACAGTCAGGGGAGGATCTTCCACAATGGTGGACTCAATCAAATCGGCACAATCTGCCAGAGCGTCCATGCTCTGCTCTAATTTGCGCAGCAGCGGCGCTTCGGCGCTCTGCAGCTGCCGCTTCACCTCCGGCAGGGCGCGGAAGCCCCGGGCCAGTCCCAGCAAATCCCGGCAGTTAACCGTTCCGGTGACAATCCGGGTCATTACCCGTTCCAGGTCGGTAACGTCGGTCAATGCCTTTTCCAGTTCGCCCCGGACAATGGTGTTGTCCGCCAGTTCTTCCACAGCGCTGTGGCGGCGGGTAATCTCCACCGGGTCCAGCAGCGGCTTTTCCAGCCAGGAGCGCAGCAGCCGCCCGCCCATGGCGGTGTGGGTTTTATCCAGCACCCACAGCAGGGTTCCTTTTTTCTCCTTGGAGCGCATGGTTTCCGTCAGTTCCAGATTCCGCCGGGCGTCCAGATCCAGTTCCATGAACTTTCCGGTGGTATAGTACTGCAGCTGGCGGATGTGGGCCAGATCATTTTTCTGCAGCGTCAGCAGGGTCTGCAGCAATGCGCCGCTGGCAATCACGGCGGCGGGAAGCCCTACCAGTCCCAACTGAGATAGAGACGCCTGGAAATGGCCCTCCAGCAGACTTTCCGCCTGTTCCAGCCGGAACAGTTCTGCCTTTCCTTCGTCCACACAGCAGTTCAGTCTGCGGAAAATGGCGTCCGAAATCGGCTCACAGTCCACATTCTGACCGTATCGGATCACCTCACTGGGGGCAAACCGTCCCAATTCCGACGCAACGCTCTGCCCGTCAGAGCAGACCGTGGCAAAGAACGCACCGGTGGACACATCGCAGAAAGCCAGACCAAACTTGCCGCTTTCTCCGTAAATACAGCCGATGTAATTGTTCTTATTCTCATCCAGCATGCAGCTTTCGGTGACAGTGCCGGGGGTGACGATGCGGGTGATTTCCCGCTCTACCAGTCCTTTGGTCAGGGCGGGGTCTGTCATCTGCTCACAGATGGCAACTTTGTAGCCCTTCTGCACCAGCCGGGCAATGTAGGAATCCACACTGTGATAAGGCACGCCGCACATGGGGGTCTGCTCTTCCTTGGGGCGGCCCCGGTCACGGGTGGTCAGGGTCAGATCCAGTTCCCGGGCAGCCAGTTTGGCGTCCTCGTTGAACATTTCATAGAAGTCACCCAAGCGGAAAAACAGAATGCAGTCCTGATTCTGCTCCTTGATCTGCAGGTACTGCCGCTGCATGGGGGTCAGTTCTTTTTCATTTGCGGCCATGAAACCCCTCCTTTATCTGTGGTTTGCGGCTTGTTCGGCCAATTCGCCGGTCAGGCTCCAGGTGGTAGCGCCGGTGATGGTCAGATTCTGGAAGCTGCCAATCAGGCTGTCGCAGCCCTGGAACCGGACCAATCTGCCGCCTTCTGTCCGGGCGGTGAGAAACTCTTTGTCCCGGCCATCTACCAGACACCGCATGGTTTTGCCCACATAGTTCTGGTGGACTTGTTCGGAAATGGCGTTTTGCAAGGCACACAGCCGGTCAAAACGGCGGTTTTTCTCCTCTTTCGGGGTGGGGTCTTCCATAGAAGCCGCAGGAGTGCCGGGCCGGGGGGAGAAGATGAAGGTAAACAGGCTGTCGTAATGCACCTGCTCAATCAGAGACAGGGTCTGGGCAAAATCTTCCTCCGTCTCTCCGGGGAAGCCTACAATCACATCGGAGGTCAGCACCAGAGAAGGCATCACCTGTTTGGCATAGCGAACCTTTTCCAGGTAAGTTTCCCGGTCGTAGTGGCGATTCATGGCTTTCAAGATTCGGGAAGAGCCGGACTGGAAGGGAAGATGCAGCTGCTTGGCAATCTTATCGTACTTTGCCATGGTGTCGAACAGCTTGTTGGAGGCATCCCGGGGATGGCTGGTCATAAACCGGATCAAAAAGTCGCCGGGAATCTGGGCAATCTGCTCCAAAAGGTCGGCAAAGTCCACGCCGCAGGACAAATCCTTGCCATAGGAGTTCACATTCTGACCCAGCAGGGTGATGTCTTTTACGCCGCTTTCAATCAAAGCCCGGCACTCGCGCAGAATATCCTCCGGCTGACGGCTGCGTTCCCGCCCCCGGACATAGGGAACGATGCAGTAGGTGCAGAAATTGTTGCAGCCGTACATGATGGAGACCCAGGCTTTCAGCTGGGAATCCCGCTGCTGGGGGATGCCTTCGGCAATGGAGCCGGGCTCATCGGTAATATAGAACTGCCGCTTTTTTCCATCCAGCACCTTCCACAGGATTTCCGGGAACTGCCACAGATGGTGGGTGGAGAACACCCCATCCACATGGGGGTAGCTGGCTTTGATCCGGCTGGAAACCACTTCCTGACCGGCCATGCAGCCGCACAGGAAGATTTTCTGAGCCGGATGACGGCGTTTGGTATGGGTCAGCGCACCCAGGTTGCCAAAAACCCGCTGCTCAGCGTGTTCCCGAATGGCACAGGTGTTCAGAATCACCACATCTGCGCCTTCCGCTTCCGAGATCATGCGGTAGCCGCTTTGAATCAGATATCCCCGCAGTTTTTCGGAGTCCGCTTCATTTTGCTGACAGCCGTAGGTTTCCACATAAGCGGTGGGAACCTGTCTGCGGGACTGCCAGTAAGCGGCGATTTTATCACAATAGGCGAACTGATGCTCCAGTTCTTCCTGGGAAATAACAGTGGTTTTGGTATTCATAGGGGAGTCCTCCAGTGGATACAATCTCAACTATACATGATAACAGTTTTGCTTCTTCTTTTCAAGTGCGGATCGCGAGAAATGATGGAAATGATTGCGGCTCTGGCAATAAAGAAAGTTCCGCAGCGGGATGAAAAACGTCTCTTGCCCACAGGCTGTGAACGGCGGATATGAAACAGAAAACGTCTTTGCTGGAAGAACATAAATCCGCTGTATATGGGCACATTGCACAGTGCAGTTGTGAAAAATATGTGAATTTTCCATGACGAAATAGAGAATTGTACAAAAATTTGCAATCCAAAGAAGGAATACTTGCAAAATAACAGTCAATCCGTTATAATACCGACAAGTGGTTTTGCTTCATTTAATTGAAGCATTAAAGCAATGATATCCTGCAAATTTTCGATAAAAATCTGGTTTATGTGATTTTTTGATATTCTTAACCGTTCCTTTGCAAAAGGAAAGTGAAGCGCTGTAAGGCTATTACTTTTGAGAAAAGTAATTGTCATATATTTTTTAAGAGGGAGGATTTTTTCAAAATGAAAAAGTTCAACAAGGTTCTGTGCATGATCCTGGCACTGGTTCTGGTGCTCGGTCTGGCTGCATGCGGTTCCAGCAGTTCCGGCAGCGATTCCGGTTCCGCCGACTTCAAGATCGGTATTATTACCGGCACCGTTTCTCAGGGCGAGGAAGAATACCAGGCTGCCCAGAAGATGAAGGAAAAGTACGGCGATATGATCGTCACCGCGACCTATCCCGACAACTTCTCCACCGAAACCGAGCAGACCATCGCTACCGTTACCAACATGGCTGCTGACCCGGATGTCAAGGCCATTGTCTTTGTGCAGGCCGTCCCCGGTGCTACCGCTGCCATCAATAAGGTCAAGGAAACCCGGGATGATGTACTGTTCATCACCGGTGTTTGCGCAGAAGACCCCGCCGTCATCGCCGCAGCTGCTGATATCTGCATGCTGGTAGACGAAATCGCCATGGGTACCACTGTCGTTGACCAGGCAGCTTCCATGGGCGCCAAGACCTTCGTTCACATTTCCTTCGAGCGCCATCTGGGCTACGCTACCATCTCCGCCCGTCAGGCCGGCTTCAAGGCCCGCTGCGCAGAGCTGGGCATTGAGTATGTAGAAGCTACCGCTCCCGATCCCACTGGTGATGCCGGCGTTACCGGCGCTCAGGCTTGGGTTACGGAGAACATTAAGGTTTATGTGGATGAGTACGGCAAGGACACCGCTTTCTTCTGCACCAACTGCTCCATGCAGACTCCTCTGATTCAGCAGGTTGCCGAGCTGGGCGCTATCTTCCCCCAGCAGTGCTGCCCCTCTCCCTACCACGCTTACCCCTCCGCCTTTAACATCTCCACCGAAGGCCACGAAGGCGATGTGCCCTACATGCTGGAGCAGATCAAGGCCAAGGTTGCAGAGTATGGCAACACCGGCCGTATGTCCACCTGGGAAGTTCCCATCAATATGATGATGATCGAAGCCGGTGTGGAATACGCCATCAAGTGGTGCAAGGGTGAGATCACCGACCGCTGCGACGAAGAAGCTCTGCTGGCTGAGATGAAGAAGATCTCCGGTGAAGAGACCAAGATTTCTCACTACTCTGACGCCAACGGCGAACTGGACAACTTCTTCATGATTCTGTGCCCCTTCTACACCTTCTAAATTCTAGGGCGTACATCGTAACCTGACAGTTTTTTAGATCAATGCGCCCATCGGTCTTGATCGATGGGCGCATTTTTCTTCGGAAGTATGGCTGCCCTTGCGACAGCCGGCGGACAGACACATGAGTGCTGAACGATTTGCGCATCCCCATATGCACAAATCGTTTAGCGCTTATCAAAAAGGGGTTAACTATGGATAAGGAATATGTACTGAATATGGAGGACATCAGCAAAGAGTACTTTGGCAATAAGGTGCTCAAAGGTGTCCAGCTGAAGGTCAGACCCGGAGAAATTCACGCGCTGATGGGCGAGAATGGCGCCGGTAAGTCTACCTTGATGAATATCCTGTTTGGCATGCCGGTGATTCACAACACCGGCGGATACGGTGGCAGCATTGAGTTTGACGGGGAGAAGGTCACCATCGACAGCCCCAATAAGGCAATGCAGCTGGGTATCGGCATGGTGCATCAGGAGTTTATGCTGATTCCCGGCTTCACGGTGACGGAAAATGTCAAACTGGGCCGGGAGATTACCACGCCTACCGTGGCAAGTTCCCTGCTGGGCAAATCGCTGGAACGGCTGGATAAGCCTGCCATGGCAGCCGATACCCGGAAAGCGCTGGATACCATCGGCCTGAACATTGAGGACTATGCCATGGTGGCGGGTATGCCGGTAGGCTATATGCAGTTTATCGAAATCGCCCGGGAAATTGACAAAACCGGCATCAAGCTGCTGATTTTTGATGAACCCACCGCGGTGCTGACGGAATCGGAAGCAGACCGGCTGCTGGATACCATGCGGGTCATCGCCTCCAAGGGCATTGCCATCATCTTCATTACCCACCGGATCAACGAGGTAATCGCCGTTACCAATTCCATGACCGTTCTGCGCGACGGCACCTTTGTCAGTCGTCTGGAAACCAAGGACACCACGGCTGCCAAAATTGCCGAACTGATGATCGGCCGGAAAGTGGAAAAACTGGTGGACAACATGACCCAGGATAACCGGGGCATTCGTGACGATGATCTATTGCTTACGCTGAAAGACTTCTATGTGGATATGCCTGGCGAGCGGGTTCGGGGAGTGGATCTGAATCTGCGCCGGGGAGAAATCCTGGGCATCGGCGGCCTGGCAGGTCAGGGCAAGGTTGGCATACCCAACGGCATTCTGGGCCTGTATCCCTGCAGCGGCGAAGTGGAGTTTGACGGCCAGAAAATTAACCCGTCCAAGCTGGGCGACGCGCTGAAAAAGGGCATCGCTTTTGTATCGGAAGACCGCCGGGGCGTGGGTCTGCTTCTGGGAAAATCCATCCAGCAGAACATTATCTTCACAGCCATGCAGATTCAGGGCAAGTTCCTGCGGAAATTCGGCCCCATTACCCAGTTCAATGGGAAGGCAGCCAAACAGCATGCCCTGGAAATGATCAAAGCTTTGGATATTCGCTGTACAGGGCCGGAGCAGTATGCCGGACGGCTCTCCGGCGGCAACCAGCAGAAGGTTTGCCTGGCCCGGGCCATTACCATGGAGCCGAAGCTTCTGATTGTTTCCGAGCCCACCCGTGGCATTGACATCGGCGCAAAGAAGCTGGTGCTGGAGCTGCTGGCCAAGATGAACCGGGAGCAGGGCATGACCATCATTATGGTCAGTTCGGAACTGAACGAGCTGCGCAGCCTTTGCGACCGGATTGCCATTGTTTCTGACGGAAAGCTGACCGGTATCTTTGGACCGGACGCTTCCGACGCCGAGTACGGCCTGGCCATGTCCGGCGTTGTGGAGGGAGGGAAAGACCATGACTAAGGAAAAACTGAAAAAGACCATGGATGCCATTGGCTGGCCCAGACTGATCGTGTTTTTGTTCTTTGCGGCGATTGTTCTGACTGCTTACTTCAATGGCATTGACGTAGCCTCCTACTTCTCTTCCACGCTGAAATATTGGGGCATGTGGGGAATTCTGGTGCTGGCCATGGTTCCGTCCATTAAGTGCGGCATTGGCCCCAACTTTGGCGTCAGCCTGGGTATTGTCTGCGGCCTGCTGGGTACGCTGCTGGCCATTGAGTTTAACATTGCTCCCCGGGTCAACGCGGCAATGCCCGGTGCAGGCCCCTGGATGGCCATGCTGTTTGCCATTGTCGTTTCCATTGCGGTGGCCTGGCTTGTGGGTATCGGCTATGGCAAGCTGCTGAACATGGTCAAAGGCAGTGAGATGACCGTTACCACCTATGTTGGCTATTCCGTCATTTACCTGATGTGTATCGTCTGGTTCCGGGCGCCGTTCAGCAGCGGCGAAATCATCTGGCCCTTGGGCGGCGCCGGTGTGCGTAACCCGGTTTCCCTGGAGTCCAGCTTTGCTTATCTTCTGAATGACTTCCTGGGCTTCAACCTGGGCCCGGTGTACATCCCCACTGGCATTATCCTGTGCGTGCTGCTGGTGTGCCTGGTGGTGCATTTCTACTTCCGCTCCAAGACCGGCATCGCCATCACCGCTGCCGGTGCCAATCCCACCTTTGCCAAAGCCAGCGGCATCGATGTGGATAAGATGCGCATCAAAGGCATCACCCTGTCTACCGTGCTGGGTGCCATGGGCATTGTTGTCTACACCCAGGGCTTCGGCTATCTCCAGGCATATGCGGCTCCGCTTGCCATGGGCTTCCTGTGCGTTGCTTCCGTTCTCATCGGCGGTGCAACCACCACCAAGGCAACCATCACCCATGTGATTATCGGTACGTTCCTGTATCAGGGCCTGGTCATTTTCACGCCCCCGGTTTCCAATGAGTTGTTGGCAGGTACGGATATTTCCGATACCATGCGCCAGATCATCCAGAACGGCGTTATCCTGTACGCCCTGGCAAAAGCGAAAGGAGGTTCTTCCAATGAGTAACACACCTTTGAACAAGAAAAACTCTCTGGACGGCCTCAAACGGTTTGTGTTTGACAACAAAGTTATCTTGTTGTTTGTCCTTCTGAGCATTGTCTGTATTCTGATTGCCGATACCAATGCTTCCTATGTCGCATCCGAGGTCTTTACCCGTTTTGGCCGGAATACCTGTCTGGTGCTGGCGCTGATCATTCCCTGCCTGGCGGGTTTGGGCATGAACTTCGGTATCGTCGTTGGCGCTATTGCTGCGCAGCTGTCCATCTTCTGGGTAGTTCACTGGGGCTTTACCGGCATCGGGGGACTGCTGCTGTGCGTGCTGATCTGCACCCCTCTGGCGGTTGTCTTCGGCTGGCTGTTGGGCAAGCTGTTTAACAAAACCAAAGGCTCTGAAATGATTACCGGCTTGGTGCTGGGCTTCTTTGCCGATGGCCTGTACCGGCTGTTTGTCCTGTATATCATCGGCGGCGTGATTCCTTTTGACGATCCCAATCTGCTGGAGCGGGGATTCGGTCTGCGCAACGCCTTTGACCTGACCGGAAATCTGAAATACTCCCTGGATGATATCAGCTTCCTGACCACCGTTTCTGTGCTGAGTGTGGTTTCGATTTTCTCAACTCTGGTGCTGTCTTCCTTTGACAAGAAGATGGGCAGGGAAGTCAATGCCAAGCAGGTTACCGGAAAAGTTGCAGCTTCGGTTGTGGTGCTGTTGGTGAGCATCGTTGCCAGATTCGTTCCGATTCTGCATGACATGCTGGGCGGCAACCGGCTTCTGATGTCGGATGCGGTTATGCTGGGAGGCATTGGCCTGCTGGTGTATGCCGCAGTCATGCTGGCCTGGAAGCGGCCGGAAAAGGGAAGCGGAGCTTTCCGCAAACTGGTGAATCTGGCAGTTTTGGCTCTGGTTTTGCTGGTGTCCAATTTCATCCCGGCTGTCAACAAGCTGTACCGCTCTGTACGGCTGCCTGCCATGACCTACGCAGTCATTTGCTTCTTTGTGTTCTTCAACAACTGGATTCTCAGCACCCGTCTGGGCCAGAATATGCGCACAGTAGGCCAGAGCCGCAGTGTTGCAACTTCTGCAGGCCTTGATGTAGACAAAACCCGAATCATTGCCACCTGCATTTCTACCGTCATGGCCGCCTGGGGGCAGTTGATTTTCCTGCAGAACCTGGGTACCTTCAATACGGTGCAGCAGCAGTCCAACGTGGGCTTGTATGCAGTAGCGGCCATCCTGGTAGGCGGTGCAAATGTGCAGAAGGCCAACAACAAGCAGGCGATTATTGGCGTTTTCCTGTTCCACACCTTGTTCGTGGTGGCTCCTCTGGCGGCAACTAAGCTGGTGGGCGACTCTGCCATCAGTGAGTATATCCGGATGTTCTTCTCTTACGGTGTCATCGCAGTTTCTCTGGCAATGCACGCCTGGAAGTCCAGCGGCGGCCGGAAGCCCGGCGCAGAGGGGATGAGCGCTGTGATGATGCAGCCAGTAAACCCCGCCGCAAATTCCCGTCCCAAGTAAATTCCCAAACAAATAAAAACTGCCGCAGGAACTTCCTGCGGCAGTTTTTTGCGCCGTTTTACTTCATCTGCTGGCGCAGAAGCGCTTCCACTTCGGAAGCCTTCAAAACCTTTCCCATGGCGGCAACGGTTTCGTTAATGACCAGGGCAGGCATGCGCATTGCGCCGTAGGTCATGACTTTCTCCATATCGGTGACATACTCCACTTCTACAGAAAGGCCCAGACTGGCTGCGGCAGACTTGGCGTTCTCGTACAGCTCGTGGCAGGACTTGCAGCCGGAACCGAGCACCTTGACGCTGGTGATGCCGTTTGCGCTGCAGGCGCAGACCGTTTCTGCAGCTTCCTGGCTCTGGGCGCAGCTGCAGGAACAAGGCTGAGAAGCTTCCTTTTTCTTACCAAAATGAAACAATGACATACGTTTTCCTCCTAAAGTTATGAAAATTATTGCAAATTTGATGATTTACACCAAAAGATAGGCAATGGCGTTGAAGAAGTAACCTACCATGATGATGCCCAATGTGCAGATAGCAACAAAAATCCCCAACAGCTTGGGCTTGACAGCCTTGCGCAGAATAATCATGGAAGGCAGCGACAGTGTGGTGACGCCCATCATAAAAGACAGAACCACACCCAACTGGGCGCCTTTGGCGAGCAAGGCTTCTGCAATGGGAATGCAGCCAAAAATGTCGGCATACATGGGAATTCCCACCACCGTTGCGATGAGAACGCCCAGAGGATTCCCAGTGCCGAGCACAGCGGTCACAAAATCCTGAGGAATCCAGTTGTGGATCACAGCACCGATGCCCACACCCACCAGTACATAGGGAAATACCTTTTTGGCGGTGGAGCATACCTGCTCCCAGGCATAGCGGATGCGGTCCCGGACATGCAGCTGCTCCTGAGGCAGATCTATGGCGCTGGCTCTTCGGATGTAGCTTTCAACCTGATCTTCCAGGTGCATTTTTTCGATCAGGCTGCCGCCAATGACAGCAATCACAAGACCCAGTACCACATAAACCGCAGCCACTTTCCATCCGAAAATGCTCATCAGAAGTACCAGCGACCCAAGATCCACCATTGGCGAGGAAATCAAAAAGGAGAAGGTCACCCCCAGCGGAAGCCCTGCACTGGTAAAGCCAATGAACAGCGGGATAGAGGAGCAGGAGCAAAAGGGCGTCACCGTGCCAAGTAAGGCCGCCAATGCGTTTGCGCCGATGCCGTGGAACCTGCCCAAAATTTTCTTGGTCCTCTCCGGCGGAAAGTAGCTTTGAATGTAGGAAATGATCAAAATCAGGCATCCCAGCAGGATCATGATCTTGATTACGTCATAAATGAAAAACTGGATACTTCCGGTAACCGGGCTGCCCAGATCCATACCAAAACCGGATAAAATCCGGCCGATCAACTGGTTCAGCCACTGCATTCCCAGAATTTCCTTCTGAAAAAAATCCCATCCAGACATATTTCACCCTCGTTTCTTCGATATATCAAAAAATTTTGATGTTTTCTCCAAAGGTATCCCCCATTCCGCAGAATGGGGAAGGACATACAATCAGATATGCTGACAGTCCGGGCATTGCCCGTCTTTCGGCGTGGTGATTTGCCGCAGCAGTGTCAGTGCCTGATCACAGCCGGCGGGGTTGAGGGAATAGTGGGTCCATTTTCCCTCCTGACGGCTGGTCACCATACCGGATTCACACAATATTTTCATGTGGTAGGACAGTCCGGACTGGGTAAGCTGCAGCTGATCCTGGAGCTTGCAGGCGCAGCGTTCTCCGCCGCGAAGCAATTCCAAAATTTCCAGACGGTTTGGGTCACAAAACGCCTTGAAAATCCTAGCTTGCTGCTGATATACTGTCTCCATCTGGTGCACCCCCAAATCAAAATCTTTTGATGTCATCAGTATACGCAGGTATTGCGAATTTGTCAATAGTCATATCAAAATTATTTGATGTGATATTGGATGCAGAGAAGGGAGGAACGTCAGGTTAGGATATTTTCGCCAATTTCTGGAAGGATAAGTTTACATAAATCTTAAGTATTGCCACATTGCTTTTTTACGATTTCGTAGTATATAATACGGGTATGAGAGGAAAGCGGAGGGGTTCCATGAAACGCTGGTTCACGGTAGGAATTGTGTTGCTGATGCTGTTGGCAAGTGCCATTCTGATTTTGCGGCAGGGAGTAGACCCGGAAAATTATCTGGGAGATTGGTACTGCGCAGGTGACGGTACGTTGTACCGGTTCCGGGAGGGAATCCTGGAATGCGAAAAATACAGCTATGGGCTGTCTGACGGCAGCGTGTTCAGTGGTGCGTATACCTTCAGCAGAAACTGCGTGGTTGTTTTTCTGGTGGGAGCAGAGGGGCCGGAAGCTGTGAAAGAGCTGCATCTGGCCCGCAGTCCCCAGGGAAATGTTCTGCGGGAAGGAAAATATGGAGAGGGGAACGTGGTGTTTTACCGCAACCGGGAAGCCGCGGTCCAAAACAGATAAAAAATTGCCCTCCGGCGTACAATCGCCGGAGGGCTGTTTGTTATACATGGAATCGGTCGTAGCTTTCGTAGCAGTCCAGACAGAGTTTCTTTCCGCCCGCCAGACGAATCCAGTTAGCGCCGGTGGTTTCCCCGCAGCATTCGCAGACGTAGGAGTCGAAGAGCTTTGCCTTTTCCGGCAGCCGGATGGTGGTCTGCTTCACATCGAACAGTTCCTGAGGCTGGTGGGACTGGTAGTAGGCAAAGGATTCTTCCTTGGTCATGGCAGTATCCCGGGGTTTCAGTACCAGCCGGACAGACTTGCCGGTTTTGCGGTTGTAGAAGGAGTAAGCCTGCTTTCCCCGCATGTGAAACAGCAGATTGCCCTTGCCAATGCTGCATCCCAGAATAGCCTGGATGGCGTCGACGCTGCAAGCGTCATTTTCCGCAATGCACACCACTTGTTCGTCGGCAGAAAAATGCAGATCCAGCAGTTCAATGGCATACAGGGCCGCTTTGTAGCCGATGGTCAGACCGCCGCAGACGTGGCCGTGAAATGCTGCGGCCTTCTCCCACAAAATTTTATTTTCGTCCATAAATAACACTCCATTCTTTCTAAAATACCAGCCAGTCCATGGTGACGATGGTGGTGGTAATGGTTTCGGTTATGGTTCCGTCCTCAGCGATACTGCGCAGGTAGTCGGCAATGACGGATTGTTCTTCCGGTGTGATGTTTCGGTAAAGTTTTGCCCGGCTGAGGGTCCAGGCAATCTGATTGTCCAGAGCCTTAACCGGATGCCAGACCTCTTTATGGTACTGGATATTTGGTTCGTACCCCTTCTCCCACAGATAGGCGAAGGCATAGGGAATGGCGGCATCTTTCTGAGCGCTGTCCGGGTGGATGCCGATTTGCGCCAATGCTTGGGACAAAACCCCATCGTGCCGCCGGGTATTTGCCCGGAAGAAGCAGGCTTTTCTGGCACAGCGCACCATTTTGTCAAAGGTGTCATAGTCACTGATGGCTGGGGTCTGATGGGCGAACACCACATCAAATTTTCCCTCCCAGTTCAGGTGCTCCAAGGATTCTGCGTGCCAGTCCAGGCAGTGGAAGGAAGCGTTGTCCATCCCCAGTTCCGCTGCCTGGGCTTTGGCACCGGCAATCATCTTTTCCGAAATGTCGCAGCCAACGGCCTGCTTTACATAGGGGGCCAGCGCCAGGGTAAGGGTTCCCGCACCGCAGCCAATGTCCAAAACAGAAGCGTCTTTTTGAAGAACCCCCCGTTGCTGCATCAGCTTCAGGAAGGAATGCTCTTCCACCGTGGGAATGGGCTTTTTTACATAATCCTGGGCGGCGCTGTCCCACATTTGCCGGTGAATTTCCGGCTGAAATTCGGTTTTCCAGAGCGCTTTTAAGTCCATTCTGCGTTTTCCTCCGTATTGACCAGCACCACATGCTGTCCTTCCAGCTGGGCCACTCTGGCATCCACCCCGTAGACCTCCCGAAAGGCAGTGGAGTCCAGAATGGTGTGGTCGCCGAAGCGGTATACTTCTCCCTGCCGCAGCAGCAGGAACTTGTCGCAGAACCGCAGTGCCAGAGATAGGTCGTGGATTACAATAATGGCAGTCAGGCCGTCTTTGTGGCACAGTTCCCGGACGATTTGCAGCACCTGATATTGGTTGCGGATGTCCAGAGAACTGGTAGGCTCGTCCAGAAGCATAACCTTTGGCTGCTGCGCCAAGGCTCTGGCGATCATCACTTTCTGCCGCTCGCCGCCGGACAGCTCATTGAGGAATCGTCCCCGCAGGGCGTCCAGACCCATCCGGTCCATAGCTTCATGAACGATAGCGTGATCTTCCTCTGTAAATCCCCACTTCATGTAGGGCCGGCGGCCCAGCATTACCACGTCGTGAACCGTCATCTGGGTATTGGAGACGGACTGGGAAACGAAGGCCACGCTCCGGGCAATATCCCGGTGGGACATGGTCAGAAGGTTTTTCCCATCCAGCAAAAATTCTCCGCTGTCCGCCTTTAAAATGTTATTAAAGCATTTGAGCAGGGTGCTTTTTCCCACGCCGTTATTGCCCAAGATTGCCAGAAACTGCCCCGGCTCTAAATCGAAGCTGACATGCTTCAGCACATCCGGGCAGCCTTTGTAGTGGTAGCAGATATTGTTTGCCTGAATCATTTGTTTTTTCCTCCTTTGAACAGAAGGTACAAAAACAGAGGGCCGCCCAGGAACGACGTAATGGCGCCGATGGGAAGTATCACCGGGGCAATGGCCACCCGGGCAAACAGGTCACTGAGCAGCAGCAATGTTGCTCCTGCCAGCACAGAACCGGGAATGACATACACATGGTTGTTGCCCACAACCATGCGTACAATGTGGGGCGCTACCAGACCGATAAAGTTGATCAGACCGATGTTGGAAACAATCACGGAGCTGGTCAGACAACACAAAACCATATTGACCAGGGTCAGCTGCTTGACGTTGATGCCCAGGCTCAGGGCGGTTTCCTCTCCGTTGAGTAGGGCGTTGTAGTCCCAGCGGTGGAAGAAACAGTAAACAATCAAAATGGCTACTACCACTGCCATCAGCCGCATATCCTCCCATCCGGTGCTGCCCAGATCGCCGAAGGTCCAGAAAACCAGAGTTGCAAGCTCCACCTCATCGGCAAAATACTGAATCAGGGTAGTGGCGCCGGAGAGCATGGAGCTGATGGCAACGCCTGCCAGAACAATGCCTTCCGGAGAAATCCGACGGAACCGGGACAGACCCAGAATGAGAACCGCCACGGCAATGGAGCCAAGGAAGGAAAACAGCGGGATGCCGATGCCCATATTGCTGCCCATGCCCAGAGCCACAATGGCAAAGGCGGCGCCAAAGGTTGCACCCTGAGACACACCCAGCGTAGAAGCGGAAGCCAGGGGATTTCGCAGAATCGCCTGCAAAATGCACCCAGCCAGTCCCAGCCCTGCACCGGCCAGAATGGCGGTGCAGATCCGGGGCAGGCGGTTGTTCTGAACAACCAGATTGATTTTCTTATCCTGAGACAGGCCAAAGATTCCCTTAATCAGTTCCCCGATGGGGGTATTGTAGGAACCTGCCCGCAGGGACAGCACAATGGCAAACAGCAAAATCAACGTCAAAATCAGCAGAAAGCAGATGCTTTTTGCTCTGTTTTTCTGATACGCGTTATCCGGCTGTTTACTGGCCAAGGACGATGGGACGGAATTCATAACCGGCCTCCTTCAGATCTTCATAAGGATTGGCCCCCAGCAGCATTTCAAAGATTTCTCCGGTCTTTTCCTCGATGTTCACATCGGAGAATTCTTCGGGGAACAGGACGCTGGCGGCGTAGTAGGCATCTGCCAGAGCGGTTTCCAGATTGGTGGCAGAGGAGCGGAAGGAAATCTGGGAATAGACCTTACCGGACTGCACAGCGGTCAGGGCGTTGTAATAGTCGGGATTTTTGGCATAGTCTTCGTTAATCAGTTCCATACCGTTGAAATCCAGGAAAATCACATCCGGGTCCCAGGTGAGCACCTGTTCCAGGTCGATGTCGAACGCACCGCTTTGCCCGGTGGTGTCCGCCAGATTCTTGGCGCCAATCAGAGCAAAGGGGCCGTATCCGGCTTCGGTGCCTTCAAAACCGTGGGCACCCTTGAAGGAAACGCCGGCCACATAGACAGAGGGCTTTTCTTCTTCCGGAATGTCCGCAGTGCGCTGGCTCAGGTCATCTTCCAGACCATGCAGGTATTCCGTCAGCGTTTGCGCCCGCTCCTCCATCTGGAACAGCTCGCCCAGAATCCGGATGGTTTCGTAAGCTTTGTCATCCAGGGTGGTGTCACTTCCGGGCACCACCACTACCGGGGTGCCGGTTTGGGCGGACAGTTCATCCGGGTCCACAGAAGCGTAGGCGCTCATGACAATGACCTGTGGGGCAACGGTGATAATCTCTTCGGTATAAGGCTCCCCGTTGGCGCCGATTACCGGCAGGGACTGGAATTTGTCGAAGTTTACATAATTATACAACCGGGACATACCGGGCTTGGTTTCGTAATCTTCCACGCCAACCACCAGATCGGCGGCGCCCACATAACAGCTGTAGCGCAGCGCACCTACGCCAACGCAGACGATGCTTTCCACCTGAGCGGGAATCTCCACTTCACGGCCGCTGCCGTCAACAATGGTCCGGGTGGAGCTGGCGGATTGGGTGACGGAGGCCAGAGTTTGCTCCGGCTGCTTGGGGCTTGCGCAGGCTGCCAGTGTCAGGGCAAGGGAAGCGCTGAGAAGAAGGCTTAGAAATTTGGGTGTACGCATAGCAATGGTTCCTTTCTGTGTTTCAGCGGACGAAACTTGTCCGCTTTTGCGATACTCCCATATTATACCGATATTTTTTTACCGACACAAGCCCCCCGGGGGGTTTCAAAAGCAGCTTTCATCCCATATTTTTTTCCAAACAAAAAAGGTGCGGCCCCTATCCGCCGGGATAGAAGCCGCACACATTATTATAATTAGAGATTAGCAGGTAGCGCCGCCCTTAACTGTCTTGTTCAGGATGGAGCACTTGTCGATGGTTCCGCTGATGAGCTTTTCGTTGACATAGTCAAAGCCCAGACGATTTACGGTATCGGCAAACCGCTCGCCGGTAATGCCCTCGTCCCGGAACAGCAGGATGGCCTTTTCCACAACCTCCAGCACTTCTTCCTCGCTGGTGAAGAGCTTGGTCAGAGGTACGCCATGGGCAACCTTCTTGCCCCAGCGGCCGCCCAGATAGATCTTGTAGCCGTTCTGGTATTCTTCCAGTGCACCGAAGGGGCACTTGCCCTTGCAGCGTCCGCAGTTGTTGCAGACATTGGGATCAATCTGAATCTTGCCGTCAACCACCTTGGCAACCTTGATGGGGCAGTTGTTCTCTACCTGGCAGTTCTTGCAGCCGCGGCACTTGGCGTAGTTCACCATGGGAACCCGCTGGCCCACGATGCCCAGATCGTTCAGGTCGGGCTTGACACAGTTGTTGGGGCATCCGCCCACGGCGATCTTGAACTTATGGGGCAGGGTCACGCCGTGGTAGCCCAGATAGAACCGCTCGTGAATCTTTTCACTCAGACCGAAGGTGTCGATCAGACCGTACTGGCAGGTGGTACCCTTGCAGGAAACCACAGGACGTACCAGACTGCCGGTGCCGCCGGTGATCAGACCGTACTGACCCAGGAATGCGATCAGCGGCTCGATATCGTCATACTTGACGCCCTGAATCTCCATGGTCAGACGGGAGGTCATGGTAATGGCGCCGGAACCGAACTTTTCGGCAGCTTCTGCAATGGCGTGATGCTCTGCGGCGGTAATTTTGCCGTTGCAGGTAATGACACGGACGTTGAATACGTCATCATATCGCTTGTCCTGGAGACAGCCCAGACCCTTTACACGCTTGATTTCTTCCGGGCTGAGCTTGGCTTCGGTGCGGGGAACCTTCACGTTGTTCACAAACACGCCGCCTTCCAGAACCCGGGTGTTGGTATAGCCGTATGCCTTCAGGCGATTCTGCAGGAAGTAGCCCCGCTTGCCCTTGGCGCAGACCAGCAGCAGTTTGGCGTCCTTGTCCAGACCTTCGATGGGGCCGTTGACTTTGCCCAGATCCACCCACATGGCGCCGGGAATGGCAGCGGCGGGCTGTGCATCGATAACCTTGTAGCCCTTGGCTGCGCCGGCAGCATACTCGGCAGGAGTGAAGGTCTCAAAGGCGCCGATCAGCTTGTTTTCCAGGATGGTGCAGGCCTGTGCAAAGGGATGAATGGCAGTGGAGAAGGGAGGTGCGTAGGCAAAGTCCATGGTGCCGAAGTCCTCTACCTTGGCGCCCAGAGACAGGCTGGCTACCGCAATGTCCACCATCTTGTCCACGCTTCCGGCACCCACAACCTGAATACCCAGCAGCTTGTGGCTGTCCCGGTCGGCGATCACCTTGGTGACGAAGGTGGAAGCATCGGGGTAGTAGTGGGCCTTGTCGTCAGTGACACAGGCCACGGAGATGGGGCTGAAGCCCTGATCCTTGGCCTGGGCCTCGGTCAGACCGGTGCGGCCGGCGTTCAAATCCCTGGCCAGCTTCACAACGCCGGTACCCAGGCAGCCGCCGTAGGGGGTGGAAACCCCGGTCAGGTTCTTGGCCAGGCACCGTCCGGTGATGTTGGCGGTGGAGCCCATGGCAGACCACTGGGGCTTGCCGGTGATGCGGTTAAAGACCTGGGCGCAGTCACCCACGGCATAGACATCGGGCAGATTGGTTTTCTGGTATTCGTCCACAACGATGGTGCCCCGGTTCATTTCCAGGCCGGAGCCGTTGAGGAAACCGGTGGCGGGACGCACACCAATGGCCAGCACTACCACTTCGCCGGGGAAGGTGCCGATGCTGGTGCGCACGCCGCTGGCCTTGTCACTGCCCAGCACTTCTTCCAGACCGGCACCGGTGACGATGCGCAGTCCTCTGGTCTGCAGCTGGCGGCGGATGTACTCTGCCATTTCGGCGTCAAACAGATTGGGCATGACCTGGTCGGCCATATCCACAACGGTTACGTTCAAACCCTTGGCCATCAGGTTCTCGGCAATTTCCAGACCGATGAAGCCGCCGCCCACCACAACGGCATTGCGGCAGTTGTTCTGCTCCACATAGCTGCGCAGACCGATGGCGTCGTCAGGAGTCCGCATGGTGAATACACCGGGCAGATTGGTTCCGCCAACGTTGGGTACGAAGGGGTAGGCACCGGTGGCAATAATCAGCTTGTCATAGCTGACGGTTTCGCCGTTGGCGAAGGAAACCGTCTTTGCATTTGCGTCAATGCCCACAGCCTCCATCCCGGTGCGCACCTGAGCGCCGGTGAGGGCGGAGAACTTGGCGGGGGTGTTGACAATCAGTTCCTCCCGGGTTTCGATGCTGCCGCCGACGTAATAGGGCAGGCCGCATCCGGCATAGGAAATGTCGGTTCCTTTGGTGCAAATGCAGACCTCAGCACTGCGATCCTGGCGCAAGATTTTGGCTGCTGCCTTGGTACCGGCAGCAACGCCTCCGATCACGATGTATTTCATGCGAATCACTCCTTGTTCAGATTGGGTATTATTTCCTGCTTTCGTTGTTGATTATAGCAGAAATATATGATAAAATCAACTTATCGTTACTTATTATATGATTGTAAATATTTATCGATTGGTGGAGGAGTTATGCTGGATTACCGAATGGGCACCTTTCTTGCCCTTTGCGAGACGTTGAGTTATCACAAGGCGGCGCAGCAGCTGCACATTTCCCAGCCTGCGGTTACCCAGCACATCCAGTTTCTGGAACGGGAGTATGGCTGCAAGCTGTTTACCTATGAAAACCGCAGCCTGCAGAAAACACCGGCTGCCCTGTTTTTGGAGCAGTACGCAAGGTCAGTGCGCTATAACGATGAGGATGTACGCCATCGGCTGAAAGACCGGGAAATTCAGGAAATCAAAATTGGCGCCACCAAGACAATCGGAGACTATGTCATCAACGAGCAGGTGCGGCGGTTTCTTGCCCGGGAGAACAATGCACTGACGCTGATTGTGGAAAATACAGAGCATCTTTTGCGGCTTCTGGACGAAAACCAGCTGGATTTTGCCATTGTAGAAGGATATTTTGACAAGCGGCAATACGCATGCCGGTGCCTGCGGAAGGAACCTTTCGTGGGCATCTGTCAGAAAGGCCACCGATTCGCCGGAAAGGAAATTACCGTTCCCCAGCTGATGGATGAAACCATCATCCACCGGGAAAAAGGCTCCGGCACCCGGGCCATTCTGGAGCAGAAGCTGCTGGGTTATAATGAATCCTTCGTCCATTTTCACAGAAATATCTGTATTTCCAGCTTTAAGCTGATTCTGGAAATGGTGCGCAGCGGAGCGGGGGTATCCTTTGTATATAAGGTACTGGCAGACAGCGAACCGGATTTGGAGCAATTTACCATCCAGGGAGAGAATATTGTCCGGGAGTTTAATCTGGTCTGGCTGAAAAACGCCAACATCCAGGAAAAAGTCCAACTGTTCTTCGGGGACAAATGAAACGGGAAAACCAACCTTGTCTGTTGACAAATTGTGACTGCACTGGTAGAATAACCAAGTCAAGATAAATCTGCCGGATCGCTGAAGACGATGTAAGGGCTTTGAAACGATTTTTCTTTTCCTTACGGGAAGGGGATCGTGCACCCTTTTCCGTCTGCGTCCGGTTTTTTTATTGTTGATACAGAGGAGAAGTATTATGAAAAGAATCATCATTTTGTCCATCATCTGCATGCTGCTTTTGTGCGCCTGCGCACCCCAAACCCAGAACGAAGTCCAAACCGCCCCGACATCCCAGACGGAGGATACGGTGCAGACAACTGCCGCCTCGGGAACCGAAGTCCGCTTTACCGATGACCTGGGACGGGAAGTGACGGTAGACAATCCCCAGCGGGTGATCTGCCTGACAGCCAGCTATGCCGATGTCTGGTGCCTGGCAGGGGGAGCTGACAGCATTGTGGCCACTACCAATGCAACCTGGACGTATTTTGATTTGCCTCTGAAAGAAGATGTGGTCAATCTGGGTTCTTCCAGCGAACTGAACCTGGAGCAGCTGATTGCCTGTGAGCCGGATCTGATTCTGGCAAGCTGCGGCACCGACCGGAACATGGAGCTGGAATCGGCTTTTGAGGAAATGGGCATGAACGTTGCCTATTTCTCCGTCAACAGCATCGACGATTATCTGCGGATGCTGAAGGTTTGCACCCAGATCACCGGCTGTGAAGAAAATTATGAAACCTACGGCGTTCAGGTGAAGGAGCAGGTGGATCAGGCCCTGACCCGGCCTGACGGCTCCAAACCCAGCGTGCTCTATATCCGGGCCACCGGAAGCAGCTGTAAGGTAAAAAACAGCGAAGGCAATGTTCTGGGCGAGATGCTGGCGGCTTTGGACTGCGACAATATTGCCGACCGGGAAGAGAGCCTTCTGGAGCAGCTGAGCATGGAGGCCATTCTGGAAGCGGACCCGGAGTATATCTTCGTGGTACTTCAGGGCGCCGATCCTGCAAATGCCCAGGAAATCCTGGAAACCACCCTGCTGAGCAATCCTGCCTGGAACACCCTGACTGCGGTGAAAGAAGGACGCTATTATGTGATGGATCAGGTCCTTTATAATTTGAAACCCAATGGAAGATGGGGGGAAGCCTATGAACAACTTGCGGATACCCTCTATCCGGAAGCATAAAAGTTTATTCTGGATTGGACTTTGCCTGCTGACGCTGCTGACAGCCATCCTCAGCATTTGGACAGGCTCGGTGAAAGTCTCCGCCCAGCAGGTGTTTGCCGCCCTGATCGGGCAGGATACCACCTCCACCGCCGCCCGGATTGTGCTGTTTACCCGGCTGCCCAGAACCTGCGCGGCTATGCTGGCTGGCGCTGCCCTGGCGGTTTCCGGCGCAGTGATTCAGACAGTGCTGAATAACCCGCTGGCGTCTCCCGGTGTGATCGGCGTCAATTCCAGTGCGGGCCTGGCGGTTGCCTTGGTATGCGCCGCCGCACCCACTGCCCAGCGGTTTACGCCGCTGGTTGCGTTCCTGGGTGCGCTGGCGGGGGTGCTGTTGATTCTGGGACTGTCCCAGGGGACGGGAGCCTCCCGGATGACGGTGGTGCTGGCAGGCGTAGCCATATCCAATTTGTTCAGCGCAGGCATTGACGGCGTGATTACCTTGGTGCCCGATGCGCTCAATGGCATCACGGATTTCCGCATTGGCGGTTTTACCGGCGTTACCATGCGCCAGCTGGCTCCGGCAGCTTGGATGATTCTGGTCAGTCTGGTGATCGTGCTGACCTTATCCCAGCAGCTGGACATTCTGGCTTTGGGCAGCGATACTGCCCAGAGCCTGGGCATGGCGGTAAAGCCCGTGCGGTTTTTGCTGCTGGTGTTGGCAGCGGCATTGGCAGGAGCGGCGGTAAGTTTTGCCGGACTTTTGAGCTTTGTAGGGCTGATTGTCCCTCATGCAGTCCGCCGGATTCTGGGGGAGGATAACCTGCCGGTGCTGGCAGCCTCCATCCTGGGCGGCGGGGTGTTTGTTACCCTCTGTGATCTGCTGGCCCGGGTGCTGTTTGCTCCCTTTGAATTGCCGGTGGGCATTGTCCTGGCCTTTACGGGAGCGCCCTTCTTCCTGTGGCTGCTTCTGCGGCAGAAAGGAGGCCGGGGATGATTCAGATTCAGAATTTAACCACCGGTTACCCGGGAAAAGTGGTGGTGCAGGATGTGTCCGTTGACTTTGTGCCCGGACAGGTGCTGGTTTTGCTGGGGCCCAACGGCAGCGGAAAATCCACCCTGCTGAAAGCGGCCTTGGGTCTGCTCCCGGCGGAGCGGGGAACAGTTCGCTACGACGGTGTGGATATTCGTCAGATGAAGCGAAAGCACGTTGCCCAGAAAGCGGCTTTTCTGACCCAGAGCCGGAATACCCCTTCCATTTTGTCCCTGCGGATGGTGCTGCACGGACGGTTTCCCTACCTGTCCTATCCCCGGCAGTATTCCAAGGCGGACTATGCCATCGCCCGGAAGGCTATGGACGTGACCGGATGCCGCCAGCACGAGAATACCAATATCAACCAGCTCAGCGGCGGTCAGCGGCAGGGAGTATACCTTGCCATGGCCCTGGCTCAGGATACCGAGACGGTGTTCATGGATGAGCCGACTACCTATCTGGACATCCGCCGCCAGCTGCAGATTATGGAAACAGCCCGCACCCTCGCTGAGGAAGGCAAGGCTGTGGTGCTGGTACTCCATGATATTTCCCTGGCACTGCGGGGAGCAGACCGGATTGGTGTGTTTCAGGACGGCAGGCTTTTGATGTGCGATACCCCGGAAAAGGTCTATGAAAGCGGTGTGCTGGACGGCGTATTTGATGTCCACGTCCACTGCGCCGAAACGCCCCACGGCAAACAGTATTACTGCGTTGAAAGAGAGGAATGACCCATGCCCCATTTTCCCATGTTTATTGATTTGAAAGACCAGACTGTCCTGGTGGCGGGCGGCGGCAGCGTGGCCCTGCGCAAAGTACGCAAGCTTCTGCCCTATGGCCCCAAATTCCGGGTAGTTGCGCCGGAAATTTCGGAAGAGATCTCCCGGCTGCCGGAGGTAACGGCCCTTTGCCGTCCCTTCCGGATGGGAGATCTGCGGCCTCGCCCGGCTATGGTCATTGCCGCTTCCAACGACTCAGGTGTGAACCGGAAAATCGCCCAGTATTGTAAAAAGCACAATATTCCGGTGAACGTGGCGGATTGTCCCGAAGAATGCAGCTTCCTGTTCCCGGCTCTGGTGCAGCAGGGAGAATTTTCTGCCGGCATCACCACCGGCGGTGCAAGCCCCACGGCGGCGGTGTATTTTAAGGAGCAGCTGCAAGCTCTGCTGCCGGAAAATCTGGACCAGATTCTTACCTGGCTGGAGCAGCAGCGTCCGGAACTGAAAGCTTCTGTGCCGGAGCAGTGCACCCGGGCGGGAATCTTCCGCAGAATGTTCGATGCCTGCATGGCAAAGCGCAGACCCCTGACAGCCAAGGAAAAAAAGTCCTGTATGGACAATCAGACGACAGGAAGCGTGGCCCTGGTGGGCGCCAGCTGCGGAAAGGCGGATCTGATTACCGTGCGGGGCCTGCGATTGCTGCAGCAGTGTCAGGCGGTGGTGTATGACGACCTGATTGATCCGGCGCTGCTGGAGGCGGCTCCGGAAACGGCACAGCGGATTTACATGGGAAAACGCAGCGGTGAACACTCCGCACCTCAGAAGCAAATTAACCGGAAACTCATTGAGCTGGCTCAGTCCGGATTGCGGGTTGTCCGCTTGAAAGGCGGAGACCCCTACCTCTTCGGACGGGGCGGAGAAGAGATGCTGGCGCTGAAAGAGGCAGGCATTTCCTGCCAGGAAGTGCCGGGCATTCCTTCCGCCATTGGCATTCCCGCGGAGGTAGGCATTCCGGTGACCCACCGGGGCGCCAGCCGAGGACTGTATATCATCACGGCTCACACTTCGGATACTCCCGACGGACTGCCGGAGGATTTTGACCACCTGGCCAAGCTCTCCGGAACCCTGGTGTTCCTGATGGGCCTTGCCCAGCTGCCCAAAATTTCTCAGCGGCTGATTGCGGCAGGAAAATCCCCGGATACCCCGGCGGCGGTAATCTCCGGCGGCAATTCCCAGAATCCGGCGCTGGTTCGGGCACCGCTGTGGGAGATTCCGGAGAAAGCGAAGGATGTTGCTTCTCCTGCCATTATTATGGTGGGTCAGGTCGCGGCGCTGGATTTGTCCCAGAAGCCCCTCAGCGGTATCCGGGTTGGCATCACCGGTACAGCTCATGTGGCAAAGAAGCAGATTTCCGCTCTGGAAGCATTGGGAGCGGAAACCAGCTGGGTTACCCAGACTGAGGTAAAGAAGTACCCGCTGGCAGATGTCTTGCCCCAGCTGGAAGGAAAAACCGGATGGCTGGTGTTTACCAGCGCCAACGGCGTAAAGGTATTTTTTGACGAATTGGGCAATGACCCGGGAAAACTGGCTGTTCTGGAAGGGAAGAAGTACGCAGTCATTGGTGTTGCCACAAAGAATATGCTGGCTCAGTACGGTCTGGAAGCGGATTTGTGCCCTCAGACCTTTACCTCAGAAGCCCTGGCCCGGGAACTGGCCCAGACTGCCCGGAAAGAGGAAGCAATCTTCCTTCTGCGCTCCGCAATCGGCTCTCCGGTTCTGCCGGAAATTCTCACCCAGGCGGGTCTTGCCGTTTCCGATATTCCCGTATACAATGTTTCCGGTGAAGAAACGGGACAGACTCTGCCCCAGCTGGATTACCTGACATTCTCCAGCGCCAGCGGCGTGGAAGCCTTTATCCGCCAGTACGGCAGCCTTCCCGAAAATGTGAAATACGTCTGCATCGGCCACATTACGGCGAAGAAGCTGGAAGAATACACTTCAGATCCCTATCTGACTGCTCAGGAAATTACAGTGCCTGGTATTGTCCAGACCATTGTAGACGATGTATTATAATGCAAGAAAGCCTGCCGGGAGGCATCCCGGCAGGCTTCTTTTTACCTTTGAAGGCAATTCCTAATAATTCCTTAAATTCAGGATGCAGCCATTGACTTTTACAGTTTTACAAATTATATTACGATTATGGATAAAATAAATGGTAGTTTTGTTCAATCTAACTAAAATATAAAAAATCCGGATTGCTTCCCCGGAAATCGGCCGAAGTCCGGAGCAGAAAGGATGAGCAATATGAAACGAACATCGGTATGGCTATTGGTACTGGCGCTGGTTGTTGGTTTGCTGACCGGCTGCGGCACAGAACAGGAAGAACAGCTGCCGTCGGAATCCGTGGCAGAAACGGTTTCGGCGACAGGGCAGACAGTGAAAACAGTGGACGATCTGTTGGCTGCCATTGCGCCGGGCGCGGAAATTAACTTGGAGGCGGGTACATATAATCTGTCCGCAGCCGCGGATTATGGCAAGGACACCGCCAGTGAGTATTACGAGTGGATTTCTGTGGGAGATGGCTATGCCCTTCGCTTGGTGGGAGTGGACAACCTGACCATTCGGGGAAGTGGCATGGACGCTACGACCTTGTCGGCAGAGCCACGGTATGCAGACGTGATGGTTCTGCTTAACTGCGATAATGTGACGCTGGAAGATTTTACGGCAGGACATACAGAAGGCGCATCGGAATGCACAGGGGGTGTCCTTGCCCTTCAGGGATGCAGAGGCATTGCCATGAACCAGGTGGGACTCTATGGCTGCGGTGTCAACGGCGTCGATGCCCAGCACTGCAGCAATATTTCCATCGGGGACAGCCGCATTTACGACTGTTCCAGTTCTGCGGTGACGGCAAACGAAAGTTCCGGAGTTACCGTGGAGCGTTGTGAAATAAATAATATTGGAGGCGGGAACTATGGCGGCTTTGCTGTATTTTCCGTAAGCCAGTGCAGCGACGTATCCATTTCCGACAATCGGATCTTTGATAACAACATGTACAGCTTATTGGTGGCCGGCGACGGCAGCCCGGTGGAAATGCGGGGCAATCAAATTACCGGCAACCGGGTGTGGGAAAGTGCTTTTAATCTCTACAACGCAGAGCTGGTTCTGGATGAGAATACATTTGAAAACAATGTGATCCGTAATTGGTATCAGGAGGGTGCGTCCAGCGCTGTGGACAAAGAAGGAACCCCTCTCAGTGAGACAGACCTGGACAGCATGAACATCCGCAACGATCAGGAAGATGCCGTTGAACGGAACGTGGTTCATGCGGCAACGGTGGATGAGCTTCTGGAAGCCATTGCACCCAATACGGAAATTATACTGGATGAAGCACTGTATGATTTCAGTACAGCAGCTGGATACGGAGAAACGGCTGGAGAGTACTACTACTGGGAGGAAACTTTCGATGGGCCGGAGCTGGTGATTTCGGATGTGGATAACCTGGTTATCCGCAGTGAAGACGGAGATGTGAAGGCCCATACCCTGACGGCGGTTCCCAGATATGCCAACGTGCTGAGTTTCAAGCGATGCAGCAATATCAGTCTGTCTGGATTCACAGCTGGCCATACTGTGGAACCGGGCAGCTGCATTGGCGGCGTTTTGAAATTCACTGACAGCGATCGTATTCAGGTAGACAACTGCGGCCTGTATGGTTGTGGCATCCTGGGCGTTCAGACGGAGTTCTGCGGAGATGTCACAGTGAGTAACTGTGATATTTATGAGTGCAGTATGGGAGGAATCTCAATGTATTGCACCGAGTATATTGTCATCGAAAAGTGTACCTTCCGGGACCTGGGCGGCGATAGCATGATGTTCAGCGGATGTGAAAACGTGAAAGTGGATGAAAAGGCAGTAGACGGGAATATTTCCATTAAATAGCGAAAATATCCTAGACGGTATCGTCTGGGATATTTCAAAAAGAAACCGCAGAGCGTATGCTCTGCGGCAACTGGCGGAGATGTGGGGATTCGAACCCCAGCGCCGGCGGAGCCGACCTACCGGATTTCGAATCCGGACCCTTCAACCACTTGGGTACATCTCCATTTATATTCTCAGCCAAGCTATTATATCAGTGGAACCCGCAAAAATCAAGGATTTCTTTCACACAAAAATTCCACGTCCCGCAGGACGTGGAATTTTTATCAATCGGGGAATTACTGCTCTTTCTTCTTCAGTACAAAGACGACCACTGCCAGAGCAGCGCAGCTGATTACGGCAATGGCAATGATGGAGCTGGAGGAAGAAGTCTCCGTAACGATTTCTTCTACTGCAAAGGTTTCAGCAGTGGTTTCCGGAGCCTGAGTAGCAGGAGCGGTAGTCTCTACAGCCTCGGGTTCCCGGACAGCAGCTTCCATCACAATGCGGCCGGAACCGTCAACAGTGCTGTAATCCACGGTAAATCCGGGATACTTAGCAGCCAGGGGGGAGTTGGTGGCTTCCACTACGCCGCCTTCAAAGCCCTGAACATAGTTTGCCAGAACCATGTAGTCTTCCATCACATAGTCCAGCACGTTCACGGCACCGTCAAACATGCTGAATCCGTCACCCAGATCCCGCAGGGTGTAGTTGTAGCCAGCCAGGTTGTACTTGGCAGTCAGGTCCAGATCGTCCCAAGCGCCGGTTTCCTTGTTGTAGACCTTCACATCATGTACCCGATATCCGCCGGTGGGAGCGCCGATCCAAACGCCCTTGTCGTCTTTCTGGGTGGAGTCGGGCCATTCGGTGTCAATCTTGTAGGTGATGCCGGAAACCTGGAGGAAGCCGCCGCACTCTTCACCGGTGCCGGCAGTCCGGGCGCCCCACTCCAGAGCATCCAGCAGCTGCTGACCGGTAATGGTCTGTAGGCAGGCTACGTTGCCGAAGGTGTGGATACTCTTGCAGGTCTGGTAGGAAATGTCACCGGTGATGGCGGTATTGCGCACGCCGCCGCCGTTCATAATGGCTACATCCACGTCCATATCCATGCTGTCAAACAGGTAGTACAGAGCGTCTGCGGCGAAGTCGCCGGTGTTGGTCTCCTGACTGCGGACCAGACGGGTTTCGTCGCTGGCATAGTTGTCCAGAGTCAGAGCGGTGGAACCAATCACGGTACCCAGCTGCTCGTCGATTTTCTTCATCCAGGCATCCTTGATGGAAGCCACGGAAGCGTCGCTGCACCATTCAGCGCCAGTGTACAGGTCGGAGACCAGCTTGTAGCCCACAACTTCGGTTACCTCGTTGCCGTCCTCGTCCTTCACAGGATTGCCGTCCTCACCCATAACGGTTTCCAGGATTTCTTCATACTCGATGAAATCCGTAGAAACTTCGCCGGTTTCGGCGCTGATGACCATCAGACCGATGCGGTCAAAATACTGACCGGTCTGAGACAGCATCACGTTGTTGCCGTCTTTGTCAGCCACTTCCTTGCCTTCCACGGTGCTGTGGGAGTGACCGTCAATGAAAGCGGTCAGGCCGGATACGTTGGCAATGGTTTCTTCACTGGTCCAGGGCTGGGAAGCTTTGTCATCACCCAGATGCCCCAGAGCGATAACCTTGGTGGCACCGTCGGCTACAGCCTGGTCGATGGCAGCCTGGACATCGGCATACAGCGCAGCCCCATCCTCACCGCCGGAAATGCCATAGATGTAATTGCCGTTTTCATCCTGGAAGTAGGCGGGGGTGGACTTGGTGAAGGATTCGGGGGTGGTGATGCCTACGATGGCCAGCTTTTCCTGACCCAGTTCAAAGATCTGGTAGGAAGGCAGCACGTTTTCGCCCCGGACGCCGTCCGCTTCTTCGTAGAAGTTGCAGGAAACGTAGGGGAATTCGGCCCACTGCTGAATCTGCTGGCAGCCTTCCATACCGTAGTCAAACTCGTGGTTGCCCAGAGTTGCCAGGTCATATCCGGCGGCGTTCATCAGCTTGATGATGGTTTCGCCCTTGTCCATGGAACCGTAGGCAGTACCCTGAACATGGTCACCGGCATCTACCAGCAGAACATACTTGTACTGCTTGCGCAGTTCGGATTTCACCGCTGCAATTACGTCATAACTCAGAGGGCCATCGATATAGGTATGTACATCATTAGTGTACAGAATGGCGATGTCCTCCGAGGGCTGGTTTTCTGTGGCAGCAGCGGGAACTGCCAGGGAAAGTACCAGCATCAGAGCCAAAAGAATTGCGAAAGTCTTGCGCATTTGAAATTCCTCCTTTTCAAAGAATCCACCATCAGTGTACACCATTTTCTGGAAAAAGAAAATACCCAATTGTGTAAAATTCGACACAAATTCTGATGTAGACAACTTTCGGGATTTATGCTACTCTAAAGGGGCAATCTATGAAAAATAGAAAGGGCAAGAAAACCCATGAAAAAGAGAAAATTTGCACTGCGTATTCTGTCCGCAGTTTTGCTGATATCCATGATGGCCAATCTGCTGGGCGGATGCGGCAATTCCCGGACTACCCGGGAAACAGAAGCAACAACCTATGGCATTGACGTTGCCCGCTACCAGGGAACCATTGACTGGCAGCAGGTTGCCCAGGCCGGCGTGCAGTTTGCCATGGTCCGGCTGGGATATCGCAGCATGACCCAGGGGCAGATTGTAGAGGACAGCAATGCCCGTTATAATCTTCAGGAAGCAGGGAAGGCAGGGGTTCGTCTGGGAGCCTATTTCTTCTCCACAGCGGTAACGGAAGAGGAGGCCGTGGAGGAAGCCCAGTGGGTGGCAGACCTGCTGGACAAGTATCCCATCACCTACCCGGTAGCATATGACTGTGAAGGCTTTGCAGACCCGGAAAGCCGCCAGTATGGACTGAGCAAAACCCAGCGCACCGACATTGCCCTTGCCTTCCTGGAAACCATTGAGGATTTGGGATACCTGGGCATGTTCTATGGTTCCAAGCATGACCTGGAATGGAGCGAAGGCTGGGAAATGGAACGGCTCCAGGATGACTATAAAATCTGGGTCGCCCAATACCCGGCTCAGCCCTATCCGGAAACGGCTCAGTCAACCTACGTTGGGGAGCATCAGATGTGGCAGTTTACCAAAGAGGGCATTGTCCCGGGCATTACCCAGCCGGTGGATATTAACGTAGCCTACTTTGGCTATGACGGCATTGAGCCGCCCAAGGACGGAATTCCGCCTGAGGAAGTGGGGCCGGATGTGGAGGCGCTGATGAACTTCACCCAGGTGCAGGAGGACGTAACCGCCAAGGATGAGACCAACCTGCGCAGCGTTCCCAGTCAGGGAGAAGACAGCCAGGTTCTGTACACCCTGAAAAATGGGGAAGTGGCCCAGCGGATTGCGGTCAGTTCCAATGGCTGGTCCAAAGTGATTTTCAATGGGGAGACCTACTACGCCGTCAGCAGCTATCTGACCACAGATCTGGATTATAATCCGGAAGATGCGGCCCAGGACCCGGATGGCGACGGCATCCAGACGGAATTTGCTGAGGTGGACGAGCAGGTGACAGCCAAAGAGGTGGTCAACCTCCGGGCTTTGCCCAGCGTGGAGCATGAAGATGCGGACGTAGTCGGACAGCTGAACAATGGCGATGTGGCCCAGCGGGTTGGTATCAGTGAAAACGGCTGGTCGAAGCTCATCTATAACGGCACCACCTGCTATGCGGTCAGCAGTTATCTGACCCTGGTGGAAGGGCAGGCAACCCAGCCGGAAACTCAGCCGGGAACCCAGACGGACGGTACCTTTGAGGTGCAGACCCAGTTTGAAGAGGTCAACGAGCAGGTAACGGCAAAAGAAGAAGTAAACCTTCGGAATATCCCCAGTGTGGAGCACCCGGATTCCAAGGTGGTGGCAACGATTCACAATGGAGACGTGGTGACACGGACAGGCATCAACCGGGATGTGGGCTGGTCAAGAGTGGAATATAATGGTCAGGTGCTGTATTGTGTCAGCAGCTATGTTACCCTGGCAGAGTGAGAAAGGAATCCTATGGAACTTCGGAAGGGAACAAAAGAAGATGCCCAGGCCTTTGTTGACCTGCTGCAAACGGTCCATGGGAGCATGGCGCATCAGGAGTGGTTTTATCTGGACCCTCCGGAGGAAACCAAGGAAAAAATTTACGCATCCCGGCTGCAGCTGTGGGTGGCCATGGATGGAAGCACCATGGCAGGCGGGCTTTCCGTGCTGGTTCCCGGACTGGAAGGGGAGAACTATGGGTACGATCTGGAATTGCCCCGGGAGGAGCTGATGCATGTGGTGAACATGGATACAGCGGCAGTACATCCGGATTACCGGGGGCTGGGGCTTCAGAAGAAGCTGATGCAGATGGCAGAGCAGGAATTGCTGCGTACAGGAAGAAAGATTCTGCTCTGTACCATCCACCCGGATAACCACCATAGCCTGCAAAACGTACTGGATCAGGGATACACCATCCAGGCCAAGGGCAGCAAATACGGCTCCGTCCGCTACTTCCTGCGAAAAGACATTCCGTGACAGACTTTTGGAAAAAATCTGAAAAAACTATTGACAAATTCTCCGCCATATGCTATATTAAGCAAGTCGTTGAGACACGGCAAATATGGGCGAGTGGTGGAATTGGTAGACTCGCTAGATTCAGGTTCTAGTGTTCACTGCGGACGTGCGGGTTCAAGTCCCGCCTCGCCCACCAGAAAAGCACCGAAAACATTTTGTTTTCGGTGCTTTTTCTTTGGTTAAGGAAAACCACCAGCAGTGCTGGTGGTTCTAAAAAGCTTTAGCTATGCGTAGAAAAAATATCCTCCTTTGGTAGAATAAGAGAAGGTCTGCCAACCACACTCA
>DVGO01000052.1 GCA_018712645.1 Candidatus Faecousia faecavium | reverse complement strand
TCAGGCTCCTTATAAAGCGGTCCTGATCAGCTTATACGAACATGCATGGATAAACGGCAATGAGGTAGTCATGAAGGCAGTGAAAGAGAACTTCGATGTACAATTTACTGACATTGCTTCCAGATTCCGGAAATTAGGACTGGACGACAGCCTTGTCACGCCATCCAATATCGTGAACCTTGCAGGATTATCTGCAAAAATCCAGGCTGCACAGAAGGAATATCCTGAGTTGTCCTATCATGGGGATAATGCCAGATTTTTTGAAAACATCACAAAGGAAATCAGTCTGATTATGGGTGACGCTAATGCATAAGCTGCCAGAATATACACAATATCATAATGAAACGAATATCGCGCTTCTGGATAATTCGTCCATTGCATTTTTACAGCAGCTTAAACGGTTTGGATTTGCTTCGGAAACACTTCTATCTAATTATGATGTGATTCTTGTTCCCAACTGGGTGTTGGAAGAAGTGTGCGATTCCCAATACCGGGAGGATTTTATCAATGACTTGGTTGATTTCGGCTTTCCTATCTACTCAATATCCGAAGGCAAGTATTCCAGTTTTATGGGAGACGAGGAGATTAATCTGTACAAAATTGTCCAGGCCGCCATCTCGCAGGTCGCAGAATTAAAAAAATATCTCCGCCAAAATGTCACACGAGACGATCTGCTGGACTTAGATGAGTCTTCTGTCTGGCTTCCGCTAATGCATCAGAACTGGCCGATTCCCGGTTCAAAGACAGCTTCTGGCAGAACCAAAAAGAAGAACGCCGGTGAAATTTCCCTGACAATTCTTGCTGAAGTGCTCTCTTGGTATTACCCGATGATCCAATCCTTGACTGTATTGACACAGGATTCTGATGCATATAGTTTTGTCGGTCATGCTCATACGTTCCTGGAAAAAGAATTCTCCGACAAAATTCCTATCACGGTTACGTACAAATCAAACGATTTTATGCTTTGCCAGCTTTTCCGTTCTGGGAAAATTCTGCTTTCAGACGTTGAGCAGCTTCGCAAAGATAGCAGAAAGGTTACTTATACACAGCAACGTCCTGACGGGTCAGTTGCACTGATTACAGAGAAGCTCGACAATTCGGCCTTCGGACAATTGATTCAGGAGCGGTCCATTCAAATCATATTTTAGCTGTTATCGTGCTGTTGACTGTTGTTCGGCTTGTCGTTGAGTTGAGTTCTCCAAATCGCGAATATATTATCTTCGACATAGAATGTTCAAGATACTGCATTGCGTTCCAACAAACCGAAAATGCCAAGGTTTGTTTATAACACTTACGGCTTTCTTTGCAAATTCTATCCAAGAGAAACCTTCCTGGGGTTAAAGCTTCAGGGAGGTTATGTAGGAAATATTCTGTATGTGCCCCGTACGGGTGCGGCTTTGCCTGACAAAGTTCGTGTTTCGTACGGGGCACATGTTCTTGACCATCTGGCCGCCGACGGAGCCGGCTTCCCGGGAGGTCAGGTGACCGTTGTAACCGTTGGTCAGGTTTACGCCGACCTCAGAAGCGGCCTGCATCTTGAACTTGTCCATAGCCTCACGAGCCTGGGGAATGTTGATCTGATTGTTGCTCTTCATACCTATTGTTTCTCCTTTTGTCGTTTTCCGGAAAGGCCAGACGCTTTCCGGTGGAAAACGACTTTTCTTTCCGTAACCCTATCTTTTCCCGGAAGAGAAAAGCTATGAGTGTGAATGAAAACCAAGACAGGAGGATTTTGGCAAAATCTAAAAACAATCAAATCCGGGCAACGCCAGTTCTGCGGGCTGCTTCGGCCACGGCTTCGGCAACTGCGGTTCCCACTCTGGGGTCGAAGGCTTTGGGAATGATGTTGTTTTCGTTCAGCTCTGAATCGGGAATCAGGCCGGCCAGAGCATAGGCGGCAGCCATTTTCATTTCCTCGTTGATATCCGATGCCCGGACATCGAAGGCACCCCGGAAAATGCCGGGGAAAGCCAGCACATTGTTGATCTGGTTGGGATAGTCGCTGCGTCCGGTGGACACGATCCGGGCACCGCCGGCTTTGGCTTCCTCGGGGAAGATTTCCGGTGTGGGATTGGCGCAGGCGAAAATAATGGCGTCCCGGTTCATGGAGGCCACCATCTCCCGGGTGACAATGCCGGGCGCGGAAGTGCCGATGAACACGTCAGCTCCCACGAGCATCTGGGCCAGTGTGCCGCTGACCTGGTCAGGGTTGGTCCGCTGGGCCATCTCTGCCTGGGCCCAGTTCATGCCCGGGGCATCCTTGTACAGCGCCCCCTGGCGGTCACACATGGTGATGTTCCGGAATCCGGCGTTCAAAAGCATCTTCACAATGGAAATTCCGGCGGCTCCGGCTCCGGCGGTGACGATTTTTACCTCTTCTTTTTTCTTGCCCACCACTTTCAGTGCGTTGGTCAGACCTGCAAGCACAATCACAGCGGTGCCGTGCTGGTCGTCGTGGAAAACGGGAATGTCGCACTTTTCTTTCAGCTTCCGCTCGATTTCAAAGCACCGGGGAGCGGAAATATCCTCCAGATTGATGCCGCCGAAGGAGCCGCTGATGAGATACACGGCGTTGACGAATTCGTCCACGTCTTTGGTTTTGACACACAGAGGGAAGGCATCCACGCCGCCGAAGGCCTTGAACAGGGCGCACTTGCCCTCCATCACTGGCATTCCTGCCTCCGGGCCGATATCTCCAAGACCCAGTACGGCGCTGCCGTCGGTAATCACCGCACACAGATTATGGCGGCGGGTCAGTTCGTAGGATTTGGAAATGTCCTTCTGGATTTCCAGACAGGGCTGGGCTACCCCGGGGGTATAGGCCAGAGACAGCTCTTCCTTATTGGACACCGGAACGGTGGCTACCACTTCAATTTTTCCCTTCCACTGGCCGTGCAGCCGGAGGGATTCTTTTGCGTAATCCATTGCAAAAACCTCCATATCAGTTTCAGCATACACTTTACTACATTTTTCCCCAGTTGAAAAGTAGCAAGAAGAAAAAACTTGCCTGCATGGCTCCCGGCTTGCATTTCCCGGAATTGTATGGTATGCTAACAGAAATGTATTTGGCGAGAGGAGGAACCGCTATGAATGTCCATGAATCCGGAGAAATGTATTTGGAGGCCATACTGGTTCTGTCCAAGGAACATGGCTATGTCCGGTCGGTGGATGTCAGCGAATATTTGGGCTACTCCAAGCCCAGCGTATCCCGGGCCATGGGAATCCTGCGCAAAGGAAATTACATTACCATGGAAAAAGATGGTGCCATTACCCTGACGGAGCAGGGCAGGAGCATTGCGGAGAAAATTTTTGAGCGCCACACGGTATTGTCCCGGCTGCTGATCAAGCTTGGCGTTTCGGAGCAGACTGCCATTGCCGATGCCTGCAAAATGGAGCACGCCATCAGTGACGAATCGTTTCTGGCAATCAAACGGCACGCATTAGGTCTGTAAAGCAAAAATCAGCCCCCAAACCCATCGGGTTTGGGGGCTTTTGCCTGGGATTCATCCGAAGAAAATTAGAGGAATTTCCGTCCCAGCGGTGAGCTGCCGCCGGAGATGTCAGAATTTGCGGGATCAGTTTTCTCCGCGATGTTCCGGCTCAGGACGCTGACAGACCCGGAAGGCGTAGGCATCATCCGGATTGATGGTGATTTCGTCCACATCCGCATCCGACAGCTTTTCGTTGACGTAGAAGTACCAGTCGGTTCCGTCCACGGTGTATAGGTGGAACTCGCCGTTTACCTCTTCTACATACAGGCCGTATTTATCGTCCACAGTGCCGTCAATGAGACCCAGCTCCTGAAGAGCTTCTGCCAGATTGGTCTTATCTGTGCAGACGGTAGCGGTTGCTTCCTCACCGGCAGCGTTGATTACGGTGAAGGAGAAGCTGGTGGCGCCGGTTCCAACGGTGTCGCCATCGGCAAAGATGGAGGAACCAGCAGCGGCGGAACTTTCGGTCTCTTCTGCCACTGTTGCCTCAGGGGCAGTGGTGGAGACAGGGGGGAGGGTCGTTTCCGGTACCTGTGTGGTGGCAACTGTCTGCTGCCCACCACAGCCGGCCAGGAAAATCGCCATCAGCACCGCCAGAGTGACGGGTGCGGTGGAAAGAAACCAATCACGCAAATTCCATTTTTTCATAGTAACTTACCTTCTTTTTCTACAGGAGTTGGAGATCAGAACAGATTCTGGTATTCCGGATTCAGAATGCCTTCAAAGACGGAGCGGTCGACGGTGAATTCCGGAGTGCCCATATAGCCGGGAGCCACTTCGTATTCATCGAAGGGAATGACCAGGTTGCCGTTGGCGTCAAAGTAGAAGTTGTGCTCGGCGCCCAGGTCGATGAAGTCCTGGCCCATGTCGCTGTCCTCGGTCCAGTAGACCAGGCTGGGATCGTCAGCCATCCGCTGCTTCATCTGTGCCAGAATGTCCTGACGCAGAACTTCTGCGTAGCTGCTGTCGGAGAACAGCTGACCCAGAGTAACGACTTCATTGGTGCTGCGGTCCACATTATAGTAATGATAGGTCACCATGCCGCTGCCGGTGGCGTTGAATACGGTCAGCTTCAGGGTAAACCAGTTGTCGGTCTCGGTGAGAACTTCGTAGTCTACGGACAAGGAGGTGTGGCCTTCCTCGCCAATGGCTTCGGCATCGGCATAGAACCGGTTGACCAGCTCTTCGGTCAAAGCGTCCACGTCCTTGTTGATGGCGGCCCCGGCATCGCCCAGGGAAGTTTCGTCCACATTGGGAACTTCTACTTTCATATCGTGATAGCCGTCGGCATAATCATAGTTGCGGATGGTAACAACCTTCACAATGGCGCCGATTACCGGCACATCCGACAGGGCCTCAGCATAGGCCACACTAACGTTGGGCATCACCACCAGCAGGGCAAGGGCCAGGCTGGCAGCCACGGCGGCTACCCTGGGCATTATCCGGAAGCGGACAACCTTCTCCTTCCGGGGCGGAAGATTGGACAGAACTTCTTCAATTCTCTGGGCCGTGTGTTCCGGAATGGGCTGCTGTTCTTTTTTTGCCAGATCAAAAATCATGTCATCAAACTGTTTCACGGTAAAAGTCCTCCTTGTTCAGCGCGTTTTTCAGCATTGTTCTAGCCCGGGATAGTTGGGTTTTGGCGGCCATCACAGATTGACCGGTGACGGACGCAATTTCCTGTAAGGACAGGTTTTCATAATAATACAGAATGACAATGGTGCGGTAGGGCTGGCGGAGTTTGGAAACCGCTTGCCGCAGAACCAGCTTTGTGTTGACATCCTGATAGGAAAAACCATCATCGAGGTCGTATTGTTCCTCAATATCCACGGTGGGGCGTTTGCTGCGAAGGGATTCCAGACACACATTGTGCAGAATTTTCAGCAGCCAGGGTTTGAAGGTACCTTCATTTTTCAGTTGAGAAAGATTGGCGTATGCCCGCATAATGGTATCGGAAATGGCATCCTCGGCATCGTGCTGATTGTGCAGAATACCGTATGCCAAGGCATACATCGAACCTTGACAGGCCCGGACTCTTTCGCAAAAATCATTGGTTGTGATCACATTGCATTCCTCCACAGTTACGCAGGGATAGTCGATAAGTGTTGCAGCGACGCATCCAGGGGAAAACCCCGACATTTTCCCGGAAGGGCCGGGGCTGTTTGCTTATCTGTTATGTAGATGCGCCAGCCAGACAAAAGGTTACAGATATTTCGACAAAAAAACAAAAAAAGAAAAATTTTTTTCGCCGGGCCAAGAAAGCACCCGATTGCATTCTTGGCAATGGTGTGGTATGCTGATAAAACCAAAGGAGATCCCGCTGAAAAAACCGGGCGGCTGAAAACCGCCCGGTTTTGCTTATTTGTCCAGCAGCGCCTCGATGCTGCTGCGGGGCTGGTAGCCCACAGACTTGGCCGATACATTGCCGTTTTTCATGACCACCAGAGTGGGAATGCTGGTAACGCCAAACTTCATTGCCAGTTCCATTTCTTCGTCAATGTCAATTTTGCCTACCAGAATGTCCTCCCGGTCAGCGGCCAGCTCTTCCAGAATGGGAGCAACCATTCGGCACGGACCGCACCAGGCAGCCCAGAAGTCCAGCAGCACAGGCTTGTCACTGCCCAGGACCAGGGAATCAAAATTGTCTTTTGTAATAGGAACAGGGGACATGGGATTCACTCCTTTGTATGGTTTTGTATCATTAGTATATCCTAAGAATCCAGGCTATGCAACAAAAATTGAGGAATTGCCCTGGATTTCTGCCAATTGCGGGAGGTTTCTTATGAGTGGATGCGACGGTAATTGCGCAAAGTGTTCCGGCTGCGCCCGGGAACTGGTGCTGACCCAGAAGGAACTGGATTTTCTGCGCTACCTGGGACAGATTCCCTTTCTGCCGGTGGCCCGGAAGCGGGATGACGATATCCCAGTGTATCTGGAAGAAGGTGCGCCGGAGGATGTGAGTGTCCTGCTGCAATGTCTGGAGAAAAAAGGACTGATTTCTCTGGACTTTGACAAGCCGCTGAGCGGTTTTGATGACGGTGCCTATGCTGCCTATCCTGTCCGGGGGAGTATGGCCCTGACCCAGCGGGGACAGCATGTGCTGCAGCTGGTGGAATACCAGGGGGTAACGGTATAAGATTGCTTTTTTAGGCAAAATGCTGGTATTTTACGGTTGCTTTTGTAGAAATTGGCTGGTATAATGGCCTCATCCTGAGAGCAAAAATGCTCCGGGGAAAAATCCTGTGTGGATTGTGGAGAGAGGCTTATGAGAGGAACGGAATACCGGGCAGGTCTGAGCCGGGGACTGCCGGTGGGGATGGGATATTTTTCCGTCAGCTTCGGCTTTGGCACCATGGCGGTGAACCAGGGACTGCGGGCTCTGGATGCCACCTTGATTTCCCTGACCAATCTGACCAGCGCCGGACAGTTTGCCGGATTGACGGTGATTGTGGCAGGGGCTACCTTGTGGGAAATGATTTTGACCCAGCTGATTATCAACAGCCGCTATGCGCTGATGAGTTTGGCCCTGAGTCAGCGGATGGGACAGCGGATTGGCCTGCTGCCCAGAATGCTGATTGCGTTTCTCAATACCGATGAGATTTTTGCCCTTGCCATGTCCCGGATGGAACCGCTGACTCTGCCCTTTATGCTGGGGCTGGGTACGCTGCCCATTCTGGGCTGGACATTGGGAACCCTGTGCGGCGCTCTGGCCGGCTCCGTACTGCCTGGCTCCATCCGGACAGCCCTGGGGGTTATGCTATACGGCATGTTTGTGGCCATTGTGGTACCGGAGGCCAAACGGGAAAAGGAAATTCTGGCGGTGGTGGTGCTGGCTCTGGTTTGCAGCAGTCTGTTCGCCTGGGTGCCGGGACTGAACCGAGTTTCTGCGGGACTGGCCATTGTGATCTGCACGGTGGAGGCCGCTGCAATTTGCGCAGTGGTGTTCCCGGTGGCGGAGCGGGGGGAAGCGCCGGTATGAATCTGTATCTGTATATCCTGGCTATGGCTGTGACCACCTATCTGATTCGGGTGCTGCCGCTGACGCTGTTTCGCAAGCCCATTTCCAGCCGGTTTCTTCGTTCTTTCTTACATTATGTACCCTATGCCTGCCTCAGCGCCATGACCTTCCCGGCGATTTTAAGCAGTACGGATTCGGTTATCAGCGGTGCAGCGGCGCTGGCTGTGGCGGTTGGGCTAGCCTATCGGGGCAAAAGCCTGATTGTGGTGGCCCTGAGCAGCAGTGCGGCGGTGCTGCTGTGCCAGTGGGGGATTTCCCTGCTGGGATAAGCCGGAAAATCTGGTCTATAAATGTAAAATAACTGTGTCTATTCCCGGTTTCGCTTGACGAGCCGGGAATCCTTTGTTATAATCCAAGCCGAAGAGGGAGTAGTCGGCGCGATAAGCGGGGCTGGGTCAACATACTGGGGTTTCCCCTGGTTCAGCCTGAAATGACGAGACTTGACAGGCCGGCTCAGTCTCTTCATGGCTTCTGTGCTGACCTGAAATCTGCACGGAGGTTTCTTTTTATGGGTATCGGAGAACTGCTTCTGCTGGCGCTGGGTGTCAGCATGGATGCCTTTGCGGTGTCAATCTGCAAGGGACTGGCTATGAGAAAAGCCACGGTCAAGGCTGGCCTGACCTGCGGCGCCTGGTTTGGCGGCTTTCAGGCGTTGATGCCGCTGATCGGATTTTACTTGGGCACCTTGTTTGCCGAGGCGATCCAGAGTGTAGACCACTGGGTTGCGTTTGTGCTGCTGGGCATCATCGGCGTCAACATGCTCAAGGAGGCCCTGGAAAAGGAACCGGAAGGCTGCAGCTGCTGTGAAGAAAATGCGGACATGTCCCCCAAAACTATGTTCGTCATGGCAGTTGCCACATCCATCGATGCATTGGCTGTGGGCATCTCTTTGGCCATGGCTGGTGTGCAGCATATCTTCATGGCGGTGCTGCTCATTGGCGCCTTCACCTTCGGCATGTCCGCCGTTGGCGTGGGTGTGGGAAATGTCTTTGGCAGCCGGTATGAAAAGAAAGCCCAGCTGGCCGGCGGCATTATTTTGGTTGCCCTGGGAGTGAAGATTCTTCTGGAGCATCTGGGGGTTTTGGCGTGATCCGTACGGACAAGCGGATGCGGCTGTGTATCGCACTGCTGATTTGTAATCTGATTTTCATTTGGGGCAACTCAGCCCTGCCCGGACAGATTTCCGGCGCCTTCAGCGATTGGGTGAAGGAAATGTTGGCACATATCCTGCCGGGGGGAGAAGAGACGGCTCCCGGGGGCGGATTGCTGCGCAAAATGGCCCACTTCACGGAATTTACCGCGTTGGGGGCGCTTTTAACCTGGCTGTTCGGTATGCTGCGGAAAAAAGGAGTCTGGCCGCTGCTTCTGGGTGCGGCGGCTGCCTGCGTGGACGAGACCATTCAGTGTTTCGTTCCGGAGCGGGGGCCAAGCATCAAGGATGTGGCGCTGGACAGCTGCGGCGTACTGACAGGTATGATCCTGGTGTATCTGGGACATACCATCTATAAGCGAATTGTTTTACAATCAACTTGGAGGAAACAAACATGAAAAAGCTTATTTCTGCTCTTCTGGCGGTGGCCATGATGGCCGCACTGCTCACCGGCTGCGGCAGTTCTTCTGCTCAGGAAACCACAGCATCCACCACCGCTGCGGTTGTCAGCGTGGAGGGCACCATGGAAGAACTGATTAACAAGGTCGTGGAAATTCAGCCCGTGGAGTTCGGCGCTGCCCTGACCAATCTGGATCTGACCGACACCAGCGAGGAAGGCCTGTGGAATATCAAGCGTTTTACCGGTCTGGACAATGCGGATCAGATTGTGGAAGCTGCTGCCTACGAACCCATGATTGGCTCCATTGCCTTCTCCATGGTGATGGTTCGGGTCGCTCCCGGTGAGGACAGCAAGGCGGTCGCCGAAGCCATGAAGGCCGGCATCGACCCCCGCAAGTGGATCTGCGTGGAGGCTGACGATCTGATGGTCACCGGCTACGGCGACGTTGTGATGCTGATTATGGTCAGCAGCGCCCAGGAGATCACTGCTCAGTCCTTTGTGGATGCCTTTGCCCAGGTAGTCGGCGCAGAGCCGGATTTCCAGCTGAGCTAAATCACAGGAACTGTTTCGGCAGCGGCTTTTGCCGCTGTCGTTTTTTACGGAAAGAATAACCGGTCCAAGGAGGACACAAAGGGAGGCAATTCATGGTTTTTTCCAGTATATCCTTTTTGTATTACTTTCTCCCGGCGGTGCTGGCGGTCTATTTTCTGGTCCCCTGGAAATGGAAAAACGGGGTGCTTCTGATTGCCAGCCTGTTTTTTTACGGTTGGGGAGAGCCGAAACTGCTGGCGCTGATGGTATTTACCATTGTGCTGTTTTATATCTGCGGTTTGGCCATTGCCAGATCGGAAAAGCGAAAAAAGCTGTGGCTGAGCATTTCGGTGGTCATCAGTGTGCTGCTTTTGGGACTGTTTAAGTATGCCGACTTCTTTATTTCCAGTGTCAACGCAGCTACCGGACTGAGCCTGCCCCTGCTGAAACTGGCGCTGCCGGTGGGAATCAGCTTCTACACCTTCCAGTGCCTGAGCTATACCATTGACGTCTACCGGGGCAATGTGCCGCCCCAGAAGAATCCCATCAGCTTCGGCGCTTATGTTGCCCTGTTCCCTCAGCTCATTGCAGGCCCCATTGTGCGCTATGTGGATGTGGCAAGAGAACTGGACAGCCGGAAAAGCACCTGGCAGGATATTTCCCTGGGACTTCGCCGTTTCCTGGTGGGTCTGGGGAAAAAGGTGATTCTGGCGGACAATTTTGCCCTGCTGATGAAGCTGTTCCGGGAAAGTGGGCAGCCGTCGGTGCTGTTTTACTGGATGTACGCCATTGCCTTTACCCTGAACATTTACTTTGACTTTTCCGGATATTCGGACATGGCCATTGGCCTGGGACGGATTCTGGGATTCCATTTTATTGAAAACTTTGACTATCCCTATCTGTCAAAGAGCATTTCAGAGTTCTGGCGGCGCTGGCATATGAGTCTCGGCAGTTGGTTCCGGGATTATGTGTATATTCCCCTGGGAGGCAACCGGGTCAGCCGGAGCAGGTGGGTGTTCAACATCCTGGTGGTGTGGATGCTCACGGGATTGTGGCACGGTGCCGCCTGGAACTTTGTGCTGTGGGGGCTGCTGTTTGCGGTGCTGCTGCTGGCGGAAAAGTGGATTCCGGGACTGAAAAAGCTTCCGGGTGTATTGCGCCATGGCTATGTGCTGCTGGCGGTGGTGCTGAGCTTTGTGCTGTTCAATGCCGAGAGCCTGTCCCAGGCAGGGGCGGATTTCGCCGGGCTCTTCGGCTTTGCCAACCTGCCTTTGGTTACGGAGGAAACCTTGTACTACCTGCGAAGCTTTGCCCTGCTGTTTGTGCTGGGAATTGTGGGAGCCACACCGGTAGTGAAGCAGGCAGGAAATCGGATTGCCCGGAGTAAGGCTGCCCCGGTGCTGGAGTGGGCATGGATGACTGGGCTGCTGCTGGTGTCTACAGCCTACCTGGTGGACGGTTCCTTCAGCCCGTTCCTGTATTTCCGATTCTAAAGGAGGTGGCACAGATGAAAAAATGCATACCTGCCATTTTGGTTCTGTCCCTGTGGGCAATCCTCACTGCTGCCGCCTGGCTGCTGCCTCAGAAGGATTTGTCCGTGGCGGAGCGCCGACCTCTGGCCCAGATGCCGGAAATAGAAGCCGACGCCATTCTGGACGGGGAATTCATGGAGGATTTTGAGGACTACGCCCTGGATCAGTTCCCCCTGCGGGACCGCTTCCGGCAGTTAAAATCTTTGTTCCACTTCTATGCCCTGGGGCAGAAGGACAATAACGGCATTTATCTTTCTCAAGGCTACGCCGCCAAGCAGGAGTACCCCCTGCAAACCGTGTCTGTGGGCTACGCCTTGAAGCGGCTCAATTATGTCTATGAAACCTATCTGCAAGATTCCCGGGTATTTATGGCCATTGCCCCGGACAAGGGGTATTACCTGGCCCAGCCCAGCGGCCACCTGTCCATGGATTATGATAAGCTGTTTGCCATGGTGCAGGAGGGGATGCCCTGGGCAACCCACATTGACCTGACCCAGTCGCTGAATGTGGGCAATTACTACCGCACAGATACCCACTGGCGGCAGGAGTACCTGCTGTCTGCGGCCGGAGAAATCTGTGAAGCCCTGGGCGTGACGCCGCCCCGGGAGGAGGATTACACCCTTACCGCCCTGGAAAAGCCCTTCTACGGTGTCTACTACGGTCAGGCGGCTCTGCCTATGGAGCCGGAGACGCTGTACTATCTGGACAGCGATCTGCTGCGCCAGTGCAGCGTCTACGACTACGAAACCGGAAAAACCGGCAGCGTCTACGATCTGAGTAAGCTGGAAAGCCGGGATCTGTATGATATTTTCCTCTCCGGCGCCCGGAGCCTGCTGACCATTGAAAACCCCAATGCCACATCGGATCGGGAACTGATCGTCTTCCGGGACTCCTTCGGCAGCAGCATGGTGCCCCTGCTGGTGCAGGACTATGCCAAGGTAACTCTGGTGGATATTCGTTATATCCATCCGGATCTGCTGGCAGAATATATTGACTTCCATGGCCAGGATGTGCTGATGCTCTACAGCACCCTGATTCTGAACAACAGCGCCGCATTGCGATAAAAGATAAGCCCCGCCTGGTTTTCAGGCGGGGCAATTATATTAGGTTGTCAGATTCTGAATCCATTTTCCTTGTTTGAGCATAAATGCGCCGATGCCGCATTTGAGCAGGTCGGTAGATTGACAGATAATATACAGCGGCAGAATGGGAAGATGGGCGAACCGGCTCAGGCAGAAGGCCAGGGGCACGCAGCACACCCAGACGAAGCAGCTGTCAAACAGGAAGGTAACCATGGTCTGACCGCCGGAGCGCAGGGTAAAATAGGTGGCGTTGATGTAGGCATGGAAGGGCATACCCACGGCACTGATGCAGATCAGCCAGCCTGCCAGCTGCCGAACTTCTTCCGTGGTGTTGTAGATATGGGGGAAAGCCCCGGAGAAGGAAGCCATCAGGGCACCGAAAATCAGACCGGAACTGACGGACAAAGCAATCAGCTTGCGGTTGCTGTCGCGGACCTTGGATTCGCTGTTTCCAGCGCCCAACATCTGGCCCATGATGATACCCACGGCATTGCCCATGGACAGGAATACCACACTGGCCAGATTCACCAGGGTGCTGGAAATGTTGGTGGCGGGCACCACATCCAGTCCGCAAGTGGAGTAGCACTGGTTCAAAATGGCCATACCGCTGGACCAGAGAAATTCATTGACCAGCAGCGGCATACCCTTGAGGATGATGGAGCGCAGCAGTTTTCCCGGAATGAAGGGAGAGTGATAAGCGCCCACAATGAAGGGGTTGCGGTTTCGGTTGCGGTGGGTCCACCCGGCTACAATGGCCAGCTCCACATACCGGGAGATGACGGTAGCCAGAGCAGCGCCTTCCACACCCATCCGGGGAGCGCCGAAGTGACCGAAAATCAGGACGTAGTTCAGCCCCAGGTTTACCAGCACCGCAGCCACACCGCCGATCATAGGCACCATGGTTTCGCCGGTTTCCCGGAGGGTGCTGGAATAGGCATTGGTCAGGGCGAAGGGGAGAAAACCCCAGAGCATGATCAGAAGATACGACATGCCGTATCCCAGAGCGTCTGCGGCGGTGGATGGGTCACCCTGACCGGTGAGATACAATCCGATTAATGCGTCACCGCCCAGCAGGAAGATGCCCAAGCTGACTGCCGTAAGCAGCAGACAGATGAGAATCTTAAAGCGAAAGGTGTGGCGGACACCCTCGCTGTCTTTGGAGCCGTGGAACTGGGCTGTAAAAATTCCGGCACCGGAGGTGGCGCCGAAAATACACAGATTAAAGACAGTCAGCAGCACATTGACAATGGAAACGCCGCTCATGGGCACGGTGCCTACCTGACCGACCATAATGTTGTCCAATAGGGAAACAAAATTGGTTATGCCGTTTTGAATAATAATGGGTACGGCGATCCCCAGGACCCGGCGGTAGAATGCCCGGTCGCCAATATAACGATGGAACATAGATACCTCAATCGATCACAATGTGGATATTTAGAAAGTTTGCCGCCCGAAGGCGGCAAACCGCAGAACATCTTTTTGAGAATTCAGATTTCCTTGCCGCCCAGGAATACCCGCTTGCTGCTGTAGTCGCTGCTGCAAACCAGGAAGTCAGCCAACTTGCCGGTTTCGATGGAGCCGATCTTGCCGTCGGCGCCGATGGCACAGGCGGGGTTGTAGCTGGCGGCGCGGATGGCGGTTTCCTCGGGGATACCCCAGGAGATTACGTTGCACAGGCACTGCCACAGGTTGGCAGCGGAGCAGGCGATGGTGCCGTCAGCCAGACGGGCCACACCGTCCCGGAGCCAGCAGTCCTGACCGCCCAGCTGGAACTGGCTGCCGTCAGGCAGACCGGCGCAGCGGCCGGAGTCAGAAACCAGAATCATCCGTTCCGGGCCGAACATGGTGAAAGCCAGCCGGACGGAGGCGGGGTGGATGTGCTGACCGTCGCAGATGATCTCTGCCCGGACATTGGGATTCTCCACAGCGGCGGGGATCACACCGGGATTGCGGTGATGGATACCGGGCATAGCGTTGTACAGGTGGGTCAGGTGGGTCACGCCGGCGTCAATGGCAGCCTTGGCATGGTCGTAGTCGGAATCGGTGTGGGCGATGGACACGGTGCAAAGCTCCTTGGCCTTGGCAACGAATTGGGCAGCACCGGGCAGTTCGGGAGCCACGTCCACAATCCGAACCAAACCGCCGCAATCCTCGTAAAGCTTGCGGAAGCCTTCAAAATCCGGCTCTTTCAGATAATCCGGGTTCTGAGCGCCCCGCTTCTTGTAAGAGAAGTAGGGGCCTTCCATCTGAATACCCATCAGCCGGGCGCAGCCGGCGGGAGTTTCCTCGGTCAGCTGCTTGGCGGTGGCAAAAGCGGCAGAGAGCACGTCGTAAGGCAGGGTCATGGAAGCGGGAGCGAAGGAGGTAACACCGCAGCGGGCGTAATAAGCTGCCATTTTCTTCAGCCCTTCGTAATCGCCGTCGGAGAAGTCAGCGCCGGAGTTGCCGTGGCTGTGTACATCCACCAGGCCGGGGATGACGGTGGCACCGTGCAGATCGATGGCATCTTCGGGAACATTCTGAGGCAGAACCTCACCGAATACGCCGTCTACCACTTCAAAGGCACCGGTATGGAATTGAAAATCGGAGGCAAAGATGCGTGCATTTTTATAGAACATGATGCTTTACTCCTTTTTATAATATAGTAGGTTGCCACTATGGTATCATGGAGTGACAGAAAAAGCAATTGGCTGCGAAAGAAAATCTTTCCCCCGTGGGGCATGAATTTCCTGTGACCGGAATGTTACCAAAATGCTAACAACAAAAATGACAAAATGTCATAAATTTGACGTGTGCTGGAAATAAGTGGCAGAAAATGTTTGGAAAGCAGTTTCAAACTGATAATTATTAAGAAAACTTTGTAAATCTTAATAACTTATTTTGTAATTATTTGTAATTTTCCTATTGACAGATTGCACCTTATGGGTTATAATCCGGGTATGAAAGAGATGCCGAGGAACAAGTAACCCAGACGGGCTTCCCGATACCCTGCGGGCGGCGCTTGACCAACGGCAAGCTTTTCTAAAAAATGTCAATTTCATTTAGGAGGTTAAAGAAATGAAAATGGTATGTAAGAAGCTGCTGAGTCTGGTTCTGGTAGCGCTGATGCTCGTCACCGCCCTGCCTTTCCAGGCCAGTGCAGCTCAGGAGAAAATCAACTTCGAGGTCAAGAATGATGGCGTAGTTGTGCAGGAAGGTTCCCTTGAACCCAATGAGGCAACCGCCAAAGTCAGCAACATCCTGAAGTACTATGTTGAAGGCCAGTACAAGAATGGCGAGCTGGTTACGGTTTGGAGCAGCAAGCAACAGAAGGATGTTGGCGCTAACGGCGAAGTTCCCGCTGGTGACATGGTTTCCTTTGGTTATGTAACGAAGCAGGAGCCCGTTACTCCTCCTGAGCCCACCAAGCCCGCTGACATCCACTGGGTTGTCAAGCACAACGGCGAAGTGAAGGACAGCGGTTCCTTTACTCCCGATGCTGAGACCTCTCTGGTTTCCAACATTCTGAAGCACAAGGTTCCCAGCAATCTGCAGGTTGGCGAGCTGACCAAGATCTGGAGCAAGGGCGTAGGCGACACTGTTACCACTGATTCCTATGTAGCCGCTGGTGATACCGTCACCTTCAGCTATACCATCGAGGAGAAGCCTGTCGAAACCACCAAGCCCACAGTTGACCCCATCAAGGTTGTTGTGAAGGTCAATAACAGCGACAATGTTGTCTTTGAACGCAGCAAGGTTCCTGCCAACGGCGAGTACGCTACTGTTCAGGATCTGCTGACCTATGTTTGGAACTCCGATTGGGACAACGCTTACACCTACCACCATGCATGGAGCCATGCTCAGCAGAAGAACCTGGCTAAGGATGGAAAGGTCTACGCCGGCGACACCCTGTACATCGCTCTGGAGCGTAAGTCCACCTCCGGCGGCAGCAGCAGCGGCAGCGGCTCCAATGGCGGCAGCAGCAAGTTCCCCTACAGCGTTTACCTGCACATCTATGCCAAGGGCAATGTAAGCTCCCCCATGAAGACCGTTACCCTGGATACCTGGACCTGCGTGAAGGACGGCGTCATCACGATTGGCGAAGTGAAGGAAGTTGTTAAGACCTACTACACCGCTAAGGACAGCGATGGCATCGGCTACGATGGCTTCTACTACTCCACCAGCTCCACCAAGAACGACTACATCAACGATAAGAACAAGACTGATCGGATCGACAACCTGGACGAACTGAGAAAGGAAGGCTATGTCCATCTGAATGTTTGGATCGACAATGCCAAGGCTAAGACCGATTCCAGCTCCACTTCTTCCAACCCCAAGACCGGTGATACCATCTACATGGCTGTGACCGTGATGGGTCTGTCCGCTGCTTCCCTGGCTGCTGTGTACTACATCAGCAAGAAGCGCGCTGTTCGCTGAGCGACTGACAATTTAACCAAAAACCTGGCAGCTTCGGCTGCCAGGTTTTTTTCGCAGCCCAGAAAATTTGCTTGCTAAATTTCTTGCTATTTCTGCAGATTTCCTGTACAATATTCGGTAGTGATTTTGAAGAAAGAGGCGACCAAGATGGTTCAGGCAGCATTTGATAATGAGAAATACCTGCAAACCCAATCTGCCCATATCCGGGATCGGATAGCCCAGTTTGGCGGCAAATTGTACCTGGAATTTGGTGGAAAGCTGTATGATGATAACCACGCGTCCCGGGTACTGCCGGGATTCCAGCCTGATAGCAAACTGCGGATGCTGCTGCAGCTGCGGGATCAGGTGGAGATGGTCATTGTCATCAACGCCGATGATATTGAAAAGAAGAAGGTTCGGGGTGACTTGGGCATTTCCTACGACCGGGATGTGATCCGGCTGATTGATATTTTCCGGGGATTCGGACTGTATGTGTCCAGCGTGGTGCTGACCCGGTACCATGACCAACCCGTTGCCAAGGCATTTCAGTCCCGTCTGGAAGGTCTGGGCGTGCGGGTATACCATCACTATGCCATTGCGGGATATCCGGCAGATACCGCCCATATTGTCAGCCCGGAAGGATTTGGCAAGAACGACTACATTGAAACCACCCGGGAACTGGTGGTTGTGACCGCTCCCGGCCCCGGCAGCGGCAAGCTTGCCACCTGCCTGAGTCAGCTCTACCACGAGCATGAGCGGGGCAATACCGCCGGATACGCCAAGTTTGAGACCTTCCCCATTTGGAACCTGTCTATCAACCATCCGGTGAATTTGGCCTACGAAGCGGCGACTGCTGACCTGAACGATGTGAACATGATCGACCCCTTCCACTTAGATGCCTATGGGGTGACCACGGTGAACTATAACCGGGATGTGGAAGCTTTCCCGGTACTGGTAGCGATCTTTGAAAAAATCCTGGGACAGTGCCCCTACAAGTCTCCTACGGACATGGGCGTAAACATGGTGGGCAACTGCATTGTGGACGACGAAGCTGCCCGCAGTGCCTCCCGACAGGAGATTATCCGCCGGTATTATGTGGCTCTGTGCGAACAGAAGCAGGGCAAAGCCAGCGAAGAAACGGTGCGCAAACTGGAAATGCTGATGAAAAAGGCCGGCGTGTCCCCGGAAGAGCGCAGAGTGGTTGCTCCGGCACTTCATCGCTCCAAGGAAACCGGAGATGCTGCCGCCGCTATGGAATTGCCTGACGGCAGAATCGTCACCGGAAAGACCTCGGAACTTCTGGGCGCTTCCTCGGCACTGCTGCTCAATGCCCTGAAGAAGCTGGGCGGAATGCCGGATGATCTGCACCTGATTTCCCCGGTAGCCCTGGACCCCATCCAGCGGCTGAAGGTGGAGTATCTGGGCAACCGGAACCCCCGGCTCCATTCTGACGAAACTCTGATTGCCCTGTCCATCAGCGCCGCAACCAACCCCATGGCAGAATATGCCATGCAGCAGCTGAGCAAGCTTCGCGGCTGCGACGTCCATTCTACCGTGATGCTCACAGCCGCAGATGAAAAGACCTTCAAACGGCTGGGTGTGAACCTGACCTGCGAACCGGAATTTGTGGGCTGAATACTCCCATAAAAAATGACCGTGCAGAAATGCACGGTCATTTTTGGCTTTGTTATGCTCTTTGCTCGCAGTAAATGCAGCGGTGGATATCCGCAGCCTTGTCGGTGCAGCGGAACAGCTGGGGAAGCTCCTGCTCGGTCTGGGTGATGCACTTGGGATTGCGGCAGACCCGGTCGTATTCCAGGCCTTCCACTTCCAGAGGCTGCTTTGCAGGATTCTGCTTTGCCTCCTCCAGCAGCTTCAGAATCAGGGCCATCCGCATGTACTTGCCGTTCAGAGCCTGACGGAAGTAGGCGGCCCGGGGATCGTCATCCACCTTGACGCTGATTTCGTTGACCCGGGGCAGGGGATGCAGCACGCACATGCGCTCCTTGGCCAGCTTCATTTTCTCAGTGTCCAGCACATAGCTGTCCTTCAGCCGCTCGTATTCCCAGGGATCGTCAAACCGTTCCCGCTGAATCCGGGTCATGTACAGCACATCCAGCTGGGGCATGGCCTCGTCCAGGGAGGAAACCTCGGTGTAGGGAATGTGCTTGCGCTCAAGCACATTGTAGCGGATAAAGCCGGGGATCTTCAGCTCAGCGGGGCTGATGAGGATGAAGCGGATGCCGCTGTAGCGGCTCATGGCCTCAATCAGGGAGTGAACCGTGCGGCCGTATTTCAGGTCACCGCACAGACCAATGGTCAGATTGTCCAGCCGGCCCATTTCCCGGGAAATGGTCAGCAGGTCCGCCAGGGTCTGGGTGGGGTGGTTGTGACCGCCGTCTCCGGCGTTGATTACGGGGATGGAGGCAGCCAGAGAGGCCACGAAAGGTGCGCCCTCTTTCGGATGCCGCATGGCGATGATGTCAGCGTAGCAGCTGAGAATCTTGGCGGTGTCGGCTACGCTTTCGCCCTTGGAAGCGGAGGAAGAGCTGGCCTCGCTGAAGCCAATGACGCTGCCGCCCAGTTCCAGCATGGCAGCTTCAAAGCTCAGGCGGGTACGGGTGGAAGGCTCGAAGAACAAGGTAGCCAGCTTTTTGTGGGCGCACTTGTCCTGGTAGGCTTCGGGATGGGCAATGATATCTTTTGCAGTGGCGATGAGCCCATCCAGCTCTTCTACGCTCAGTTCCAGGATGCTGTTCAGGCTTCTCATGCTTTTGCTCCGTTCTGGGCCAGGTATTTGCGGATACGGGCTACATTTTCGGCGTTGGCGGGGTCCTCTTCCAGATATTCGACAATGTCATCCACATCCACCACGGAGTAGACAGGGAAGCCGTAGGCTTCTTCCACTTCGGCAATGGCGGACTTTTCGCCCTGGCCCTTTTCCTTCCGGTCAACCATGACGAAGGCAGCAGCCACCTTCACACCTTCCAGGTTGGACAGAATGCTCATGCTCTCCCGGATGGCAGTGCCGGCGGTGATGACGTCTTCCACAATGACCACTTCCTCACCGGCCTTGGGGACATAACCCACGAATACGCCGCCTTCGCCGTGGTCCTTGGCTTCCTTACGGTTGAAGAAGAAGGGCACATCCAGGCCATTCTTGGACAGGGCGATGGAAGCGGACACGGCAATGGAAATGCCCTTATAGGCGGGGCCATACAGAACGGTGGGCTTTTTGCCCAGCTTTTCCTGGTAAGCCTTGGCGTAGAACTCGCCCAGCTTGGCAATCTGGGTACCGGTCTTGATGTCACCGGCATTGATGAAGTAGGGGATCTTCCGGCCGGACTTGGCAGTGAAGTCGCCAAATTTCAGCACGCCTGCACCCTGCAGGAACTGAATAAACTCTTTCTTGTAGCTTTCCATGGTTTATTCTCCTTTTCTCTAAGGTTTAATCGCAGAACTCGGCAACGCAGCGCTCGTAAGCGGCAACGGGGTCGGCAGCGGCGGTGATGGGACGGCCCACCACAATGTAGTCAGAGCCGATGGCCTTGGCAGCGGCGGGGGTCATGACCCGTTTCTGATCGCCGGCATCCCCGTCAGCAAACCGAACGCCGGGGGTTACGGTGAGGAAATTCTTGCCGCAGCGGTCATGGACCTTACCGGCTTCCAGAGGAGAGCAGACAATGCCATCCAGACCTGCGTTCTTGGCGGTTTCGGCGTAGTGCATCACCACTTCGTCAATGGGAGCGTGGATCATCAGATCCTTTTCCATGGCTTCCTGGTCAGTGGAGGTCAGCTGGGTTACGGCAATCAGCAGGGGACGGGTGCCATCGGGCCGGGTCAGACCTTCCACAGCGGCCTGCATCATAGCGGTGGTGCCGGCGGCGTGGAGGTTGGTGATGTCCACATCCAGGTTGGACAGCACAGCCATGGCCTTCTTGACGGTGTTGGGAATGTCGTGCAGCTTCAGATCCAGGAAGATCTTGTGGCCCCGGGCCTTGATTTCCCGAACGATGCTGGGACCTTCGGCGTAGTACAGTTCCATGCCGATTTTGACAAAGGGCTTCTTGCCGGTGAACTTATCCAGGAATGCGAATGTAGCCTCAGCGGAGGAAAAATCACATGCAATAATTACGTCCTTACCCATTTTACTTTGCGCCTCCTATAATTTCACTTAAATTTTCAATTCTGTATTTTTCCATCACCCGGGGCAGATCCCGGATGATATCCCGACAGATGTAGGGGTTAACCAGGTTGGCAGCGCCCACTTCCACAGCGGTGGCGCCGGCCAGCATCATTTCGATCACGTCCTCAGCGCTGCTGACGCCGCCCATGCCCACCACGGGAATCTTTACGGCGTTTGCCACCTGGTAGACCATCCGCACCGCTACCGGGAAGATGGCAGGGCCGGAGAAGCCGCCCATGGTGTTGGCAATCACCGGCTTGCGGGTGCGCAGGTTGATGCGCATGCCCAGCATGGTGTTAATCAGGCTGATGCCGTCAGCACCGGCCTCTTCACAGGCTTTGGCAATGGATACAATGTCGGTAACGTTGGGGCTGAGCTTGATAATCACCGGCTTGGTGGTCACGGCCTTCACAGCCCGGGTCACTTCTGCGGCTGCTTCCGGCTGGGTGCCGAAGCTCATGCCGCCGCCGTGGACATTGGGGCAGCTGACGTTGACTTCCAGCCAGCCCACCTGCTCCTGCTTGTCCAACTGCTGGCAGGTATAGGCATAATCCTCCACGGAGAAACCGGAGACATTGGCCATCACTGGCTTGTGAAAGCAGGCTTTCAGCTTGGGCAGTTCCTCGGAAATGACCTTCTCTACGCCGGGGTTCTGCAAGCCCACCGCATTGATCATGCCGGCGGTGCATTCTGCAATCCGGGGAGTGGGGTTGCCGAAACGGGGATCTTTGGTGGTTCCTTTGAAGGAGAAGGTACCGAGCTCATTGATGTCATACAGCTCTGCGTATTCATAGCCATAGCCAAAGGTACCGGAGGCGGGAATCACCGGGTTATCCAGCTGGATACCGCACAGATTGACGCTTAAGCTTGCCATAGAATCTCCTCCTTTTTCATCACTGGGCCATCTTTGCAGATGCGTTTGTAGCCGGTCAGGGTTTTGCAGGAGCAGCCCATGCAGGCGCCGAAGCCGCAGCCCATCCGCTCTTCAAAGCTCATCTGGCCGGAGGTGGTGGTTGCCCGATACACGGCCTTCAGCATGGGTTCCGGGCCGCAGGTGTAAAAATAGGTGTAGTTTTCCGGCAGAGCATCGGTGACAAAGCCTTTTTTGCCGTAACTTCCGTCCACGGTAGTGACGTAAGTTTTGCACCTTAGGGCTTTGAATTCCTGCTCGTAGAAGATTTCGCTGGCAGTGTTGAAGCCCAGAATCACGCTGACTTCCTTGCCCATGGCGATGAGCTTCTTTGCCAGGTTGTACATGGGAGGCACGCCCACACCGCCGCCCAGCAGCACCGGCCGGTCACCGGCCAGATTGAGGTCGTAGCCATTACCCAGTCCGGTGAGAATGTCCAGCATTTCGCCGGGCTTCATGGCAGACATCTGCTCCGTACCGGCGCCCACTACCTTGTAGATGATGGTCAGGGTGCTTTCGTCATAGTCGCAGACGGAAATGGGACGGCGCAGGAATTTCCCGGTGAGCTGAATGTTGACAAACTGGCCCGGAGCCGTGATGGCGGAGGTATCGCCGGAGAGAATCATTTTGTAAACGCTGTCCGTCAGCGCTTCGTTGCTGACAATTTGGAACAAACTTTGTTTCATGGCGTCTCCTTTTTGTAAACCAGCCGGGGATGCGGCGCACCCCCGGTTGTGTCAATGATTAAGCGTCGATGGTAGAAATGGTCAGCGTGGTTTCTTCCAGCACATCCAGCAGCACCCGGACGGTATCCAGGGCGGTGAACATGGTCACGTTGTACTCGGTGGCAATCTGGCGCAGCTCAATGCCGTCGCCCTCGTTGGCACCGGGGTCACGGGTGTTGATGAAGTAGGCAATGTGGCCCTGACGCAGTGCGTTGGGGATTTCCTCGCTGCCGTCGCTGATCTTGGCCAGCGCATGGGTACGGATGCCGTTGCGCTTGAGGAACATGGCAGTGCCCAGAGTGGCCTCAATGTTGAAGCCCAGCTGATAGAACCGGCGGATCAGAGGCAGGGCCTCTTCCTTATCCTTGTCTGCGATGGTGGCAAAGACGGTGCCGTAGTTCTGCAGGTGCATGCCGGAAGCCTGCAGGGCTTTGTACAGGGCACGGGTCATGGTGCGGTCGTAGCCGATGGCTTCGCCGGTGGACTTCATTTCCGGAGACAGGTAAGCGTCCAGACCCCGGATCTTGTTGAAGGAGAACACGGGAGCCTTGACATACCAGCGCTGCTTCTCTTCGGGGTAGATGTGGAAGAAGCCCTGCTCCTTCAGAGACTTGCCCAGGATCACTTCCGTGGCGATGTCAGCCAGGGAGTAGCCGGTGGCCTTGCTCAGGAAGGGAACGGTACGGGAAGAACGGGGATTGACCTCGATGATGAACACGTTGTCATCCTTGTCCACAATGAACTGGATGTTGAACAGGCCGATGATGCCGATGCCCAGACCCAGCTTCTTGGCGTACTGGAGGATGATGCCCTTGACCTTGTCGGAGATGGAGAAGGAGGGGTAGACGGAGATGGAGTCGCCGGAGTGAACGCCGGTGCGTTCAACCAGTTCCATAATGCCGGGGACGAACACATCGTGGCCGTCACAGATGGCGTCGATTTCCACTTCCCGGCCCTGGATATACTTGTCAACCAGAACAGGCTTGTCCTCGTCGATTTCCACGGCAGTGCGCAGGTAGTGGCGCAGCTGCTTTTCGTTGGCGACGATCTGCATAGCCCGGCCGCCCAGAACGAAGCTGGGACGAACCAGAACCGGGTAGCCGATTTCCTTGGCAGCTTCCAGACCGTCTTCAATCTTGGTCACGGCCTTGCCCTGGGGCTGAGGGATATTCAGCTCCTGCAGCAGCTTTTCGAAGGAATCCCGGTTTTCGGCCTTGTCGATGGCGGCACAGTCGGTGCCGATGATCTTCACGCCCCGGTCAGCCAGAGGCTGGGCCAGGTTGATGGCGGTCTGACCGCCCAGGGAAGCGATCACGCCGTCGGGCTTCTCAAACTCCAGAATGTTCAT
>DVGO01000051.1 GCA_018712645.1 Candidatus Faecousia faecavium | reverse complement strand
GGAGAAACAAAATGAAGAAATGATTCATATATACCAAGAAGGTGTTTTTTACATTAACAAATCGATTCATGCATTGGATAAGATGTATCATGTAGTCAATAAAGTGTTTTCCTTTTACGAGGATGAAATTGTAGATGGTAATTTGATTTCCTTCTTTAGATTAATCAGTGTTCTCAACATGATGAAGAAAAACCAATCTCGGTTAGACAATGCCGTTAGGGCTATAGAAAACGAACCACAACTTATAGCGCAAAGAAAACTGAACCAAAAGTATCAAGGGGAGTAGTAGGCCCGGCTGCCTTCCTCCCGGTACTTTAAGTCCATGTTTTTAAGCAGGGTGTCACGCTGCTTCCGGATGGCGTCGATGTTGGTGGATTGGGCAATGGGAAGCTCCGGAATCCCCTCAATCTGGTGGGCGTTGAATACGGTATAGGTCCGGCTGCGCAGCTGAAGGTAATGCTCGGCATAGATGGAATCCTCCAGAAGGGATTTGGCTTCTGACCAGGGCAGCAGCTTTTTCTGGAAGCTGTCATAGTAGGCCCAGTATTCCACCGGGACTCCCTTTGCCCCTTTCTGAATGTGCCACCCATTCTCGCTGGCCTGCCGGAAGGTACACCACCGGTGATCAGAATACCCTTCCAGCTCGGCAATCAGGGACAGCAAGAAAGAATTGGCTCCACGGTAAGCTTTTCCCGTGATACCGTTTTGGGGAAGATTTCTCTGCCAGCAGGCTTTCCAGGGCAGCTGCCCTTCTTTTAGGGAAGCGATAAACTGCTGGGCCAGCCGCTCCCGGAGCTTATTGGGAAGCGCCATCGTCCGTCACCTCCCCAGAGGCGGAATAAACCCGCAGTTCACAGTCCGGCTCGTGCCCGGCATTCAGGAAACCTTCCTCGTCCGGTGTAACCTGGTTCATCAGGTCATATAAATTGTTATTGTTCATAGACAGTCTCCTTTCAAAAAAGGTGCATGCCAGCTCTGACACGCACCTTCGTCTTATCGTTCTGCTTCTCTTTTTACCTGGGGATTTTGGCGGCGCTGGGAGTTTTCCTGGGCTGCTGCCGCTGTGGCCTGGGCGATGATTTCGTCCAATGTTTTGGGCTTTTCCTGCTCCTGGGAAACGGTACTGGAATCCGCCATATTCAACTGGGCATCCAGCTCTGCCAGACGGAAACTCTTTTGAGTCAATTCCTCCGCTTGAGGGAAGGGCTTTCCCAGCTCTGCCTTGGCCGATTCCATCTGATATTCCACATTGGACAGCTGCTCTTTGGTGTGCGTCAGCCGGTCGGGAATGGATGCCAGAGCATTGTCCATTCGGATCAGGTTACCCCTGGCATCGGTGCCCAGTGTCACTCGGTGGCTGATGGCTCCTTTCAGGGACATCTCAAAAGCGTTCTGGATGGGGCTGAAGGACAGCTCCATTTCAAAACCCCGGTAACTGCCAACGTGAATAGCCTCCATGGTTTTGCAGGCTTTGCAGGCGGCCAGAATGGCAGCACCGGCAAGCTGCTTGTCATCAAACGTGCGGCTGCCCACCTGGATGCCAATAAAGCCCTCCTTGGGCAGCGGGTGGGCCTGGACGGTCTGAATATCCACTTCCAGGCGCTGGATCACGCTCTTGCATTGCTCGATCTGGGCCGGAAATACCTTCAGGATCTGATCTTCCAGCCGGTACTGCTTGCTCTGGTGGTCTGCTTTCAATACCTTCAGCCGGGACACTTCGATGTCCAGGTCCATTTTCTCCTTGATTAAGGGATTACCGGCGCACAGGGCTTTGACTTCTGCGTAGGACAGGGCCTGCTCGTCCACATCCTCACAGGCACGAACCGGGGATTTGGAGGTCATGATCTGAGATATGAACTTTTGTTTGTTTTCCAATGTTTGCCAGATGTAGGCGTCGAAGGTACCTTCTGTCACATATTGGTAGATCTGTACCTCTTTGTTCTGATTGCCCTGGCGGATAATCCGGCCATTGCGCTGGGTCATATCCGATGGACGCCAACCCACATCCAGGTGATGGAGGGCAATGAGCCGGTCCTGGCAGTTGGTCCCGGCTCCCATTTTCTGGGTGCTGCCCATGAGAATCCGCACCTGACCGGAGCGAACCTTGGCGAATAGCTCCTTCTTCTTGGCGTCGGTATTGGCGGTGTGGATAAAGGCGATTTCCTTTTCCGGAACCCCCTGGGCAATGAGCTTGCTGCGGATATCGTCGTAGACATTGAAAGAGCCGTCTCCCTTTGGGGTGGACATATCACAAAAAATCATTTGGGTGAGCCTGTCTGCCTGCCCGTCTTTCCAGATGGCCAGAACCTTTTCCACACAGGCATTGACCTTGCTCCCCGGCTCATCCGGGAGCATGGGATCCAGCAGCCGCTGATCCAGGCCAATTTTCCGTCCATCTGAGGTGATGCGCAGCATGTTGTCCTCAGAGGGATCAACCATGCCGCTGTGTACCTTCGCTGCCCGGTCAGACAGGGTGGAAACCATTTCCTGTTGTACCGGGGATGGCTGGACAACCACGGTTTCAAACTTGGCGTCGGGAACCGGAAGATGGAGCTGGTCAGAGGTCTTGATGTCTGCCACTTCCTTAAACATGGACATCAGCTCCGGAAGGTTAAAGAACTTGGCAAACCGGGTTCTTGCCCGGTAGCCGGTGCCCTCGGGGGCCAGCTCAATGGCGGTGACGGTTTCGCCGAAGGTGGATGCCCAGGCGTCGAAGTGAGACAAGCCCTTCTGCTGCAAGGTGTTGTACTGAAGATATCGCATCAGGGTGTACAGCTCGGTCATGGAATTGCTGACCGGAGTGCCGCTGGCAAAGACCACGCCCCGACCGCCGGTAATCTCATCCAGATACCGGCACTTCATAAACATATCCGAGCTTGTCTGATAAAAACAGTGTCAGTAGGGGAAGTATAAACGAATGGGAAGAAGAGGGGAGAGGAGTTACATATCTGGGAAAGGTAATTCCTCATGCAACCGGATTGCGCCTGATAAGTGCGTGATAGTTGGTGGACTTTGGGATGGACTCCTGATATGATTTGACTGGATCAAACAAAGGAGGAGATCACAATGTTTAGAATGACCGTTTTGTTTTTCATCATCGGGATTCCAATTTTAGCGGTATTCATTTTTCTGATCTACAGTATCATTCGGGCACTATGGAAGTATATTGGGTCAAAGGATGTCCGGCAGGAAAAAGAGACAATAAAGGTGTCACTTGGGGAGACGATCAAGTCGCACCGGATGCGCTGTAAAATGACACAGGAATTTGTTGCAGACGCACTTGGCGTCAGCAGACAGTCGGTTTCAAAATGGGAAAACGGGACGTGCGATCCCAGCACAAGTAATCTCATTGCACTGGCAAAGCTGTTTCAAATCTCCCCGGAAGAATTATTGCGCGAAATATCCTGACTGCCCCCCCATGGAGGAAGTGTCCCATAAGGGAACACCGCAAGGGCAAATCTGAGAGGCTGGGAGGTAGAAAAAGCTGCCACTCAAAAATGGACAGTGACAGCTTTTCTGATCCCGGAATGAAATCCCCCCGGAAACGCAAAAAGCGCCCAGTAAAAAATACTGAGCGCTTGGCGATTAGATTTAGTCTCTTTTGTTCAAATTAGGTCAGATTCAGACAAACCGTTTTCACGAAAAAGGGATCTTGGAGATGTATAAATAAACATCCCCTTGGCAGCCCGGAATCGCGTCTTGGTTGTCCTATTTTTTAGCCCATAACCCTTCATTTTAGGGCGGTTGTCCACTATTTAACCCACATAAATCAGATTAAACTGCATTTAATTCGTGCAAATTGTGTCAAACTATTCAAAACAAATTAGATGCAAAAATCCCCGAAAACCAATGGTTTCCGGGGATTTTGAACACTTTTGAAGTAAAATCAGCGCTTGGAGAACTGGGGAGCGCGACGGGCGGCCTTCAAGCCGTACTTCTTTCTTTCCTTCATTCTGGGGTCACGAGTCATGAAGCCGGCAGCCTTCAGAGCGGCACGGTTTTCGGGATTCAGAGTGACCAGAGCGCGGGCAACACCGTGGCGGATAGCGCCGGCCTGACCGGAAACGCCGCCGCCGGCGACGGTGACAACGATGTCAACCTTGCCCAGCATGTCGGTAGTGACCAGGGGCTGACGAACGATCAGCTTCAGGGTCTCCAGACCAAAGTAGTCGTCGATATCACGGCCGTTGATGATGATGGAGCCGGTGCCGTTCTCGTAAACGCGAACACGGGCAACGGAGGACTTACGACGGCCGGTGCCGTAAAAATACTTCTTCTTGCTTTCGTACATTCTAAGTTACCTCCAAATTAGTCCAGGGTCCAGGCTTCGGGCTTCTGGGCAGCGTGGGGGTGCTCAGCGCCCTTGTACAGATGCAGACGGGTCAGAGCGTGCTTACCCAGAGTGTTCTTAGGCAGCATACCCTTCACAGCCAGCTCCATTGCGTAGTCGGAACGGCTGTTCATCATGTCGCGGGCCTTGGTTTCCTTCAGGCCGCCGATCCAACCGGACACACGGTAGTACTTCTTCTGATCCAGCTTCTTGCCGGTCAGAATGGCCTTGTCGGTGTTGATGACGATTACGAAATCACCGCAGTCAACATTGGGGGTGAAGTCGGCCTTGTGCTTGCCGCGCAGCAGGTTAGCGGCGATAACGGCGGTACGGCCCAGGGGCTTGCCAGCAGCGTCGATAACATACCACTTGCGCTCCAGGGTCTCCTTCTTCAGCAGAGTAGTGGACATTATGGTTTCCTCCAATTTGGATAAAATATTTTGACATTTCAGGGCGCTTGCAGTACAATACTCCAAGACGCTTGAATTTTATACCATATAAAAAATCAAATGTCAACACTCATTTTGATGAAAATTGTGAAAACCGGAATTAACTCTTGAATGCTCCAAAATGCTCTTGAATGCTCCTGTTTTCTCACATGCTATTTTTGATGATTTCAGGAGGAATTACAACCATGCAGAAGCTTATGGGCCTGGTCCGCCGGTGTGTGGACGATTACCATATGATTGAAACCGGGGACAAAATCGCGGTGGGCGTTTCCGGGGGAAAGGACTCCCTGGTGCTGCTGCAGCTGCTGGCAGGACTGCGGGAGTATTTCAGCCACCCCTTTGAGCTGGAGGCTATCACCATTGATATGGGCCTGGGGATGGACTATAGCGCCATTGAGCAGCTGTGCCGGCAGATGCAGGTACCTTATACTATAATTAAAACGGAAATCGGGCCGATTATTTTCGATTACCGGAAGGAGAAGAATCCCTGCTCCATGTGTGCCAAAATGCGCCGGGGGGCGCTGAACCAGGCCATTGTGGAACGGGGCTTCAACAAGCTGGCACTGGGACACCATTATGACGATGCGGTGGAAACCTTCGTGATGTCGCTGCTGTTTGAAGGAAGAATCAGCTGCTTCCAGCCGGTAACCAACCTGGACAGAACCGGCATCATCCAGATTCGCCCCATGCTGTACATCCACGAAAAGACCATTGATAATTTTGCTTCCCGACAGAATCTTCCGGTACTGACCAATCGCTGTCCCGTGGACAAGACCACAAAGCGGGAGGAGGTCAAACAGCTGATTTTCCAGCTGAGTCAGACTTACCCGGATCTGAAGGAGCGGATTTTCGGCGCCATGCAGCGCTATCCCTTGCCGGAGTGGGAACCCAAGGGCCGGTATAAGCGCCCCAAGGAGCAGTGACGGCGGCTTTTCGGAAAAAGTCCAAATTCCCCCTTTACAGAATTGGAAACTTTCGCTATAATAGAGCCAAATATGCAATTTTACGAAATGAGAGACGTGTGGTATGAATATTGAATTTGACGTTTATAAGCAGAAGCTGAACGATTGCCGTCCCGCTTTGGAAGGTCTGGCAGATTCCCTGAATCTGGATGGCCTGCGCAATGAACTGGAGCGGCTCCACGCCATGCAGGAAGCCCCTGGTTTCTGGGATGATCCGGAGAAGAGCCAGAAAATCGTGGTGAAAACCAAGCAGGCAGAGAACAAGGTGGAGCGTTACGAGAAAATGCTGTCTGCCTGGGACGACCTGATGACGATTTGTGAAATGGCAGCGGAGGAAGACGACGACTCCATGCTGGAGGAGCTGAAGGAAGGGTATGAGGCTCTGGCAGAGAACATGGAGACCTGCCGTCTGGAAACTCTGCTCACCGGCCACTATGATAAGAACAACGCACTGATGAGCTTCCACGCCGGTGCCGGCGGTACCGAAGCCCAGGACTGGTGCCAGATGCTCTACCGGATGTATACCCGTTGGGCAGAGCGTCACGGCTTTACCTATAAGGTTATGGACTACCAGGAAGGCGACGAAGCGGGCCTGAAGTCTGCGGACATCCTGATCGAAGGGGAAAACGCCTACGGCTTCCTGAAGGGCGAGAACGGCGTTCACCGTCTGGTGCGGGTGTCTCCCTTTGATGCCAACGCCCGTCGGCAGACTTCTTTCTCTGCCATTGAAGTCATTCCCGATATTGAAGACGACAGCCAGGATGTGGAGATTCGTCCGGAAGATTACGAAATGCAGGTCTTCCGTTCCTCCGGCGCCGGCGGTCAGCACATCAACAAAACTTCTTCCGCTGTCCGCCTGATCCACAAGGCAACGGGCATTGTGGTATCCTGCCAGACCGAGCGCAGCCAGTTCCAGAACAAGGAAACCTGTCTGCGGATGCTGCGCAGCAAGCTGGTGGAAATCAAGGAACGGGAGCACCTGGACAAGATTTCCGACATCAAGGGTGTTCAGCAGAAGATCGAATGGGGCAGCCAGATCCGCAACTATGTGTTCATGCCCTATACCCTGGTCAAGGATACTCGTACCGGCTGCGAGACTTCCAACGTCAACGCTGTCATGGATGGTGCCCTGGACCCCTTTATTGAGAGCTATCTGAACTGCCTGGCTACCGGAAACTGGGTGCAGAAATAAGGCTGCCGGGGAGAAAAGTGGGAAAAATATCGTTTTCCCCTTGAAATTTGGGAGAGCCTGTGCTATACTGTATGGGCTATTGTGAAGCTCCAGCTTTTCTGTGAGCCATTTACCATTCGCTTTGGGCGAATCTGGCGGAGGGAGGTTACATTTCATGGGCGTTTTTGAGACCATTCTCATCGTTCTGGAGGCTATTTGCAGCGTTGCGCTGATCGTTGTAGTTCTGATGCAGTCCGGTAAGGAGGCTGGTTTGTCCGGTGCGCTGACCGGCGCTTCCGACTCTTACCTGAGCAAGAACAAGAAGGGCGGCCTGGATCAGGTTTTGGCTTCTTCCACCAAGTGGATTGCCATTGTCTGGGTTCTGCTGACCCTGGCACTGAGCCTGGTGTAATTGTGCATGCCGAGAGGCCACGGATTCGTCCGTGGCCTTTTTGTTATGAAAACGTAACCCTCAAAAGAGCGCAAAACACCTCCCACCTTTCGGCAGGCCGCTTGCGCTATGAAATAGCGCACTCAGGCAGAGCTTGGTATGGCATCAGGTTCCCACCCAAGTGATTTCAGTCGTTTAAGGTAACTGTTTATCTTTCTGTCACGGTTAAAGGCATCGTAGTAGTCAGAACCAAGGTCATGGAAAGCAGTCTTGTTTTTAAGAATGTGGTATATAGCGATCAGCATGGAATGAGCAACTGCAAGTGTGGCTCGATTCTTTCCACGTCTGGCGGCGATTCGCTGGTACTGTACCGAGAAATAAGAACTCTTTACGGTTTTTGCAGACTTTGCACATTGTGTCAGAATTGTTTTGAGCGCCTTATTTCCTTTCGTCGTCTTACCATGTTTTCGTCTGCCTGCACTCTGGTAGTTACCGGGGCAGACACCAGCCCAGGAACAAAGATGTGCCGCACTGGGGAATCTGCTCATGTCCGTTCCAATTTCAGCCAGAATCACCTCAGCACTACGTCTGGCAATACCTGGAATTTCATCTATCGCTTCGATTGCTGCTACATATTCCGTCATGTATTCCTGCACCAGCTTATCCAATTCACTAATCCGACGGTTCAAATCATCGATATGGTCGATGATCTGTGCCAGCAGTTTTCTCTGCAACGGAGTCGTAATTCCTTCGATTGAAGCAACGATTTGATCCAGCTTTGGACGCATCCGGCCGTGCACCAGCTTGGATACTTCCTCACTATCCGGAATGTCATCGTCAATGATCCGCTGAAGAAGTTTGCGGGCGCTCTTGCCTGTGATATCCTTCACCACGGAATCCAGTTTGATATTTGCACCTTCCAGAATCTTTTGCAGACGGTTTACTTCCCGGCAGCGTTCCTCAGTCAGACTTTTGCGGTAGCGTGTAATTTCGCGCAGTTCCCGCTGTTCCCGGCCTGGAATATAACTGGCTTTCAGCAGACCATGACGCAGCAAATCCGCAATCCATTCTGCATCCTTTACATCGGTCTTACGTCCTGGCAACGCTTTCATGTGAGCAGCATTCACAATGATAGCATTCAAATCCATTAACTCGAACAAATTGTACAGTGGTTTCCAAAATACGCCTGTGCTCTCCATGGCTATCATCTCACAGCCTGATTCTGTGAGCCAATTTGCCAGGGATTTAATTTCGCTTGTAGTTGTGCCGAACTCCCGCAGTTCCTGCCCTCCGCCATTGACCAAGCAGGCTACGATGACTTTCTTATGCACATCAATCCCACAACAACACCGATAGACAACTTCCATAACACTACACTCCTTATAAAAGTTGTCACGGCGCACTCTCCTAAAAGCAATTATTTTGCTATACGTCCTTGATGCCATTAGGCTGGAACAATTTGTGGTTCAACAGGAGAGCAAAACCAGTTTTGCGCGCGCGCTCGTAGCAGCAAAAAAGGCCGATCTTATGCCGTGCATATTTATTTTACCATACGCAGCAGGTTATTGCACTTCGTTTTCATTCATCGTGGTGCAAGAATGTAATGCTGCATGAAGTTTTGTG
>DVGO01000007.1 GCA_018712645.1 Candidatus Faecousia faecavium | reverse complement strand
GCTGAGCTATATGGACGTGTCTGATATATGATTATAGCCCGATCAAAGTCGAACTGCAATCCCTTATTTAGTTTTTTTTGAGGTGGCCGTTGTAACGCAACCTTAGGAGGCGGACGCTCTATCCTGCTGAGCTACAGAGACATCTATGAAATTTCCTTGATTTTACGCGGTTTTTCACGTTTCGTCCAAGGTGACGATCTATATTTCAGAGGGAAAATCCATTAGAAAAACGGTCATTTTGCTAATGGATTTTTACCTCATGAAAGCATTTTTCTTAAAAATGTTCCTCTTCCCCGGCGTTAGAAAAACGCCGAATTCACAACTCCATTCGAACCGGACTTCAGATTTCAAAAAAACATTTGGCCCGTGATTAACATATTCTTAGGAGGCTCGTGCTCTATCCAACTGAGCTACTGGGACATATATCAAAAATATTCAATTTTTCCGCCCAAACGGATTCGAACGAACTGCCGCTTAGGAGGCGACTGCTCTATACAACTGAGCTACTAGGGCATATACACAAATTATTCAATTTCAGGGCCGCTCCGGTACCGGTAGTAACCGATTTTTAGGAGGCGGACCCTCTATCCTGGTGAGGTACGGGGGCAGATACATTTAGATATTCCAGCTTATTTTACAGAAAATTTTTTGTTCTGTCAAGAAAATATGACACATTTTTCGGTCTGCCTGGCATATACTGTCCGGTAGTCTACTTTTGAAAGGAGAAATAGATATGCGGGAAAGCAACGATCCCAGAATGGATTTGGATGACCTGATCTTTGACGAAGATGCCGGCGGCCCCAGCGACCGGTAAGGAAAGGCAGCGGCACCAACCGCTGCCTTTTATTTTAATTGTTGATCCCATGGTGGAATCCGGGACTGGTCTGCTCCAATGGACGGAAAGTATAGCCGTTTTCCTGGCCCCATTTCAGAATTTTCTCCACAGCTTCTACACTGTAACCGTGAATGTCATGCTGAAGCACAGCGCTGACCCGTCCTTTTTTGACTCCATCCACCACATTGTCAAAAACTTCTTCCGCTTTTCTGGCTCTTCCGGCATCGTCACTGTCTACATTCCAGTCAAAATACTGAAATCCCGCATCCTGAACCGCTTCGCTTAAAACGGTCATAATGCCTTCACAGCTTTTCCGGCTGACCAGGTTGGAGCTGCCTCCTGGGAAGCGCATCAGTGTGGTTTTGACACCAGTGTTGCGATAAATGATATCCTGCATACCCAGCAAATCCGCAAAGTATGCCTCAGGGCTGGCATAAATCTCATCATATTTATGAGAAACGGTATGAATACCGATGCTGTGTCCCCGGTCCACAATTTCTTTCATCACCGAATCATAACCGCTGTCAGTCACGAAAAATGTTGCCTTTACCCCATAAGCATCCAGTACGTCCAACAGCTGCTTGGTATAGGGGCCAGGACCGTCGTCAAAAGTCAGGTAAATGGTTTTTTCCTGGGGCAAAATTTTCTCTGGCCGGGGTTGGGCCACCACTTCCACATTTCGGGTAACCGTCGCCACATTCTGATAGGCATCCGAAACGGTATATACCACCGGATACACACCCGGCTGAAGCCAGTTCACTTCCCCTTCTACCGTCACCTGGCCGGTCAGATCCCCGTCAACATCATCCATAGCATGATATCCAGGATCTTCATAAAATGTTCCAACCGTGATGGCATAGGTTTCCCCACCCTCCAGACTAATCACCGGCGGCTGGGGGTCATAGTAAGGAATTTCCCGTTCTGCGGTGGCAGGGTTGCCGGAGGAATCCACCACTGCATAGGTGATTTTCCCGCGGGCTTCTTTCCGCACCACCCGGTCTGTAATATCTCCATCGCAGTTGTCCCATGCTTTATACCCTGGCTCCTGGTATTTTCCGCCGGGATGGGGCTTCCCCTGGGTATCTTCTTCCAAGGTAATCACAGGACACTGGGTATCCACCACCTGTACACTGCGCTGGGTACTTCCGTGCCAGTGGAACATGGACGCAGAATACGACAAGGTGTATTTGCCCAAGTGGTTTTCATCCACCTTGCCGGTAACTTTCAGCTTTGCGTGCTTCGGCCGGAAACCTTTTTTCCAGAACAGGCTGCCCCGCATGGAAACGACCACACCGGGGTCCTGATAAGGCTGCCCATATTCCTGGGTGGCTTCTTTCTCCCCCAGCAGTTGAACTGACAGGGAAAATTGGTTAATCCGGAACAGAACAAACCAGGCTGCTCCGCAAAGCAACACCAAAACCAGCAGCATAGCTGCAATCACTTTTCCCGCACCAGAGTGCCGACGATATCCGTTTCGCTTGTCCATGTTGTCAACCTCTGTTCTGTCTGTTTACATAACAGTATACCACATTGGCATGAAAAGGAAAGTCTTTTGATGTTAACTTTTTGGGAACAGCCTGGAAACAATTCTTGTTTTGCCGCAAAAGCGGATCAGATTTTACTGGTCAGCCATTGCAGCATGGCCTGACGGCCTTCTTCTGTCATAGGGAAGGTTTCCTGCCCCTCCATCTGGCTTTTTTCGTAGCAATACAGGCCATGCCAATATTCTACGAGAATGCTGCTTTGTTCAAAGTCTACCTCTTTGGCCGTTGCCATCACCACATTGGGTTTCGCCCGGAAGCGGAACAATCCCAGCGAACCGGTGAAAATGTTGTTCATGGCAAAGGTATGCAGCGTCGGCAGAAATAATTCGGGCATGGATTACACCAGAGCTTCCATCTCATCCAGCAGCTGGCCAAACAGCTCCAGAGCCTGGTTGACCGGGTCGGGGCTGGTCATGTCCACACCGGCGCCCTTCAGCAGGTCGATGGGGCTCTTGGAGCAGCCGCCGGACAGGAAGTTCAGGTAATCCTTCACAGCGCTCTCCCCTTCCTTCAGAATCCGGTTGGACAGGGCAATGGCGGCAGAGTAGCCGGTGGCATACTGGAACACATAATAATTGTAGTAGAAGTGGGGAATTCTTGCCCATTCCATGGCAATCCGGTCATCCACCACCATATCGGGGCCGTAGTACAGCTCGTTCAGGCGCTTGTACTCATCGCACAGAACCTGAGCGGTCAGGGTCTTGCCCTGGGCGGTCATCTGGCCGATGTTGCGCTCAAACTCGGCGAACATGGTCTGGCGGTAAATCGTACCCTTGAACTGATCCAGGAAGTGGTTAATCAGATACGCCCGCTCCTTCTTATCCTGGGTCTTGCTCAGCAGGTGCTGCATCAGCAGGGCCTCGTTGCAGGTAGAAGCCACTTCTGCCACAAAGATTACATAGTCAGAATCGATGGGATTCTGGGTACGGTTGGACAGGTAGGAGTGAATGGCATGTCCCATTTCGTGAGCCAGGGTGAACTGGCTGTCCAAGGTTCCGGTGTAGTTCAGCAGGACAAAGGGATGCACCTTGGCACCAGCAGAATAAGCGCCGCTGCGCTTGCCCTGGTTCTGATAGACATCGATCCAGCGGTTTTCAAAGCCTTCCTTCAAAATGGCCTGGTATTCCTTGCCCAGAGGCGCCAGCGCATCGTACACGGTCTGCTTGGCTTCAGCGTAGGGAATGCGGCGGTCCACTTCCGCCATCAGCGGGGTATAGACATCATAGAAATGCAGCTCGCCAACACCCAGCAGCTTCTTGCGCAGACGGACATAGCGATGCATCTTGTCCATGTTCTGGTGAACGGCTTCGATCAGGTTGTGATACACAGTCGTGGGAACGTTGGTGGCATCCAGGGAAGCATCCAGAGCGTTGTCATACTTTCTGGCATCGGCAAAGAACTTCAGCTGCTTGTTCTGGGCATTGAGCAAAGCGGCAGCGGTGTTCTTGAACCCGGCAAAGCCGTCATAGAGATTTTCGTAAGCGCTGCGGCGCAGCACCCGGTCCTGGCTTTCTTCCAGGCTCACAAAGGTGCCCTGGGTCAGCGGATGCCGGTTTCCTTCCCCATCCACGGCATCGGGGAAAGAGATATCCGCATCGGCGAAGGAGCCATAGATGGTATCCGGAGCCTGGGCCATCTCTCCTGCGGCAGCCAGCAGACGTTCTTCCTGGGAAGAAAGGGTGTGTGCCTTCCGGCGGCGCAGATCCGTCAGGTAACGGCGGTAGCGCTCCAGTTCCGGGCAGGAGGCATAGAAGCCCTGCAAAGTCTGCTCGTCGATTGCCATAATCTCCGGAGTAGCAAAGCTGGAAGCTGCAGACAGCGCCACCACAGCCGCCATATATTTACCGGACATAGCCTGGGCGTCGGAGTCCCGGGTATCTTCATCCGAGCGGCGGAAGCAATAGTTGCCCAGCCGATCCGCCTTTACATCCACCTGCTCAACCTGCTGCAGGTACTCATACAGCGTCTTGGCGCTTTCTGCCAGGCGGCCTTCGTAGGCTGCCATTGCGGCGCTGGCCTGCTCCAGGGTGGTCAGTTCCTGTTCCCATGCCTCATCGGACACAAACAGGTCTTCAATCGCCCACTTGTCCTCAGCGGGAATTTCGCTTCGGGCAGGAATTTTCTTTACTTGTTCCATAACGATATCCTCCATTTCCTCAGCAGAAAATACACTCTCGTCAAAAGTGTATCCGGCTGCTGGAATTGTTGCTTATTCATTATACCACAAAACGCACAAAATGCAATGCCGCTTGCTTTTTCCCTGGAAATATGATACAGTATCCGGCGGTGATGTAAGATGAGAAATAAAGTTCGGGGCAGTCTTTGCCTGCTGATGGCAACCGTAATCTGGGGTTTTGCCTTTACGGCGCAAAGCGTTGGCATGGACCTTCTTGGCCCCTTTACCTTCCAGGCAGTTCGCTGCGGCCTGGCGGTGGCATTTTTGATTCCTTGTGGGTTTATCCTGGACATTGGCCGGTGCTCCGGAAAAGAGTCCGTAAAAAAGTGGTTCAGCCCGAAGCTGTGGAAAACCGGCCTGCTGTGCGGCTGTGCCCTGTTTGTGGCTGCCAGTCTCCAGCAGGTGGGCCTGGTATATACCGACGCCGGAAAGGCCGGTTTTATTACCGCCATGTATATTGTACTGGTTCCGGTTCTGGGGCTGGTTCTGGGAAAGAAGATTCCCAAATCTGCAGTAATCAGCGTACTGCTGGCTGTTGTGGGACTGTACCTTTTGAGCTGTATGGGCGCCACCGGTATCAATCGGGGCGATCTGCTGCTGATGGCATGTGCCTTGGCCTTTGCCATCCAGATTACCTGCATTGACCGTTTCGCCGGCGGGCTGGATGGATTCCGGCTGAACTGTATTCAGTGCTTGGTGGTGTCCCTTCTGTCGGTTCCGTTCATTGTGCTGACGGAAACTGTGGTTGTGCAGGATATCTTCGCTTGTTGGGGACCGCTGCTGTTTGCCGGTGTGATGTCCATGGGAATTGCTTACACCATGCAGATTTTGGGGCAGAAACACCTGGAACCCACCACTGCATCTTTGATTATGAGTTTGGAGTCGGCTTTTGCCGCTTTGGGCGGCTGGTGGCTGCTGGGAGAAACCATGACCAGCTGGGAACTGCTGGGCTGCGCACTGGTTTTCCTGGCAGTATTGATTTCCCAGATGCCCGCAGGCATGTTCCAAAAAGTCAAAACAAAATAAAGATTGGGCCGCGGCAACCAAATGGTTACCGCGGCCCAAATTGTTTTGTTTAAATTTCCTGACGACCTTCCAGCGCCCGGGAAAGGGTTACCTCGTCCGCGTATTCCAGCTGGCTGCCCACGGGGATGCCGTAAGCCAACCGAGTGACCTTTACTTCCATAGGCCGCAGCAGACGGGAGATGTACATAGCCGTTGCCTCCCCTTCCGTATCGGGATTGGTGGCCATGATAACCTCTTTGACATTTCCCGTGCTGACCCGGCGAAGCAATTCCTTAATCCGGATATCATCCTGGGTCACATGATTCAGCGGGGAAATCACGCCATGCAGGACATGATATACGCCCCGATACTCCCGGGAGCGCTCCATGGCAATCACGTCCTTGGGCTCTGCCACCACACAGATGGTTCTAGCATCCCGGGTCTCGTCATCACAGATGGGGCACAGCTCCCGATCTGTCAGGTTCTGACACTGAGGGCAGGTATGCACCTCCTGCTTCGCCTGGACAATGGCCTGGGCAAACTCCTCCGCCTCTTCCAAAGGAAGGCTCAGCACATGAAAGGCCAGTCTCTGGGCGGTTTTGCCGCCGATGCCGGGAAGACGGGCAAACTGGTCTGACAGATTCTGCAACGCAGCAGGGAAAAACTGCATACTGCCTCCTTAGAACAGGCCGCCCAAATTCAGGCCGCCGGTCAGGCGGGACATATTGTTGGCCGCCTCGGCATCAGCAGTGCGCATAGCCTCGTTGACAGCAGCAATCACCATATCCTGCAGCATTTCCACATCATCCGGGTCCACTGCCTCGGGCTTGATTTCCAGATTTACCAGCTCGTGCTTACCGTTAACGGTTGCAGACACCATTCCACCGCCGGAAGCAGCGGTAAAGGTCTTGCTCTCCTGCTCCTGCTGCATGCGCAGCATCTCCTGCTGCATTTTCTGAGCCTGCTTGAGCATAGCTGCCTGATTCATTCCACCGGGCATACCCCGGAATCCACCTTTTGCCATTTGTACATTCTCCTATCTGAAAGTTTGTATTATTCCTTGATTTTTACGATATCCGGATGATTTCTGCCGAAGTTCATCAGCTGTTCCATCCTGGGATTACTCTTTGGTTTTGCAGACATATCCACCACCACTGCCTTAACCGGGCGGTTTAGCAGGACACTGGCCTTCCGGGAGACCACTTCCAGGATAGCCGGCTTGTCCAGCATCACGGCGGTAAAATCGTTGCCGCAGCGCAGTTCCAGCCGGTCACCTACCAGGAACCCCTGCACCGGTGCATTGGGCGTGGCCACAAAAAAGCCGCTGGTAGGAGGGCCAAGCTCCTTGCGAATCCCACTGCACAAATCCGACCAGAATCCTACCGGGGTATCCGCCTGGACAGGTGCCGGGACATCCTGCTCCGGTGGTGCGTTGGCATCATCCGGCATAGGCGGACGGTCGTCATCTGCATCCTGAGAAGCCGCTTGCACCTTCTGGGGCTGCACAGCAACGGTAAAGCTGCCGCTTTTGATCTGTTCCTCCAACCGGGTCAGCCGGGCGTTCAGCGCCTTGGCATCCAGATCCAGTTCCGGCTGGCACATCTGAACTATGCACAGCTCCGCATCCATCCGGCGGCTGGCGCTGCGGGTAAAGCCTGCCAGTGTGGTCTGAAGCAGGTTCATAATCCGCACAAGTTCTCCGCTGGTCAAGGCTTTGGTCAGCTGCAGCACTTCCTGATCGTCGGCAACACCGGAAAGCATGGTGATACCCCCGTTTCCTGCGGTTTTCATCACCAACAGGTCCCGGGTCAGGCAGGCCATTTCGTCCAGCATGGCACTTAAATCCTTACCCTCGGTGTAGAGGCGGTTAAATAGTTCCAGCGCCCGTTTGGTATCGTGACTCGCCACATAGCCCATCAGTTCGCCGCAGGTCTGTTCTCCGGCGATTCCCAGGCAGGCGTAAACCCGCTGGGCAGTCAGTTCTCCGGTGGTGGCAGAGGCGCACTGATCCAGCAGGCTCAGGCCGTCCCGAAGGCCGCCATCCGCCAGCCGGGCCAGTACCCGGGCCGCACTGTCATCCAGGTCGATATTCTCCTGGTAGGCAACATATTGCAGCCGGGCGGCAATGTCCTCCTGGCTGATGCGGCGGAAGGAAAACCGCTGGCACCGGGACAGAATCGTTGCCGGAACTTTGTGCAGTTCCGTAGTAGCCAAAATAAAGAGCAGGTGCTCCGGCGGCTCCTCAATGATCTTCAGCAGAGCATTGAAGGCCGAGATGGAGAGCATGTGCACCTCGTCAATGATATACACCCGCATCTTTACCTGAGATGGGGTATACACTGCGTCGTCCCGCAAATCCCGGACGTTGTCCACGCCGTTGTTGGATGCGGCATCGATTTCCAGCACGTCCATGCAGGAGCCGGAATCAATGGCCCTACAGGCTTCACAGCAGTTGCAGGGATTTCCGTTATCCGGGTTCAGGCAGTTGACAGCCTTGGCCAGAATTTTGGCGCAGCTGGTTTTGCCCGTGCCACGGGAGCCGGTAAACAGGTAGGCATGGCTCATCTTCCCGGTCATCAGCTGAGTTTTCAGAGTTTGAGTCACCGCCAGCTGGCCGGAAACATCATCAAAAGTCTGAGGCCGGTATTTGCGATACAGAGCCTGATAGGTTGCCAAACGTCCTCATCCTTTCCACTTAAATCACAAGAAAAAAGCTGCCGGCTCATAACAAGATCGCACACCCACATTTGAACAAGCTGAACATCCGTAACCTGCGCAGTTAGCTCAAGAACGGCAACCCCGCGGCACACGAGAAGATCCGCTTAATGCTGCTTGGTTCCCCACCTGACATGGTTCACGGGATCTCGTTGCGCAAGACCGATCTCTCAACACCACTTACGCAGGTCAGACGATATACAAAACTTGCCCGGGTGCGGGAATTCACCCCTGCTATAGCGGATTGCAGGTACAGGGCACCGCTAACTCCCCGATTAGTGCGACCTTGTTATAAGCCGGACAGGCATTTACAAGGTAATTATTTACTTAGGCCAGCTTGGATTCAATGAAATCGGCCAGTTCCTGGAAGGTGGCAATCTTCTGGTCTTCCATTTCCAGTTCCACACCCAGCTCAGTTTCCAGATCCATAATCATTTCCACAACATCCAGAGAATCGATACCCAGGCTCTCGAATGTGGAATCCGGCCTGATCTCGGAAGCATCCAGTTCCAGCTGTCTGGCTGCGTAATCCACAAGTTTCTCGTACATAGATAAGTCCTCCTTTACATATTTCTAAAGCACTATCTGCCGATTATTCTATTACAGCTTAGCAGTTTTGTCAATGCTTGTTTTTCCCGCCAGAGCTGCGGCACATCCAGCGGCATAAGCGGTTGCCCAGGCGATTTGCAGGTTGAATCCACCGGTATAGGCATCACAGTCCAGGATTTCTCCGGCAAAATACAGGCCCGAAACCTTTTTGGATTCCATGGTTTTCGGGTCAACCTCCGAAACCTTCACACCGCCGCTGGTGATGATTGCCTCGGAAACCGGACGCTTTCCCACAATTTCCAGGGAAAATCCCTTCAACAGTTCTACCATAGCCCGCCGCTTCTGCTTGGTCAGGGAATTGGCCTGAAGGTGCGCATCGATATCCAACCGCCGCAGAACCACCGGAATCATGCTCCGGGGCAGCAGCTCTGTCAGAGCATTTTCCATGGAACGGTTCTGGTTTTTGTCCAGATCCCGCAAAATCCGCTCGTCCAGCTTCCCTTCCTCCAAGGCAGGCTTCAGGTCAATGATGAGCTTGCAACCCTCCCCTTTCAGATGGCAGCTGGCGGACAGAACTGTAGGGCCGGAGACGCCGAAATGGGTAAACAGCAGCTCCCCGAAGTCCCGGTACATTACCTTTCCTTTTGCGTTGACCAGCTTCACGCCCACATTGCGCAAAGAGAGGCCCTGCATATCCGGGCAGTCCGTTCCCGAAATTTCCAGAGGAACCAGACTTCCTTCAGGTGCAACGATGGTATGTCCCAACGCGCTTGCCATGGCATAGCCATCACCGGTGGAGCCGGTGGCCGGATAGGATACGCCGCCGGTGGCCAAAATCACCCAGCCAGCACCGTAGATTTCCTCCCGGGTGCGCACACCGATTACACGGCCCTGTTCCGTCAGGATTTCTTCCGCTTGGGCGGTACTGATGGTAATGGGCAATTTCCGCATCTGCCGCTGAAGGCAGTCGAGAATCGACGACGATTTATCCGTCACCGGAAATACCCGGTTGCCCCGCTCGGTTTTCAGTTCACAGCCTGCTTCTTCAAAAAAGGCTTTGGTGCGCTCCGGCGGGAAGGCGGTCATGGCGCTGTACAAAAAGCGGCCGTTGCGAGGGGTATTTTGCAATACTTCCTGAGCGGTGCAGTCATTGGTCACATTGCAGCGGCCTTTTCCAGTAATGAGAAGCTTTTTTCCCAGCCGCTGGTTCTTTTCCAGCAGAAGCACCCGGCTTCCCTGACGGGCGGCGGTGATGGCCGCAAACATTCCGGCAGGGCCGCCGCCGATGACAATTCCGTCAAATGCTCTCATGGCTCAACCTGCTTTTCGTAAACATTGTATTCGTCCCAAATCCGCTCCAGATTGGCAAAGGTCTGGGACAGTTCCTTTTCTCTCCGGGAGGCCACCGAAACGATCAGAGCATTCACAAGGCTCAACGGCGCTACCAGCGAATCCACCAGAGAAACCATGTCGCTTTTGGCAACCAGCACATGGTCGCTGCACTGGCCCAGGGGGGACAGCTTGCTGTCGGTAATGCCGATGACCGTAGCCCCAGCGGAGCGGCAATACTTGGCTCCCTTGGTGGTGGATGCGGAATATCGGGGGAAGGAGAAAGCCACAATCACATCCTCAGAGTTGACACCTACGATTTTCTCAAACATCTCTCCCGCGCTGAATCCGGAAATAATATGGACATTGTTGAACATATAATTCAGGTAATACCCCAGGAAATTCGCCAACGGCGCAACGCTGCGGACACCCAGAATATAGACCCGTTTGGCTTTCAAAATGGCATTGACCGCTGCCCGGAATTCTCCCCGGTCGATCATTTCCTCGGTCTGGCGGAGCTTTTCCATATCGGAATGCAGAACCATGGATACCACGTCCTGATCTCCAATCCGGTCGCTGGCAACCTCCAGCCGCTGTACACTGGTCAGACGATTCAAGACCATCTCCTGCATGGCCTTCTGCATGCTGGGGTAGCCGTCAAAACCCAAATCCACCGCAAACCGAACTACGGTGGATTCCGAGACTCCTACCGTTTTTCCCAGACGGTTTGCGGTCATAAATGCGGCCTTATCATAGGCCTCGGTAATGTATCGTGCAATGCGCTTCTGCCCCTTGGAAAAGGTGGACTCTTTCTCCTGCAGAATCGACAAAATATCGTAACCCATATTTGCCTCCCTGTTTGGCTACAATCTGCTGTGTGGTATACCCATAGTAGCAAATAATTCGCTTTTTTGCAAGTCCAAAAGCACAATCCTGCAATTTTCCTGTTGAGGCTGATGGCTGTCGATGGTCAAGGTTCGCGCAAAAGCGCAACCTCTTCCGGCGTCAGATAGCGCCAGGTGCCCAGAGGAAGCTTTCCCAAGGATAAGCTTCCCTCCCGGATGCGCCGAAGCCGGGTAACCTGCATTCCCGCCGCCTGACACATCCTGCGCACCTGCCGATAGCGGCCCTCGTGTATGGTAACCCGGAATTTGGCCTTGGTATCTTCCGCTTTCAGTACCCGGACTTCCGGCTTGCGGATGGTATAGCCGTCCAGAGTGATGGGCCGGCAGAGTTTGACCTCTGCACCGGGCACATAGCCGGTTACCCAGACTTCGTATGTCTTTTTTACCTCATGCTTCGGGTGCATCAGGGCATTGGCAAAGTCCCCGTCATTGGTAAACAGCAGCAGCCCTTCCGAATCCATATCCAGCCGCCCCACAGGATACACCCGGCAGCCGCAGTCTTGCACCAGCTGTGCCGCATTGGGGCGTCCCTTCTCGTCACTGAGAGTGGTAACATAGCCCCGGGGTTTATTCAATAGGATGTACACATAGCTTTTCGGTTCCGGCAAGGGGTGACCGTCCAGCAGAATTTCGTCCCGGTCAGCATCCGCCGTATCTCCCAGTTGGGCTACTGCGCCGTTAACGGTGACTCTCCCCTGCTGAATCCATTGCTCCGCTTTGCGCCGGGAGGCAACGCCCCGGGCGGATAGAATTTTCTGCAAACGTTCGCCCATGGTTTTCTCCTTGTCCCAAATATTTCGTTGGGCTTTCCCCAGGGAAAGCCCATGGTTTTGACTTGCCAAGCAATTTCTGCCAGAGAGATTTTTCTTCTTCCGGGGTTTTCTCTACAGTCTGACCGTAGACCACCGGAAGCTTCCCTACGGTTTTATTGCCAATCAGCACATAGGCCCATCCGGCATCCGCACCTTCCACCGCAGGTGCATAGACAAATCCCGGCTCCGGAAGAACCACCTGAGGGCTTTCCCCTTCGGCAATGGCGTATTCAAAATCCTCCGCCGCCAGAATCTCCACAACCCGATTTTCCCCGCCGATGACTTCCATACTGCCAACGAGGTCTCCCGCTTTGACAATTTGCTCATGGCGGTACTGGGAAAAGCCCGCTTCCAGCAGTGCGGCATGATCCTGCCAGTCGCTGGGGTCATTGATGGTGACAGCGATGATTCGGCGGCCATCCCGGGTGGCACAGGATACCAAAATCCGTCCTGCCGCTTTGGTAAAGCCGGTTTTCACTCCATCTGCGCCTTCTACACGCCAAAGGAGCTTGTTGTGGTTGGTCAGATACCGCTGCCCAACTTTTACGTTTTTTGCAGATACGGTTTTGTAGAAAATGGGATTTTCCATGGCATAGGCCGCCAAAACCGCCAGATCCCGGGCGGTGGAATAGTGTCCGGGGCTGTCCAGGCCGTTAGGGTTTTCAAAATGGGTGCCCGATAGTCCCAGTACCCGGGCTTTGTCGTTCATCATTTCCGCAAACCCTTCCACCGTCCCTCCGCAGTAGATTGCCAGCGCCACCGCCGCATCATTTCCGGAAGAGAGCATCAATCCGTAGAGCAGCTCCTGGATGCTCAGAACCTCTCCCTCTTTCAGGTACATGGAAGAGCCTTCGATTCCCACAGCTTCCTTGGGAATCCGCATCCGATCCAGCACGTTACACTGCTCGCACACCACCAGGGCTGTCATAATCTTCGTGGTGCTGGCAATCAGGCTTTTCTCCGTGGCCCGCTTTTCATACAGCACCCGGCCGCTGACCGCATCCAGCACATAGGCCTTTTCCGCAGAAACTGCGCCGGTTTTTACCGGCAAAAGCAAAGCGGCGGCCAGCAGTGCAGCCGCCGCTCCGGCGAATCGTCGTTTCATTTTCCTCACCCGGAGCTAGTTTGCCCCAGGGAAAGCAGATTATTCCCCTTTTGCCTCTTTTCGGGCATCCAGATAAGCCGTGAGCTTGTCCAGTGTGTCGGGAAGCATTTCCACAATCCGGTCGGCTGTGGAATTCGCAGGTTCCGGAACGGACATCATCCGCACAGCACCATCTTTGATAATCAGGAAACACAGAGGCGTCACCTTCACACCGCCGCCTGCGCCGCCGCCAAAGGGATCTTCTCCGGAAGTCTTGCCCCGTCCATCGGAGCCGGCACCGGCAAAACCTACGCTGACCTTGGATACAGGAATGATGGTCACACCGTCGGGAGTTGTGATAGGAGTACCGATCACCGAATTTACATCCACCATCTCACGGATTTTTTGGATGGTTGTTTCCAGCATGTTGGGAAGTTTCTGACTCATTTTCAGCACCGCCTTTACGTTTCTTCTTCAGATTCCAATATTCTTTCAATCCCCGGACGCCATACACCGCTGTCAAAGCCAGCAGTCTTCCCAGGGTAATCCGCACATCAATTTCCGCAGTGATCCGGGTCTGGTCTGCTGCGAAATCGCATTCTACATTTACATTCCGGCTCTGAATCACAAATACCCGTTCCAATTGGGCTGTCAATCCTTTGACCGCAGCCAAGGCTCTTCCATAATTCACTGCCAGGTCGCAGGGGTCATCCCCCGCCAGAACCAGGTGCAAGCGCAGCCGCTTTACCCGGATTTTCCGCCGCATATCCCCCAGAAAATCCAGTCCCAACCGAATCAGGGGCAGAAAATCCCGATAACTTCCGCCCCGTTTTGTCTTTTCCTCCGGCTTTGGTTTCGGAGGCTGGGGCGGTTTGGGTGCTGCTTTTTCCGGTGTCGGTTGGGGTTCCGCTTTTTTCTGCGGTTTCTGTTCCGATTCCGGCGTTTCTTCTTTTTTTTCTTTTTTCCGCTGGGGGAACAAGGTATACCGGATGGGGCCAAGAATCAACCGTCCCCGAAAACCGTCGGCATCATATGCAAAATACAGCCCCACAGGAATTGCGCCCAGCGCGGCAACTGCGGCAAGGACAATCCACCAGATCATCCGTTTTCCTCCGCAGCCGCTTCCTGGGGCAATTCAATGGGTTCGCCAAAGGCGATCTTCTCAATGGGAGGCAGCTCCTCCAGGGACGAAATGCCAAAGGTACGCAGGAAATCCGGCGTGGTCTTATACTGGATGGGGCGGCCAGGAACATTCAACCGTCCAGCCTCCTCAATCAGCTTCTTGTTCAGCAGTGCCGACACCGAGTACGCGCTGTCCACACCACGAATCTGCTCCACCATGGCCTTGGTTGCCGGCTGATAATAGGCAATGATGGTCAGGGTTTCCAGCTGGGATGCAGAGAGTTTGGGCGGTTTCCGGGTTTCCAGCGCTTTGGTTACATACTCCGCCATTTCTCCGGAGGACACCATTTGATAGGCTTTGTCCAGCTTCAGAATCCGGACACCCCGGCGCTGGTAGGCGTAGTCGTCGGCCAACGCATCTGCCGCCTGCTCAATTTCCGAGGGGTCTGTCTCCAATGCGAAGGCCAACCGCTGAATCGTAATAGGTTCCCCGGCGGCAAAGACAATGGCCTCAATGGCACGCTGCAGCTGTTCCGTTTCCATCAGGTCATCTCCTTCTTTTCTTCCTCGTCCAGAAGCCGGACGTTGGGGTTTTCTCCATTGACATCATCTTCCAGGGTTACCGTGTTGGTTTTGCACAAATCCAGGATGGCAAGAAACGTAGCCACCACTTCCGACCGGGTTTTGTTGCCCCGGAAGAGATTCTTCAGGCGCTCTACGCCCCGCAGCACCAGCTGGCGCAGAACTTCTCCGGTTTTCCGTCCAATGGGGTACGGCTCCTTGCCCACGATACCCTGGAAGTTGGTGGTGGGTGGGGGCAGCTGCCGGGCGCTGCGCTCGGCAATCATATCCAACGCCCGCAGAAGATCCCGCACGTCATGCTGATAACGGTATCCCTGCTCCCGGCGCAGAGGTTCCGGCCCCTTGGTGAACAGGCACCGGCCAATCTCGTTGCGCTCTTCCAGCACCGTAACTGCCAGGCGAATCTGTTCCATCGCCTCTTTGCGCTTGCGCTCTACCAGAGACTGCCGCAGTAAATCCAGCTCGCTTTCCGCTTCCGCCTGTTCGGCAGCGGACAAAAGCATCTTGGTCTTAATCAGCATCAAGTGGGAGGCCATGGTGATGAACTCGCTGGCAATCTCCATATCCATCCGCTTCATCTCTTCCAGATATGCCAGATACTGTTCCAGAATCGCCGTTATGGATACGTCCTGGATTTCAATTTTATTTTTGCTCAGCAGCTCAAAGATAACGTCCAGAGGGCCTTCAAAATCCTCCATGGTTTCATTTCGGCTATGAACAATTCCCTCCAAACGGTACTGCGGTTCTCCCATAATGGTACAAGCCTTCCAATAAACAAACAGAATTGGGAATTATTATACCATTGTTTTTTATCCGGCGCAAGTATTTCGGAAAAATTTGCGGTTTTGCTCAGAAAATATTGCATTTTTCGAGCGTGTGTGGTATGATAACCCCAAGAGAAAATCCTGGAGGGATGAGAAGTGGCAAAACGTAGTCGTAACCGGTATCGGGAAATGGAAAGCCTGATGACCAAGATTATTTTAGGCGATACCCTGGTATTCGGGCTGTATCTGCTCTGCGCCAGCAGAGATTGGAGTGTTCTAAAGGTCGTTACCGCCATTATCGCCATCTTTGGCTCTCTTTTATGCGTAGGCTGGCTGTATCTGACCGGTGAATTTTCTCGCAGACGGAGTCTGTGGATGGTCACAGCCTTTGTCAGCATCGTAATCTGTGTGGCGGTATCCCTGCTTTTGGGCTATCCTGTGGGTCCTGCTGCCGCAGGCTAACAACGCAAAATTTCGGTGACAGCTTTCGGGGCTGTCACCGTTTCTTTTTTGGCCGAAAAAACGAGGGCGAAAAATGCCCTCGTTTTGTACGTTTATCGATAGAAAGAATTTCCGCCGATGAATTCCCGCACCAGGCTGGTGGGGGGAATTTCGTCGTCCACATCCGCTTCCTTAACATAATTGAGTACCTTGACAATATTGCGTACTTCGTCGTAGTATTCGTCCTCCGGTTCCACCGCTGTCAGCAGCGGGAAAATATGCTTCTTCAGCACTGCCAGTTCATAAAGGGTGGAGGAATTGAAAATGACGTCGGCATTTTCCTGGTAAGGGAAAATCCAGCGCTTTTCCCCTTGGCGGACGCTGTCCCACATATCCAGGGTGCGCTGAACAGAGGAGCCGCGGGTTTCATAGTCGCGCACAATCCGCCGCAGCAGACGCAGGTAGCTGGAAGGGATCCGGTTGTGATCGTCCAGATTCAGCGGCAGCAGCGGGCTGACGTAGAGTCGGAAAATCAGGCTTCTGTCCACATTCTCCGGAAGCATCGCCGGATTCAGCCCATGAAGGCCCTCCACAATAATCACAGAGTCCGGATGCAGCTGCAGCCGGTTGCCACGCCACTCCCGGCGCCCGGTAAGGAAATTGAAGGTGGGCAGTTCCACTTCTTCCCCTTCCAGGAGCTTTCGCATATCCTCTCGGAACAGTGCCGTATCAATGGTGTTGATATGTTCCAAGTCTAGCTTTCCATCCGGGCCAGGAGCTATTTTATCCCGGTCGATGTAGTAATCATCCAGGCTCATCAGGATGGGTTTCTTCCCATGAACCCGCAGCTGGGTCGCCAGGCGGTGGGCAGAGGTGGTTTTTCCGGAAGAGCTGGGACCTGCCAGCATCACAGCCTTGGCTCCACGCTGGCATACCAGATCCGCTACCTGGGAGTACCGCTTCTCATGAAGGGCTTCGTTCACCCGAATCAGCTCCCGAATCCGTCCGCTGACCGTCAAATCATTCAAATCCGCCACGGTCTCGCACTCCATCAGGCTGCACCAGCGCTCTCCTTCATTATAGACGCTGAAGAAGTTGGGCATGGAGGGCACCTTGGCGCAAATATCCGGGTTCTCATCATCGGGGTAGACAAAGATGAATCCGCCATCCGCCGGGAGAATATCCCATACCGTCAGATAGGCCGTGGAAGGAACCATTTCACCGTAGTAGTAATCGGCAAAATCTCCATAGCAATACTCATCAAAAAAAGTTTCCGTCCGCCAGGCCAAAAGTCTGGCCTTATCCAGCTGACCGGCCTTGGTATAGCGGGCGACGGCGCTTTCCAGACTCACCCGGCGGCGAATCAGCGGAATATCGGCCTGTACCAGTTTCTGAACCTGCTCTTTCAGCCGGGATGCGGAAAAATCCGCCGCTCCCTCCACCTGGATGAATACGCTGGAACCCAAAGTACAATTCATTTTGGCTTTTGCCTGGGGCCACAGCTGTTCCATGGCCAAAAACAGCACAAACTGTGTAGTGCGGACATAGCACTCCTTCCCCGCTGCATCGCCATAGTACAGCAGACGCACTTCGCCTTTGGATGCCGCCATGGCACGACGCATGGAAGGTCTGTCAGCATCCGCCTCTTTCTGCCGCACCGGAATGTAATTCAAGGTGAACACTTCTCCTGCCAGTTTGGCTGCCAGAGGCCGTTGGGACAACGTCTCCCCCTGAATCCCCAGTTGGTTGACCAAGTCCAGCAAACTCTGACCCGGCTGCGCCAGGATTTTCCGTCCATCAATGCTTAAGTTCATAAAAGCACCTCCTCAGGCGAATTGTGCAAATTCTCTGATTCATTATACCAAAGAATCCCGGCTGCCGCAAGTTTTTCGGAAGTACAAACTGTAAACGAAGTGTAACAAATCCAAGACAGGCTTCAGACAAAAGAAAAAACTCCGACGCGATTGCATCGGAGTTTATGGAGCGGGTGACGAGGCTCGAACTCGCTACCTCCACCTTGGCAAGGTGGCGCTCTACCAGATGAGCTACACCCGCGGGGAACATGGCCTATTATAGCGAAGTTTCAGAAAATGTCAAGCCTTTTTTTCAAAAATGTCGAATTATTTTTCTTCCTGGGTTTCTTCCGTCTGTGCCACCGTTTCTATAGTCTGCTGGGTGGACTCCACCGCGGTATCCTGACCGGCAGCGGTACAGGCCGGATACATGGAGTAGTCCCATACATAGTCTTCCATCTGGGTATCCGAAAGTTCCCGGAATCCGCCGTTTGCACTGCACCACAGCAGGTCCACATGATAATACTGTCCATCATCCAGCACGATGTTCCAGGTCCAAGGCTCACCGGCGTGGGTTCCCGTGACAATCAGGCATTCCAGCCCTGCGCCACGGCACATGGCTGCGTATACCCGGGCAAAGGCACGGCTGTCCCCCACCCCATGCCGCAGTAGGCTATAGGCGGGTGTAATGGAAGTTTCCACCTTATAATCAAAACGCTCCATCAGGAAGGCATACAGCTGGGCGTACTTCTGCCGGTCGGCATCGTCTCCGCTGACATACAGGGAAGCTGCATCAAACACCGGCTTGACCTGTGACTGCATTCGGCGCAGAGAGTCCCGGTTGTTCTGGTAAGTAAACACCAATTCCACTACACGGCTGATGCCGCTTCCGTAAACCGCTTCCGTTACCTGGGGCGTTTCCATCACAATCTGAGGATTCTCCAGGGCATAGTCCTGCACCAGCTGGGTATAGTCCACCGGTTCATAGTCCTCCACCAGCAGTACAATTCCGGATTCAAATCCCGCCATTGCATCGGTGACAATCCGCTTCGCCGCCTCCACGTCCCGTGCTGTACGAATTCCCTGAATTTCCGTCCGGCCATGGAGATACTGGATGCTTACCGCCACCGCCGGCTGGCCCACACTGGTGCCCAGTTCATAGTTAATTTCCTTCACGGCATACGCGGTTATGGGATCATAGGCCATAACGTGACGAACAGCCTGCTCCATCCCCTGCTCCACCGTCTGCTGGGGGTATTCGGAGATATTGATAGCGGCCATCTCTGTTCCGGATGCCACGATTTTTTCCATGGCCTCAATCAATTCCCCATAGCTGGAGGCAGAAATCACTTCTGACTGATTATTCTGCCGCTGACTTTGATGGGAAGTGACCGACGCATACCGGCCATCCAGCCAACCGCAGCCTGACAGCAGCAGGCTGGCAGTCAGACCAATCAGGATACAGGCCAGTTTCTTTCTGTTGCACATACACCCCGTCTCCTATCAAAGGGAATTCTGAGAATACCGGGAAAAACCGTCTCCCAGCACCTGGTGGGCCTCCTGTACGATCACAAAAGCCGACGGGTCAATTTCCATCACCAGTTCCTTAAGTTCCGTAATCTGCTGCTTCTTCACCGCCGTCAGCACCACCATCATCCGCTGATGGGTATAGCTTCCTTCCGCATGAAGCAGGGTTGCTCCCCGGTCCAGCTTGGTGCCAATGGCCTGGGCGATAGCGGCGTGTTCCCTGGTGATAATCAGTGCCACTTTGGAATAGTCAAAACGGTACACCACTGCATCAATCACTTTGCCGGTAATGAACACAGCCACACCGGTATACAGCGCCTTGGTCACATCCTGGAACACAACGCCCGTCAGCACCACCACAAAGGCATCAAAGGCCATGGTAATCTGTCCAATGGGTACATTCCGGTAGCGCAGTTTCAAAAGACGCACCAGAATATCCGAACCTCCGGTGGAACTGCCGCAGATAAAAACCATCCCCAGTCCCAGACCGCACAGCGTTCCGCCATACAGCGCGCCAATGAGGGGCTCCAGGGTCAGATTGGCAATGCCGCTCAGCCCATCAATCAGGACAGAGCTCAGGAGCATTCCCAAAAGGCTTCCGCAGAAAAACCGCTTGCCGATTTTCGCGCCGCCCAGGACAAACAACGGTAGATTCAGCAGGATCGACAAAGTACCCACACTTCCAAATCCTGCTACCTCCACAAAGGCCATGGCAAGGCCGGAAATGCCGCCGGGGTTCAGGTCATTTGGCTGCAAAAACAGCACAAATCCCAGGGCAAACAGACTGCTGCCCACTATGGTAACCGGAATCCATCCATAATCATGCCAAAGTTTGCCCATATTGGAACCTCCTCCTGGAATCTCTTCCCGGATTATACGTCAAATGTCTGCTGTTTATCCGGGCTGTCCTCATCTTTCAGAAGCATGCCCGCTGTGGGAATGGTTTTGCTGCGATAACGGTTTTCGTTGACGATTCCGCTGTTTTCCAGCAGTGCTGCCTGGGTCAATACCGCTTTTTTCTTCAGGGTCATCACTGCAACACCCTGAGTATTGCGGGTGGTCTTGGGCAGCAGCTGGGCGGTGGAGAAAATCATGGCGCGCCCATCGGAAGAATACAGTACCATCTGGGCATCCTGCTCCAGCGCCATCACACTGACCAGAGGACTCTTATCACTATAGGCGCAGGTCAGCTTTTTCCGGTTGGTTTTGGTTTCATAGGCGGACAGGGAAACCTTGGCTACCTTGCCGTTTTCAAAGAAGAACAGCACAAATCCCTTATAATCTCCGCAGAATACCAGAGCTGCCATGTTCTCTCCCGGTTCAAAGCCCAGCTTCTGGGGCAGATAGTCACCGAGAAGAGATGCTTTTCCGTCGTCAAAGTCAGACAGTCTGGATTTATAACACTGGAATTGATCGGTAAATACCAAAAATTCTGCGCGGTTGGTGGTTTCCTTGGACAAAAGCAGACTGTCGCCTTCTTTGAATTTCTGTTCGCCGCTCATCCGCAGAGACTGCTGGGTAATCTTCTTCAGATAGCCCTCTTTGGACAAGAATACCGTCACGGCATAATCCGCCGCTGCCGGCTCCTCTTCCTCCACAGCCGTCTCCTGGAAATCGTAGATAATTTCCGTTTTCCGGGGTTTTCCGTACTTGGAAGAAACCGCCTCCAGTTCCCGGATAATCACATTTTTCAGTTTCCTGGAGCTGTTGAGGGTATCCTGCAAGTCTGCGATTTCCTGCTCCAGCTGGTCGATGACCTTGGTCTGCTTCAGGATGTATTCCTTATTGATATTTCGCAGCTTGATTTCCGCCACGAAGTTGGCCTGGATTTCGTCAATGCCGAAGCCGATCATCAGGTTCGGCACCACTTCACTTTCCAGTTCCGTCTCCCGAATGGTGCGGATAGCCTTGTCAATGTCCAGCAGAATCCGGGCAAGACCTTTCAGCAGGTGCAGCCGTTCTTCCTTCTTCTGAATCTGGAAGAAAATCCGGCGCTTGATGCATTCGGTACGCCAGGCTGTCCACTCCTGCAAAATTTCTCCCACACCCATCACCCGGGGCATGCCGCCGATGAGGATGTTGAAGTTGCAGGGGAAGCTGTCCTGCAGGGGGGTCAGCCGGAACAGTTTCTGCATCAGCTTCTCCGGCTCTACGCCCCGTTTCAGGTCGATGGTCAGTTTCAGGCCATTCAGGTCAGTTTCGTCCCGCATGTCGGCAATTTCCCGGATTTTTCCCGCCTTAATCAGTTCCGCCACCTTATCCATAATCACTTCGGTGGCTGTGGTGTAGGGAATTTCCGTAATTTCGATCAAATTGCCGTCCTTAACATAGCGCCACTTTGCCCGGAGTTTGAAGCTGCCCCGACCAGTAGTGTAGATATCCCGGGTGGCGTTTTCATCAAACAGCAGTTCCCCGCCGGTGGAAAAATCCGGGCCTGGCAAGGTCTCCAGCAGATCGTGATCCGGATTTTTCATCAGGGCGATGGTGGTATCACAGATTTCCTTTAGATTGAAGGAACAGATATTGCTGGCCATGCCAACGGCAATGCCTTGGTTGGCGGAAACCAGCACGTTAGGAAAGGTGGTGGGAAGTAGCGTCGGCTCTTTCATGGTAGCGTCGTAGTTATCCACCATGTCCACGGTATCGCTGTCGATATCCCGGAAAACCTCAGCGCAGATGGGGTCCAGCTTTGCTTCGGTATACCGGGAAGCTGCGTAAGCCATATCCCGGGAGTAGACTTTGCCGAAGTTGCCCTTGGAATCCACAAAGGGGTGCAGCAGGGATTCGTTACCCTTGGCCAGACGTACCATGGTTTCGTAGATGGCGGCGTCGCCGTGGGGGTTCAGGCGCATGGTCTGGCCCACAATATTGGCCGACTTGGTTCTGCCGCCGGTGAGCAAGCCCATTTTGTACATGGTATACAGCAGCTTCCGGTGGGAAGGCTTGAATCCGTCAATCTCGGGAATGGCCCGGGAGACGATAACCGACATGGCATAGGGCATGTAGTTCAGTTCCAGCGTTTCGGAAATGGGCTGCTCCGTGGTGGAGCCGTGAAGTCCCATAATGCCGTCGGTATTGATTTTTCGTTTATTCTGTTCCGGTTCCTGTTTCTTGCGTGCCATAGTTGGCTCCTTTACAACTTGTTACAAAGCATCCGGAAAACATCAGGAAATATCTGCCAGTTCCAGATATTTCGCCCCGTTTTCCGCAATAAAGTTCTTTCTTTCCTGCAGGCCGTCCCCCAGGAGAACGTCAAAATAGTGGGCAGTGCGCTCGGCATCCTCCGGCATGACTTTGATGAGCCGGCGGGTTTCCGGATTCATGGTGGTCATCCACATCATTTCCGGTTCGTTCTCGCCCAGACCTTTGGAGCGCTGGATGGTGACCTTTTTGCCTTCCAGCTCTTTCAGGATTTTTACCTTTTCCTGCTCGTTGTAGGCAAACCAGGTCTTGTCCTTGCAGGTGATTTCAAACAGCGGAGATTCCGCGATAAAGACATAGCCGTCCCGAATCAGCGTCGGGCACAGCCGGTAAAGCATGGTCAAAATCAAGGTGCGAATCTGGAAACCGTCCACGTCCGCATCGGTACAGATGACCACCTTGCTCCAGCGCAGATTATCCAGGTCGAAGCTGCTCAATTCCTTAGCTTTCTTCCCCTGGACCTCCACGCCGCAGCCCAGCACCTTCATCAAATCCGTAATGATGGGAGAAGCGAAGATTTTGCTGTAGTCTGCCTTCAGACAGTTGAGGATTTTTCCTCGGACGGGCATGATGCCCTGGAACTCTGCGTCCCGGCTTTGCTTGACGCTGCCCAGTGCGGAGTCACCCTCCACGATATACAGCTCCCGGCGGCTGGTGTCCCGGCTGCGGCAGTCCACAAACTTCTGCACCCGGTTGGCAATGTCGATGGAACCAGACAGTTTTTTCTTGACGCTGGACTTGGTTTTTTCCGCAGACTCTCTGGCCCGCTTGTTCACCAGAATCTGCTCGGCAGCTTTGGCTGCTTCCTGGGCGTTCTCAATAAACCAGACCTGCAGCTGCTCTTTGAAGAAGGCTGTCATGGCGTCCTGGGTGAATTTGGAGTTTACAGACTTTTTGGTCTGGTTTTCAAAGCAGCCGATGGTGGAGAAGCAGTTGGTCACCAGCACCAGACTGTCCTGAATGTCCTGGAACAGGATTTTGCTTTCATTTTTGGTGTATTTGTTGTTATCCCGGAGGAATTTATCGAATGCAGCGGTAAATCCAAGCCGCACTGCCCGGTCAGGGCTGCCGCCGTATTCCAGCCAGGAGGAGTTATGGTAGTACTCCGTGTGGCTCAGCTGCTTGCTGAAGCAGAAAGAAGCGGTGATTTTCAGCTTCATTTCCGGGCGGTTTTCTGCATCCCGGCCCCGGCGCTCCGTTTCCCAGTAGACGGGCATGGTGAAGGCGTTGTCCCCTACCAGTTCCTCAATATACTGACGGATGCCGTTTTCGTAGCAGAATTCCTCGGTTTCAAACTTTCCGCCTACCTGATTGCGGAAGCGGAAGGTAATGCCTTTATTGACCACAGCCTGACGGCGCAGCACGTCCCGGTAGTACTCCACAGGAATGCGGATATCGGTGAACACTTCCCTGTCCGGTTTCCAGCGGAAGCAGGAGCCGGTTTTCTTCCGGTCGGTCGGCTCCTTTTTCAGTCCACCCACATTGCGGCCCTTTTCAAAGTGCAGATCATACCGGTATCCATCCCGGCGGATGGTTGCATCAAAAAACTCGGATGCATACTGGGTAGCGCAGGAGCCCAGGCCGTTGAGGCCCAGGGAATACTCGTAATTTTCACCGTTTTCCCCGTACTTGCCGCCGGCGTACATTTCACAGAACACCAGTTCCCAGTTGTAGCGTTTTTCTTTCTCGTTATAGTCCACCGGGCAGCCCCGGCCGAAGTCCTCCACTTCCACGCTCAAATCTTCGTAGCGGGTGACGATAATGGTATCGCCATGGCCCTCCCGGGCTTCGTCGATGGCGTTGGAGAGAATCTCAAACACCGCATGCTTGCAGCCTTCCAGGTCATCGGAGCCGAAGATAACCGCGGGACGCTTGCGCACCCGGTCCTCTCCTTTGAGCATGGAGATGCTGGAATTTCCATATTGTTCTTGCTTTTTTGTTGCCATTTTCCTTACCTGCCATCGTTATCCATAATAATTCAATGGTATTATACGCAATTTTCCCTGTAAAGTCAACCACAGGCAATTTTGCCGCTTTTCTGTAGGTGTTACAATGATGTGTGACAAATAGAAAAAAGAAGAGCGAATAGGAGTGACCTGTGTTAAGGTTAAGTTGCTCAGACCAAACCGAAAGGCAGGTGTCACCCTATTCGCCATGGATAAGATAACAC
>DVGO01000050.1 GCA_018712645.1 Candidatus Faecousia faecavium | reverse complement strand
GGTAAGCATTTCCGTGACACAGTGCTCCACCTGTAGCCGGACATTCATCTCCATAAACCAGAAATTACCCTCCCGGTCCAGGAGAAACTCCAGGGTACCGGCTCCCACATATCCGATTTTCTTCACCGCATCCACGGCTAAGGAAATGATCTTCTGGCGCTGCTGCTGGGAAACTGCGGGAGATGGTGTTTCCTCCAGCAGCTTCTGATTGCGCCGCTGCAAGGAGCAGTCCCGCTCTCCCAGGCAGACCACATTGTGCTGTTCATCCGCCAGGATTTGCAATTCCACATGGCGAGCAGGAGATACATACTTTTCCAGGTACACAGAGCCGTCCCCGAAAGCGGCAGCCGCTTCCGTGGTTGCTTGGTTCCAGGCTTCTTCCAGGTCATCCGCTGTTTCAATGAGCCGGATTCCCCTTCCTCCGCCTCCGGCGCAGGCTTTCAGCATGACGGGGTAGCCGATTTTTTCTGCAGCCAGCTTCGCTTCTTCTACATTTGTCAAAGCCCGGGTGCCAGGGATTGGCTGAAGATTCGTGGTTTGGAACAGCTCTTTCAGCACCGCTTTGTCGCTGAGCCTTTCCATACTCTCCGGCTCCGGGCCAATGAACACCAAGCCATTTTTCCGGCACAGTCGTGCAAAATGGGCATTTTCCGACAGAAAGCCATAGCCCGGATGAATCGCCTGTGCGCCGGACAGCAGAGCCGCGCTGATGATCTGATTTTCATTGAGGTAGCTCTCCGACGCTTCCGGACCGCCAATGCAGCAGCTTTGGTCTGCCAGGGCTACATGGAGCGCATTTTTATCCGCTTCGGAGTACACCGCCACGGTGGCAACTCCCATTTCCTTACAAGCCCGGATGATGCGCACTGCAATTTCGCCCCGGTTGGCAATCAGAATCTTTGAGAACATGAACTACACTCCTGTAATGGCGAAAGAAAATTCAGCGCTGACGCAGAGCCGCTGCCCCACCGTCACCGTTCCTTCCGCAAAATAAAAGGGATGTTTCGCCCGCCGAATGCGGCAGCGGGTTTCCACCGTATCCCCGGGTCTGACCGGGGAACGGAATTTTACGTTATTCAATCCGGTATATACCGGCAGCTTCCCCGGAGCCATCTGGTCCTTCATCAGAACGCAGGCAGACTGGGCCAGCATTTCGCACAGGATCACCCCGGGAACCACAGGGTTTCCCGGGAAATGGCCCTGGAGGAAAAATTCATCTCCCCGGACATGGTAATGGCCCACGGCCCAGCCGTCCTGCTGCTCCACCTGCTCCACCAGCAGCATCGGCGCCCGATGGGGCAGGATTTGCCTAATTTCTTCCTGATTCATGGCATTACCTCTTGATACGGAACAGTTCGGTGCCGTATTCTACCATTTGACCGTTGCCGATGCAGATTTCTGTAATCGTGCCGCTTTCTTCTGCCTGGATCTCGTTCATCAGCTTCATGGCTTCCACAATGCACAGAGTCTGGCCCTTCTGCACCGTGTCCCCTACACTGACATAGGGAGCCGCATTTTCCGCCGGGGCGGCATAAAAGAGCCCCACCAGGGGAGATTTCACGCTGATGTAGTCCTGAGGCTGCTCCTGTGGCTGCTTCTGAACCGGAATGACAGGCACTGTCTTTTCCGAAGCAGCTGCCGTCCGTTCCAGGCGCACCACCTGGTTGTCCTGCGTAATTTCCAGGCCGGTCAGTCCCAGTTCCTGCATCAGTTCGGCATATTTGCGAATGTCGGATTCTTTCATAGCTTACACCTTCCGAAAGGCCAGGGAGGCATTGTGGCCGCCAAAGCCCAGAGAATTGGATACACACAGATCAATTTGTGCCTGCACTGCGGAATTGGGAACGTAGTTCAGATCGCACGCAGGGTCCGGATGAAGCAGGTTGATGGTAGGCGGCACCAGGCCGGTTTCCAGAACCTTCAAGCAGACCAGAGCTTCTATGGCACCAGCTGCGCCCAGCATATGGCCGGTCATGGATTTGGTGGAACTGATGAGGGCTTTATGTGCATTCTCCTCGCCCATTGCTTTCTTGATAGCCAGGGTTTCGCCGGAATCGTTCAGGGGCGTTCCCGTGCCGTGGGCATTGATGTACACACGCTCGTTACCTGTATATCCTGCCTCTTCCAGGGCCTGCACCATGGCTCGGGCACCGCCCAGAGCTTCCGGATGGGGTGCTGTGATATGGTAAGCGTCACAGGTAGAGCCGTAGCCGCAGATTTCACCGTAGATTTTGGCTCCCCGGGCTTTGGCATGCTCGTATTCTTCCAGCACCAGAGCAGCTGCGCCTTCGCCAATCACAAATCCCCCCCGTCGGGCATCGAAGGGCAAGGATGCGGCATTGGGATCTTCAGCGACAGACAGGGCCTTCATGTTGATAAAACCCGCAATGCCCACCGGTACGATGGAAGCCTCCGCTCCGCCGGTGATGATGGCATCGGCATAGCCATGGCGAATGGTACGCAGGGCCTCGCCAATGGCGTTGGAACCGGAGGCGCAGGCTGTGACCGCAGGCATGGCACCGCCCTGGCAGTTGTAGCGAATGGCAATGCTGCCGGCTGCCATATTGGGAATCATCATAGGTACGCACAGCGGGGACACCCGATGAGGGCCTCTGCTTTCCAACTTTCCAATTTCTGCCGAAATGGTATTCAGTCCGCCAATGCCGGAGCCAAAGTAGACGCCCACCCGCTCCGGGGGCAAGGTGCCGATGACGCCGGATTCTTCCACCGCCTGCACTGCCGCACCCATGGCGTACTGGACAAATTTGTCCGAACGCAGCATTTCGCTGCGGTCCATATAGTTCATGGGATCAAAGTCCTTGACCTGGGCACCCAGCTTGGCTTTGTAGTTGGTTGTATCAAAATAGGTAATGGGGCCAATGCCGTTATAGCCAGCAATCAGGTTCTCCCAGGCAGCTGCTGTGCTGCTGCCAACGGGACTGATGACGCCAAGACCGGTGACCACCACTCTTCTTGCTTCACTCATGTTGTTCTCCTTACATGGCAATGCCGCCGTCAACCCGCAGCACTTCGCCGGTTACATACTTTGCTGTGATCAGATAGGCGGCAGCTTCCGCCACATCCTCCGCTTCTCCCATGGTTCCCAGGGGAATCAGATTGACCAGGGGATTTTCTGTCTGGCTATCGGTCATATCCGTGCGGATAAAACCGGGGGCAATGGCATTGCAGCGGATGCCCTTGGGGGCCAGCTCCTTGGCAACGGATTTGGTCAGGCCAATCAGTCCCGCTTTGGAAGCGGAATAATTGCACTGGCCCGCATTGCCCATCAGGCCGGAAACTGAGCTGATATTGACGATGCAGCCTTCCCGGTTGCGCAGGAAAATGCCGGCGCAGTGCCGGATCATATGGAATGCACCTTTCAGATTGGTGTCCAAAACCGCATCGAAGGACTCTTCCTTCATCATGGCTATCAGGCCGTCTTTGGTAATTCCGGCGTTGTTCACCAGAATATGAACGGTGCCGAAATCCGATTTGACAGCTGCCACCGTATCTTTCACCTGGTCAAAGCTGGAAACGTCACAGCGGTAAGCCTTGGCCACCACGCCGCATTCCCGGCACTGGCCGCACACCTGCTCCGCCGCCTGTTGGTTTCCGGCATAAATGAGCGCAACATTTGCCCCCATAGAGGCCAGTTTTCGGGCAATGGCTGCACCAATCCCCCGGGAACCTCCCGTAACAATGGCTACCTTTCCTGTTAACATACACGTACCTCCGCCAAAAGGGTTTCCATCTCCGCCACACAGTAAGTTTTTACTTTGGCGTTGATTTTCCGGACCATATTGGTCAGGGTTTTTCCCGGGCCAATTTCCACGAAGGTATCCACGCCATCGGCAATCATGTTTTCAATGATTTGCTGCCACTGCACCGGGCTTGCAATCTGTTTGGACAGCAGTCTTCCGGCCTGGTCTGTGTAGGGCTGGGCTGTTACGTTGGAATACAGAGGGATCTTCGTTTCCCGGATTTCGGCTTTTTCCAGCACCTGGGCAAAACTTTCTGCGGCCTGAGCCATAAAGGGGCTGTGAAATGCCCCTTTTACTTTCAAAGGCAGCGCCCGACCGCCAGCCGCTTTCACATCTTGTGCAAAAGCTTCCATCTGTTCCCTCAGACCGGATACCGTAATCTGACCCGGGCAGTTGAAATTCACCGGATATACTTGATCGTAACGGCTGCACAGCTGGGATACTGCTTCCGGCGTCAGTTTCACTACCGCCGCCATGGTGGTATCAAACTTTTCTGCCTCCAGCTGCATCAGCTGTCCACGCTTGCAAACCAGGCGGAATCCTGTTTCCCAGTCAAACATACCGGCAGCAGTGGCTGCGGTTACTTCTCCCAGGGAGAAACCAGCTGTTACATCCGGTACAATGCCTTGTTCCATCAGTACCGCCGCAGCAGCCAGCTCCATGGCAAACAGGCAGGGCTGGGTGTTCACGGTTTCCTTCAGTTCTTCCGTCGTTCCATCAAAGCACTGATTCCTGGTGCCAGGGCGAAGGGATTCGCACAGATGAAAGACTTTCTTCGCCTTGTCATAGGATTCATACAAATCCTTTCCCATTCCCGGGAACTGGTCGCCCTGGCCGGAGAATAGAAATGCTACTTTACCCATTCCGGTGCCCTCCGCAAGATCGGCTCTGCTTGCTCCATAACCTCTTTCACAATCTCCGCCGCACTTTGCTCCTTTCTGACCATAGAAGCGATCTGACCAGATAGGAAACATCCTCTTTCGTTGTCCCCTTCCTGGACAGCCCGACGCAGCGCACCGGTGCCGAAAGCCTCCAATTGGGCATCGTCCATGGCACCATATTCTCCCTTTGCGTACTCCCGGGCAAATTGCGTCCGCAGACTGCGCACAGGATGGCCCAGCCGTTTGCCGGTGACCATAGTACACAGGTCGGTTGCCTTCAAAATCTTTTCCTTGTAGTTGGGGTGAATGGTGCACTCGTAAGCACTGAGGAAACGGGTACCCATCTGCACGCCGCAGGCACCCAGCATAAAGGCAGCCGCCACCCCCCGTCCATCGGCAATGCCGCCAGCAGCAATTACCGGCAAGGTGGTAGCGTCACAAATCTGAGGAACCAGCACCATGGTGGTCAGCTCTCCCACATGGCCGCCGCTTTCTCCGCCCTCTGCAATCAAGGCAGATGCGCCCAGCCGGGTCATCAGCTTTGCCATGGCCACGGATGCTACCACAGGAATGACCCGGATGTCAGCTTCTTTCCACGCTTTCATATACTTGGAAGGATTGCCGGCACCGGTGGTAACCACCGGCACGCTTTCCTCCACCACCACCTGTGCCACATCATCGGCAAAGGGGCTCATGAGCATAATGTTTACACCAATGGGCTTTTCCGTCAGGGATCTGGCAATGCGGATCTGCTCCCGAACATAATCTCCTGGAGCGTTGCCGGCGGCAATAATACCCAGGCCGCCGCCACCCGAAACGGCAGCGGCCAGTTTGCCGTCAGCGATCCAGGCCATACCCCCCTGAAATACCGGGTAGGTAATCCCCAGCATATCACAAATCGCAGACCGGATCATATTTTTACCCCTGTTTGCTCTGGATGAATTTGTCCAGATCTCCCACAGTGGACACGGGCTGATCCAGCTCAATTTCAATGTTCAGTTCATCTTCCAGATTCATGAGCAGTTCTACGGTATCCAGAGAGTCGATGCCCAATTCGGTAAAGGTGCTCTCAGGCTTAACGGCAGAAACCTCACAGCCGACACGGTCGGCAATTACTTTTGCAATCGCTTCAAAATACATAAAAATGCCTCCAAATTCTATTGCGCAGTCTTGCTGCTTGCTGTGGCCCATTATACCCGCGCCCTGTTCCCAATGGATTCCTCCACAGTTCCAAAAGCGTTCCTCGTTTGTGAAATAAATTTGAATAATTTGTTTCATCAGGAGACAAACTAGAAAATCAGCCAAATTTTGAAAAAAAGCGGAGGATCTTAAACAAAATTTAAGAAGTATTTTTCATATTACTGTAACTTCTTACCATGAAATATCGTCTATTATAATAAATAACTTTTCATTGTAAGCTATCAAACTGTCTATGATGAATTTTTGCATTTCAGGAGTTTTTTCATGAAGAAAGAAAACCAAAAAATACACCTTTCAAAACCCGGAAAATACGCTGATTCCTCTTCTTTCTCCCGCTGGATGGGTATTTTGCTTGGGTTGGCAGCTGTAGCGGCGTTCGTTATTGGTGGAGCGGCTGCAGGTTTGTTCCATGGTGGAGGCAATCAGAAAGATCTTCCCATGACGCAAATCTCCCAGCCTACCGAAACTCAGCCTGCTCCGGAGCCGGTTCAGCCAGAGCCGCTTCCCTGGTATCTGACTTTGGTCAATCCGGATCACCCCATATCGGAAGATTTTGAGGCACCGGAACTGACCGAGCTGATTAACGACCAGTCCTTTGACACCCGGGCTTATCCTTACCTGCAGGAAATGATGGACGACGCCAGAGCGGAAGGTTACCGTCCCTTAATCTGTTCCTCTTTCCGAACCTGGGAGGATCAGACCTGGCTGTTTGATCGGAAGGTCAAATCCTGTATCGAACTGGGGATGGCTCCGTCCCAGGCCCAGACAGAAGCCGCCATTTGGGTTGCCAAACCGGGAACCAGCGAGCACCAGCTGGGATTGGCGGTGGACATCGTGTCCATGCAGTACCAGGTTCTGGATGATGCCCAGGCGGATACGCCCTTGCAGCAGTGGCTGATGGCCCATTGTTGGGAATATGGCTTCATTTTGCGCTATCCTCAGGATAAGACGGAGATTACCAAAATCGGTTTTGAGCCGTGGCACTACCGTTATGTGGGAAAAGAAGCCGCCAAGGCCATTACCGAAGCTGGAATTTGCCTGGAGGAATATCTGGAAGAGTACTATCCGGAAACTGTCATCACCACCAGCAGCACGCCAATATAAGTTCAGCCGCCCGCGAGAGCAATTCCCGCGGGCGGCTTTTTATGTTTCTTTCTGTTCACTGAGATCCTGCAAAAGCTGCTGCAGAAACAATTCTGCCGCTTTGGAGAAAATCTGATACTTTTTCCAAACCAAATACATCCCAAGCTCCAGCCGGGGTTTCAGCGGCCGGTAGCACAGCGTGCTTCCCGTGGTGTTAATCAGTTTGTCCAGGGTAAAGGCATAGCCCATCCCCTCGTCTACCATCAAAGAAGCGTTGTAAATCAAATTATACGTGGCAACGGTATGCAGCTGGGAAGGGTCTTTGCCCAGCCAATGATACAGGCCGCCCTTGTTCCCCACCTGGCGGGACAGAATCAAAGGTTTATCCCACAAATCCTGTGGTGAAATTGCATCTTTTTGGGCCAGCGGGCTGCTGCGCCGCATCAAAATGCCCCAGACATCCTTCATGGGCAGCTCCATATACTGATACTTCGTCTTGTCAATATCCCCCAACAAAATACCGAAATCCAGCAGCCCCTTGTCCAGACGCTCGCAGACGTCCATGGCATCTCCGCTGACCACATGAAAATACACATCCGGGTAGCGTTTTCCGAACCGGGTGGCTGTCTGGGCGATCTGACGCATGGCATCGGTCTCCCCGGTGCCGATGTAAATATCTCCGCCCACGGTATCGTTAGACTGCATAACTTCTTTTTCCGTCCGCCCCACCAAGTCCAGAATTTCCTGAGCACGTTTGCGCAGGAGCATGCCGTCCTCTGTCAGGGTGATTTTTCGGTTTCCCCGAATCATCAGCTGTTTTCCCAGCTCTTCTTCCAGCTCTTTCAGCTGCCGGGACAAGGTAGGCTGGGTCAGGTTCAGAGACTGGGCTGCGGCCGATATGTTTTGCTCTCGCGCCACGGCCAGAAAATATTGCAGTACGCGCAATTCCATGCAAACACCTCCTGAAAAATAGAATATCCTATTTTACTATACTTTTCAAGCATAGATAAGTATTCATTCAAAGTATTTGCTATTGTTGGTAGAGCAATGATACAATAAAGGCACAGAGAAAGCCCATGGCTGAACCGATCCGGCAGGAAGAGTCCCGGATCGTTCCTATTTGTTTCAGGAGGAAACCATGACACAAATTGAAAATCAAACTTATGATATGGAGCGAGCGCTTTACGGACAGCAAGACCTGATTCTGAAAAACTGCGCCTTTGACGGCCCGGCCGACGGGGAGAGCGCTTTGAAAGAATGCCGGAACATACAGGCGGAACATTGTCTGTGCAATCTCCGCTACCCCTTCTGGCATGACCACAACCTGCGGCTTTCCCAGTGTGAGCTGACCCCAGCCTGCCGGGCAGCCCTGTGGTACTCTGAGGATGTAACCATTATGGGGACGAAACTACATGGAATCAAGGCCCTGCGGGAATGCCGAAACGTGACCATCACGGACTGTGATATTCGCTCGGCTGAGTTTGGCTGGTCGGTGCGGGATCTGCATATGACTCGCTGTCAGGCGGAAAGTGAATATTTTCTGATGCGGGGAGAAAATCTGCATCTTTGTGACGTTCAGTTTCAGGGAAAATACTCCTTCCAGTACACCCAGAATGTCACCATTGAGAACGCAAATCTTGACACCAAGGACGCATTCTGGCATGCTCGCAACGTGACCGTGAAAAACAGCGTGGTCAAAGGTGAGTACCTGGCCTGGTATTCCGACGGTCTGACCCTCATCAACTGCACAATTATCGGTACCCAGCCCTTTTGCTACTGCAAAAACCTGACTTTGATTGACTGCGAAATGCTGGAAACCGACCTGTGCTTTGAAAAATCCCAAGTAAACGCCACCATCACCACAGACGTAATCAGCATCAAAAATCCCCTGTCCGGCACCATTTCTCTGCCGTCGGTGGGAGAAGTGATTCTGGATGATCCCAACGCAAAGGCTTCGATTGTACTTCAAGGGGCATCTGCTGCGGCAGACCCTATCACAACACACTGAAAAGAGGGAAACTACATGCACAAAAAAGTTCTTGTAATCTCCACCAGCCCCCGAAAGGGCAGCAATTCCGACCAGCTGGCAGAGGATTTTATCCGTGGTGCTCAGCAGGCCGGAAACACCGTAGAAAAAATCACCCTTCGGGATAAGACCATTGGATTCTGCAAGGGATGCCTGTCTTGTGTCCGTACCCAGCGCTGCGTCATCGCAGACGACACCAATGCCATCGTGGAGAAAATGTTAAACAGCGATGTGATCGTTTTTGCAACTCCCATTTACTACTATGAAATGTCCGGTCAGATGAAAACCATGCTGGACCGCTCCAATCCGCTGTACGGTTCCGATTACCAATTCCGGGACATCTACCTGCTGACTGCCGCAGCAGAAGACGAAAGCAGCACCCCGGAAGGGGCGATTCATGGTCTGCAAGGCTGGATTGCCTGCTTTGAAAAGGCCCGCCTGGCTGGAACCGTATTTGCCGGCGGTGTGAATGCCCCCGGCGAAATCCAGAACCACCCCGCCCGGAAAGAGGCCTTTGACATGGGCGCATCCATTCAATAAAGTCCAATGGTATGAAGTCAAGAGGGTGATGCAAGAAAAAAATGAGCAAAACGGCGCACGAAGTGAAATGCAGGCAGCAAAAAGGCAACACCAACCAAAGCCCTGCCCCTGAGGATTTTTGAAACAGGGCTTGGACATCAGAGCGGCAAGCGGTTCGCTCAGCCCTCCGGTGGGATATACAGGCGGTTGTCTTTCAGCAGCCGAAAGACCAACCGAACCAGTTTTCTGGCAGTTAAAGCGAGCGCGCGTTTGTGCTGGTACTTGTTGACCTCTTTGAATTTAAGGTCATAGTAGCGCCGGAACTCGGAGTCGCATCTTCTCACAGAGTTGGCGGCTTCCA
>DVGO01000049.1 GCA_018712645.1 Candidatus Faecousia faecavium | reverse complement strand
GGAGCTGATGGCGGACCTTGTGTTCGCGCCCATCTCTGACCAGATCAAAGACGCCACATACTCGTGCTATGAAATTTAGTTCTCGTCTTTGATACAAAGGGACGAATCACACGTTGCAGCATGACCGAGGGGTCATTTTTTCATATGGGGGGCCACTTCCATGCGGGAGGGGTCATTTTTATTTATTGTGGTAAGATTGTCTTTCATCGCTGACAAAATTGCTTTGTAGACTCTTTTTACCGTTAATATACAGCAGGAAAAATCAAACAGTGGTATAATAAATAAAGAAGATAATATCTGCATTTCAAGAGGAGTATTTGATATGAGCAGAAAGCTGGTTGCGTATTTTTCTGCGAGCGGCATCACGGCCAAGGTTGCTGCAAACCTTGCTGATGCCATCGGGGCTGATCTATTTGAGATAGTCCCTGCTGTTCGATATACCCATACCGATCTCGACTGGCGCAATGAAAACTCTCGTAGCTCCATCGAGATGAAGAATCCTGCATCCCGTCCCGCCGTGAAAACTGTCTGCGACAATATGGCTGTATACGACGTCATTTTTGTTGGTTTCCCGATCTGGTGGTATATTGCACCTACCATCATCAATACCTTTCTCGAGCAGTATGACCTTGCTGGGAAAACCATTATTCCCTTCGCCACATCAGGTGGCAGCGGCATGGGAAAGACAACCGAAGCACTGAAGCCCAGCTGCCCGGCTTCCAACCTGCTTGAGGGGCGGATATTCAAGGGCAATGTCAGCAAAGCTGAATTGGCTGAATGGGCAGATCAGTTCTGAGCGAAATCGGGCACACTGGAGGAAACAAAATGAGCAAGAAAATGCGCATGATCTCAGCAGCTTTGGCTGGCGCTTTGATGCTATCCATGCTGACCGGCTGTAGCAGTGATAACACAGCAACACCGTCGGCAACACAAACGCCAGTTCCGACAGCCATGCCCACCGTCGTTCCTGAAGATGCGGCAGCCATCTCAGCGAATGTAGATCAGGATGTAGTTGGCAAATGACCCTAATTGTGATACAAATGAACCCCCTTTGGGCGTCAGGGGGTTCACTTTGCGCCAAGGGGGTTCACCGATTCCTGAGGCCGGTGTTCTCCGAGCCGCGCACTTCCTCGTGATAAAAGTAATCCACGATGACCGGATGTCCCGGCTCTGCCCGGCCGTAGGGGAGTTCGTTGTCCACAAAGGGACAATCATATTCTCTCGCAAGGCGCTCTGCCCGCTCCTCCAACTCCCGGAAATAGCCCCTGTCTCCTCTGGTATAGATGGCGTTGTACAGCGGCATGAGGTCAGGGTATTTCTCCTGAATATAGGCCAGGATGTCTTTTTTGAAGCCGCCCCGCAAATTCAGATTTTCCAGCCACACCAGGTCGCACTGGTCTTTCACCCGGTGGAAGATGGCCTCGAAATCCGTGATACCGGGAAAAACCGGAGCGATAAAGCACACGGTGCGGATGCCTGCATCATAGACCTGCTTCATGGCGTCCAACCGCCGCTGGATGCTGACGGCATTGTCCATGTCATTTTTGAAACCCTCATCCAGCGTGTTAATCGACCAGGAAACAGTGACTTTTCCCATCTCTTTCAGCAAGTCGATGTCCCGCACCACCAAGTCGGATTTGGTACAGATCAGAATCTCCGCGCCGCTGCCTTTCAGCTGCTCCAACAGCCTGCGGGTATTGCCGAACTGCTCCTCCTGAGGCAGGTATCCGTCTGTCACCGAGCCGATGACTACACGCTGCCCGGCATACTTCCGGGGATTTTTAATGGCAGGCCAGTATTTCACATCCAGAAAGGTGCCCCATGGTTCGGTATGCCCGGTAAATCGCTTCATAAACGAGGCGTAGCAGTACTTACAGCTGTGGGTGCAGCCTACATAGGGGTTCACCGAATAGCCGCCCACTGGAAGGGTGGATTTGGTCATGATGTTTTTCGTTTCCACATCCCGGATCAGGACACCGCTTTCCACTATTTCCGCCATGCTTTCTGTTCCTCCAATACCCGGCAGAAGGCCGGGGGCAGCTCTTGTGTCATGCTTTCCTCGCCAATGATAGGAAGCAGATCTTCCTTCATGAACACAGGAGTACCAAGTGCGTGAGCCTGATGAGTCAAATTCCACACCCACTCCGGTTTGGAGACGGCCTTGCCCTTCCTGCGTCCAGTCTCAGTACCAATGACGATCCATTCGATGCCAGTGAGGTCTACTGTACCGATGTTGTCAAACATGGGTTCAAAGGTCACATGGTAATGCCCGCCGCGGATGTGCTCCCGTAAAGTCTGGATGCGGCCTTTCTCCCTGCTGGAAGTCACAGTCACGCCGAACCAGGCATTGTCTAATGGGGTGGAAAAGACGATGTCCTCCGGCCGCTTGGTCAAGAACAGATACTGGTGCTGTGGATTTTCAGCCATTTTGGAAAATACCTGATCTCGCCACTCTGTCTGCCAGTGGGCAAAATCGCTCATGCCGGTGAGCAGGAAATTTTGAGGACGCTTCTTCTCCATCAGCCGCAGCTTACCTGGGAAGAACTCCGGCTTTTCAAAGTCGTCGATCATGTGGAACCGGCGGACATTGTTTCTGGCGTAGCAGTAGCTGCAGCCAATGGGACAGCCGATCACCAGATTCATATTCTGAATACAGTCCTTGATGCAGATGGCCACCGCTGACGCCTCCTTCCTGCTTTAAGATTCAACCTTCTGCCGCAGATGCGACCTTTCCAAAGCCGTTCCAAGCATACAGACCTTTCTTGTCCTCATCGCCCAGGAACTTGTCCACCTGGCAGATGTGCAGGATGTGGTCGCCCACCTCCACGGACTGCTGCAGGGTCGCCGCCATAGCCAGCCGGGTGTCCGCTGGAATCTGAATGTCGCTGCCGTCCACCGACTTCATTTCGATGTGATTTTCGGCCACCTTGTTTAACTTGGCGCCGGTGGAGGTGCCGCAGGCCATCACTGCGCCAGCCAGACTTTCACCGGGGACCGTGACGATGACTTTTCCAGTCTCCCGCACACGCTTGCCGGTGTGGGACTGCTTTCCGGCGGCGAATCCCACCATCGGCGGGTTGAAAGAGAGATAGGAGACAAAGCAGATGGGGGCCAGGTTGGTGGTGCCATCTTCATTCAAAGAACAGATCAAAGTCAGCGGATTGGGGGAAGAATAGACAGTGGCCTCCATAATGTTCAGTTCTCTCATCGTGTTTCATCCTTTCAGAGTGATTTGGAGATTGACATATCCAGCTTCTGCTGGTACAATTATTATACTTGATTGTCATAATAAATCAAGTACGCAAATTGTTTGTACCTGGTATCAAAAACAATACCTGTCTAAAGTGGGGAATCAACAATGACTTACGAGGAATTCAAAGAAAAGGTAAGCGACGTCATTCTTACGGAGAGTGGCAATTGCCCTGTTATGCCGGTGGTGCAGATGCTGCAGGGTAAGTGGAAGCTCCAGATCCTCTATGAGCTGTGCATCAAGTCTCCCATGCGGTTTGGCGAACTCAAAAAGCTGCTCAAGCCCATCACCAATACGGCGCTAACCAATGCGCTCAAAGAATTGGAAAAGGATGAACTGGTGCAGCGCATTCAATATAATGAGATGCCGCTGCGGGTGGAGTATTCCCTCACAGAGAAAGGGCAGGACTTATTGCCAGTGTTTTATGCTATTTCACAGTGGGGGATGAAATACATTCCATAATAGTAAAGGGGACGGAAACCTTCCGCCCCCTTTTTTAATAAAATTGATTCTTATTCAAGCATCTCATGCCCCGTCTGGAATTTGAATGCAAGCCGCCCATCCCGGTGGACGGTGACAATGTCGATGACCGTGAGCCAAAGCCGGTCATCAAACTCCGTGAGGGACTCTCCGTGCTCCGCCAGTTCGAACATAAAGCCGCCGATGTCCTCGGCCTTGGCTTCCCGCTGGGCCTTTGCCGCCTGGAGCTTCTCCAGCTTGGTCTTGGCGGTTTCGTACCGTTCTGCCAGGCCGTTGTACCGTTCCAGGTAAGTGGTCTGGTCCTGTGCCGTAGTGGAATTCTCTTCGATGCACCGCTTGGTTAGCTCGGCCACCACCTCCATTTCGGAAAGAAGCGCCGAAATCTCACTGTCCAGGGAGCCGGTGTCGGTAAGCGCCGCTTGCATGGTGCGGCACTCGTCCAGCAGCCGCTCTTTGTCCGAAACCAGCGTATTGAAGGCATCCAGGAACCGGGCTTTGATCTCCTCCTCGGTCAGGTGCGGGGTCTGGCACTTTTCCTCGCCGGTAAACTTGCTGTTGCACCGCCAGATGGTGCGCCGGTATTTGTCGGTGGAATGCCAAACCTTCGACCCAAAGTAACCGCCGCAGTCTCCGCAGACCAGCCGGGAGGA
>DVGO01000048.1 GCA_018712645.1 Candidatus Faecousia faecavium | reverse complement strand
CGCGCGCGCTCGTAGCAGCAAAAAAGGCCGATCTTATGCCGTGCATATTTATTTTACCATACGCAGCAGGTTATTGCACTTCGTTTTCATTCATCGTGGTGCAAGAATGTAATGCTGCATGAAGTTTTGTGTCCGAATTGTAAAGTTTTCACTTTGAAATCGGTATTAACCCAATTTTTTGGGCAGGATTTACCGAAGACCCCGGGGTAATTTGCCTAGACTTTGGGTAGATTTTTTCTAAGAAGCGTGGTAGAATATCCTAGAACAATCTATGAAGAAGGAGTGTCTGCTATGGAAACCAAAAGACTGGCAGGTTTGGAACCGGTATCTGTATTTGATTATTTTGAGCAAATTTGTGCCATTCCTCATGGCTCACGGAATACCAAAATGATTTCCGATTATCTGGTGTCTTTTGCGAAGGAGCATGGCCTTGAATATATTCAGGATGAATCGAACAACGTCATCCTTTTTGCCGATGGTACCTGCGGTATGGAGGACCATCTGCCGGTAATGCTTCAGGGCCATATGGATATGGTCTGTGAGAAGGATGCCGACTGCGACATTGACATGGCCACGCAGGGCCTGGATATTACCCATGATGACAAGATGGTGTTTGCCAAGGGTACAACCCTGGGCGCCGATAACGGTATCGCGGTGGCAATGGCTTTGGCTGTGCTGGCCGATCCCACCATCCCCCATCCGCCGCTGGAAGTGATTATTACCACCGATGAGGAAATCGGTCTGCTGGGAGCAAATTCCATCGACCTGTCCTCTCTCAGCGGCCGTCGTCTGGTGAATATGGATTCGGAAGGGGAGGGCGTTTTCACCGTCTCCTGTGCCGGCGGCGCAACTGCCGCCATTTCTCTGCCGGTGGAGCGGCGGGCTGTTTACGGCCCCTGCATCCGGCTGGTGGTTGACGGCCTGCGGGGCGGTCATTCCGGTACGGAAATTGACAAGAACCGGGCCAATGCCAACAAGGTTATGGGCGAGTTCATGTCCCGGATTCAGAAATTGATGCCCCTGTGCCTGACTACCCTGGCCGGTGGTGCTAAGGACAATGCCATTCCTCGCTCCTGCCAGGCAACTCTGGTGGCTATGGGCATGCACCTGGAGCGGATCAACACGGTGGCAGAGGAACTGCAGGCAGAAATCCGGGAGAAGTACGACGAGCCGGATGCTGTGATTCAGGCTTACGATGTGGACGCTTTGGGCGGCAACGCACTGTCTACCGAGTCCACTGCCAAGATCATCAGCCTGCTTTGCTCTCATCCCAATGGGGTGCAGACCATGAGTCAGGACATCCCCGGACTGGTACAGACCAGCCTGAATCTGGGCGTTGTGAAGCTGGGCGAGCGCTTTACTGCCACCAGCGCAGTACGCAGCAGTGTCAACGCTGAGAAGGTGGAGCTGCTGGAGCAGCTGAAGTCTTTGGCGGATATGTTTGACGGCAGCTACAGCCAGTCCGGAGAGTATCCGGCCTGGGAATTCCGGAAGGAATCCAACCTGCGCGATACCATGGTCCGGGTGTACAAGGAGCTGTTCGGCACGGAACCCCAGGTCATTGCGCTGCATGCGGGACTGGAATGTGGCCTGCTCAGCCAGAAGCTGCCGGATCTGGATTGCGTCAGCATCGGACCGCAGATGTACGATGTGCACACCAGCCTGGAGAGACTGGAAATCGGCTCTGTAGAGCGCACCTGGAAGTTCCTGCTGGCTGTGCTGAAAGCACTGTAAAGCTCACGGAAGGGGCCGCAAAGAAAGATACAAAGAAGGGCATCCAAAGTTTTGGATGCCCTTTTGTTATTGCAGAAACGAATCTTACACTTCCCAGACGAAAACAGCGGTTTGCCCTGGGATGGTGAGCATGCCTGCTTTCTGTTTCAGCGCTCCGCCGTTCTGGTACAGTACGTCCCCCAGCTTGCCTTCGTAGGGGAAGGAAACTTCCCGGGAAGCGGGGTTCAGCACCACAAGGATGCTTGCGCTGGTGTCTGTCCGGCGGTAGGCCAGGGGATAGGCGTTTTCTTCGCAATAGACAAATTTGATCTTTGCCTCACTTTGCAGCACCGGGTTTGCCTGGCGAACGGCAATGAGCTTTTTGACCTCGTGGTATAGAGACTGGGGATCTTCCATTTGCTCCTGAACATTCGGCCGGTTTTTGTCCGGGTCAATGGGGATGTACAGATCTTCCGGTTTCGCTGCGGAGAAGCCTGCGTTCAGTCCACGGTTCCACTGCATGGGGCTGCGGGTGCCGGTGCGTATATATCCGCCCTCTACGGAGGTAAGACCATGCAGATACCGCATGCCGATTTCATCACCATAGTACAGGAAGGGCGCCCCGGGCAGAGAGAGCAGGAAGGCGAACACAATTTTTGCTTCCTCTGCGTCCAGCCAGTTGGTCATGCGCTCCATATCATGGTTGCCCGAAGGCATGCAGATCATGCCTTTGCCATTGGTGGGCTCGTAGCATTTGCGGTAGTAATCCACAAATTCCTTTGCATTTCCCTTGCCCTCCCGGGAGAAATAGGGGTGATCCCCATGATACAGATCGGTGTAATGGCTGGGACCAAAGTGCAGCATGAAGTCCATATGGAATCCGCTTTCCAGGCTGCGGTCAGGCTGGCTCCATTCAGAAACCATGGCCGCCTCCGGGTACTCAGCGTCCAGAAATTCCCGGAAGTTCTGCCACAGAGCAATGGTTCCTTTCTGCTCCGGGTCATTTTTCACCAGAGAACCGGCCATGTCCACCCGGAAACCGTCACAACCCATATCCAGCCAGAACCGCATCACATCCTTGATGGCTTCCCGGGTTGCCACAGCGTCGGGATGGTCCGCAGGTACCTGGTAGGCAGGGTCGGTGATTTCATAGAAACCATAGTTCAGGCAGGGCTGATTGCTGTAGAAGTTTACAGCCACACAGCCGTTGCGCTGGCTGATACCCCGCAGAGAGCCCGCGATGCTGCCCACACCGTCAAAACCCTTCCAGGCGTCATCGGTCCAGATGTAGCGGCCGGAAAATGCATTTTTCTCGGGCTTCATGGATTCTCGGAACCAGGGGTGATCCCAGGAGGTATGTCCGGGAACCAAATCCAGCAATATGTGCATACCCCTCTTGTGGATTTCATCAAACAGCCGTTTCAGATCCGCGTTGGTACCATAGCGGGGCGCGGCCTTGCGATAGTCGGCAACATCGTAACCGGCATCGTGAAAAGGAGAATCAAAACAGGGGTTCATCCAGATGGCGTTGCAGCCCAAATCCTGAATGTAATCCAGATGGTCGATAATGCCCTGAAAATCACCAATACCATCGGCATTGCTGTCGGCAAAACTCTGGGGATAGATTTCATAGAAGATTGCGTTTTTAAGCCATTGGGTCATGGTTATGTTCCTCCGTTTCCAATTCAGAGACTGCAGCCCGGGTTTGAGACACGGTCTGCATATCCGGCAGGCCCATTATAACACGGTTTTGCAAAAATGCAAGATTTATTCTTTCCATCAAACTTTGAAATGAGGAGCGGCGTGGTGAAGCAGCGCAAATATAAGCGTGCCGTCCAATGCCGGGGCTGTCGTCCTCTGTCCTGGGAGAACAAGATTGTATCCGAAAAAACAAGGGTTATAATACCAATTATCCATATATTGACAATATTTTGCCCTCGTGTTATGGTATATATGTTGGATTCGGAAAGGAAAGATGGTTATGCAGAAACAGATGACAGTTACCTCTGCCGCAGAATATGATCGTGTTTTGTACGGCCATATGACACCGGAGATGGTAGTGTCTTACTTGCAGGGGAATCAGCTCCCGCCGCGAACCTTCAGCGGGGTGCTTCGCCAGATGTACCCGGGCAGTGATTTGCAGATGCGGCTGGTGGATTTTTTTGTTTCCCTGATGCCCGAAGGGAATGCCCAGTCCGTAGTAAAGAAAATCAAGAACTGGCTCACAGATAAAAACCTGCCTGCAAACCGGGAAGACCTGTTCCGAATCGCATTTGCCCTGGGATTCAGCGAGGCACAGCTGGATTACCTTTTGAGCATGTGTACCGATTACGGCATCCAGTATCGGGACGGAAAAGATGCGGTGTTTGCTTGGTTTTTACGAAACGGGCGCAGCTATCAGGAGGCCAAAACCTTTTTCGAATCGTTGCCTGCTGCACCGGGAATGAATTTGATACAAGATGCAAATCATTCTCATTTGACCCGGGAGCTGCAGGGGGAGTTTTTGCTGGTTCAAACCATGAAAGAACTGCGGCAATGCTACCTGAAGAATTTACACAGCTTTGGCTCCATGCATCTGCGTGCATATTATTATTTCGATAAGTTCCTGTCCCTTCTGATTCATCCGGCGCCGTCCTGGATTGATGTTGCAGAGCCGTATTATTCCTTGGAGACCGTAATGCGCACCTATCTGTCGCTGCAGATGCCCTCGGGGAAAAAGCGGGAAAATTATTCCCTGATTCAAAAGCTCATCAAACAGAACTGGCCCAACGCAACCTCGCTGAAAAATATTCGCAGCCAGAAAGAGGACGTCCCCCGGAAGCTACTGCTGCTGCTGTATATCATCACGGAGGATACATCTGTGGTGCAAGGGCAGGTGGCGGAGCGCCTGGATGGGGAGCTGACCATGCAGGAGCGGATTGAGGAACATTGGTGGACTCTCAACGCCATGCTGGGAGATTGCGGCATGGCGCTGCTGGACCCAAGAAATGTCAATGATTGGTTAATTCTGTATGCCATTGGCGCAGCGGGGGAGGAAGCCTCCATGAGCGAACGATTGGAGCAGGTCATTGCCTTGATGTACGAAAATGTGTAATTGCAGAGGAAACCCGCCTGTGGAATGTTCCGCAGGCGGGTTTCAGTTTGTCAAAAAAGCCCGCAGGTTTTTTGTGTTGCCTGCTCTTGTTACTCAAAAATGGGAGCATTGCCCACAATTCGGGTGCGATCCAACTTGCGGTAGCTGCAGCGCAGACGGCCCTGATTTTCAATGACACTGTCGCTGCCTTCAAAAATTGTGGGAAGCCATAGATTGATTTCCGCCTTGTTGGATATGCTGCTGTCACGCAGCAGAAGGCTATATTCGTCCCAGCCGGAGAAATTCATAAGTCCAGCATTGCTCACGGTGGCGTCTGCCAGCACAATGTCGCACAGATGACTGAGGGCAGATGCACTCTGGTTGATGGTGAGGCTGCTGCTATTGATGGTTACCCCGCTGCCAAAGAAAGAAATAACGCCGTTTTCCTGTACGGACAGAACACAATCGGTGAATTGCATTCTGTTTCCGGCAGAAAGCAGGGAATCTGTTATATCAATGGCAGCACCGGACAATACCGTCATCCCATAATAGCTGGGAATCAGGAAGGAGTGTCCTTCCATCTGAATAGAGCTGTTATCCGCTGACAGGAAATCACTGCTGCTGTCCAGGGAAACGGCAATGGCAGCGCGATTTTGCAGCTGGAGGTTGGCAGAGGCAGCCTGAAGCTGTCCATTCCCTCTGCCAAGAATCAAGCTCTGATCCAGAAGCAGATGACCTTCTTTCTGGACAGACAGAGTACCGCCTTCCAGCTGGATCACTGCATTTTCCAGGAAAGAAAGGTTATCTGCCTCCAGCTGTCCGCCTTCTGCCAGTATGATCCGGCTGCCTACGGCGATGAGATCGCCCTCCGTCACAGACAGAGTTCCCCGGATATACAGGTCTTTTGTCAGTTTCAGGTTTTCCGGATAGGAGATCGTTCCCTGAATGGTAATGGCATCTACACTGCGGTCCTCCAGCAGGGTATCGAGCTGCTCCGGGGTAGCGGCAACGGAGCTTTGGGAAAGCTGCTGTATGGCAGTTCCATCCAGAACTTCATAGACGTGGGGCGCATTTGCGCAGGCCAGGGTGACCTCTCCGCCGGTGGAATAGTATACGCCTTGATTTTGGGAATTGATGCCCTGAAGGTGGGAACCGGACTGCGCTTGGAGCGTACCATAGTCATTTTGAATCACACATTGGTTTACCAGAGTACCACCGGACAGGACATCCAATTGCCCCTGATTGTGCACAATGCCGTTGTTAACAAAGATGGCACTGGGCTCCAGCGAGATCCTGCCGGCTACATTGTCAAGATAAGCCCCGGTGGAAAGGTAGATGCTTTCACTCTCGTGAGGGAGGGCAAGGATTTCTCCGTAATTGCTCAGGCAGCTGTCCAGCAGATAGAAATTCTCCATTTCCAAAGTGCCGGTTGGGGTATTGACCATATGGTTGTTTTCCCAAAGTCTGGAACAGTTGCTCAGTTTTACAGTCCCGGCATTCAAAAACACAGACCGGCTGTTTTCGTTGAACCAAAGGGAGACGCCGTCCACGCTGCCAGTGGTATTCATCTGACCGAAATTCAGTACCGGCGCACCCTGGTCTGTCCAGACATTTCCGTTGAGGGTGCCATAATTGACCAGGGCGGAATTGCTGTCATACAGCGCCAAAGTCCAATCTCCTGCGGTATTGACGGTTACCCCTTCGCAAATATAGAGCGGGCAGCCGATGGACAATTCCCGGTCGATGGTTATATCCCGGGTAATTTTGATGCCGTTAGGCAAATCTTCTTCTGTGGCAGCAACCAGCTGCTCCAGGGTGGTAACTGCTTTGGCTTCCTCCGGATTCTCCCGGAGCACAAATCTGCAGGCTCCTGCTTCCTGGAGGTTGGTCTGATCCTGTGAAAGCATGTTTTGGTCACTTTCCAGCCACAGGGAGCAGCCTAGGGATGAAAGATGGTTTTCCGTACCTTCGGGGAAAGACAGACGCAGCACATCTCCTTTCAGCCGCAGATCGCCGCTGGCGCTGTCCAGCATGCCAAGCACTTCCAGATAACCGCCTGCGTCAATTTCCATAGCATCCACGCGCAGGTATGCGCCATCCGCTATCTGAAGCGGTTTGGTCAGGGAAAACAGATTCCCATCATCCAAATAGGTGATGTGGGCAGTTTGTCCTTCCGGCAGAACCAGAGCCGAAACACCAGGATCGTCCATGAGCTGCTCAAGTCGCTCCATATTGGTGTCCGATTCTGACAGAATATAGGCAGACTCCTGAAAAACCGATGCATCCGCCACGCTGGTGGGCAAGACGGGGGTGTCCGTTGGGGTTTTGGGCAGCAAACCCACAGCCAAAACCACCACCAGTAAAATTGCGGCCCCGGCAAGCCAGGGAAGCCATTTTTTTGGAATGTTTGCAAATGGGGAAATGGAATGCTGGGGATGGGCGGATTTCTCCACGTCCTGGTCCAAGGTTGGCTCCTGTGTCGTGTCGAATGCAATTTCCTGCATTTCTTCCGGCTGGGGATTCGGGATGGCCTCCTGCTCCGGAATGGCCGGATATAATGCACCATGCAGCTCTTCCATAGACTGAAACCGCCCCCGGGGGGAAAGATTCAGTCCCTTTAATATGGCAGCTTCCTGCTGCTGGGTAATCCCCACCCCCAGTTTGCTGGGCAGCATCAGAGAGGTTTCGCCCCCAATGCGATCCAATGCCTGGGGCGGCTTTTGGCCCACCAGACAGAAATAGATTGTGGCGCACAACGCATAGACATCCGTCCAGGGACCTTGGCCTTTTTGCTGATATTGTTCAATGGGGGCATAGCCGTGCTTGAGGGTAATGGTCAGGGTTTCGTTTCCATGGTCACTTTCCCGGGCGCAGCCAAAGTCAATCAGCCGAACTTCTCCATTTTCCAGCATCAGGTTATCCGGGGAAATATCCCGATGAATCAGACCATACTTGTGCAGCGTGGTAAGCGCCTTGAACAGCGGCTCAATCATGGAAAATAATTCTTGGGGCGGAATCCGTCCGCCTTTTTGTGCCACCAGGTCTGTAAAGGTGGTGCCTTCAATGTACTCCATGACGATGTAAGCGGTGTTGTTGGCTTCAAAATAGTCCCGCACGCTTACAATCGCCTGCTGCTTATCCATTTTTGCCATGGTTCTGGCTTCGTTGAGGAACTTTTTCTTTCCTCGTTCAAACCCTTCCCGGGCAGGGCCGACGCTGTATCCGACCAAGTCCGGGGACTGGGAAGCGTTGCGGCTGGCTTTGTCCACAGGATAGTATTCCTTAATGGCAACTTTCAGCTCCAGCCGCAGATCGCAGCCAATGTAGGTTATGCCGAACCCGCCTTCTCCCAAAGCACGGCCGACCAGGTAGCGATCCATAAGTATGGTGCCAGGGCGCAAGTGGTGCGGGGAGGGGACATAGGTGCCTGCGGTCAAACCGCAGCCGGGGCAGCTTTCTCCGTCCGTTACAGGAGTCATGCAATACGGACAGTATTTCAGTTTAGGTTTCACTTCTGCAGCCTCCTGAATATCCGTGTATTTTCAAGTGTTTTCATAATAGACAAATCAAAAGAATAACAATGACAATTCCAGCCGCACAGCCCAAACCAATCAGCAGCCGCTCTCTGGCAGAAAAGGGGAGCTTCTTTGCAGATGCATCCGCAATCGTGGGAGCGGGCACAAGCGCCTGAATCCGTGCAGACCACTGCTCAACAGTCTGGGGCCGCTGATTGGGATCAACGGCCAGACCCCACATCAGCAGGTTTTCCAAATCCGCAGACAGATGGACGCCCAAGGCGCTGGGGTGGGGAAGCGGATCGGCTTGGTTGTCGTTCAGTGCAAAAATACGCTCCGGTGCAGAAGGGGGAACCAGGCCGGTGATACAGTAGTAAATGGTAGCGCACAGGGCATACAAATCCGTATAATCCCCCTGACCACGGGTCTGATATTGTTCCAAAGGAGCGAAGCCCGGCTTCAGCTGGACGGTCATGGAGCGGCCGTCTTCCATAGCCCGGGCACAGCCGAAATCCAGCAGCTTCATGGAATTGTCCGGCATCCACATGATGTTGTCCGGTGCAATATCCCGGTGAAGCACACCTCGCTGATGCATGGCGCTGATATCGTTCATCAGAGGAAGCAGCCTGGGCAGCAAGGTGCGGATGGGAATGGGACCATCTTGCTCAACCAATTTGCGAAGGGTTGTGCCGTTGAGGTATTCCATGACCATATAGGCTGTGCCATTGGCGGAAAAGAAGTCCAGAATGCGAACCACCGAGGGGATTTCATCCAAGGCTTTGAGCATGGCAGCTTCATTCAAAAAGCTTTTCTTGCCTTGCTCGTAAGCCCTCTGATACTGGGACAGCGGGGCTATGGCTCCATCGGGCATGCGGCAGGGTTTGCATACATTTGGGAAATATTCTTTCACCGCAACCTGGATGCCGGATACGGTTTCCTGGCCCTGGTAAGTGATTCCGAACCCTCCTTTTCCCAAAACCCGCTCCAACCGGAAGCTGTGGCGGGAGCCCTGGAGCAGGTAGCCGGAGGGAAGGCAATGTTCCATGACATCCATATCAGTTCCCTCGCTTTTCGGCGATCAGGAATCGTTCCTGGGGAGAACCCAGGTAGAAACTGTCGCCTGCATGCACTTCCACGGCTTGATTGGCAATCAGTTTCGCCCCCGATGTCAGGAACGTGCCGTGGGTGGAGTTCAGATCCTGCAGATACAGTTTACCATGATCGTACCATATTGTGCAATGCTTTCCGCTGACACCGGGTACATTGGGGAAAATTACGTTGCATAGCTCCGGATTGCGTCCCAGCATCAGGGAGCCGGATTTGCGGATCATATACCGCTGCCCGCTCAGTGCGCCGCTGACGCCCTGAAGCCGATATCCGGAGTCCTCCCCAGTGGGGGCGGGAATATCGGAGGAAGAGACGGGTTTGCGGGAGGAGGGCTTGCGCTTTGCCAACAAAAATACCACAATGATTAGCAGAATGACCACAACACCTGCTGCTGCCATGACCAGCGGGTTTACCGCGGCGGCACCGGAGGCCAGGGTGTAGGGAATGTTGTTTTGCTGCAGCAGCAAAATGGCTTCGGCAATGTTGCAGGCGTAGTAATTTTGCTCCTGGGTGTCTGAATCCGATACGCCCCAGGAGTTGATTCCCAAGACCTGGCCCTGACTGTTGACCATGGGCCCACCGGAGTTTCCGTGCTGAATTACCATGTCGGTCTGAATCCGCCGGACGCCGGAGCCGGAGGAAGTCAAAAGTCTTCCAATGGTGCCGCTGGTAACCGTCATGTCCTGTATGCCATTGGAGGAAGCAGCATCCATAATGCTGTTATCCGATAAACCGGGGAAACCGATGCCATACACCTGGGTTCCTACCATTTCTTCCGTGGGTTCCAGCAGTGTCAGCGCAACACGCTGGTCGGTAGGGGTGTTCAATCGCAAAACGGCTACATCAGCGGTTTCGTTGTAACTGACCACATTGGCGGGGGTGAAGGTCTCTGCATCAAAGTAGACTTCCACATAGGCCTTTAGGGTAAGTGCGGTATCTTCATCTACGGCAACGGTTACCCACTCTCCGGCACCGGCGGCAATGTAATCCTCGACCACATGGTAATTGGTAATCAAATATTCCGGGTCTTTTCCGTTTTCCCCAATGAAAAAGCCGCTGCCGGAGGAACCGGAAATCGCACTGCCATCTTCTGTACGGAGGATACAGTAGACCCGGGCAACGCCATTTTTGGCATCCAGATAAGTAAAATCATTTCTGGCGCAGCCGCTGCATACCAGACATACCAGCAAGAAAAAGATACCAATCCGCGCAATCCATTTTTGTTTCATCTTGATTCTCTCCTCTCAGGTATTTGCAGCCATATTGCAGCTGCCGTATTGTTATCGTTGTCAGAAGGGATGCGTTGGGACAAAATCCGGCGCATCTGCCCGATCCAATCCTCAGCGGATACGGCGGATTGCAGTGTGCGGGTCATCTCCGACTCATAGACATATTCCCAGAATCCGTCGCTGCACAGTAAAAATGCGTGATTGCCAGGGGATAATGGTGTGCTGCCGGTGTCCACATTTAAGCCGCCTTCCTGACCCAAGGCACGGAAGATTCTGCTTCGGTCCTCGTGAAACCGGATTTGATCCGGGGTGATTTGCCCCAGCAGTACGGCGATTTGGGAAGCGCTGTGATCCCGGGTTTGCCGTACCAGATTGCCATTGAAAAACTGATACAGCCGGGAATCGCCGGCGTAGGCCCAGTCCGCATGATCGGCAGAAAGGGAAAGTGCCACGATGGTGGACTTCATGGGAAGATCCGGTGCCTGGCGGCTTAAAATGCTGCGATGGGCTTGCGTAATCAGTTCGGTCAATGCCGCCGGGGTGCTGCTGCCGTTCCAGCCTGCGCAGACGGTTTCCACGGCGATGGAAGAGGCAATCTGTCCGCCGCCGTGACCGCCCAGGCCGTCGGCAAGCACCGCCAGAAGCTGGTTGTTTTTCGTGGTTTTTATCTGCACGGCATCCTCATTGCAAGGGCGGCCGCCAGTATCGGAATACCAGAATGTAGAAATCACGGCTTTTTTCTTCCCTCCTTTTTCCTGGATGCTGCCGGTTCTGCTTCGCAGGTCAGAATGACAGCTGTGTAGTTATCCTGGTCCTGGTAGCCTTTGCGTTCAATGGCTGCCTGCAGAGCTTTTGCCGCGTCATCGGCACCCTTTTCCAAAGCTTCCAGAATCTCCTTGTCCGTCAGTGCGTTGTATACGCCGTCGGTCATCAGAATCAGACGGTCACCGGGAAACAGCGGCAGGGGCTGGGATGGAAAATCGATCTGTTCCAACGCTCCCATACCCAGAAAGCTTACCAGTCCGTCTTTGCGTTTGTCGGTATACACATCCTGCAGGGGAATTTCTCCATTGACTGCCTGCAATGCCAGTTTCTGCTTGAAATCATGTTCCCGGGTAAGGGGAATCAGGGTTCCGCAGCGGCACAGGCAGATGCGGCTGTCGCCTACACTGACCCAGCTGAAAGCGCCGTCTTTGATCAGTCCCGCAACCAGGGTAGAGCCGCCGCTTCGGTAATGGTCAGGCCCCAACATGGCATTGATCTCCCGGACGCTCCACTGTGTCAGCATCAGAAGAACCTGCTCCGGAGTGCCTTGTCCTTGGGAATATAAAAAGCCATCCAAAATGGTTTCCACTGCGGCGCTGCTGATTTCATCGCCGTTTTTCAAACCACCCATACCATCCGCCACAACTGCCAGCACACCGCAGCTGTCCAATCTTTGGGGATCTGAGATGCCGAAGCTGTCCTGCTGATACTCCCGGGAACCCTGACCATGTACTTTGCCTACATGAATGGAACCAATTTTACCCCGCTGCCTGGGACTTTGTTTTCCCGGGCGCTTTTGCTGCTTGACGCGCAGCAAAAGCAGACAGTTGCAGAGGAAAAGAATGCCAATCACGCCCCCCATAATCCAAACAAACCGTGGGCAGGCAGCCAGGAATTGGTATACACCCTCAAAAGCGTCCGATGTGAAGTCCGTGCGCTGCGGAAAGTCTGGGGCTGCTGCCAGATTAAGGACAGTCCATATTGTCATGGCTTCAGTCCTCACTCCAGTCAAACTGCTCTCCTGCCAGACCTACAAAAATCAGTGTTGTGCTGCCGATGGTGATCCGGTCATAATTTTTCAGCTCAGCCTCCCGGATCACCGGTTTGCCGTTGAGCAGCAGGGGATTTTTTCCCTGCTCGTGGGCAATGTAGAAGCCCCGTGTCTGAGGAACGTAGGTAACGCTGGAATCTCGTTCTGCGGAAATGGTTGCGTCAGCGGGAATGCAGATATCTCCTCTGGTCCGTCCGATGTAGTTGTAACCCACATGAATCCGATAGTCCGCTCCCCGGCAGGGGCCTTTCAGCACAACCAGCCAGCCCACCACCGGAGAAGGAGCGCCGGCAGGAGTATTGGGGTCGACGGACATTGTCTGCTGCATCTGCCCTGACAAACGGCCATTTGGGTCGATTGTTGGCGCAAAGGGGCTGCCGCTTTCTGCCGCCGGGACAGGGGGATGATTCTCGTTTATGTCAGTAGAGAAGGGGTCCAGGGTTGGCGCGAAACTGCCGCTGCTGCAATAGGGACAGCTCTGATAGCGGGCGGGGTCATAAGGATGCCCATTGGGACAGGTTTTGATTTTTTTCCGAATTTCTGCCATAACGTAATTCCTCCACTTTCTTTTCTTTCTGCTGTATGCTGCTAGTAAACCGAAACTTTCAGGAAACAGTCAATTCTGAGCCGAAACGGATCTGTGCTGCGCCCATCCGGTTGTAGCCATATTCTAGCATACCCAGATGGCCCCTTCGTCCAAGTGATTTCCATCTCCTTTTAGAGACTGTTTAGAGCCAACGAAAGTACACTGATTGGAAGCGACAAAACTAGGAGGAAACCGGGTGGAAAGAAAGCAGCGTGGAGGATTTGGAAAAATCTGGATTTTCTGGGCGTTTCTCCTGCCTAATTTGTTGGGAGCGCTGATCTTCACGCTGGTGCCTATGCTTCGGGTGCTGCTGGGCTCCTTTCAAAGCGCAGTGGGAGGCCGTTGGGTTGGATTTCAGAATTACGCTACCGTTTTACACAATGGTGCATTCCGGCTGGCAGTTGCCAATACCACCCGGTTTACCCTGATCTGTATTCCCCTTCTTCTGGTCATTTCTTTGGGACTGGCCCTTGGGCTGCGGGCGCTGCCGGGTATTGGCGGCAGACTGCGCAGTGGGTTTTTGATGCCAATGGCGGTTCCGGCGGCTTCGGTGGTACTGGTGTGGAAGGTGTTATTTCACGAACAGGGACTGCTGAACGGAATTCTGATTCCCATCACCGGCGAGGGAATTCGCTGGATGGAAACCGACGCCTCGTTCTGGATGCTGGTAATCAGCTATCTGTGGCGGAACTTGGGATATACCACGGTTTTGTGGACAGCGGGACTGGCGGCGATTCCGGAGAGTATTTACGAAGCGGCCCGGGTAGACGGCGCTGAAGGGTGGCAGGTGCTGCGCTATATTACCTTGCCCAGCCTGAAAGGCACCGGCTACACCATCGCCGTATTGTCATTGCTCAATTCCTTCAAGGTGTTCCGGGAAGCCTGGCTGGTGGCGGGGGATTACCCCCAGCAAAGCATGTATCTGATGCAGCATCTTTACAACAACTGGTTCCGGGAACTGGATTTTGACAAAATCGCCGCCGCTTCGGTGATGACCTCCCTGGTGGTGTTTGTTCTCATCGGACTGCTGGGAAAAGCCTGGGACAAAAAGGAGTAGCGAATGAACAAAGTGCAGAAAATTCTGCTGGGGATGGCATTGGCCGGATTGGCGCTGATGCTGTGTTTTCCCATCTGGTTTGGCATTACCGGGGCGTTCTCGTCCCAATGGGAGCTGGAGGCCAATCTGGCTCCGGTGTTCACCGGGGAAAAGGACATGGTTACCTGGTCTTTCCTGCCACGGGCGCCGACGCTGGAACCGCTGGTACAGGTTTTGATGGATGCACCGGAATTCTTTGTCATGTTCTGGAATTCCGTGACCATCACCCTGGGCATTCTGGCAGGACAGCTGCTGGTGGGCGTGACCGCTGCCTGGGCACTGGCCCAACTGCCCCTGCCGGGAAAAGGGAAAATCCTCAGCGGCTATATTGTATTGATGCTGATGCCCTTTCAGGTGCTGATGTATCCGCAGTATCTGGTGGTGCGGGATTTGGGGCTGCTGGATACCTTGGGAGCGGTGATTCTCCCGGCGGTGTTTTCTACCTTCCCGGTATTCCTGCTCCATCGCTTTTTCCTGGCCATCCCGGGAGAAATTCTGGAGGCCGCCCGGATGGACGGAGCGGGAGAGGTGCGGATTTTCTGGCAAATCGGCATCCCTTTGGGCATGCCGGGCATTATGGCTGTGGGAATCCTGTCTTTTCTGGATTCCTGGAATTTGATTGAGCAGCCTATGACGTACTTAAAGACCAAGTCACTGTGGCCGCTGTCGCTGTTTCTTCCCCAGATTCAGCTGAAGGACATCGGCATGGGATTTGCGGCGGCACTGCTGATGCTGATTCCGGCGCTGCTGCTGTTTATCTCCTGTCAGGAATATCTGGAACAGGGAATCGCGCTGTCGGGAGGAAAAGACTGAGATGAATTGGAAAATAGAAAAACAAAAAATCTGGAAACTGACCGGGGGATTTTTTGCCGCAATGGCGGCCTTTACCCTGTTGTCCCGGGCGGCTTACCAACATGGCATTGCAGTGGTTACCACCCAGGCGCCGGCTGGCGGAACCATTTCCCATCAGGTAGTGCTGACCGGAAAAACGGTGCAGAACCAGGAGCAGGCGGTGACCACCGAAGCAGGATTGCGGATTGCCGGGGTTTACGTCAACGAAGGTCAGCAGGTGAAGCAGGGGGATGTGTTGTTCACCCTGGACTTAGACTACCTGGACGAGGAAATCCTGCATCAGAAGCAGGAAATGCAAAAGCAGCAGCTATCCGTTCAGGATGCCTGGAGCCAGGAAGCAGCCAGCCGGGAACAGCGGAAGAACCAACAATCCCAGGCTCAGGAAAATTACAACAGCGCAGTCTCCAAAGCCCAAAGTGCATTTGACCGGGCAGGAGAGGAACTGTCCCAGGCGGAACAGGCGCTGGAGGACTACTATTCCCGAAAATAACAAAAATCAGCCGGTCAGGGAATTTCCCTGACCGGCTCAGCATTGTATGGCAGAAATCCTTTGTTGATGCAAAAAAACACTTATTCTGTGGTGCAATGATATCTAAGTGGGAAGCGGAAAAACTGATTAATTGTAATAGGCATTTCTGACGGAAAAAGACAGATACCGATGTAAACACCTGCTGCCAGCACACGATCCCATAGGTGCGGGGTTGAATAAAATATAAGTTTGTGATATTATATATTATATTGTTGGAATCATTATAAAATGATGTTGACTTTGAAAGATGTACAACCGCTTGTATAACCGAGTTACAAAAAGTGACTCCTTTGACAATATTAGCAATATAAGAACTTTGACAAGGTTTTTCCCTTGCCCGGTGTCCGATTGCTACAGGAGAAAGGATGGAGAGAATTGAAAAAGGGTAATTGGATGTATCAGTTATGTGCCTACGGTGTGGCTGTAATCGGTTTGCTGTGTCTTTTGGCAATTTTTGGCAGCAATTTGATATTCTCGGGATATATGGACATCTATGAATACGTCATTTTTGAAAACGCTGGACTGCTTTGGGTTGTTGTGCTGCTGGTATTTGTGACAATTTCGTTCGCTCTTGTAAAGTACAGTGAAAGGATATCGGAATATAGCTTGTTTTTCCTGTTTTCACTTGGCTATTTGGTGGTGGGATGCT
>DVGO01000006.1 GCA_018712645.1 Candidatus Faecousia faecavium | reverse complement strand
CTACGAGGAGGAATAACCATGAAAGCGTTTCTGGAAAATCTGGCAACAGCCAGTATCCACGGAAGTGTTGTGATTCTGGCAGTGATTTTTCTGCGGCTTGTGCTGCGGAAGACACCGAGAAAGTATATCTGCCTTCTGTGGCTGCTGGCGGGAATCCGTCTGCTGATGCCCATTGAGATTCGCAGTGATCTCAGCCTGCAGCCGGCGTTCACGCTTCCGGATATGGGACTGGCTGCTCAGAAATGGGCCGCTGTTTTACCCTGGGTTTGGGGCGTCATCGCTGCCTGCTTTGGCATTTACAGCTTGGTTTCCTATCTGAAACTGAAGCGTAAGGTGGCGGATGCAGTGAAAATCCGGGGCGGCTGGGAGTGCGATGGGATCGATACTGCCTTTATTCTTGGGTTTATCAAGCCCCGGATCTATATCCCCTTTGGTATGAACCGTCAGGCCCGGAAGCATATTCTGGAACACGAGAGAACCCATCTGGACAAAGGCGACCACTGGATCAAAATGATTGCATTCCTGGCGCTGGCACTGCACTGGTTCAATCCCCTGGTATGGGTGGCCTACATCCTGCTGTGCAAGGACATCGAAATGGCCTGCGATGAGCGGGTGGTGCAGTTTATGGAGTTGGATGAGAGAAAGGCCTATTCTGCCGCTTTGCTGTCGTGCTCCAGCAAGCAAATGCACTTTTCTGCCAATCCGGTGGCCTTCGGAGAAGTGAGCGTAAAGCAGCGGATTCTGAATGTGCTGAAGTACAAAAAGCCCAGCTTCTGGATCAGCCTGCTGGGGGTGCTGGCCTTCTTCTTTGTGGCCATTTGCCTGCTGACCAGCCCGGAGAAAAAGGCGGAGCCGGTGATCGTGGAGCTTCCCAGCGATACCTACTCCCAGGCACCCCTGACCGAACAGGAGCAGACAGCAATACAGCTGGAGAAAGCCTGGGATGCCATTTTCTCCCAGGAACGCTACAGTCTGACCTTCGCCGATTTAAGCAATGACGGCAGTGTGGGCTGGCAGGCAAATTTCCACAAGGATGGAGAAAATACCCTCTGGACCTCCACGGATCACAGCAACGAAGAAGGCCACATGGTTCTCGACGGCGTCCACTATACCTTCATCGACGGCAGCGAGGGTGGCTGGGTGGCCTATGGGGAGGAGGATTCGCTGCTGGATTCCCTGGTGGAAGAGTTCAGCCTGGAGGGAAAGGTTCTGACGGACATTGTCCGGGAAAGCAAAACCAATGATTCCGGAGTCTCCTATGAAAAGCTTTCCTTCTGCGCCCATTTTACCGACGAAACCGGGCAGACGATTACCCAGCCGGTGGAAGCCTTTTTTAACGCGGAGGGGATCATGACCGGTCTGCGCATCGAGAATCCTAGCCGCAAGAGCGCAGATATCTTTATGTTCAGCAACTGGATGGGGGAAAACCCCCTCAGCGATATGGACTATGCCTTCCAAACCGCCAAAGAACACATTGTTCCCATGGATTCTATCCACCCCTCCAAGCTGGAAGAGCCCACCCCGGATGCGCAGCGGATGCAGGAATGGGGGATCCAATTCCGGGTGGATGACGACCTTCTGACCCAGTACGGCAGCGAGGTCTGGTTCTGTCAGTCTGAGGGATACGACATGGTCATTCATACCGACAATACCTACTGGCTGGAAAAGCAGACGGACACCGGCTGGGAGAAGGTAGAACCAATCGCCGAGCCCCAGTGGACCGACGCCAGCTACACTCTGGGACATGGGATGTACACCATGGTCTTTACGGACTGGAGCGATCGGTACGGCCCGTTGTCTGCCGGTACATACCGCATGGGAAAAACCTTTGAACGCATGTCTGACGGCGGCGGAAAATGCGTAGGCTACGCCGAATTCCAAATCTTCGTCAACGAATCCAATACCGCCGAACAGACTGCGGCGGTGGAGCGGTGCTACGCCGCATTGGAGGAACTGAAGAGTCGGGACACGATCCATTGGCTGTCGGTTTCGGGCCGCAGCTCCCAGGTGGAATACTGGGTCAATGGGGATGACTTCCTGCGCATCTCACAGCACAATGGCCCGGAAGCACCCCAGGAGGAATGGACGGAGCAGGACAAACAGTTATTTCCCCGGACGGATACCATGGTACGCTATCAGGGGGCGGGGTATGTAGGCGTCCGTGCAAATCCGGAGGTGCTCAGCAGTGAAGTGCTGGGTATGCAGCTGGGTACCCTGTCCCCCGACCAGGGAGGATGGACCTGGGGTTCCATTACAGAAGATTTCAATATGCTTTTCTTCGAGCGCAGCAACAAATCCATTTCCTTCCCCGAGGGAATCGGTGTGGTCAGCGATAAAATGGTTCGCTTCTGCCAGACCTGGGATGTGGTCGGTCTGCCATACGACGAGGCATCTGCCCAGCTGACCTATCAGTTTGATGATAACGGCAATCTGTGCTACATGGAGTACAAGACCAAGTCAGATGGAGTGGAATCTGTTTATTCCATTCAGATTTATGAGGATACCGCCGAGGAAATCAACGCAAAGATCCGGTCCTATACGGAAAATCTGGTTGTCCGGGACTTCTCCTGGGAGGAAGCCAAGGCCAAGTACACTGCCGACGCATTCAACATCCGGGAAGATGGTTTCATCAACCAGGGCACAAGCCCGGTGACGGGCCCGTTGGAGGCGGCCCGACTGGCGGTGCAGGAATACCCGAATCTGGAAAATGAGCTGTCCCTGGAGGTGCTGCGGGACAAGGGGACGGGCATGTGGAAAGTGACGATTAAAAGCTATGTGGATTATCAGTCCACCTATGCTTATCGGGATATCTATCTTTCCGATGACGGCGCCACCCAGCTGTTGGTCTACGAAGGCCCCATTGGCTATGATGAAGCGAGAAAATAGGAATTTGCCGGAAGCTGCATCTACATGTAAGACCATTGGTTACTATTGGAAAAAGGTTTGTCAAATCCGATTGCCTATGACCACTGACAGAGGGGCTTCCTGAAGAGCTGGAACGTCCCGTGTATCCGGGAGATTTCAGGAGAAATCCGTGACTATTATACTGCTGATGCATCTAAATCCGACGAAGTTACAACTTGATTCCCAAAGATGCAAAAATGCTGCCTCCTGGTATGAAACCGGGAGGCGGCTTGCTTTGGAAGGGGATTATCTGATTCGGTTGGTTTCCTGTTTTTGATTCTTTCGCGCGGTATCCATGACCGCATCCAGCAGTTCCAGTTTTTGCCGAGTTGGGCAGTTTAGCGATTTCAGCCGCCGAACCGCTGCATCGGCGTGAACTTCTGCCACTCGCCGGGCCAGCTCTTCTTTTCCTTTCTCCGTTTGGGGATAATACACGATCATATTCACCGGCGCCATTTTTCGGATAACGGTCACCTCCCCGGGCGCTGCCCTAAATTCCGGAAACATTGATGTGGAAAAACAACCTTTCATCCAATATGAACATACATTTCTTCTTTTGAAAGGCTTGCTATCATGGAATCATCTGAGGTGTTCCTTTGTTGGCATTCTCAAGAAACCACAGGGAAAGCAGATTGAAGGGGAAATGAGAGGAATTTGTGCAGAAGGAGGGAAGAAAGTGCTGCCTGTGGATACTTTCCATAGAACGGCAGCCCAGGACCCTTTCCTGGATGTGATGCTGAAATATCGCTTCAGAATCCGATTCCCCATCTGCTGTCGATATGAAAACGATACTGATCTGAAAGCTGAGGAGAAAATTGATACTGACAGGAACGGTCACAACCGAACAGAGTCACCTGCTATGACCATATTCAAAGCCTGTGTGCAATATGCCGTTTGACAGCACTCAAAAGGGAGCTGTGACCTGGCATGCAAAAAAAGTACGCCCCAAGCTGCATTTGAACTGCACCCCATTTGTTAGACAGTATGATATACTATCTAACAGATGGGGTGATTTAATATGCCAAAGGGAATAGCAGATAAAAGATATACACCAGAATTCAAGAAAATGGTGATAGAAACCATGCGGGAGAAAAAGCTGAGCTACAGAGAAACAGCGCGGCGGTTCGAGATCAACAGCCATCATCGGATTCAGGACTGGGAACGGATTTACTTGACCGACGGACCGGAAGGCTTCACGGTGGAACGGCGTGGCCGTGGAAGTAAAGGCCGGCCTCGGAAACTGCCGAAAGAAGTAGAATCGGATCTGCTGGCCGAGGTGCAGCGGCTGCGTGCGGAGAATGAATACTTAAAAAACTTGCAAGCCTTGGTTTTGGAGAGAGAGCGACGCCAGTGGAAAAAGCCCTGGTAGTTCAGAAACTGAGGCCAAACCATTCCTTACCCCTTCTGCTGGAAATCGCTCAGCTGCCAAGAGCCACCTTCTACTACCAACTGAAGCGGATGCAAAAGGCAGATAAATATGCAGGAGCAAAAGAAGAAATTTGTGCTATCTACCACGAAAACAAGGGCCGATACGGTTATCGGCGCATTACCACGGTGCTGCACAGCAGAGGCTTTGCTCTGAACCACAAGACAGTGCAGCGGCTTATGAAACAGCTTGGACTCGTCTGCCGTGTCCGGATGAAGAAATATCGCTCCTACAAAGGGGAAGTGGGCAAGACTGCACCCAATGTGTTGAACAGAGACTTTCATGCAGACAAGCCAAACCAGAAGTGGGTAACGGATGTAACGGAATTCATTCTGTTTGGGCAGAAACTATATCTTTCTCCCATTCTGGATCTGCACAATGGTTATCTGGTCAGCTACACCATCTCAGACCGACCGGTTCTGAGCATGGTAACCACCATGCTTTCCGAAGCCTTTCAGACAATTCCAGATGGGACAGGGTTGATTCTTCATTCTGACCAAGGATGGCACTACCAGCACAGACAATATCAGCAGATGCTGAAAAACAAGGGTATCCGGCAAAGTATGAGCCGAAAGGGTAACTGTCTGGACAATGCCGTGGTGGAGAATTTCTTCGGCCTGCTCAAAAGTGAGTTGCTCTATCTGCAGAAATTCCAATCCATGGAGCACTTCAAGCGAGAACTGGGCGATTACCTGGACTACTATAACAACCACCGTATCAAGGCAAAGCTGAAGGGCCTGCCGCCTGCTCTTCACAGACAACAAGCCCTTTCGGTTGCTTGAACAATTTTTTCTTTAAAACTTTGTCTAACTTTTGGGGGTCACTTCAATTGGGCGTACTTTTTCTATTGTGCGATTCTTCACCATTGGTTACCGCTATTTTTCCAATTCATCTCTGACTGAGTTTTGTGGTATCACTGCTTTACATCGGAAATAATCTCCAGGTTCAGCGTGTTCATTTCCTCTGCCCGTTTCTGAACAGCTTCGCTGCGCTCCAGAAGCGCCACAATCAATTCAATGGCGGCCATCTCCGCCAAATGGTTGTAGGTTACATAAATATCGAATCGGCTGTAATCTCCCTTGCAGATGATGACATGATCCGCAAGGGCTGCCAGAGCGGAGCTTTTATAGGCAGTTATGGCGGCTATTTTCAGATTCTTGGACTTTGCCAAAGCTGCACCGTCAATCACGCTTTTTGAGGCGCCAGATTGGGAAACTGCCAGCACCAGGTCGTTTTTTTCGGCAAGATTGATCTGGTTGAGGAAATAGGAATCCACACCACTGAAGGTATTGCGAACACCCAGACGCCCCAGGCGAAAGCCCATGTGTTCAATCAAAGGGGTTGTGTTACCTGCTGCAATCAGATGAACGGTGTCCGATTGCTTAATCAGCTCCACCACAGCGTTGACTTCGTCGTAATTTAGATTGCGCTTCAGATTTTCGATCATAGAGCAAAACTGGCTGAGGATATCCAGCGCCATATCTCCCCCTGGTGCAGCTTTGCGTTCTGCTTCCAGCTGATATTTTGCCACCTCCGCTGTCAGTGCTGTCCGTAAAGGCCAGAAGCCGGAAAAACCTATGTGCTGACACATACGGATCACTGTGGCCTCACTGACATCACTGGCGGACGCCAGGTCCTTCACTGTGAAGTGAACGACCTGAGATGTGTTTTTCAGAATATAATCCGCAATTTTCTGCTCTGTAGGAGAAAGAGAATCTCTGCGCTCCTGAATCAGGTCGGTAACGGACTGTGTTCTCATAGCTATCTCCCCATTTCCGTCTTTTTTCTAAAAAAACCGATCAGACTATTAAAACTTTTTTTGTCCATAATTGTATCACATTTTGAAAAGAAAAAAAAGCGTGTAATGTAAAAAAGCCGGCGGGAAAGAAAATTGTTTCCGCACCGGCTTAGTATCCTTATTGCCGAAGTTCCATGGACCCGATGGCTTCCAACGCTTCGGTCTCCGGGTCGAAGAAACAGATGTTGCTCCCATTGATGGAGACACCAACCTGCTGTCCCGGTGTAAAATCCACACTTCCGAACACAACGCTGCGCATGTCTGCCCCCAGGAACCGGATCATCACCGTGGTCTCCATGCCGTAGGGAAATGCGGAGATGACTTCACCCTTCAGTGGGGAGGTGTTGTCAATGTGAATATCCTCCGGGCGTATGCCTACGCAAACCTTTTTGCTCAGGATCCGGCCGTTAGCCTTGTTAACGCTGACTTTAGCGGCAAAGCTGACACCTTCCCGAGACAGTACGGAATCGCCTTGCATCTGCTCGTGATCAAAATCCACGAAGTTAATGGAAGGGTTGCCCACGAATCCTGCCACAAACTTGTTAACCGGTTCTCCATACAGGGACAGCGGTGGCGCGTACTGCTGCAGGACCGCCATCTTCATCAGACAGATGGAAGTAGACAGTGCCATGGCCTCCATCTGATCGTGGGTAACATAGACGAATGTTGCTTTTGTGGTACTGTGCAGGCGTTTCAGTTCGGCCCGCATATCCAGACGCAGCTTGGCATCCAGGTTGGACAGCGGCTCGTCCATCAGAAGAATGGATGGATTTGTGGCCAGAGTCCGGGCAATCGCAACACGTTGCTGCTGGCCGCCGGAAAGTTCGCTGGGATAGCGCTGAATATATTCCGATAGCTGCAAAAGTTCGCACATCTCCTGAACCCGGGCCTGAATGGCGGACTTTTTCCATTTCAGCGTTTCCAGGCCAAAGGCGATGTTCTGATATACGGTCATGTGGGGCCATAGGGCATAATTCTGGAAAAGAAAACCGATTCCCCGGTTGCTGGCAGGAACGTCAATCCCTTCCTTGGCAGAGAACACCAATTTGTCGCCAATCCAGATCTCTCCCTCGGTAGGGGTTTCCAGGCCGGCGATCATGCGCAGGGTGGTGGTCTTGCCACAGCCAGAGGGACCCAGCAGGGAGATGAAGCTGTTGGCCGGGATTTCCAGGTTCAGGTCCCGCACCGCGTAAGTTTTTCCAAACTTCTTTGTAACATGCTTCAGCACAATGTTATTGGATTGATTGGACATTTGTTTTACCCTCCAATACCGGAATCGATGGAAGCACCGGTGATTTTATTGATGAGTGCGTTGAAGGTCACAATAACAATGACGATGATCAAGGTAATCGCATTGGCAAACTGATCGTATCCCTTCTGATTGTAGAAGAACAGCAGCGTGGTCAGCAGCATGGAGCTGGGAGTATAAAGCATCACAAACAACTCCATTTCTCGCATACAGCTGATGAACGGCAGCAGGTAACCGGAGAGAATACTGGTTTTTTGAATGGGCACCAGCACCCGCAGCATCCGCTTGTACCAGGGCACACCCATGATTTGCGCGGATTCCTCAATGGTGGCGCTGATCTGGAACATGGAATTCAGTCCGGATCGGGAAGCCATGGGAAGATATTTGATGGTGCCAATCAGTGCCAGCAGGAAGAAACTGCCATACAGCGCTGGGATAATGCCCCGTTGGACAGAGAACATGGAAAGGTATACGGCAGACAGTGCGATGCTGGGAATCAGGTAGGGCATGAAAGTCAGGCCGTTGACCACAGTGGCCAGCTTTGTGCCCCACTTCCGGGCCATCGCATAACCTGCCAGGCAGCCCAGCGTACCGGCACCCAGAGAGCAGCAGACAGCCAGAAGAATGGTATTTTTCAGGGAACGCCAGAAATCCATATTCCGAAGAACACCGGCGTGACCGATGCCGTCGTTTTCACCGATCCAATACAGCAGCGTCATATTATCCAGGGAGTAGTTGCCCTTTGCCTTGGTCAGGGACTCCAGTGCGAAGCTGATAAAGGGAAGAATGGTAACGCATACCGTAAATACAATGACCAGAACGCTGATCGGCATACGTGCTTTCCGCAGCCGGGTAAGAGACACATTCGAACTCTTTCCGAAAACGGTGGTATAGGATTTTCGGGTTCCCAGCATTTTCTGATTGATATACAGAACTACCATGCTCAGCGAAAGCATGACAAAGGTATATACATACCCGCGTCCAGGATTCGTGCCGTTTAAGTAGCTGTACATTTTGGTGGCCAATGTATTGAAGCCAACAGGCAAGCCGAGAAACTGCGCTGTGGAGAATACACTCAGGCCCGAGGCGAAAACCAGCAGAATTGTGGACATAATGGCCGGGCGTACCAGAGGAATGGTAACCCGGCAGAAGATCCGGCCTCTGGAAGCCTTCAAAATCTGGGCAGCTTCTTCCAGATTGGAGTCCATATTCCGCAGGATACCGCCAATCAGGATATAGGCATAGGGGGAATAGTGCAGTCCGGTGACTACCACCACCGGGAACAGACCATAGGCGAACCAATTCGGTGTAGAAAGACCAGTTACCGCCTCAAACAGGCCCATGGCGCCGCCCACCATCTGGTTTTTGAAGAAGTTGGTCCAGGCAATGGCCAAGGTCCAAGCCGGCATAATGTAGAGCAGCATGAACAGGGAAGAGCAGAATTTTTTGCCCCGCATATCCGTGCGGATCACCAAGTAGGCGAACAGGCCGCCCACCAGAATGGCAATGGTGCACGACAGCGTTGCACAAACAATGGAATTAATCAGCGGTTGTACAAAGGTTTTGTAGCTGTCACTGGAAGCAAAAACCTTCGTCCAGTGATAAGTTGTAAAGGTACCTGCCTCTTGCTTTACCCGGCTGACCTCTGAGGGATGTACCAGGAACGTATCCTGGAAAATGTTTACCAAGGGCCAAACCACAAGATACGCCAGGGAAATAACCAGAAGAATCAGAATAATATTCTGAGGCTTTCGCAAAAAGGTTGCGATTCTTCGCAACGTTGCTTTCAAAAGATATCACCTCTCTGTAATATCCGTGATGGGTGCTGCAATGCAACACCCATCACGCCGGGAGTTTGAATTGGATTCGGAATATGAGTTTACTGCAGTGCGTCCAGGAAGTCTTCCATCTCAACACGGGCATCCATCAGGTAGTCCGCATCGTCCTGGATCAGGTAGGGCTTCACATCATCAAAGCTATAGGGAGTTGCATAGCCATTGTCCGGGTTGGCAGAGAAGCCGCCGAAGTAGGTCTCGAAAGCTTTGTAGCCGTTTTCACTGAGCAGCCACTCTGCAAAGAGCTTTGCGGCATACTCATGCTGGCAGCCGTTCAGTACGATGGCGTACACAGGATAGGTGTAGCCGGCAAAGGGGGTAGCATTGTTGTAGTCATAGGCCAGCTTGATACCCTTGGACTCCTGGGTGCTGTAGCGCTGCGTGCTGAAGTAGCCCATCCAGGTCTTGTCGAGGTTCACATCTCCGATGGTGGTGGCACAGGTGCTGTCAGAAGACGTCAGCAGAACACCGTTTTCATACATCATCTTGACAAATTCCCAACCGGCATTGTCGGTGGTCAGGGTGATTTCTTTACCATAGTATTCCTTGTAAGCCTCGGCCAGTTTCTGGGCATAGACATCAGAGGTCAGCATGGTCAGCATATCCAGATTGACGCCCTCGGAAGTGGGAGCCTTGAAGGTAAACAGTCCATAGTACTCGGGGTCGGTAATGCGCCACAGGTTGTAGGCCCAATCTTCTCCCACCAGAGTGGGGTTGTACATGAACATTTTGGTATCGTACTGCCAGATAACGGCGGTGCAATCTTCTTCACCAGTAATGGCGGTAATGCGGGAGTTGTTCCAATTCATGGCATAGCCGGTGCTGATCAGATCAGAGTTGACGCGGTAGGTATCCTGGGCGCAGACCAGATCTGCGGTGGGAGCGCCGGTTTTGCACTCAGCGGAAATCTTTTCGATCATCTCGGTTTCGCCCAGCTGAGTGAACTCAACCTCAATACCAAATTCATCGGAGAAATTGGTTGCAGCATCCTGCAGATAAGAATTGGCACCGTAGAATACCAGTTTCCCATCCTTCTTTGCCAGCTCAACCAGCTCGTCATAGGACATTTCCGCAGCCGCTTCCGTCTCGGCAACGGTTTCGGCGGCAACAGTGGGATCGGGCTGTTTTCCGGAGCAGGCGGAAAGCATGCCCAGCAGCATAACAACTGCCAAAATCAGGGACAGGGTTCTCAGCTTTTTCATGTTCAATCCTCCATTTTATTTTTTCCGACCCGTGTCGGATGTTGACGGGTTTTAGAATCTGCATAAGGTCTTCAGCCGATTTTCCACATAGGGTTGAAGCCTGGACTGTACATATTCCGGCATCTGAATTACCTTGACAGGATCGGAAACCGGGTCATATTCCAGTGTGAATTCTTTGACCGCCTGAAAATAGTTTCGCAGGTAGTCCGTACCGAGATTGAATTTGCGGATGCCCATAGAGAAAGCCTTCAGCAGCTGATCGTCCGGAATACCGCTGCCGCCATGGAGTACCAGAGGTATGGACGTGATATCGCGGATCTGGGCCAGGCGCTTGAAATCCAGGTGGGGTGTCTGCTTGTATTCCCCGTGGGCGTTCCCGATGGATACCGCCAAGGCATCTACACCGGTTTCCCTGCAGAAAAGCGTTGCCGCATCAGGCTTCGTGAACAGATCCTCTTTGCGGTTGTCTGCCTGTGAAGCTGCACCCACATGGCCGATTTCCCCTTCCACCATAACGCCCCTGGCGTGGGCGGCCTGAACAACCTGCCGGGTGAGCCGGATGTTTTCTTCCAGCGTGTTGGCGGAGCCATCCATCATAACGGACTGAAATCCAGCATCCATGGCCCCGGTGATGGCGGCCAGGGAATTGTTGTGATCCAGATGCAGGCCAATGGGGACCTTGACCTGTTCGGCCAGTTCCTTAACCATTTCTGCGTAACCCCGAAGACCAGTGGTTTTCTGAACGGTCACATGCTCCGGAAAGAGCATAACCAGCGCCGGCGTATTCACAGCCTCAGCAGCATAGATCACAGAACGGGCCATAACATAGTCCATGCAGATAAAGGCAATCACAGAAGTATTGCTCTGCTGTGCCAGCTTCAGGATATTGGGTACCTGCTCATACATGGCAGCTCCTCCCGATTAACGGTACAGGTCTGCCTTGCCGTCGGCGTTGAACAGATGGATTTTCTGTGCAACGACCTCCCGCAGAACCTCAATGCAGGAAGGATAGATTGCGTTGGGTTCCCGCAGGCTCTGGTTCTGCAGGACTTCCCGGCACTTCTTATAGAAGGGGGCTTTGATGTCGCTGGAAATATTAACCTTGTTGATGCCATGCTCCACTGCTGCAGCAATCTCGCTATCCGGATTGGATGAGCCGCCATGCAGAACCAGGGGGACATCTACCATGTTCTTGATGGCATCCAGGATATCGATACGCAGCTTGGCAACAAAACCCGCAGGGTACAGACCATGGCTGGTGCCAATGGCTACTGCCAAGGCATCAATACCGGTTTCCTCCACAAAGGTCTTGGCGTCCTCAGGAACGGTGTACTTGATGACATTGTTTCCGGTTTCAATGGAGTCGGTGTTGCCGATGGTACCCAGCTCACCCTCCACAGAGACATAATTCGCAGCGGCGTGGGCAACTTCACAAACTTTCTTGCAAACTGCAACATTTTCACCGAAGGGCAGCAGGGATCCATCAATCATAACGGAGGTGAAGCCCAGGCTGATGGCTTTGACACAGTCCTCAAAGCTTCCGCCGTGATCCAGATGGATGCAAACGGGAATGGGCGCATGATTTGCCTCGTCGATAACCGCCTTCACAAAGGAATCCTGTACAAAAGACAGTTCATCCGGATGAATGGCGATGATCACCGGCGCGTTCTGTGCAATGGATTCCTTTATGACGCCTGTCAGAATCATGTTGCTGGATGTATTAAAGGCGGGAACCGCGAAGTTATTTGCCTTGGCTACATCCAAAATGGTTTTCATGTTCACTAACATATCAGAATGCCTCCTGGTTTTATGTTGTAAGACCATTGTAGTGGTGTGAAATGAAAATGTCAACTGTTTTGATGAAATGAAATTTCTTTCTATATAAACAAACAAAATGTACTTTCATAAATTGTGCATCTTTGCAAAGAAACAACTTTTCCTGCGCTTCGCAAGCCGGCAAATTGCCTTCACAGCTTGGGAATATCAGGCCAAGAACAGAATTTCCCATGGATAGGCCTGGGAACCCGTTGGCGTATATCAGTTCAGAAAAGGCAATTGTGGGATTTCCTGCACCCAAAGCCGGACTCGCTTTGCTGGCGTATTCAGCCCGGTACTCATATAAGTCTCCCTGTATTTTCACTGCGCCTGTTTAAACGAAGGCTGCACTGTATTACGGAACGGGAAACAAAATACCATATGAAAGAGGAGGGGAACAGCATGGGAAAGAATGCGGTGAAAATTGCCATCTACTCCCGGAAGTCCAAGTTTACCGGCAAGGGTGAAAGCATCGGTAACCAGATTGAACTGTGCAAAGACTATGTCCGCAGCGTGTTTGGGCAAGAGTATGTTGCACGCTGCGTGGTCTTTGAGGATGAAGGGTTTTCCGGCGGAAATCTGAAGCGGCCGGATTTTCAGAGCATGATGGAGCGTGTCCGCAAGCGGGAATTCAAAGCAATTATTGTCTATCGTCTGGACAGAATCAGCCGCAATATCAGTGACTTTACGGGGCTGATTGATGAGCTGAACAAGCTGGATGTATCTTTTGTCTCCATCCGGGAGCAGTTTGACACAAGCACCCCCATGGGTCGGGCCATGATGTTTATTATTTCCGTGTTCTCTCAGCTGGAGCGGGAAACCATTGCAGAGCGTATCCGGGATAATATGCACGAACTGGCGAAAACAGGCCGCTGGCTTGGGGGGAATGCGCCTACAGGATTCCAATCGGAGCCTGTCAGCAAGGTAACGGTGGACGGCAAGACGCGCAAGTCCTTCAAGCTCACTCCCATCCCTGAAGAAATTCAGATACCAAAGATGATTTTTGATTTGTATGAGGAAACCGACTCCCTGACTGCCGTAGAAGCGCAGCTGCTCCGCCGTCATGTGAAAACCAAGCTGGGTAAGGAGTTTACCCGGTTTGCCATCAAGGGGATTCTGCAAAACCCGGTGTATATGGTGGCGGATGAGGCGGCCTATGACTACTTTGTGCAGCGGAATGCGGATGTTTGCTTTCCCAGGGAGGCATTTGACGGAAGCTGCGGCATTATGGCCTACAACCGAACCAATCAGGATGGGAACTCCTCTGGGCTGCTGCCGGTCAGCGATTGGATCATTGCCATCGGCAAACACCCTGGCCAAATCCCTTCCAAGCAGTGGATCAAAGTTCAGGAATCCCTGGAAAGGAACAAATCAAAAGCCTATCGCAAACCCCGGAACAACGAAGCACTGCTTACGGGATTGCTGTTCTGTACCTGCGGAGAGCGGATGTATCCCAAGCTGTCTAAGCGTCAGAGCGCTGATGGAGATCCTAGCTACACCTATGTGTGCAAGATGAAAGAGCGCAGCAAGCGCCAGCGGTGTAATTGCCGCAATGCCAATGGCAACAACCTGGATGGGGCAATTATTGAGCAAATCAAATCCCTGACAGAGCAGGAAAGCACTTTCCTGAAGCAGATGGACAGAAGCCGCTGCTTTTTCACCGGAAATCCGGAGCAGTATGAAGCCCAGGTGTCCCAGCTTCAGGCGATCTACGCAGAGAATGAGAAAAATATCAACGGCCTGATGGATGCCCTGAGCCTGGCTGCAGACTCCATTGCCCGACCCCGCATTCTGAAACGCATTGAAGATCTGACCGGGATCAATCGGGAGGTGGAGAACCGAATCCAGGAATTGGAAGGGCGGATTTCCTCCCAGAATTTAAATGATGAGAAGTTTGATATTCTCCGGCAGATGCTGGTGATGTTTCGCACCAGTATTGACGGTATATCTGTAGAGGAAAAACGCCAGGCTGTCCGGGCTGTGGTTCGCAAGGTGATTTGGGACGGCACCAATGCCCATGTGATGCTGTTCGGTGCGGTTGAAGGGGAGGTCAACTTCCTGAATCGGGACGAGATTCTGCCCCACGGGGGTGAAGAAGCGGGAGAGGAAGGGGCTCAGAAAAACGCTGCGGATGTGGATTATGGGGACTTTGCGGGGGAAAGCGGCCAGCAGTCAGAGATGCTGCCCGGTGCATGTGGTAAAATTCCCTGGTGAGAGGGTAGCGAATGAAATCCTGATGCACTTTCGGTCCCAGAGGAAGTCTTCTCAGGATGTTTCTTTGTCCGACTACATTGAAACCGGCACCGATGGGGCGCCGCTGCAGCTGATGGACGTGGTCAGTGAGGACTGCGACCTGCTGGAGCAGGTGTGTTCTCAGGAGATGGTGCTGCAGCTGCGGCAGGCCATGAACCGATGTCTGTCAGAGCAGGAACGGCAGGTGATTGTGCTGCGCTATGGGCTGAACGGGCAGAGCGCCAAACGCCAGCGGGAGGTGGCGGACATCACCGGCATCAGCAGAAGTTATGTATCCCGGATTGAGAAGCGGGCGCTGGAAAAGCTTCGGGCGGAGATGGAGCGGTGAGCTTGGGGAAAGCAATGGAAAACTGCACGGCTGTGTGCAACAAGGGGCTGTTTTATCACCTTTTGTGAAGGTATTTTCCTCGGGGAAAGTACCAAACTGGAAAGGAGAATTGGAATGAAGCAAACAGTTTCGGCAAAAGCACAAACCATAAGGGGGGAAGGCCGGTGACGGTGAAGCAAATCCAGCATTTGCTGGGGTATCTGGGGTATTACACCGGCCAGGCGGACGGTATTGCCGGCGCCCAGACAGCGGCGGCCATTCGGGCCTTCCAGAAGGCCTTTGGCGGTCTGGATGTGGACGGCATTGCCGGGGAGAAAACCCAGCAGGCGTTGCGAAAAGCAGTCTGGGAGGGAATGACCCAGCAGCCGGGAGAAGATAGCGAGGACAGCACCTTTTGGAATCGGATTCGCTACTTCCGGCGGGAGGAATTTCGCTGCCAGTGCGGTGGGCGTTACTGCCGGGGCTTTCCTGCGGAGCCAAAGGAAGCGCTGGTACTGGCGGGGGAGCAGATCCGGGAGCATTTCGGCGTCCCGGTTGCCGTATCCAGCGGGGTACGCTGCCCCAGGCACAATGCCGATGTAGGCGGCGTGATCAACAGCAAGCACTTAAGCGGCAAGGCCATGGATTTTTCCCCGGCTGGTGTGAAAGCCCAAACTGTTCTATCGTACGTCCGGCAGCTGTCCCAGATTTCCTACGCCTATGCCATCGACGAAAATTATGTCCATATAGAATTGCGGTGACCATACCGTTTCCCCAAAGCCGGAGTATTTGGCTTTGGGGATTTTTTTCTGGAATCGGCAAGAAATTTCTCCCTGGAAGGTATGTACTGCCCGGATTGGAACAGAATAGAAAGAAGAAACAGGCGGGGTGTTTGGATATGTACAGACAACGGACAACGGGCTGGCTGAAGCATCTGGATTTTATGCTGCTGGATTTGTTTGCGCTGCAGATAAGCTTTTTGCTGGCATGTAAAATACGCCACGGATGGGATAGTCCCGGTCTTCCCTGGGAGTACTGGGGGGTAAATCTGACGCTGATCTGCGCGGATTTGCTGGTATTGTTTTTCTCGGAATCCCTGCGGGATATTCTGCGGCGGGGATTGTGGAAAGAATTGGTACAGTGCGCCAAAAGTGCCGGGGTAGTGACCTTGTTTTCCGTGTTCTATCTGTTTTCGGTACAGGCGGGGATTGTCTATTCCCGGATGGTCTGCATCCTCACCGGGGGACTGTACTTTTTGCTGAATTACCTGATTCGCATTTCCTGGAAGCGCATTATTCGGAACCGGGGAAATCTGCGGCTGCAAAATGCCATGCTGGTGGCGGCTGACAGCAGATGGATCGAGTCTGTGCTGAAAAATCTGCGGAAAAACCAGCATGGCCTGTCCACTATCGCAGGGCTGGTGCTGCTGGACGAGAAAACCGAAAATCTCCCATCTCAGCTGGGAGGCATTCCGGTGGTAGCATCCCGGGAGAGCCTGGAGGCGTATATCTGCCGGAACTGGGTGGATGAACTGCTGGTGGTGCAGGATCTGAAGGAATCCTGCGCCAAAGTGCAACCCCTGCAAAAATCACTGGACAGAATTGCCGCATCCGGCGTGGCGGTCCAGCGGGTGGTGGATTTTCGGCAGGACGCGGCGGAATTTCAGGAAATGGTGGAGCATGTGGGAGGGTTTACGGTGCTGACCAGCGTGGTCAGAAGCGTTACCTTCCGGCAGGCATTTTTCAAACGGACCATGGATATCCTAGGGGGCTTGGCAGGCTGCGTACTGGCTGGGGTGGTCCTGGTGATTGTGGGACCGCTGATTTTGATACAGTCACCGGGGCCGATTATATTTAAGCAGCAGCGTATCGGCAGAAACGGAAAGCTTTTTACCATGTACAAGCTGCGCAGCATGGTGCTGGACGCAGAGCAGCGAAAGCAGGAGCTGCGCCAGTATAATCGGGTGGCGGATGGGATGATGTTCAAACTGGACTTTGACCCCAGAATCATCGGCGCCCGCCGGCTTCCCGATGGGACCATCAAAAAGGGCATTGGCAATTATCTGCGGGACTGGAGCTTGGATGAGGTGCCTCAGTTCTGGAACGTGCTGAAAGGGGACATGTCCTTGGTAGGCACACGCCCGCCCACATTGGACGAGTGGAATAAATATGCACTCTACCACCGGGCGAGAATGGCTTTCCGCCCGGGGATTACCGGTATGTGGCAGGTCAGCGGCAGAAGCAACATCACGGATTTTGAGGAAGTGGTGAAGCTGGACCTGCAATATATCAACGAGTGGACGCCGGGGCTGGATTTTCGCATCCTGCTGAAAACGGTGCAGGCGGTATTCAAAAAAACCGGTTCTATGTAAAAATGGAAGAAAATGTATTGCTTGGAAATACTTGTAAAATTTGAACTTTTAAGAACAAAATGTTAATGAAATGGTAGAAGATTACAGAGTTTTTTGAACAAAAACGCTTGATTTTAATTAGGGCATATGTTATCATAAGCGAGCTTTGAGGAGCATGCCCGAAGGAAAAATGCCGGGGCATCTTCCAAGGCCCTTCCCCTGTATGACGATTGCAAAGGACTGTAGGAACATGAACAACGAAACTGGTGAATTGGAAATTGACCTGCTGCGAATGGCACAGGCTTTGTGGAAAAAGGCAGTGGGGATTGTAATTGCCGGTGTGCTGGCAGCGGCGGCTGCTTTGGGATATACGGCGTTTTTTGTAACGCCGCTGTATAAAGCCGAAGCGCTGATGTATGTAAACAGCAACAATATCTCTGTGGGAAGCACAAAGGTCAGCATCAGTCAGGCGGAGCTCAGCGCCGCCCAGACTCTGGTGGATACCTATATTGTGATTCTGAACACCCGGGCCACCTTGTCGGAGGTCATTGCCCAAACCAAGGTCAACTACAGCTATGAACAGCTGAAAAAGATGATTTCCGCCCAGTCGGTGAACTCTACAGAAGTGTTCTCCATTACGGTTACCAGCCCGGACCCGAAGGAAGCGGAGGTTTTGGCCAATGCCATTGCCCAGATTCTGCCCCAGAAGATTGCCTCCATTGTGGAAGGCAGTTCGGCCCGGATTGTGGACTATGCGGTGGAGCCTACGGAAAAAGCATCCCCCAGTCTGCGGGGCAATGCGCTGCTGGGATTTGTACTTGGGGTGATTCTGGCCTGCGGAGTGGTCATCATCCGGGAGATGCTGGATGATGTGATTCACGATTCGGATTATCTGATTCAGACTTACGATATCCCGGTGCTGGCGGTGATTCCGGATTTGCTGTCCAGTCAGAGTGCCAATGCCTACGATGTCAGCGCCGGACAGCAGAGCAAAAAGCGAGGGAAGTTTCTATGAAGAAAAAAGCTGTGAATGCTGACAACCTTTCTCTGGAAGAATCCCGGAAAACCCTGGGAGAGAACCTGAGCTTCGGGGCGGCGGAAGCATACAAGCTGCTGCGGACCAATCTGGGATTCAGCCTTTCCGACAGCACCGGCTGCAAGGTTATTGGTGTCACCAGCGCCATGAAGGGAGAGGGGAAAAGCACCACCTCCATCAATATGGCCTACACCATGGCCCAAAGCGGGGGCAGAGTTCTGCTGATGGAAGCGGATCTCCGACTGCCCACGGTGGCCAAGCGCCTGGGGCTGAAACAGAAGCCGGGGATCACCAATTTGCTGGTAGGTCAGGTTTCCGGCAATGAGATTCTGCAGAGAACCAATTTGATCTCCAATCTTTGGGTGGCTTCGGCAGGAGATATCCCGCCGAATCCCGCGGAGCTGCTGGGTTCGGCCAATATGAAAACCACCATTCAGACCATGTCCGAAGCCTTTGACGTGATTATTGTGGACTTACCCCCAATTACGGCGGTGACCGATGCGGTGCTGGTGTCCAAGATCGTGGATGGGATGGTGGTTGTGGTCCGGCAGAATTACTGCGACCGGGATTCCCTGGAGGAAGTGGTGCGGCAGCTGCGGTTTGCCAATGCCAAAATTCTGGGCTTTGTGATGACCGGTGCCGATGTCCAGAGGAAAAACTATCGGCGTTATGGCAAGTCCTATGGCGATTACAGACAGCCCGGAAAGGGGGCTGGACCATGATCGATTTTCACACCCATATCCTGCCGGGGATGGATGACGGCTGCAAAAGCGTGGCGGAAAGTCTGTGGATGCTTCGCCAGGAACAGCAGCAGGGGGTGGATGCGGTGGTATTGACACCTCATTACTATCCCTGGGAGAACAGTCCGGAGGAATTTCTTGCCCGACGAAGCCGGGCCTGGGAAATGCTGAAACAGCAGCTGCCGGAGGATGCCCCTCAGCTGTTCCTGGGGGCGGAGGTGCATTATTTTGAAGGCATCGGCTCTTCGCCCCGGGTGCAGCAGCTGCGGATTTCCGGAACAGATTTGCTGCTGCTGGAAATGCCCTTTTCCCGCTGGACAGAGCGGATGGTGGAAGATTTGCTGGAATGTGCCGCTGCACCTGATATTCAGGTGGTTCTGGCCCACGCGGAGCGATATTTCTCCCTGCAGCCCAAGGCTATCTGGCCCAGGCTGCGCAGCAGCGGCATCTGGATACAGGCCAATGTGTCCTTTTTCAGCAGCTGGAAAACCCGCTATCAGGCCATGCGGATGCTGCAGCGGGGAGAAATCCAATTCTTGGGCTCAGACTGCCACAGACAGCACTGGCGTGCACCCAATTGGGACACCCTGCCCCCCAAAATCGCCGGGAACATACAAAATACCCGGCATCTGAAACCTGCCTGGGAAACGGTGCAGGTATGACGGTAATTACCGCCGGGACTTTCTTGGATGGGAATGCCAGGCGTAATTAAAAATACATCAAAGCGAGGTAAACACATGAAAAAAACCATTACATCCATCTGTGCCGTTCTGACGGCAGCTATGCTGGTGCTGCCGGTCAGTGCGGCAAAGTACACCCCCAGCGTCACCCAGAAGGGTGCGCCTACCGCTGCGGCCTTTACTCCCAGCGTTCAGCAGAAGGGCGCTCCCACTGTGGAGCAGACCGGTGTCCGGGTTACGGCGCTGGTAGACCTGAGCAAGGCACCCAAGGAAGTGCAGGAGACTGTGGAGGAAGCTTACAAGGTGATCGCAGAAGCAGAGTCCCTGGAAGAGGCTGTGCCCACCCTGGCGGATGTGCTGAAGGAAATGGATACCGACCTGACTGCCGAGGATCTGGTGGTTCGGGACCTGTTCTACCTGGAACTGGAGAAGGAACTGGAGGAAACTCTGGAAAAAGAGAAGGAAGTTGCCGTTACCTTTGAGGTCGAGGGTATGGAAAAGGATGACTTCCTGATGGTTATGGTGTTCGTCGATGGCGAGTGGGTCATCGTGGATGCTGAGAACGTGGAGTTCAGCGAAGACGAAGAGGTAACGGTTACCTTTGAAGCCGTGGGCCCCATCGCCTTCGTCACCGAGAAGGACTAAGATGATTCGGAAAACTGTGCTCAGGGCGGCAACGCTCGCCCTGAGCCTTTCGGCAGCGCTGGTACTGAGCGCCTGTGCAAAGTCCGGCACTTCTGCCGCTGCACCAACAACCCAGACTCCCACAGAACCGGTGATGCCCACCATCGCCGAAAATGTGGTGGAGTTTCAGGGGGAGACCTACCGCCTGCGGGAGGATTTGCAGACCATCCTGATTCTGGGCCTGGACAAATTTGAGCGGGAAGAGCAGACCATTGCCTACACCAACAAAATGCAGTCGGACTTCCTGCTGCTGGCCATCATCGATGAGAAGGCCAATACCTGCAGCCTGCTCCACCTGAACCGGGACACCATGACGGAGATTCCCCGACTGGGTCTGGGAGGCGCCGGTGCCGGCAGCTTCGTTGGACAGCTGGCCCTGGCCCACACCTATGGAAGCGGCGGCTCCGACAGCAGCCTCAATGCAGTCAAGGCCGTATCCAACCTGCTGGGCGGTGTGAAAATTGACCACTATATGACCCTCACCATGGATGCGGTAGGGAAAATCAATGACTTGGTCGGCGGCGTGACCCTGACGCTGCTGGACGATTTTACTGACCTGGACCCTGCCATGGAACAGGGCAAGGAAATGACCCTGAAAGGGGAGCAGGCACTGCTCTACGTCCGCAACCGGGCGGAGCTGGATGACAGCAGCAACCTGCGGCGGATGGAGCGTCAGCGGCAGTACCTGAACGAGTTTTACAAAGCCCTGATGGAGAAGAATAAGACCGTTGACGGCTTTTTAAGCTCGGCGCTGCTGAAGGTGAACGATTCCTTTGCTTCAGACTGCTCGGTGAATCAGCTCAACGAACTGAGCAAGGTGCTGGAAACCTGCGAGCTGCAGCCCATTGTCTCCATTGACGGTCAGGCGGTTCAGGGAGAAGAATTTGTGGAATTTTACGTCGATGAAGATTCCCTGCAGGAAACCGTAATCTCTCTTTTCTATGAAAAAGCATATTGACAGAACGAACAACAGAAAAGAGCAGATGAATCCTAAGGCGATGCAAACCGGATCATCTGCTTTTTTTCTGCCCAAATTACTGCTGTGCCAGAGAAAAACAGGGCACAGACTGGAGAAAACCATTGCCTATGGAACGCAACAATGACAAACTGCACATCGCCATGCTGGGACATAAGCGGATTCCCTCCCGGGAAGGCGGCGTGGAAATCGTGGTGGAGCAGCTATCTACCCGCATGGCGGCGCAAAACCACCAGGTAACCTGCTTCAACCGAAGAGGAAAACATGTGGCGGGGACTGAATTTGAAACCAAGCAACAAAGAAATTATAACGGTGTGACCATTCGCCCCGTTTTGACCATAGATAAAAAGGGCCTGGCGGCCATGACCTCCAGCTTTTTCGGCGCTGCCCGGGCGGCGGTGGGGAAATATGACGTGGTGCACTTTCACGCGGAAGGCCCCTGCGCCATGCTGTGGCTGCCGAAACTTTTCGGCAAGAAATGTGTGGCCACCGTCCACGGCCTGGACTGGCAGAGAGACAAATGGAAAGGCGGCTTTGGCGCCAAGTATATTAAGTTCGGCGAGCGGGTGGCGGTAGAATTTGCCGATGAGATCATCGTGCTCAGCAGGCAGATGCAAACCTACTTTGACCACACCTACGGAAGAGACACCACCTTTATTTCCAACGGGGTCACCCGGCCGGAAAGAGTGGAAGCCCAAATAATTCGGGAACAATTTGGCCTTCAAAAAGACGGATATATTCTGTTTCTTGGCCGGATTGTGCCGGAAAAAGGACTGGAAAATCTGATAAAAGCCTATAAAGAAGTGGACACGGAGAAAAAACTGGTGATTGCGGGCAGCGCTTCCGATACCCAGGAGTTTTTCCAGCAGCTGAAGGAAAGCGCCGGGGAGGATAAACGGATTCTCTTCACCGGCTTTGTTCAGGGGCGGGTGCTGGAGGAACTGTACAGCAACGCCTATGTGTATGTGATGCCGTCGCTGCTGGAAGGAATGCCCCTGAGCCTGCTGGAGGCCATGAGCTATGGCAACTGCTGCCTGACCAGCGATATCCCGGAATGCGCCGAGGTAGTGGAGGACAAGGCCGTAACGTTCCAGCGAAACAATGTCCGGGACTTGATTCAAAAATTGCAGATGCTGTGTGATAACCGGGATTTGGTGGAACAATATAAGCAAGGAGCGGCGGATTTCGTCTGCGGAAAATACAGCTGGGACGATACCGCCCAGCGTACCATCGCCCTTTATACCAAACCGAGGAAATGCCATGAGAATTCTGATGATCAATAAATTTCTGCATCCCAACGGCGGCTCGGAAACCTACCTGTTTCAGCTGGGGGGATACCTGGAAAGCCTTGGCCATGAAGTACAGTACTTTGGTATGGAGCATCCCCGGCGCCGGGTGGGAAACCGGGAGGAAAGCTATACTGCCAACATGGACTTTCACAAGGGGAGCGCTGCCCGGAAGCTGCTTTACCCGATAAAGACTATCTATTCTGCTGAGGCAAGGAAGAAAATACGAAAAGTGCTGGAGGATTTGCGGCCCCAGGTGTGCCACCTGAATAACTTTAACTACCAACTCACCCCTTCGGTGATTCTGGAAATCCGAAAATGGGAAAAAGAAAGCGGCCAGCCCTGCACCATTGTCTACACCGCCCACGACGGGCAGCTGGTCTGTCCCAACCATCAGATGCGCAATCCCACCACGGGAGAAAACTGCGAAAAATGTCTGACGGGAGGGCCGGTGCACTGCATGAAAAACCGGTGCATTCACCAATCCCTGCCCAAATCTGCCCTGGGGACCCTGGAAGCGGCCTTTTGGAAAGCACAGGGAGTCTACCGGGAAATTGACACCATTCTCTGCTGTTCCGACTTTATGAAGCGAAAGCTGGATACCAACCCGGTGCTGGCGGAACGAACGGTGCTGCTTCCCAATTTCGTGGAGAAAAAGCCAATAGCTTCCTCGGAAAGCAGGGACTATGTACTGTATTTTGGACGCTACTCCCAGGAAAAGGGGATTGATCTTTTGCTCCGGGCCTGTCAGGTGCTGCCGGAGATTCCCTTTGTCTTTGCCGGGAGCGGGCCGCTGGAATCGGCGGTGAATTCCGGGAAGAATGTCCAGAATCGGGGCTTCCTGAAAGGGGCGGAACTGGAGAACCTGATTCGGGGCGCCCGGTTCAGCGTCTGTCCCAGCACCTGCTATGAAAACTGCCCCTTCTCCGTGACGGAAAGTCTGGCTCTGAGCACCCCGGTGCTGGGTGCCGACATTGGCGGCATTCCGGAACTGATTCAGCCAGGTCAGACGGGGGAACTGTTTGAAAGCGGCAGCGCTGAGGATTTGACGGAGAAAATCCGAACCCTCTGGGAACATCCGGAAAGAACAGAGCGCTACAGCGAAAACTGCGCCGGCGCAAACCTGATGGGGCTGGAAGACTACACCAGTGCCCTGTTGAAACATTATCAGCATAAGCATACAAGGAGAACAAACCAATGAGCCAGAAGAAATTGAACGGTACCGTGATTGTCACCTACCGCTGCAATGCCCGCTGCGCCATGTGCAACCGATACAAGGCACCCTCCCGTCCGGAGGAGGAGCTGTCCATTGAAACCATCCGGAAATTGCCGAAGATGTATTTTACCAACATCACCGGCGGCGAGCCCTTTATTCGCAGGGATTTGAAGGAAATTGTCCGGGAACTGTACAAAAAAAGCGACCGGATTGTGATTTCCACCAACGGATTCTTTACTGACCGGATTGTGGAGCTGTGTAAGGAGTTTCCTCAAATCGGCATCCGGATTTCCATTGAAGGGTTAGAGCAGACCAACAATGAAATCCGGGGCCTGGCGGATGGCTACAACCGGGGGTATTCTACCCTGAAAAAACTGCGGGAAATGGGCATGAAGGACGTGGGCTTTGGCATGACGGTGCAGGATCGGAATGCAGAGGATCTGCTGCCGCTGTATCGGATTGCGGAGGAGATGGACATGGAATTTGCCACCGCCTCCCTGCACAACAGCTTCTATTTCGTGGAATCGAAAAACCGGATTCACGACCGTCCCATGGTTGCCCAGAATTTTGAGGACCTGATCAACGCCCTGCTCAAATCCAACAGCCCGAAAAAGTGGATGCGGGCCTACTTTAACCACGGTCTGATTCAATATATCTACGGACAGAAGCGGCTGCTGCCCTGCGACATGAGCTTTGATACCTTCTTCATTGACCCCTACGGGGATGTGATGCCCTGCAACGGTACCAAGGATAAGGAAGTGATGGGCAATCTGAATGAGCAAAGCTGGGACGAGCTTTGGAACAGCCCACAGGCGGAGCGGGTGCGTCAGAATGTGCGATGCTGTCAGCGCAACTGCTGGATGATCGGTTCGGCGGCGCCTGCCATGCGCAAGTATATCTGGGTTCCCGGTATGTGGGTGCTCTGGCACAAGGCCAAGGCCCTGGTGATGGCGCGGCCTTATTCCATGTACGAAAGCAAGGTTGTCCGGGATTACCGGGACGGCAAGGTGAGCAAGGAAGCTCTGGACAAGTGCAGCACCTGCGACATGAACGCAGAAGTCCGGGATGGACTGAGTCAGGCCAGCAAAGCCCAGCTGGCAGAGAAAACCGGTGAGGAAATCGTGGATGCGGACATTGCCGGACAGATGGGAGAAAATCCATGAAAACGCTGTCCATCCTCACCCCAACTTACAACCGGGCGGGGCATTTGCCCAAGCTGTTTGCTTCCCTGTGCAGCCAGAAAAACAAGGACTTTCAGTGGGTGGTCATCGACGACGGCAGCACCGACGAAACCGGGGAACTGGTGGCGGGATTTGCCCAGGCGGCGGACTTTCCCATTGTGTACAAACGAAAGAAAAACGGCGGCAAGCATACCGCCCTGAACTATGGCTACCAGTTTATCTATACCCCCCTTACCTTCATTGTAGACAGCGACGACTGCCTGACCCCGGACGCAGTGGAGAAAGTTCTGGCGGTCTATGAAACCTACCGGGAGGAACCGGATTTGTGCGGGTTCAGCTTCCTAAGAGGAAAGCCCGACGGCAGCTTTCTCAGTGACGGGCCGGTGCCGTGCGATGGGATGAAGGAAACCTTTGTCCAGTGCCGGATCAACCGGGGAATCGGCGGGGATATGGCTGAGGTGTGGTACACCCACTGCCTGAAGGAATACCCCTTTCCCGTGTTTGCCGGGGAGAAGTTTCTGGGAGAGGACATTGTATGGATTCGCATGGCGGAAAAATATCAAATGCGGTTTTTCAACAATGTGATTTATCTGTCGGATTATCTGGAAGAAGGGCTGACCAGAAACCGCAGGGCCCACAATTTGGCCTCCCCCAAAGGCTGTACAGAGCGGGCCAGGGTGTTTCTCTGTGGGGACATCCACAGCCTGCCCCGGCTGAAAGCCATGATGCAGTATCAGGTTTACGGCAGATTTGCGGGGTTTACGCCTGGGCAGCTGTATGGGCAGGTCAGAGGAAAATGGCTGTTCCTGCTGACCTGGCTGCCGGGGCTGGGGGTGTACCATTGGTGGAAAGAGACGTACAGAAAGGAGAATGCCCATGGAGCCGATTTTGATTTCGGTGGTGCTGCCTGTTTATAATGTGGCGGCTTATCTGGAGCGGTGCATCGAAAGCATTGTAAACCAGACCTACCAGAATTTGGAAATTCTGCTGATTGACGACGGTTCTACCGATAAAAGTCAAGAAATCTGCCGGAAATGGGCAGAGAAAGACAGTAGAATCCGGCACATCCGCAAGGAAAACCAGGGCCTGGGCATGGCCAGAAATACCGGGATGGAACTGGCCTCCGGAAAATACATCTGCTTTTTTGACAGCGATGACTATGTGGCCCTGGACGCCCTGGAGCAGTGCTGCGCTTTGGCGGAGCAGGAACAGGCGGATGTGGTAACCTTTGGGTTTTGCAGTGTAAGCAAAACGGGGCAGGTTGTGAAGACGAGAACCCCTTGTCCGGAGCGGCTTGTCTATCAGGGGGATGCGGTGCGGGAGGAATTTCTCCCGGAACTGATGGCCCCGGATACGGCATCGGGAAAAGACAGCGGTTTGTGGATGAGCGCCTGGACGTCTTTTTTCCGGCTGGAACTGCTGCAAAAAAGTGGCTGGCAGTTTGTCAGCGAGCGGGTGGTGCTGTCTGAGGATCTTTACTCCCTGCTGCGGCTGTATGGCTTTGTGCAGAAGGTGGCGGTGCTGCCCAAAGCGCTGTATTACTACTGCGAAAATGAAACATCCTTGAGCCGCACGTACCGCCCCGACCGGTATGCCAGAATCAAGGATTGTTATGATGCCTGCATGGCAGTATGCCGGGAGCTGGGCTACAGCGAGGAAGTGCGCCGCAGACTGGCCTATCCCTACCTGTCCAATACCATTGCCACGGCAAAACAGATTTCCCAATCCGATCTTTCCTGGCGGGAAAAGCGGCGGTATCTGGAAGCGATGATCCGAGACAGTCATCTTCGTCGGGTTTTGGAAGGGGCAGACGTTGGCAGGGATACCCGTTCCCGGAAGGTATTGTTCTTTTTGTTTTCCAAGGGCTGGGCGCTGCCCTGCATGATGCTGCTGGCGGGAAAAGAGCGTGTGGCTGCCGCCATCCGCCGGGGGATGAATTTTTCGCTTTTCACAGGAAATTGTAATGCCCGGGGGAAAATCGGCGCATACTGATAATCCAGAACCCTTTTGTGCATCCGGGAGTTTCGGGGAGAGGAGAAGATCACATGGAAAACAGGAAAACTCTGACCCTGAATGCAAACCATTTGCTTTGCATCTGCCTTCTTTTCGGGCTGTTCAGCGCCGACTTTTTTGGAAAGGTCTATAAGCCGCTGATTTATGGGATTCCCGGACGGATCATTCACTTTTTCTACCTGATTTCCACCCTGGTGCTGGTGGTGATGGCCCTGTCCGTGCACTCCCAGCAGTGGCGTGTGCGCAGACGGTGGGCAGGGCAGTACTTTCGGTGGCAGATTCTGCTGCCCTTGGCGGTACTGGTGACAGCGCCGCTGTACAGCCTGTGGAGCAAACCCATTGCCCAGTTCGGCGTGTCTTACTGGAGCCGGTGGCTGTCGGAATTTTTGTTCCGGGGGTGCATGCTGGTTTCAGCCTGGTGCCTGTTCGTGATTCTGGGAGAAAAGACCATGGATCTGCTGACCAAAACGCTGCTGATCATCAGCGGCAGTTTGCTGGTGCTGGCTGTTTTTCGGTTCGGTCCGGGACAGGTGCTGCGGGTGCCGCTGGTGGTGGTGAAGCTGCTTCCGGAAAGCAAGGCCAGCCAGTTTTTGGAAACCAACCACATTTCCTTTACTCTGGGAATCTGCTACCTGTATTCCTATTTTCAGGGGGAAAAGACTGTTTCTGCCAGATTTACCCGCTTCCTATCGTTGGTGTTTTTGTTCCTGGCGGGAAAACGAATTGGGCTGTTTGCGATTTTGTTCTCTCTGCTTCTGGGATTTCTGGTGAAAAAGCGGGGACTATCGAAAAAGCTGGTGGTGACGGTGGGAATCTGCGGGATGGCTGCTTGCCTGATTTATCTGAATGAAATTTACAACAATTCCCTGATTTCGCTGCTGAACCAGCACAATATCTCCTGGAGCGGCCGGGATGCGGTGTTTCAGTATTTCACCAGAAGAAGCAGTTTTGACCCCGCTTTTTTGGGCTGGGGCCAGGGAGCTACGTCCAAAATGCTGGAAAATATGTCCTACAACGAGGTGGGAAATATGGTGGTATTCCGGGGACTGCACAACGACATTTTGAAGCGGTATCTGGACTGGGGATTTGTGGGCTTTCTGGGATGGGCCTGGTATAACCTGCTGTTTCTGCCGAAGAAGGTTTTCTTCATGTACGGAAAGAAGCCGGCAACGCTATATTTGCTGCTGCTGACCTATTCTTTTATCACCTATCTGACAGACAATACGGAAGGATACTTTGTGTTTCAGGTGGCGCTGATGGGATCTGCGCTGGTGTATGCCTACTCCCAGGAGCGGCCCCGGATTTCAGGAGGCGAATAAAATGCGCATTGCCTTTTTATGCCGGACGCCCATTCATGTTTTTCGCACCATCCAGCTCAAGCGGCAGCTGCTGCGAGGAGCGCAAGGGGATGTGTATCTGTTCGACACCTTCCCGGAAAGCGGCCAGGTTGCCCAACGGTTGCGGGAAACCAGAATGTTTGCCAATGTCTATGAAATTGAGGAAGAATCCTACCTGGTGCGAGGAAAAGCTTCGGATTTACGGACGTGTCTGAAACTATCTGATTTTTCCCAGCTGTTGGAAGAACAGGACTACGATCAGCTGTTTGGCTTCAATATCTATGGTGCCTTCAACGATCTGGCGGTGACCCGGCTGAAAAAACACAACCCCAAGTTCATTTTTCACATGGTGGAGGATGGGCCGTCGATTTATCACATTGAACGCAGAAAGCCAAAAACAAAAGTCTATCTGTATCCTGTGCTGGGATTACAGGACGCCACGGACCATATTGACTTTTGGTGGTTCAGTTGCCCCAAGTGGATGGAGCCCTTCGGAACCGGGGAAAAGCGCCAGCTGCCCACTGTGGACAAAAAAGATGCCGCCTTGGTAGAAGCGGTGAATCATGTCTTTGGGTACCGGGAAGTGCCTCAGCTGAATGAGGCAAAGCTGCTGTTCATGGAGGAGTGCTACCGTAATGACGGTTTGCTGACCCAGGACCTGGACGCTGCGCTGTTTGATGCCATCCATCGGCGGTTTCCCGAAGAAAAATGTCTGGTCAAGCTGCATCCGAGAAGCCGGGAAAACCGGTTTGCGGATACTTTCCCTGTGATGGAGCAGACCAGCGTGCCCTGGGAGGTGTATGGGCTTAACGGGAATCTGGAAAACAAAATCCTCATTTCCTTGTCCTGCGCCACCATGATTTCCAGCAAGCTGCTTTTTGATGAGGAGCCTTGCTCTCTGATGCTGTATCCCGTATTGGAGCAGAAAATCCGGGACAAAGCCACCGGCCGGCTCTATTTCACCCAGGAGCGAAAGCAGAAGCTGGAGCTGGAAAGAACACTGTACCGCAATCCCCAGAGGTTCCGGATTGCCCAATCCTTGGAAGAAGGGCAGCAGATCATTCAGTCCTGGCTGGATAGCGCCCTTTTGGAGGGGATGGGCAGATGAAGGAAACATGGAAAAAACGGCTGAAAGAACACCTGCCTGACCGGGTGGTGTACCTGTATTTGCTGACCCGGCAGCTGCCCGGGTTTACCGCGGCCTGCATCCGGGACCGGAACCGGGAAGCACCGAAGCTTCGCTTTTATGATGACCAGGAAACGGTGGACATGCTGATTTCTCAGAGGAAATCCCTGAGCCGGTTCGGGGACGGGGAAATCCGGTGGATGTTCGGGGTGGACCTGCCTTCCTTCCAGTCCTATTCCCCGGAACTGGCGGAGGAGCTGACCCGGGTGTTTCAGTCCCGGGACGAAAATCTGCTCATCGGGATTCCCCGGGGAGTGGTGGACTGCCGGGAGTGCAACCTGTATGCCAAAATGCACTGGCGCACCATCCGGGGAGAATTTTACAGCCGGATTCTGCTGCTGGCAGACCGGGAGCGGATTTACTGCAATGCCAGCATCACCAGGCCCTATATCGACTACCACGACCGGCAGGCCAGTGCCCGGCGGTTTGCCAACCTGCGGCGGCTGTGGCAGGGCCGGGACATTGTGATTGTGGAAGGGGAACGGTCCAAGCTGGGAGTGGGAAACGATTTGTTTTCCAATGCGGCCAGCCTGCGCCGGATTCTCTGCCCTGCCACCAATGCCTATGAAAAAATCGACGCCATTGAAGAGGCCATCCGGACCCATGTAAGAAAGGATACCCTTCTTCTGGCTGCCTTAGGGCCAACGGCCACGGTACTGGCGGCCCGGATGTGCGCAGGGGGCTATCAGATGGTGGATATCGGGCATATTGATGTGGAATATATCTGGTTTCTGCGAGGAGATCTTCTGCGAAAGCCCATTGCGGGAAAACATGTGCTGGAAAGCGGCGCAGTGGACTGCCCCGGGCAGTATGCAGAGGACGAGCAGTACCAATCTTCCATCCTATGCCGGGTTTTATGAGAAAATAACAGGATGTATCCGGAAAGCGGGGGAAACCATGGGGAAAAAATATGATGCGCTTTCCAGAAATTTCTTGCTCTTTACCATCGGCTCTTTTGGGCAGAAAGTATTGTCCTTTCTGCTGGTACCGCTGTACACCAGCCTGCTGACAAGTGAGGAGTATGGCCTGATTGACCTGATTGCCACCGGTACAACCTTGCTGATTCCCGTGTTTACCGCCAACATTGCCGAAGCAGTGATGCGCTTTACTTTGCAGGACCAGGATAACCGGGAATTTCTCAGCATCGGCGCCGGGGTGATGGTAAGAGGAAGCGGCGGACTTTTGGTGATTTTGCTGCTGCTCAGTGCGGTACCGGAGATTCCGGGAAGCTATCTGGTGTGGACGTTTCTATTGTACCTTTCCGGAAGCATAAACGGACTGTATCAGAACTATGTCCGGGCGGTGGGGCAGATTCGGGTGTATGTGCTGAGCAGCCTGATTCAGACGGCAGTGATGCTGCTGAGCAATGTGGTATTTCTGGTTTGGCTGGGCCGAGGGGTGGACGGGTATTTTCTTTCCCAGGTATTGGGCACATTTGCCGGGATTGCCTTCCTGGAAGGAAAGCTGAGGGTTGCCTGGAGGATTTGCTGGAAGGTTTCCGTAACAGGAGAAACTGCCCGGGGGTTGCTTCGCTACAGCGTCCCCACCATTTTTACCGCCCTGGCCTGGTGGATCAATTCCAGTTTGGATCACTATTTTGTTACAGCCCTGTGCGGTATCGCGGCCAACGGCATTTATGCGGTGGCTTACAAAATCCCCAACATTCTGGGGGTATTTCAGGGAATTTTTCAGCAGGCCTGGACATTGTCGGCCATTACGGAATTTGACAGTCAGGACAGCGACGGCTTTTTCGGAAAGACCTATACCTACTACCAATGCACCATGCTGCTGATCTGCTGCACCATGATTCTGGGAAACCGGGTGCTTTGCCGGATGCTGTTTGCCAAGGAATTTTTCCAGGCGTGGCGGTATGTGCCGGTGCTGCTGGCGGCGTCCTTCTTCAGCGCCCTGAGCGGGTATCTGGGCAGTATTTTTGCCGCTGCCAAGGATACCAAAACCTGCGCCTACTCCACCGTTGCCAGTGCGGTGGTCAATGTGGTGCTTAATACGCTGTGGATTCCCCGGTATGGGATTTTGGGGGCAGCGGGTGCTACGTTGGCAGCTTACTTTGCTTCCTGGGGGATTCGGGCGGTGGTTTCCCGGAGATACATCCGGATGAAGTGCAGCTTTGCAAAAGATCTATGCGGCTATTGCTTGCTGCTGGTCCAGGTGGGGGCGGCACTGAAAGAAAACTACGTCATTCAGATTCTGGCGGCGGCGGGGCTTTTGGGGCTGTATCTGCGACAATACCGGCAGGCGGCCGGGCAGCTGCTGGTCTGGCTGAGGCAAAAGCGGAAAGGATGAAAGCATGATAAAAGTTTTGGATGTAACCCTCCGGGACGGTGGGTGTGTAAACAACTTCAATTTCGGTCAGGGTTATATGGATCGGATTCTCCATGCCCTGGAAAATGCCCGGGTAGATGTGATCGAACTGGGCTATCTGGACGAAAAAGACGGCACCCAACGGGAGCGAACCCAGTTTTCCAGCGAGCAGGCCATCCGGCAGACTTTCCTGACCGAAAAAGTTCCGGGACAGCAATATGTTGCCATGGTAGACTTTGGGAAATTTGACCTGCAGAAGCTGCAGCCTCGGCAGGAAGGGGACATTGACGGCATCCGTCTGGCATTTCACAAAAAAGACTGGCATCAGGCACTGGAGATGGGCAGGGTGGTTCTGGAGCGGGGGTATCAGCTGTATATCCAGCCCATGCTGACCCTGCGCTATTCGGATATGGAACTTCTGGAACTGATTCAGGCGGTGAATCAGCAGCTTCCAGAGGCGGAAGGATTCTATATTGTGGACAGCTTCGGGGAAATGCGCAGCACCGATGTGACCCGGCTGATGCAGATTGTGGATCACAATCTGAAACCGGAGATGACCCTGGGACTGCACAGCCACAACAATTTACAGCTGTCCTACGCCAACGCCATGGCCCTGCTGGCATATCCAACCAGGCGAAACCGGATGCTGGATGCGTCGGTAATGGGCATGGGAAAAGGCGCAGGGAACCTAAATACGGAACTGCTGCTGGAACACATGAATCTGTACCACGATGGGCATTACCGCATTGCCCCGCTGCTGGAACTGATTGACCAGGTGATTCGGGTGATTCATCAGGAGCATTACTGGGGCTATGCGGCGGAATATTACCTGTCTGCGGTGCATCATTGCAGTCCCAGTTACGCTTCCCATTTTTACAACCGCCATATGCTGTCCATGGACCAGGTTGCCCAGCTGCTGGAAAGCATCCCCGAGGAAAAAAAGATTTCCTTTGACAAAGAGCTGGCAGAATCCCTGTACCGTTCGTACAATCGTAAACGTCAGATGGACGATGGGGCGGTGCTGGAGGGGCTGGGCAAAGCTTTTTCCGGTCGGAGTGTGCTGCTGATTGCGCCGGGAAAATCCATCGCCCGGGAGAAAGAGAAGATTCTGCATATGCTCTTTTCTCCGGAGGTGGTGTCTGTGGGGCTGAATCAATTCGTGTTTGATACCGACTTTGTGCTGACAACCCGTCCGGAGGTGTACCGGCAGGCACTGGAACGGGGCTGTCGGGTGATTGCACCATCCAATATCGGCAGCGCCGATGACGGTGCGGCGGTGATTGATTATGAAAAATGGATTGTAGATGGGGAGAAAACCCAGGATTCCTCCGGTGTTGTGGGGTTGATGCTGGCAAAATCTCTGGGGGCTTCTCAAATTGTATTGGCTGGATTTGACGGATTCTCCGGGGATGTGACTGAAAACTACTGGGAGGCGGCCATGCGAAAGCCTATCTCTTCAGAGGAGGCTCAGGAGCGAAATGCCTTTTATCGCCAGCTGATTGCCTGGATCTCGGAAACCGTTCCGGTGCGCTTCCTTACAAAATCCCGCTATCAGAGCATTTAAAAGCGGATATCAAAGAAAGAAAAAATCCCACGCATATCGGAAGACATGCGTGGGATTGCTGTTTTATTCAGAAACTTCTCCTTCGGTGATGGCCCGTATTTCCTTCTTGGTCTGGGCTTCATCGAAGCGGAGCACACTGTGCTGCATACCGTCACCGTAGATATCAACGGTATCGCCCTGATAGTTGGCAGGGCAAGTGCCGCCATCGATAATCTGCAGCTGCGGCAGCATGGGAACCAGGGTCATCAGCAGCTCGGTGATTTCCGAATTGCTCATGCTGGTGGTAACCAGGGGCAGAACCTCATTGGCGATGTTTTGAATTTCAGACAGACTGCACTGCCGCACCTTTTCCAGCAGAGATTCAATCACCTGCCGCTGACGGCTGGTACGGGTGATATCACTTTCGTTGTCCCCGGCGGCTTTGCGCATCCGGGCGTAGCACAATGCGGCCATGCCGTCCAGGTGGGCAGGACCCGGCTCTACGTCATAGAGCACCCATACATCATCGGCGTTCAGATAATCTGCTTCCGCTTCCGTAAGCTCTACATCCACGCCGCCCAGCATATCCACAACCTTGATGAAGGCGTCGAAGCTGACTTCAAAGTTGTGATCCACCTCAACGCCAAAGTTGTTGTACAGGGTCATGTTCATCAATTCCATGGAGCCGGCAGGGCCGTCACCATAGACGGAACCCAGGTGGTAGATGGTGGTCAGCTTGATCCGGCCGCCATAATGTCCCTTATAGTCGGGCATCTTCACAAAGGAGTCCCGCAGAAAGGATGTCATGGTCAGGGTCTTGGTGTAGGTGTTCAGGGTGCAAAGGATGGAAGTGTCGGCAAAGCGCTCTTCCTCACCCTCCCGGCTTGCCTGACCTACCAGCAGAATGTTCAGGTAGTCGGCGCTGGAAGGAACATGGGGCGGCTCCGTGGTTGCCACGGTGGTGGCTTCCGTTGTTTCCGTGGGGGCGGTGGTTGCTGCAGTTGCTTCCGTAGTGGCCTGGGTATAAACAATGTCCGGCACATCCACATGGTTGATCTTATTCAGCATGGAATTGTAATAGATTACAACAGCGATGGCCAAGGCAGCCAGCAGCACAATGATGACCACAAGGACAATCAGCAGGATTTTTCCTGCGGAAGGCGGCTGCTTTTTTCGTTCAAAATGTCCGCTCATGTAAAACCTCCCAATATCGCGGTGGAACCTGAGAACAGGCTGAAAATCGGCTCGGTAATAACGACCGTCAATCCATATCCCGGAAAGTGCAGGCACAAAAGATAAGACAGGGTTTTTGTGCTTCTTCTGGATATTCTCGGGTACTATACCATGTTTTCAATGGTTTTGTCAACCATCTGGGAAGATTCTTGCCGAAAAAAGCCTTGGCCAAATTCTGCCAGAAGAACAGCGGGAAGCTGGTGCTTCCCGCTGCTTAAGTGGATATTTTTCAAAAATCGGCACTCAGCTGGCCGGACGGATGCCGAAAGATTCACTCCAGTAAGGTTCCAGGGCCTCGTAATCCAAAGAGAGAATCACATAATCCTGGCTGGTATCTTCCTCCGGACGGAAGAAGAAAACGACCTTGTCTTTCTCCATATAAAACTGAAAATGTTCTGCGGCTTCTTCGCTGCCCAACAGCGCTGCCACGGCTTTGGGATCGGTAAAGGCGTTTTCCATGGTCAGCTCTGTGGCGGTGGAAATCTCAACGGTCACAGGAATCATGGTCTGCTGAATGCTGCCATCCGAACTTGTGAGGGTCATGGTATACAGAGCACTGAAGAAGGTGTCATCACAGCGGGTAACGGCATAAACCAGGGACTTCTGATCCTGGGTGTCCATTTCTTTCAGCTGGTCGGCAGGGGCTTTCAGGGACTGATTGATGTAATCTTTGGTCAGTTCCCCGGGGCACTGGGTAAGCTGGGGATAGTGAATGTTATCTTCCAGTTCTGCGTCTTCATAGGCGATGTTGCTGGGAGCTTGGGTGGAAACGGTGGTTTCCGGCGGCTGAGTCGCAGGCTTGGTTTCTTCCGGCTGGGTCATGGCGGTGGACTCCGTTTGGACGCCCACAGGCTGTACAAAGGTTCCGCAGGCTACCAGGGTCATCAGGACCACCACAAGCAGCAGCATCAGAGCGCCGCATTTTTTATAGTGTAAAATATTCATAATTCTGTATTGGATTCTCCTTTCACCAAAGGCAACAGTGGATATTCCGGTGGGCATTTTCCCTACGGACAGGGCAAGAAGGGAAGATGCGTATTGTTTGCGGATTTGTCCGCTGCTTTCGTCCAACACTGCTTCGTCACAGGCACGCTCCATGTCCTCCGAGAAAAGCAAGTAGGCCAGCCAGATCAGCGGATTGAACCAGTGCAGACAGGTGATGAGCAGGGCAATGGGTTTGATTATATAATCCTTTCTGCGCAGATGCACGCAAGAATCAATTCCTGCTCTGATTCGGACAGGTTGGTGGGCAGGTAAATTCTGGGATGCAGAAATCCCAGAATAAAGGGAACGGGTGCAGCTTCCGTTTCGTAGATATTGGTATGGAGCCGTCGGGCACCTAGCAGGCGTTTCCCAAATCGGAGCAGGTTCCACAAATTTCCCAGAATCAGAAGGAGAGCAACCGCCGCCCACAGGTAAGAAAGGAAGGGAAGAACATCTTCAAAATGAATCTGAATGGAAGCAGGAGCTGCTTGGTCAGATGGGGCTTCTGCGTCCGCTGGGGAATGGTCGGGAATGGTGATCTCCGGAAACTGGGCAGACTCTGGCTGGGCCTGGACAATGGGAGAAACGGTGGTTTCGTATGGGATTTTCAGAGAAACGGGACAAAGAAGCCCTGCAAAGACAATCAGCCACAGAAAATAGAACCCCCGTCCCGGAATGCGCCGGAAGACTGTCCGCAGCAGAAACAAAATCAAGACTACGCCGCTGAGCCACAGACTGCGAGACAGAAGTGTCAGAAAAATGGTGTTCATGATTCCTCCTCGCATTCCTGAATCAACAGCTGCAGCTTCCGGATTTCGGCGCTGCTGAGTTTTCGTTTGCGGGTAAAAGCTGTGAGAAAATTGGGAAGGGAACCGCCAAAGCTTTCGTCAATGAACTGGCAGCCCTGGATGGTGTCAAACTCCTCCTGGGAAATCCGGGGGATTACCAGGCCATCCTGGTTTTCCAACACCCCTTTGTTCTCCAGCCGCTTCAAAATGGTGTAGGTGGTAGAGCGTTTCCAGCCCATTTCCTGGGCGCAGCGGCTAACCAATTCCCCGGAAGGAAGGGATTGCTTCTGCCAGACCATTTCCGCAACCCGGCGTTCCGCTTCGGTCAAGTACAAATTCAAGGGTATCCCTCCTTTGTGTGCAATGCATCTACAACATGTCGACATCTGTAGTCTACAATCCGTAGATGCATTTGTCAAGTACCTTGGAATAGAAAAAAGAACGTCCGGGAACGCAGTGACGCATTCTCAGACGTTCTTTTGACGATAAATCTTTCGTCTTACACTTCTTTGTACATGCCGGAGGCATCGTCCTTGCGGACGTTGTCGGCTACCTCCAGGACTTCCACGGCAACCGTTCGGGTGCCCATGGAGATTTCAATTCTGTCGCCAACTTTCACATCGTAGCTGGCTTTAACAACCCGGCCGTTGACACTGATGCGGCCGTTGTCGCAGGCTTCGTTGGCTACGGTGCGGCGCTTGATCAGGCGGGAGACCTTCAGAAATTTATCCAGTCTCATAGCTTACTTGGCAACGGTATCCTTCAGGGCCTTGCTGGCGTTGAAGGAAGGAATCCGGGTGGCGGGAATCTCGATGGGAGCCTTGGTGTGGGGGTTGCGGCCAATCCGGGCCTTCCGGGACTTGGTTTCAAAGGTGCCGAATCCGCTCAGCTGTACCTTTTCGCCGTTGACCAGGGCGGCGGTGATGGCGTCAATGGCTGCATTCAGAACCCGCTCGGTATCTTTCTTTGTCAGGCCGGCGCTTTCTGCGGCCACGGTAATCAGTTCGGTTTTGTTCATGGTGTGCGATCCTCTTTCCTGTATGGCAAAATCGAAAATAGATTAACATAACTATTGAGAAAATGCAAGCAATTTTTAGAAAAAATATCACAATCTGAGAAGTTTCGCGATTTTTTCACCTTTGGGCAGGAGCAGGCAGTCCTCCCGGGTGATTGCCTTCAGCGCAGCGGCGGACACACAGTAGACCACCACGCCTACGCTGATGGGAATAAAGCACAGCAGCAGACGGCTGGTGATGCCCAGATGCTCCAGTCCCCGCAGGGCGGCATATACGAAAACACCCATAATCCCGGAAGCCACAAGGGGGCGCAGCAGATTCTTGATAATGGCGGGAGGATTGTCCAGCAGGGTGCGGATGGAGTACAGGTTCAGCGCTGTGATGGACACATAGCACAGCAGGATACCAATGGGGGTGCCGAGAATGCCAATGTGAGGATTGCCGGTGAGGATATATACCGCAATCAGATTCAGCACACCGCCAACGAGCATATTGCCCACCGGACGTCCCGCATGACCATGGGCCTGCATAATGGCAGTGGTAACCAGCACAACCGCATTGAACAGAATGCTGACGCCCAGTACCGCCATCAGTTTTGTGGCAAGAACCAGATTATCTCCCGTATATCCGCCCAGCAGAGCAGTGACGGGCCGGGCCAGCAGAACCAAGCCTACAGCACAGGGCATGGAGACCAGACCGGTGATCCGGGCGGCGGATTCTTCCGTCAGCTTGGCTTCCTGACTGTGGCACAGGGTCAGCTGGGAGGTGATGACAGGGATGATGCTGATGGTAATGGGCGTGATGAAGGCACAGGGCATGTTGTAAATGGTCAGGGTCATACCGTAGATGCCCCGCATGGTGTCCGCCGCAGACTGGGTGTAGCCCAGGTTCAGAAGCTGACCCATGTAGATTTTGGTCTCCAGCATGGTCAGAAACTGCAGCGCAGCAGAGCCGATGGTAATGGGCACGGCGATCATCAGCAGGCTCTTGGTAATGTCCTGATAGGAGCGGGGAACTTCATCGGTTTCCGGCAGGAGCACAAAGCTTCTGCGGAATTTGCCGAACAGGTAGATGGAAGAAACCAGACAGCTGACGGTGACACCCAGAATGGCGCCGCCGGCGGCCAGAGGGATGCTCCGGGTGGCTTTCAGGAAGGCCAGTGCGGCAATCATGCCCACAACCAGCTTGGTGGCGGCTTCCAGCACCTGAGACACCGAGGTGGGGATCATGTTGCTCTGCCCCTGGAAGAAGCCCCGGTAGGTGCTCATAATGCAGATCAGCAGCACACAGGGCCCCAAAAAGCCGATGGCGGCCCAGGCGTCAGGCTGGTTCTGGAACTGGGCCAGCTGGCGGCAGAATACTGTCATCAGCAGGCTTCCGGTAATGCCCAGCCCCAGGAAAATACCCCGGGCGGTGGAATAGATGCGCCGTACTTCGTTGTAATGGCGCAGGGAACTGGCCTGGGAGATCATCCGGCTCATGGCCACAGGCAGGCCGGCGGTGGAGATCATCAGAAGCACGTTATAAATGTCGTAAGCAGTGTTGAAGTAGCCGAAACCCTGTTCGCCGATGATGGCGTTCAGGGGAATTTTATACAGTGCGCCGATTACCTTGACAATGGCGGTGGCCATGGCCAGCATGGCGGTGCCTTGGAGGAAATTCTGCTTTTTCTGGGGATCGGACATAGGGAGCCTCCTTACTTGGCTTCGTCAAACAGCTGGGGGATGGCGTAGGTGGTCAGTTCCTGCACCACTTCTTTCAGATCAATGGTGGGGAATTGGCCGTTCTGGTAGAGAATTTTGCCCCGAACCATAGTCATGGCCACATCGCCGCCCTTGGCAGACCAGAGCAGACCGTTGAGTACATTGTGGCAGGGCATCAGGTGGGGGGCGGAGAAGTCAATCAGAGCCAAGTCTGCATCCATGCCCACCTGGAGCATGCCGCACTGGCTGCTGCGGCCCTGGGCCTGGGCACCGGTAACGGTGGCCATCATCAAGGCGGCAGAGGCGGGCAGGGCGGTGGGGTCGCCTTTTTCCTTCCGGGCGGACATGGCAGCAAAGCGCATGACTTCGAACATGTCCAGATTGCCGCTGGCAACGGCGCCGCCGGTACCCAGAGCCACGTTCATCCCTGCCTGGACGGATTCCAGAATGGGTGTAGAGGGCAGGCCGGACTTATAGGCGGTCAGGGGTGTTGCCACAGCGGAAACTTTCTTCTTCCCCAATAGTTTACGCTCCTGGGGCTCCAGGTATGTACAGCCTACCGCGGTTGCGGGAACATTGAACAGGTTATGGCAGTTGAGCAGTTCGCCGGGGCTCATGCCGGTGCGATCCAGGCAGGAGTCCACCTCGCCCTGGGTTTCCGCCAGGTGCAGATGCATGCCGATGCCCGCTTCCCAGGCGTAACCTGCCAGGGCTTCCCAGAGCTTATAGTTGCTGGTGTACTCGGCGTAGATACCGGCGTCAATTTTGATGCGGCCCTGGTCGTAATTGTGCCATTTTTCCACCACATGAACCAGTTCCCGGCACTGTTCGTCGGTTTCAAAGTCGAAATCCTCATTCTGGTCGATGAAGCGGTAGCTGGACAGAGCCAGGTTGGCCTTGATACCGGACTGGGCCACGGCCTCGGCAGTGGCACCCGGATAGTAGTACAGGTCAGAAACAGAGGTAACGCCGAAGCGCAGGCACTCGGCAATGGACAGCAGGGCAGCGGCCTTGGCGCTGCGGGAGTCCATCTTGGCTTCCTTCTGCAGAAGAGCCTGCAGGGCCTGCGTATTGCCCAGGTCGTCGGTGTAGCTGCGCAGCACGGAGGTTGCCAGCTGAGTGTGGCAGTTAATCAGGCCCGGAATGGCTACCATGCCGGTGCCGTCGATGATGGTTTTGGGGGCTTCTTCCGGGGGCGTTTTGGAAATGGAGACAATTTTGCCATCCTGAATGCCAATATAGGCACCGAAGAGCACTTCCATTTTGGGATTCATGGTCACGGCAGTGACGTTGGAAATCAGGGTATCCAAATCAGATGCTTCCTTTCGTAGGGAGAGTTATTTCATCAGGGAGAAGAGTTCCCGCTTCTGCTCCAGGACGGAGTCCAGCATTTCGATGTACTGTTCCGGGAATTTGGGGTTGTGGAACCGGCGCAGGCTGCCGTCAGGCAGATTGACCTTATTCATACCGCCGCCGCCCAGGGAGAGAATGGTGTGGATTTCCTCCATCATGTAGATGTTGTACAGGCAGTCCAGACCGTCCCGGCTCCAGCCCACATTCTCAAAGCTGCCGGACATGTACTTCTGGCGGTAGAGGTAGTAGGGCTTGTAGCCCCAGGCGCGAAGGGACTGGTTGGCATAGGCAACCATCTTCCGGACGGTGTCGGCATCGGGCAGATTTTCCCGGCGCTCAAACAGATCGGCCCCCTTTTTCAGGGCCAGGGTATGTACGGTGATGTTGGCGGGGCGAAGATTGCCCACGGCATCCAGAGAGCGGCAGAAGCCCTCCAGGGTATCCAGGGGAAGTCCTGCAATCAGGTCCATGTTGATGGCGGAAAAACCGGCATCCACAGCCTGGTCATAGGCCCGCAGAATGTCCTCGGTTTTGTGAATCCGGCCGCAGGCCCGCAAAACTGCGTCTTCCATGGTCTGGGGATTGATGCTCATCCGGTCAGCGCCGTGGGCGCGGATGGCTAGAAGCTTTTCTGCATCCAGGGTATCCGGGCGGCCGCCTTCCACGGTAAATTCCAGACACCGGCTCAGGTGGAAGCTTTCATGGATGGCATCCAGCAGGCGGATCATCTGGGGGGTAGACAGGGTAGTGGGGGTGCCGCCGCCGATGTAGAGGGTGCGCACCTGTTTGCCGGAGTCCTTCAGAAGTTTCCCGGTGAGCTGAATTTCTTTCAGCAGGGCTTCCAGGTAAGGTTCCAGCAGCTCGGTTTTCTTGCCGATGGTGCGGCTGACAAAGCTGCAGTAGGCGCAGCGGGTGGGGCAGAAGGGAATGCCGATGTAGACCGACAGGTCGTGATCTTCCAAAAGCTCTGCAGCCCGGACGGTGGAGAGAGAACAGTCAACGGCCAGCTTTCGACGATCTTCCGTGACGTAGTACACGTCTCTCAGCAGCTTGTCCGCAGACTTGGGGGTGCCGCCTTCCAGCATGTGCTTGGTGGTGATTTTGGTGGGGCGAACCCCGGCCAGAGCGCCCCAGGCAGGAACTTCCGGCAGCAGCTGCCGGGCAGCCAGATAGTAGCTTTGCTGCAAGGCCCGGCGGCGCAGACGCACGGTTTCCTCGCTGGCTTTGATCCGGCGGCAAGCCGTGGCAGTTTTGCACTCCAGGGTAATTTTGGCGGTGGCGGTGAGCCAGGTGCTGCCCCGGTGGAGGGTGGACGTAGCCTGGCCCTGGCTGCCCTCCGGGAACAGCGCCAGCTGCAGCTGCTCCACGGCGTAGCGGTCATCGTGACCGACAAGTGTTAACTTCATAAAATTCCTCACAGGCGAGGAAAAACCGGAACACAGGCCGGTTTTTCTTCAACGCATATACGGATTGTACCGCTTTTCTTCAGATAATGTTGTCGATTCTCCATGGCCAGGCAGAACCCAATAATCGGTGGTAAGCTCTGACAGCCGGTGCAGGGATTTGGTGATGGCGTTCCAATCGCCGCCGGGAAGGTCCGTCCGGCCGCAGCTTCCGGCAAACAGGGTATCGCCGGAAAACAGCACGTCCTCCACTGCAAAACAAACGGAGCCGGGCGTATGTCCCGGTGTATGCAGAACGGTGATATCCAGCCCTGCCAGGTGGAGCCGGGTGCCCTCGTGAAGATCGTCGGTACGATACAGGGCACCGGCGGTCATGGCAGGAGGCATGGACAGATCCTCCGGGCACAGATACACCCGGCACTGGGTTTCGGCGGCCAGATCCTTTACCGCCCCAACATGGTCAAAGTGTCCATGGGTCAGCAAAATGGCTTCCAGTGTCAGCCCCAGGTTGTCCAGGGCGTCCAGAATGACCTCCGGGGTATAGCCCGGGTCGATGACACAGCAGGTCTTGGAAGAATCGTCATGGAGAATGTAGCAGTTGGTCTGGTAAGCCCCCAGAACCAGAGGATGAATGGCACGCATACGAATCCTCCTTAGCTGCGTCTGGGGGTGTCCATCAGCTGGTCGGTGTCCAGAATCAGGGTCACCGGGCCATCGTTGACGGAGGCAACCTTCATGTCCGCACCAAACTGACCATGCTGGGGCGGATAGCCCAGCTCTGCACAGATGGACAGGAACTTCTCGTACAGTTTGTTGCCCAGCTGAGGCGGGGCGGCTTCGGTAAAGCTGGGGCGGCGGCCTTTGCGGCAGTTGCCGTAGAGGGTGAACTGGCTGACCACCAGCACCTGACCGCCGACCTGATCCAGCCCTAAGTTCATTTTACCCTGGCCATCTTCAAAAATCCGCAGGCTCAGGGCTTTTTCTGCCAGGTACCGGCACTGGGCCTCGGTATCCTCCGGTCCGATGCCCAGAAGAATCAGAAAGCCCTTGCCAATTCTTCCCACCACCTGATTGTCGATGGTGACGCTGGCGGAGGATACTCTTGTTAATACAGCTCGCATCTTGTTGTATCTCCTTCTACGGGGTTAATTCTGGCCTCTGCGGGAACCGGTGACATCCCGGATGTTCAGCAGCTTCTGACGGATGGTTTCCAGTTCGCTGACGTTCTTGACCTCGAAGCGGACGGTGAACATACTGCGCCCGCCGGGCAGGTCTTTGCCCACCAGCTCCTTCACCCGAACCCGGGCGGAGGTCATCACCGTGGCTACGTCCAGCAGCAGGCCATCCCGGGTGATGCAGTCCAGTTCCAGGGTAGTCTCAAAGGGCTGCTCTTCCTGAGTGGCCCAGCGTACCCGTACCCAGCGGGCGGCCTGACGGGGGTCGTTGCGGCTCTGGGTATTGGGGCAGTCGGCCCGGTGAATGCTGACGCCGAAGCCCTTGGTAATGAAGCCCACAATGGCATCCCCGGGGACGGGGGTGCAGCATTTGGCAAATTTGATCATGCACGAATCGATGTCTTCCACGATGACGCCGTTGACGGCGTGGCGGTTCTGGGCCACGGCCTCGGAGTCAGGCTTGACCCGCAGAGGACTCTGGGGCAGCTTCTCCATGGACTGGGCTTTCACTGCCCGGTTGACATCGTCCCGAATCCGGCCCACGGCCTTGGTGGCAGTCAGACCGCCGTAGCCGATGGCGGCGTACATATCGTCCCAGTTTTCAAAGGACAGCTTTTTCAGCAGGTGGCCTTCCAGTTCCGGGTCGAACAGAGCGGTCAGGGGCAGACCCTCCCGCTTCATTTCTGCTTCAAAAGAGGCGCGGCCGTGGATGATATTTTCCTCCCGTTTTTCCTTCTTGAACCACTGCTTGATTTTGGTACGGGCCTGGTTGCTCTTACAGATGGTCAGCCAGTCACGGCTGGGGCCTTTGGCGGATTTGGAGGTGAGAATTTCCACGATGTCGCCGTTTTTCAGCTTGGCATCGATGTTGGCGATGCGGTTGTTGACCTTGGCGCCGATCATGGAGTTGCCAACGCCGGAGTGAATGGCATAGGCAAAGTCAATGGGGGTAGAGCCGGCAGGCAGGGAGACAATCCGGCCCTTGGGGGTGTAGACGAAGACTTCGTCGTCGAACATGTCGATTTTCAGGGACTGGACAAATTCTTCGGCGTCGGAATCCTGCTGGCTTTCCAGCAGACGGCGAACCCATTCAAAGTCCTTTTCCGAACCGGCGCCGGTGCCCTGCTTGTACTTCCAGTGGGCTGCGATACCGTATTCGGCGGTTTCGTGCATTTCCCAGGTGCGGATCTGCACCTCGAAGGGAATGCCCTGGGAACCGATGACGGTGGTGTGCAGGGACTGGTACATGTTGGGCTTGGGGGTGGAGATGTAGTCCTTGAATCGGCCGGGAACCAGATTGAACAGGTCGTGGATATGGCCCAGCACGTTGTAGCAGTCGGGAATGGTGTCCACAATCACCCGGAAGGCGTAGATATCGTACAGCTCGTCCATGGTTTTGCCCTGGGCCTGCATTTTCCGGTAGATGGAGTAGACATGCTTGATCCGTCCGTAGGTTTTGTTGCGGATGCCCATGCTGTCCAGACGTTCGATGATCTTCTGCTGAATGGTATTCATGAAGGTCTCGTCCTGCTCTTTGTGGGCCTGCAGGTAGGACATGATCTCATCATAAGCCGCCGGGGCCAGATAGCGCAGCGACAGGTCTTCCAGTTCCCACTTGATCCGCTGCATACCAAGACGGTGGGCAAGAGGGGCGTAAATGTCCATGGTTTCCCGGCACTTTTTGATCTGCTTTTCCGGGGTCTGGTACTGCATGGTGCGCATGTTGTGCAGACGGTCGGCGATTTTGATCAGCACCACCCGGATGTCCTTGCTCATGGCCATGAACATTTTGCGCAGGTTCTCCATCTGCTCCTGTTCGGAGGTGGAGAAGTTGGCCCGGGTCAGTTTGGTGACGCCTTCCACCAGTTCGGCCACGGTGGAGCCGAAGATTTTTTCAATATCTTCATGGGAAGCGTCGGTATCTTCAATGCAGTCGTGGAGCAGAGCGCCCAGAATGGCATCCCGGTCCAGTCCCATTTCCGCTACGATCTGGGCAACTGCCAGAGGGTGGATGATGTAGGGCGAGCCGTCTTTGCGCTTTTGGTAGCGGTGCTTGGCGTTGGCGTATTCGACTGCTTTTTCAACCAGTTCCATGTCCGCATCGGTCAGATGCTTGGAAAGGGCGGCTTTCATGGAGGCATAGTGTTCTTCAAAAGTTTCCACGGTATATCAGCTCTCTTTCGCTTGCAGCAGGTGCTGCATGGTGGGGCTTGTATTCAAGTCGGCTTTGCCCGGTGCCGGGGTGAGCCGAATGGCAATGTACTTATGCAGCCGGGTCAGTTCCAGCAGACCCACATCCCGGAAAATATCCAGGCAGGTCATCATCTGGCCCAGGCTCAAAGGCTGGTTGGACCAGCGGACGATTTTCCGGCACAGGCAGATGGGGGATTCCTGAATGGAAGGCCCGCCGGAGGCCAAGTATTTCCACACAATGGCCAGTGTAGATCTGGCAGGCAGCAACTGAGCGGCGGCCTGGGGGGTGATCCGATTCTCCTGGAGGGCACGGTAGCCGGAAACATCCATGGAGCAGGCTGCGGCGCAGCTGGGGCGAATGTCCAGCACATTCATCTGCACGCTGCGCTCTCCCCGGTACTCGTTGATCTGGGGGGTAAAGGCAATGTCCACCAGATCTCCGGTCTGAACGGATGCACTCTGGGGGTCGGCGGAAAAATAAATGGCGTTGATGCCGTGGCGGCCGCTGCGCAGACGCAGACGCATATGCCGTCCGCCGCCTACCATGGTGATGCGCTCGATGGTGAGATTTTTCATCATCAGCACCGGCTTGGGGCAGCCGTTGCCGCAGGGCTCCAGCACGTTGGTGGAGGTGATGTTGGACAGGGTCAGCAGCTCCGGCGTGATAGCACAGTCAATATCCAGAGAAGTTCTGGGGGTGTCGTCGGAGTAGAATCCGGCAGCCAGCGCGCAGACCTGACGGCGAAATTCGGCAATATTATCCCGGTGAATGGTAAAACCTGCGGCCAGTTCGTGACCGCCGTAGCTTTCCAGCAGGGGAGACAGAGCGCTTAAGGAGGCAAAGAGATTGAAGCCTCCGTGGCTGCGGGAACTGGCTTTGCCGTGGTCGCCATCCAGACAGATCAGGAAGGTAGGGCAGGCATATTCCTCGGCAATCCGGCTGGCCACAATGCCCACCACACCCTGGTGCCAGCTTTCGTCTGCCAGCACGATGGCCTCCGGGGGCCGTCCGGCGGGGAGCATGGACACCGCCTGACGGTAAATGTCCGATTCCACTGCCTGACGCTGGCGGTTCAGTTCGCACAGCTGACGGGCCACATCCTGGGCTTTGGCAGGATCTTCTGTCAGGAACAGATCCAGGGCCAGATCAATCTGGCCCATGCGGCCTGCGGCATTGATCCGGGGGGCAAGAATAAAGCCAATGGAGGAAGAATTGATGGATTCCGGGCAGCAGCCGCTTTCTTCCATCAATGCGGCAAGGCCGGGGCGGCGGGTGTGAGTCAGGGCTTCCAGTCCCCGGGAGACGAATACCCGGTTTTCCCCCTGCAGGGGCATCACATCCGCTACGGTTCCCAGGCAGACCATGTCGGCATATTCCGACAGCACTGCCTCCTGGTCACCGCTCAGGGCGGCAGCCAGCTTGAAGGCCACGCCTACGCCGGAGAGATTCTTATGGGGATATCCCCCGTCAACCCGGTGGGGGTCCACCACCGCAACGGCCTGGGGCAGGGTATCCTTGCACTCGTGGTGATCGGTGATCACCAGATCAATGCCCAGCTCCCGGCAAAGCTGTGCCTCTTCCACGGCGGTAATGCCGCAGTCAACGGTGATAATCAGCTTGACACCGGCGGTGTGGAGCTGCTCAATGGCAATGGGGTTCAGGCCGTAGCCCTCTTCCAGCCGGCCGGGGATATAGCTGATGCAGTCGGCGCCGTGGCGGCGCAGAAAGTCCGTCAGCAGGCAGGTGGAGGTAATGCCGTCCACGTCATAATCGCCAAAAACCGCAATTTTTTCTCCCTGGGCCATGGCAAGGGCCACCCGCCCGGCGGCCAGGTCCATATCCGTCATCAAAAAGGGGTCCAGAAGGGGTGCGCTGCAATCTAAGTAAGCGCTGGCCATGGCGCTGTCCCGGATTCCCCGGGAAGCCAGAATCATGGCGGCCAGCGGGGCATAACCGGCTCCCACCAGGGCATTGACAGCACCGGCTTCCGGTTCGTTCACATTCCAAATTCCGTATTTCACCTTGTTACACATCCAATAATTACATTTTCACTACATTATAGCAAAAATGAACGGGATGTACAATAGGGAGGTGGGAATTTTGTTGGAAATGTGGAAGAATATCTGGTGCATCCAGGGGCGAGAAAGTCAAAATGTGTCATCTTTCTTCCGATCCGGGACAATTTGGGTGGCAGTGACCGCCAGCATGGGCGCCAGGATCATGCCGCCGATGCCCCAGAGCTTGTATCCGGCGTACAGGGCCATCAGGGTGATCAGGGGGTCCAGGCCCAGGTGACGGCCTACCAGCTTCGGTTCCAGTGCTGAGCGAATCAGGGACGCGGCAATGTAAATGCCCAGAATGCCGATGGCCCGGGGGCTGTCTCCCTGCAGCAGGCACACCAGACTCCAGGGAAGCAGAATCGTGCCGGTACCCAGCACCGGAAAGGCATCCACCAGAGATACCCCCAATGCCCAGAACACCGCATAGGGAATCCGCAGCAGCACAAAGCCCAGCAGCAAAATCACAAAGGTGACGCCCATCAGCTTGCACTGGGCCAGCAGCCAGCCCCAGACGGCATGCTTCATCCGTTTCCAGGCGTCCACCAGAGGCCGCAGTTTTTCCCGGGATAGCCGCCGCAGGATCCAAAGCTTGATTTTTGGAAGTTTTGCGGATATCATATAACCGGATAGGATTGCGGTGCCCAGACTCAGGGCGCTGTCCGGCACATGGCTGAGCAGATTCCCTGCCAGCCCCAGAAGATACCGGACAGCCCGGTTCAGCAAGGCTGCGCCGTCGGAGAACAGGGCGTTCACATTTTCCTGAAGCAGCGGACGCATGCTCACCGGGGTATGACTGGACAGATCCAGCAGCCACCGCTGAATCAGGCTGACGCTGGACTGGGCGGTCTGCTCCAGGTTCGGAAGCACCCCTGCCAGAGCTCCCAGCTCCCGCACCAGGAAGGCGCACAGCAGTAGCAGCAGCATGGCCACAATGCAAAAGGCCATACTCACCCCGATCCCGGAACTGATTCCCCGGGGGATGCGGCCGTATTTTTGCAGGGAGGAGACCAATGGCTCCGCTGCCAGCGCCAGAAGGGTTCCCAGCAGGAAGGGAGAAAACAGGGGCAGCAGGTAGCGCAGGGCAAACCAGACGATGAGAAACACCGTCAGAAGAGACAGAACTTTTTTGATTCCGGGTAGCATAAAATTTCCTCCTTTCCTGTGAAATGGGGGTTGCTTTTTTAGGAATCTATGCTACAATACTTACTGGAAAAACAAATGTTGCTCTAGTGCATACAATTTAGAAAACCTTTAGGAGGTCAACCAGGATGACAAAACCCAAATATTACATCGTTGAGGCATCTGCTTTGCCGGAGGTGTTTTTGAAGGTTGCAGAGGCGAAACGCCTGCTGTCCACTGGGGAGGCATCCACTGTCAACGAGGCTACCCGGATGACGGATATCAGCCGCAGTGCCTTTTATAAGTATCGGGATTCGGTTTTGCCGTTTCAGAATATGATGACGGGGCGGATTATCACCTTCCAGCTGCTGCTCCACGATGAGCCGGGACTGCTGTCTGAGCTTCTGCATGTCTTTGCCAGTGCCAAAGCCAACATCATTACCATCAACTCCATCGTGCCCACCAACGGCACCGCAGTGGTGACGATCTCTGCCGAGACCATGGACTTGACGGTGACATTGGAAGAACTGCTCAACCAGCTCCAGGCTTTCCCCGGAGTGGTGAAGGCGGAAGTTCTGGCCGGATAAGATAGCAAACAGGATGTCTGAAAGACTGCTGCCTCCGGGCGGCAGTTTTTTGTGCCGAAACCGGGAAGGAATGGGGGTTCGTCACCATTCGTCCCGGGATGACATACGATAGCCTGGGAGGGATCGATATGCTGATCGTACAGAAATACGGAGGAACATCCCTGGCGGATGCCCAGCGCATTCGCAGCGCCGCTCACAGAGCAACGGGGCTGGCCCGGCAGGGAAACCAGGTGGTTGTGGTGGTCTCCGCCCAGGGGGAAACCACGGATTTGCTGATTGAAAAGGCCGCCCAGATCAACCGGCGGGGTGCCGCCCGGGAGATGGATGCGTACCTTGCCGCCGGGGAACAGATGTCAGCGGGGCTCATGGCCATGGCCATTGGTGCCATGGGGTATCCGGCAGTGAGCATGACCGGCTGGCAGGCCGGCATTGCCACCGACGGCGTTCATGGCAATGCCAGAATTGTAAGCGTGGATACCCACCGCATCCGGCAGGAACTGGATGGGGGAAAAATCGTGGTGGTGGCAGGTTTCCAGGGGCTTGACCCGGATGGAGACATTACCACCCTGGGCCGGGGCGGCTCGGATACTACGGCAGTGGCTCTGGCGGGGTACCTGCACGCAGACAAATGCCAGATTTTTACCGATGTAGACGGTGTTTACGACCGGGACCCCCGGCTGTACCCTGATGCGGTCCGATTCGGGCGGATCAGCTATGAAAAAATGCTGGGCCTCATCGAAAATGGCGCTCAGGTGCTCCATGACCGCAGTGTGGAACTGGCCCGGAAATTCGGCATTCCCTTGGAGGTTCTCTCGGCCTTTACCGGGGAGCCGGGAACCATTGTGGGGTAGCTGGAATAATCCTACCCAGCTGGGGCATAAGATATTCCGTCAGGCGGGGAAAATTCGGATTTAACCGATTTTTTCGGAAAAGGCCTTGACAAGTCCAAATACCTGTGATAAAATGCTCGGGTAATAAAGAAGGCTGAACATCCGCCTCACCGTAAGCTTGTGCAAAACGGTTCATATTCCACGTTCCCCGCTTCAGGGAGATGCTGCGAATTGTGCGGATGCTTTGGCATCCGCTTTTTTGTTGTTTATCTGGAGGTGCTTACCATCGCAAAGTTAGATCATCAGCTCAACGAGGAGATCCGGGACAAGGAGATTCGCCTCATCGGTGCCGACGGTGCCCAGCTGGGCATTATGTCCGCCGCCCAGGCCAATGCCATGGCAGAAGAACAGGGCATGGATCTGGTGAAGATTTCTCCCAATGCCGTCCCTCCCGTCTGCAAGATTATGGATTATTCCAAGTTCTGCTTCGATCAGAAGAAGCGGGAAAAGGAAGCCAAGAAAAACCAGCGGGTTGTGGAAATCAAGGAAATCCGTATGAGTCCCAGCATCGATACCAACGACTTTGCTACCAAGGTCCGTGCGGCCCAGAAGTTCCTGAGCGACGGCAACCGGGTGAAGGTCAGTGTCCGCTTCCGCGGCCGTGAGATGGCGCACACCAATCTGGGTGAAAAGCTGCTCATGGACTTTGCCCAGGACTGTGCTGAGATCGCCACCATGGAGAAGAATCCCAAGCTGGAAGGCCGCTTCATGGCGATGTTCCTGACCCCCAAAAATAGCAAGTAAGTATTTCATACTTTATACAAAAGACAACGGAAGGAGAACCACCTATGCCCAAGCTGAAGACCCATAGCGGTGCAAAGAAGAGATTCAACCTGACCAAGACCGGTAAGGTTAAGAGAGCGCACGCTTACAAGAGCCACATCCTGACCAAGAAGACCACCAAGCGTACCCGCCATCTGCGTGCTACCGCTTACGCCGATATGACCAATATCGACGCAATCAAGAAGATGATTCCCTACAAGTAAGGCAGAAGGAGGATACGAAAAATGGCAAGAGTTAAAGGCGCAATGATGACGCGCAAGAGAAGAAATGCTACCCTGAAGCTGGCTAAGGGCTATTGGGGTTCCAAGTCCAAGCACTTCAAGATGGCCAAGCAGCAGGTCATGAAGTCCGGCAACTACGCTTTCAAGGGCCGCAAGCTGAAGAAGCGGGATTACCGCCGCCTGTGGATCACCCGTATCAGCGCTTCTGTCGCTCCCTACGGCATGAACTACTCCACCTTCATGAACGGCATCAAGAAGGCCGGCATCGAGATGAACCGCAAGAGCCTGTCCGAGATGGCTATCCAGGACGCAGCTGCTTTCGCTGCTGTCGTGGAGAAGGCTAAGGCTGCTCTGAACTAAGCAAAAGAAACCCTGCTGAATTTTCAGCAGGGTTTTTCCATTGGAGGGATGGCGATGGAACTGAAATGGACAGCCCAGCGGGAGGGGAAACTGTCGTCGTTTCTGCTGGGAGAACTGCGGATGTCCGCAGGACTGATGAACAAGTACAAATGGGGCGATGGCATCCGGGTCAATGGGATTCCCCAGAGAACCAACTATCCCGTGAAAATCGGGGATATCATCACCGTCTCCTGGGAGGAAATGCCCCCGGATTACCCGGCGGAGGATGGGACTTTGACGGTTCTGTATGAGGATGATTTCCTTTTGGCAGTGGACAAGCCTGCCGGGATGCTGATTCATCCGTCCCATTCCCAGAACGCCGGAACCCTGGCAAACCTGGTTTATGGATATTATCAGAAAACCGGGCACAGCGGGGCCTTCCATCCCATGACCCGGTTGGACAGGGATACCTTCGGCATTGTGCTGCTGGCGAAAAATGCCCATGTCCATAATCTGCTTCAGCAGGTGCCCATTCAGAAAACCTACCACGCTCTGACCTTCGGCGGGCCGGAGGAAGAGGAGGGGGTCATCGATGCTCCCATTGCCCGCAAACCCCTGCCCAGTCTGCTGCGGGAGATTCGGCCCGATGGGAAACCTTCCGTGACCCGGTTCCGGGTGCTGGAGCGGCGGGGGGAGATCTGCAAGCTGGCCCTGGAGCCGGTGACCGGGCGCACCCATCAGCTGCGGCTGCACTGTGCCTGGCGGGGATTCCCCATTCTGGGCGACCCGCAGTACGGTAGTTTTCAGTCTCAGGCCCTGTCTCGGCAGCTGGGGCTGAATAGCCAGATGCTCTGCGCCAAAAGGCTGAAGCTGCTGCACCCCATGACCGGGGAGAATATGGTGCTGGAATCCGGGATGGAAGTCTGATTTCCAGAAGAAACCCCCGTGGAACGGTTTTGTTCCACGGGGGGATTGCTTATTTCCGGGATTCCAGCAGAGCGGGGATATCCGCCAGGGAATCGGCTTTGGCGTAGAGCAGGGGCTTGGTGGCTTCGTCGGGCTGGTCTAAGTCCGGGACGATCACCGGTAGGCATCCGGCACGGTGGGCCGAGAGAATGCCTGCGGGGGAATCCTCCAAAGCCAGGCAGTTTTCCGGGGAAAGACCCAGCTGGGCAGCGCCGTGGAGGTAGATATCCGGAGCGGGTTTGCCCCGGGGGACTTCGTAGCCGCTGCAAATTTTGGCGAACCGGTGGTATAGGCCCAGGGGTTCCAGGTAAGCGCGAATCCGGTCCATGGGGGAAGAGCTGGTAATGGCGGCGGGAATGTGCTGTGCATCCAGGTAGTCAAGCAGCGGGACAATGCCGGACTTCGGCTCCACGCCATGGAGTGCGATGTAGGCATCCATTCCTTCAATCCGCCGGGCCCGGAATTCCGTGTAGGAAGCCCCGGGGCCAAAGTAGCGATTCAGCTGTTCCTGTCCTGCGGCCTGGTTCAAGCTGCGCATGCCCAGGGCCTGCTCCCAGGTCATGGGAAAGCCCAGACTGTGGGCAGCTTCCCGCCAGAACCGGGCGTACAGCTTTTCCGTATCCAACACCAGTCCGTCCATATCAAACAGGACACCCAGAACCGGCTGTGTGTGATGCTGGGTGGAATCGTAAATTTCAAATGCCATGGCTGTTTTCCGGAACGTTTCCCTTAGAACACGCTTCCGGAGAAATCCTCCTTATGATAGGGTGTGGTCAGCAGCCGAATTCGTCCAGGGCCAGCTTGAAGGCACCGTAGGCACCGGCGTCGTTGCCCAGAGAGGCCAGGGTGAACCGGGCGGCGCTGGCGGCATGGAATACATATTTCTGGAAGTAAGGCTCGATGCCCTGAATGAGCATGTCGCCGGCTTTGCTGACGCCGCCGCCGATGACCACCACTTCCGGGTTGACCACGCTGCATACGTTGCCCAGGAACATGCCCATATAATTGTAAACCTGATCCAAAATGGCTGCAGCGGCGGCATCCCCAACCTTGGCTGCATCAAAAATATCCTTGCAGGTCATGTTTTCGACGCCACGCAGCGAGGAAGGGGTGTCACAGGAGTCCAGGTAGGATTTGCCCAGACGGACAATGCCGGTGGCAGAGCAGTACTGCTCAACGCAGCCGTACTTGCCGCAGTTGCAGGGGACGGTCTCATGGGGGTTGACCACCAGGTGGCCGATTTCTGCGCCGGAGCCATGAGCGCCGTGGAGAAGCTTGCCTTCTACCACAATGCCGCCGCCTACACCGGTGCCCAGGGTGACAAAGACCATGTTCTCACAGCCCTGGCCGCCGCCTTTCCAGAATTCGCCCAGAGCGGCTACGTTGGCATCGTTGCCTGCCTTCACCGGAAAACCGGTGCGCTCAGACAGAGCCTGGGCAATGTTGAACACGCCCCAGCCCAGGTTGACGCATTTGTTGACCACGCCCTTGGCGTTCACCGGGCCGGGAACGCCGATGCCCAGACCCAGAATGGAAGAATCCGCAATGCCGTAGCCTGTCATATATTGGCGGATGGAGTCCGCGATATCCGGTAAGATCTGGACGCCGCCGTTATCGGTGACCGTGGGAATTTCCCACTTGTCCAGCATTTTACCGGTTTCATCAAAATAAGCGATCTTGACGGTGGTACCGCCCAGGTCGATGCCAAATCCGTATTTCATGGTGAACCCTCCTGATGAATGGATGGTTCTATTATACATAATCCCCAGGAAAAAGCCAGAGGGAAATGGAAAAATAGCGAAGAAAAGAAAATTATGGAAAGGACTCATGGAAAGTTTCACAACTTTTGCCAAGGGGCTTGCGTTTGAAGCAATTTTGCGGTAACATATACAAGATATCCCCACATATAAGGAAAGGACGTGTTCCCTAACAATGATTAAAGTTGATATCTCCAATGTCTGGGGTCAGCTGGCACTGCCGGATTTGCTGGCAATGGAAAAAGAAGTTGCCGCTGCCCACGAGACGTTGACTGACGGTACCGGTGCAGGCAATGATTTCCTCGGCTGGCTGAATCTGCCCACCCGGGAAGCTACCCAGGAAATTCGCCGGATTCAGATGTCCGCAGAGAAGATTCGCCAGGAGTCCGATGTGTTTGTGGTTATCGGCATCGGCGGTTCTTACCTTGGCCCCCGGGCTGCCATTGAGCTGCTCCAGGGTCCCAACCACAACATCGGCAAGGGTAAGGGCAACCCCCAGATTTTCTTTGCCGGCAATGGCCTGAGCACCCGGCACTGGAATGAACTGTGCCGCCTGCTGGAGGACAAGGACTTCTCCATTGCCATCATCTCCAAGTCCGGCACCACCACCGAGCCTGCTATCGCAACCCGGGCTCTGCGCTGGATGCTGGAGCGCAAGTACGGCACCGACGGCGCCAAGAGCCGCATCTACGCCATCACCGACCCCTGCAAGGGCGCTCTGCGTCAGATGGCTACGGAAGAAGGCTGGGAGAGCTTCATCATTCCTCCCAACGTGGGCGGACGGTTCTCTGTGCTGACTGCGGTTGGCCTGCTGCCCCTGGCAGTTGCCGGCATCGACATCATGGAGTTGATGAACGGTGCCATGGACGCCAAGGAAGCTTACGACCTGCGTTCCTTTGAAAACCCTGTTTGGCAGTACGCCGCTGTGCGGAACCTGCTGTACCGCAACGGCAAGGTCATGGAGATCTTTGAATCCTTCGAGCCGGGCTTCAAGATGTTCGGCGGCTGGTGGCAGCAGCTGTTCGGCGAGTCCGAGGGCAAGGACGGCAAGGGCATCTTCCCGGTAACCGCTGAGTTCACCGCCGATCTGCACTCCCTGGGTCAGATGATCCAGCAGGGTCAGCGCAACATCTTCGAGACCATGGTACGCTTTGACGCACCCAAGCAGAAGTACACCATCGGTTCCGACTGGAAGAACCTGGACGGATTGAACTATCTGGAAGGCAAGACCCTGGACTTCGTGGACGAGAAGGCATATCTCGGCACTGTGGCAGCCCATGTGGACGGCGGCGTGCCGGTGATCACCATGGATGCCGGTGAACTGAACGACCGGAAGGTGGGCGAGCTGTTCTACTTCCTGGAGCTGTGCTGCGGCGTGTCCGCTTACATCCTGGGCGTGAACCCCTTCAACCAGCCTGGTGTGGAGCTGTACAAGCGCAACATGTTCCAGCTGCTGGGCAAGCCCGGTTACGAAAACAAGTAAATTCATTCCGATTCAAAAAAAGGGAGCATTTGCTCCCTTTTTTGCGTATATGGCGAAAATTCTGTGGGCGTGTGGCGGAATGGGAAAATTCTCTTGTGAATTTCACAAATTAGTAGTTGCAAATTCATACGTTTGCTGGTAGAATGTCCATAAGCCAATATTCTGGCAAGCAAAGGAGGACTTTCCGATGATTCATGTTATTATGGGCCTGAAGGGTTCCGGCAAGACCAAGAAGCTGCTCGACGCCATCCAGAGTGCTGTGGCAGAAGCTCACGGCGATGTTGTCTGCATTGAGTACGGCAAAAAGCTGACCTACGACGTTACCTATAAAGTTCGTCTGGTAGATTCCAAGGAATACGCCATCAGCTCTCCTGAGATGCTCAAGGGCTTCCTCAGCGGTCTGCATGCCGGTAATTTCGATATTACCCATGTGTTTATTGACAACCTGTATAAGACCATCGGCACCGACAAGGCCGCTGGTGAGGAGTTTGTTGCCTGGTGTGCAAAGTTCGCTGCCGACAATGCCATGGAAATCACCATGACCATCTCCGAAGATCCTGCCAACGCCTCCGAGGCCGTGAAGCAGTACCTGTAATGAACGTTACATCCCCCACCGCCGCAGCTGTTGCTGCGGCGGTGTTTTTTTGTTTTTTCCCGAATAATAATGAAAAAGGCTTGAAATTCAAAAAATATTCTCCTATAATATAGCACAATATGGAGAAATTAGGAGGAACGTATGGAGAACCACTCGCTGCAGGAAAACAAAATGGGCGTTATGCCAGTGGGAAAACTTATGGTGAATATGGCACTGCCCATGATTATTTCCATGTTGGTACAGGCACTATATAACGTCGTGGACAGTGTGTATGTGTCTCAGGTATCGGAAAGTGCGGTCACGGCACTGTCTTTGGCTTTCCCGGTACAGAATTTGCAAATCGGCTTTGCTGTGGGTATTGGCGTAGGCGTCAACTCCCTGCTGAGCAAAAGCCTGGGAGAGAAAAATCAGGAGGCCGCCAACCGCACCGCCGGCAATGGCCTGGTTCTGATGCTGGCGGCAACGGCGCTGTTTATGCTGTTTGGCTTCTTCGGCGTGCGGCCGTATTATGAAATGCAGTCCACGGTCACGGAAACAGTGGAAGGTGGTATCGCCTATTCCAGAATTTGCAGTGTGTTCACCCTGGGCATCTTCATTGAGGTGCTGGGAGAGCGGCTGCTGCAGGCTACCGGTCGGACGGTGCATACCATGATCAGCCAGAGTGTCGGCGCCATCATTAACATCATCCTGGACCCCATTCTGATTCACGGCTGGTTCGGCATGCCGGTGATGGGTATCGCCGGTGCGGCTGTGGCCACGGTGATTGGCCAGTGGGTTGCGGCAGCGGTGGCGGTGTACTTTAACTTTAAGTATAATCCCGAGGTGCAGTTCCACCTGCGCTATACCAAGCTGGACAAGCAGACGGTGGGCAGCATCCTGACGGTGGGTATTCCTTCCGTGGTGATGAACGGCATTGGTTCGGTGATGAATTTCGGCATGAACCAGATTTTGCAGGGCTTTACGGAGACGGCAACCGGTGTGTTCGGCATCTACTTCAAGCTGCAGAGCTTCTTCTTTATGCCCCTGTTCGGTATCAACAATGCAACCATTTCCATCATTGCCTACAACTACGGCGCCCGGAAGCCGGATCGGATTCTGCGGACACTGAAATTCACCTGCATCAGCTGTTTGTCATTGATGATTCTGGGATTGGCGGTGTTCCAGTTCTTCCCGGAGGCGCTGCTGATGATTTTCAATCCCAGTCCGGAATTTTTGGACATCGGCCGCTCAGCTCTGCGGATTATCAGCTGGAGTTTCCCGGTTGCCGCTATCTGCATTGCAATCAGTGCCAGCTTCCAGGCTCTGGGTAACGGCATGTACTCTACCATTACCTCTCTGTGCCGGCAGATGCTGGTACTGCTGCCGGCGGCATATCTGCTGAGTCTGACCGGTCAGGTGAACAATGTCTGGTTCGCTTTCGTGGTTGCGGAAGTGGCCAGTGCCGCGGCTACTGCCTTCTTCTACCTGCGGATTTACCGTCAGAAGATCAAGCCCATGTTCCAAGTGTAAACCCGTCCCCGAAGCGTCATCGCTTCGGGGATTTTTCTGTCCAAAGTTTTTTGCAAAGCCTATTGACAAAGGGAAAGAATAGGGGTATACTGAGATAAACAAATGAACAGTTGCTCATATGTTGAAAATAAAGGGAGGCGTTCCGATGGGCAGAAAGATCTATACCATTGCCAATGTGGACTGCGCCAACTGCGCAGCTAAAATCGAGCAGAAATTCAATGACCATCCTCAGGTGGAGGAAGCAGTGATTACCTTTGCTACCCGGCAGCTGCGGCTGACAGCCCAGGACCCGGACAGCTTGATTGCAGAATTGGAGAAAATTGCCCGGACGGTGGAGGCGGAAGCGGAAATCCGTCCCCGGGAAGAGGATGTAACGGTAGCCGACAGCCACGGCTGCGACGGGGAATGCTGCTGCCATGGGGAGCACGGGCATCACAACGAGCATCACCACGAACACCATCATGAGCACCATCACGAAGATGACCATTCCCACGATCACGAGCATTCAGAGCATTCCCACCACGACCATCATGACCATGCCCATGGAGCGGGGGAGGGGACTGTGCTGCTGATTGGTTCCGGCCTGTTTGTTCTGGGGCTGGTGCTGAGCTACAGCAAATTGAACATCCCGGCACTGGCGGCATACCTGGCAGCCTATGTGGTTCTGGGAAAAGAAGTGGTTTGGACCGCAGTGAAAAACCTGACCAAGGGGCAGGTGTTTGACGAGAATTTCCTGATGTCCCTGGCGACCATCGGTGCTTTCCTCATTGGGGAATACCCGGAAGCGGTGGGCGTCACGCTGTTTTACCGGGTGGGAGAGTTCTTTGAGCATAAGGCGGTGGAGCGCAGCCGCAGCCAGATTATGGAAGCAGTAGACCTGCGGCCGGAAGTGGTGCAGCTGGTGCAAGGAGAAGAAACGCTGACCATTCCTGCCCGGCAGGCGAAGGCAGGAGATTTGCTCCTGGTGCGGCCCGGAGACCGGATTCCTCTGGACGGAGTGGTGGTCAGTGGACAGAGCCGGCTGGATACGGCTCCCATTACCGGCGAGCCGGTTCCTGTGGCAGTGGCGCCGGGAGACAGCGTGATTTCCGGCTGCGTCAACACCCAGGGACAGCTGATCATCCGGACGGAAAAGCCGCTGTCGGAATCCATGGTTACCCGGATTCTGGACAGCGTGGAAAATGCCGCTGCCAGCAAGCCGAAAATTGACCGTTTCATTACCCGGTTTGCCAAGGTATACACACCGGTGGTGGTCCTGGCTGCGGCGGCAACGGCTGTGATTCCGTCGCTGGTTACCGGAGACTGGGGATACTGGGTATATACGGCACTGACCTTTTTGGTTATGAGCTGCCCCTGTGCATTGGTTCTCAGTGTTCCCCTGGCCTTCTTCGCCGGAATCGGTGCCGGCAGCAAAAAGGGAATCCTGTTCAAAGGCGGTCAGTCCATGGAAGCCATGGCGGGAATCAAAACCGTGGTAGTGGACAAAACCGGCACCATTACCAAGGGCGATTTCAAGGTGCAGAAGGTGGTCGGTCCCGAAGGGCTGCTGCAGGTCTGCGCCAGCTGTGAGCAGCAGTCCACCCATCCCATTGCGGCCAGCATTGTGGCGGCGGCAAAGGAGCAGGGGCTGGAACTGATGCGCCCGGAAGATCTGGAAGAACTGCCCGGACGGGGTATTCGGGGAAGATTGCAGGGCAAAGAAATTCTCTGCGGTAATGGCAAGCTCCTGGAAGAAGCGGGAATTGACGCTCCGGCAACCAAGGAATACGGCACCCGGGTATTGGTTGCGGTGGATGGACAGTATCAGGGGTATCTGCTGATTGCGGACACCCTGAAGTCCGGTGCGGAGCAGGCGGTGCGGCAGCTGCGCAGCAGCGGCATTGAACCGGTGATGCTTACCGGAGATGCCGAAGCGGCGGCAAAGGCCGTTGCCAGTGCGGTGGGAATCCGGGAAGTCCATGGCGGGCTGCTCCCCCACCAGAAACTGGAGCGGCTCCAGGCCATCCGGCAGGAAAAGGGCGCTGCCATGTTTGTGGGCGATGGCATCAACGATGCGCCGGTACTGGCCGGTGCGGATGTAGGCGCTGCCATGGGCAGCGGTGCCGATGCGGCCATTGAAGCGGCGGATGTGGTATTCATGACCTCGGATGTGGAGGCGATTCCTCAATCTCTGGACATTGCCAGACAGACGAAGAAAATCGCCTGGCAAAATGTGATTTTTGCCCTGGCAATCAAGCTGGCGGTAATGATTCTGGGACTGTTTGGGTATGCGTCCATGTGGCTGGCGGTATTTGCCGATTCCGGCGTAGCCATGCTGTGCGTGCTTAATTCCATTCGGATGCTGTATAAGAAATAAGAGAAGGGGGACGGCGGAGCCGTCCCTGAGACTGTCGGAAAAGCCCGTGGGGCTTTTCCGACAAACTTTGGCAGTCTGCTGCGCGCATAATTTGTCCCCTGATGGGGGACAAATTCCACACTTGCAGCCTGAGAAGTGTTTTCTGCCAGGTACGCGCCCCGGCAGAAAACGGTTTTAACTCTATTTGCCGCTGTGGGCGGCAAACTCTGCGAGGCTTTTTTGAAATACTGGGGGACGGCTCTGCCGTCCCTTTTGGTTGCGAAGGCGGGGGAAATCTGGTATACTGGGCGAAGAAAGGCGGCGGTAAGGATGTTCTGTGATTGCCATATCCATATGGTGCTGGATGGGGTGGACTGGAAAAGTGCCATCCGGCGGCATTCGGAGCAGGTGGAGGAAAACTGGATTCGTCAGGTGCTGCAAACCTATCACGATTTGGGTTTTATCTATCTGCGCGACGGAGGCGACCGGTGGGGCGTGGGCAAACGGGCGAGAGAACTGGCAAAGGAATACGGGATTGTCTACCGTACCCCTTTGGCACCCCTGTGCAAAGTCGGACATTACGGAAAGTTCATCGGGAAAACCTATGGGAACCTCCGGGAATATGCGGATCTAGTCCGGCAGACCCAGCAGGAACAGGGAGATTTTATCAAGATCATGATCTCGGGGCTGATGGATTTTGACCGGTTCGGGGTACTGACGGAGGATGGCCTGAAGCCGGAAGAAATCGGGCAGCTGGTGCACATTGCTCATGAAGAAGGTTTTGCAGTCATGGCCCACGCCAACGGTGCCGACACGGTGATGGCTGCGGCGGAGGCTGGTGTGGCTTCTGTGGAGCATGGGGCTTACTTAAATGAGGAAGCCCTGGCGGCTATGGCAGAATCCGGCACGGTGTGGGTGCCTACCTTGTCCACCATCGGCAATCTGCGGGGAAAGGGACGGTATCCGGACAAGGAGGTGGAGGCCATTCTGGACAGCGCCATGGAAAATGTGGCGGCCTTTGGACAGTTGGGCGGACTGCTGGCGGTGGGCACCGATGCCGGCGCCTGGGCGGTGCCCCATGGAAGCCTGACGGAATATGATCTTCTGAAGAAGGCTCTGGGGGAGAAATACACGGAAATCCTGGACAGAGGAAATGCCGCAATCAGAGTAAAATTTTAAATCATCGGGAAGCGCTTGCTTCCCGATTTTTTTGGTTAAGGAAAACCACCAGCAGTGCTGGTGGTTCTAAAAAGCTTTAGCTATGCGTAGAAAAAATATCCTCCTTTGGTAGAATAAGAGAAGGTCTGCCAACCACACTCAGAAACCAAAGGAGGAATCAAG
>DVGO01000047.1 GCA_018712645.1 Candidatus Faecousia faecavium | reverse complement strand
GGATGCTGGTGTGTGTGATTCTGTCGGCGTATTTTTCCGCTACGGAGACCGCCTTCGCATCCTTGAATAAAACCAGGCTGAAGGCCCTGGCGGAAAAGGGAAACAAGCGGGCCAGGCAGACCCTGGATCTGGCGGAAAGCTATGACAAGCTGATTTCCACCGTGCTCATCGGCAACAACATTGTCAACATTGCCACCGCCTCCATCGGCACGCTGTTTTTTGTGGATTTGCTGGGGGATATGGGTGCTACGGTGTCCACGGCGGTGATTACCGTTGTGGTGCTGATTTTCGGAGAGATTACCCCCAAGAGCATTGCCAAGGATTATCCGGAAAAGTTCGCCATGTTTTCTGCGCCGCTGATTCATGGCCTGATGGTGGTGCTGACGCCTCTGAATTATCTGTTTTCCCGGTGGAAAGACTTGGTGGGTGCGTTGTTTCACTCCCAGCAGAATGAAAAAATGTCTCAGGAAGAGCTGCTGCTGTTGCTGGAAGAAGTGGAACAGGAAGGGGCCATTGACGAAAGCGAAGGGGAGCTTCTGCGCAACGCCGTGGAATTTGGGGATCTGGAAGCCCGGGACATTCTGACCCACCGGGTAGATCTGGAGGCTGTCAGCATTGACGCAACCAAGGAAGAAGTGGCCCAGGCTTTTACCGATTCCCGATTCTCCCGGCTGCTGGTTTATGAGGGCAGCGTGGATAAGATCGTGGGTGTGATTCACCAGAAGGACTTTTACCAGGGAATGGGCGTCAATCCCAGTCCTGTGGGCGAGATTATGACCCCGCCACTGTTTATCCACCAGTCGGAAAAGGTGGACGATCTGCTGCAGCTGCTGCAGTCCAGCAAGTCTCACCTGGCGGTGATTATCGATGAATACGGCGGCACCTTGGGCATTGTCACCATGGAGGATATTCTGGAAGAGCTGGTGGGAGAAATCTGGGACGAACACGACGAAGTGAAAGAGCCCATCCGCAAGCTGGAGGAAAATACCTACGCCGTGGACTGCACGGTGACATTGGATGATTTCTGCGATTTCTTTGACATTGAGACGGACTCCCAGCGGGTGTCTCTGGGCGGCTGGATTATGGAACAGCTGGAGGGAATCCCCCGGCAGGGCGACTGGTTTACTTATGAAAACCTGACCATCACTGCCACCCAGACCGACGATCACCGGGTGGAACAGGCTACCGTCAAAGTAGGACAAAAAGAACCGGCACAGGAGCAGGAGAGTGCAGTGAAAAGAGCATAATAAATCCCGGCGCAGCCATTTGGCTGCGCCGGGGACTTTTTTCAGTTTAGTCGTCGTTCTTGGCGTCGGCGATGATCTTGGCCTGGTTGGCCTTGGGCACTTCCTCGTAGCGGACAAAGTCCAGCGTGAAGCTGCCCCGGGCCTGGGTCATGGCCCGCAGATCGATGGCGTAGCTGCCCATTTCTGCCATGGGAACTTCCGCCTCGATGACGGTGTTGCCGTCACGGTCGGGGTTCATGCCCATGGGACGGCCGCGGCGCTTGCTCAGATCGCCCATGACGTCACCGACGTAAGCTTCGGGGACGCTGACCTTCAGAGAGCCGATGGGCTCCAGCAGGGTGGGGTTGGCGTTGGGCATGGCTTCCTTGTAGGCCAGGATGGCGGCCAGCTTGAAGGCCATTTCGTTGGAGTCCACGGGATGGTAGGAGCCATCGTACAGCACGGCCTTCAGACCGACCATGGGATAGCCAGCCAGGGGGCCCTTCTGAACGGCTTCCTGCACGCCCTTTTCTACAGCGGGGTAGAAGTTTCTGGGAACGCTGCCGCCGAAAACTTCTTCGGCAAAGATCAGCTCATCCTGCTCGTCCTGAGGCTCGAAGCGAATCCAAACGTCACCGAACTGGCCGCTGCCGCCGGTCTGCTTCTTGTGACGGCCATGGGCCTCCACCTTCTTCTTGATCTTTTCCCGGTAAGCAACCTTTGCCGGGGACAATGTGGCGTCAACGCCGAAGCGGCTCTTGAGCTTGGAAACCAGCACATCCAGCTGCTGGTCACCGGCGCCGGAGAGCACCAGCTGCTTGGTCTCGGCATTGTTGACCAGGGTGAAGGAGGGATCTTCCTCGTTCAGACGGTTCAGGCCGGTACCTACCTTATCTTCCTGACCCTTGACCTTGGGGGCAATGGCCATGGAGTAGCAGGGCTGGGCGTAGGGAATCTGCTTCAGGGAGACCACCTTTCTGGGGTCGCACAGGGTATCGCCGGTCTTGACCTTGTCCATCTTGCCAAAGGCGCCGATGTCACCGCAGGTCAGGGACTTAACTTCCGTAGCCTTCTTGCCGCACATGGTGTACAGACGGCCCAGCTTCTCGGTTTCGCCGGTACGGGCGTTGACCAGGGTGGTATCGGAAGTGATCTCACCGGAGAGGACCTTGACGAAGGAGTACTTGCCGTACTGGTCGGATACGGTCTTCCAGACGAAGGCGCAGGGAACGCCGCCGGGGGAGACAACGAACTCCTCCACCTTGCCGTCGGCGGTGGTGGCCTTGTGGTAGTTGCCCTGGACGGGGTTGGGCAGCAGGTCGATGATGTGGTCCATCAACATCAGGCTGCCCAGGCAGTTGATGCCGGAGCCGCAGAATACCGGGAACAGGCTCAGTTCGCTGACGCCCTGATGCAGGCCGGTAATCATTTCCCGGTAAGTAAAGTCGTCGCCTTCAAAGAAGCGGTCCATCAGAGCCTCATCGGTTTCGGCAACGGCTTCCTTCAGAGCGTCGTTGAATTCCTCTACCACGGAAACCTTGTCTTCGGGAACATCGATTTCCACACGCTTCAGGTTCTGCATTTCGTAGGCGCGCTTGTTCAGCACATCGATGATGCCAGTAACCTTATGGCCGGCGTCCCAAATGGGGACCACAACGGGAGCAATCTTGTTGCCGTACTTTTCCCGGAGGGCTTCAAAGGTGGCGTTATAGTCAGAGTGATCCTCGTCTACCTTGGAGATGTAGACAAAGCGGGGCATATTCCGCTCTTCGCAGTACTTCCAGGCCTTCTCAAAGCCGACGGTAATGCCGTCCTTGGCAGAGCAGACTAAAATGGCGGCATCGGCAGCCCGGAGGGCTTCCATCACGGCGCCGGAGAAGTCAAAGGCACCGGGGGTGTCCAGCAGGTTAATGCGCACATTGTGGTAATCCAGGGGGATTACGGAAGTGGAAATGGAAATATTGCGGCGGATCTCCTCAGGATCATAATCGGAAACGGTGTTGCCGTCGGCATTCTTGCCCATACGGTCGATGGCACCGGTCATGTAAAGCAAGCTCTCGGCCAGGGCGGATTTGCCGCTGCCACTGTGACCGAGCAGACAGACATTGCGGATGGAATTAACGGTGTACATGTTGATCTAACTCCTTTCGGGAAGGGGAATCCTTCCAAGTGGGCGAAGACACCCGAATGGTGACATTATACACGAAAGGGGCCCTGAATGCAATGCTTATTTTCGTCACAATGTAAAAATGCGTAAATTTCCTGGCGGACATCTGTTTTCCTGTACAAAACATACAAAAATTCAAGAAACAATTTTTGCATGGTACACAAAGCGAAAGCGGCCCAAAAAGTTCTGCCGGGAACCTGCGAAAGGCTCCCGGCAGAGAATCAAGGAGGAAAGAAGAAAGCGGTCTCAGCCCTGGCCGATGGCCAGGAACGCCGACGGGTCCACGGGCTGGTCATTCTGGGTGACGCTGAAATGCACATGGCTGCCCAAGGTGGTTTCCACAATGGCAGTGGAACCGGCATAGCCGATGGTCTGACCCATGGTCACCTGGTCGCCGGGCTGGACGGCAATGTTTTCGTCCAGGCTGGAGTAGCAGCTGGTGTAGCCGTCGCTGTGGCGGATCACCACGGTGTAGCCCAGAATGTCGTCTTCAAAGGTGGTGTACACCTCGCCGTCGGCGGCGGCACAAACCTCAGCGCCTTCCTCGGCGGCCAGGTCAATGCCGTTGTGCACCCGCCAATCCCGGGTGGTTTGGTTGTAGCTCAGCGCTTCCATGGAGTAGCCGCTGATGATCTCACCGTCAACCGGGGACATGGTTTTCAGAGGCTTTTTCTCCGTGGGGGCGGGAGCCGTGGTTTCCGTAGGGGCGGTGGTGGGCTTGGTCTGGGGTTGGGTGGCGATGACTGCCACATCTTCCGTCCCCATGGTGCCTACCAGCACATCCTCGGTTTCCTGGATGGAAATCTGTTCGGTCTGGTTTGCGTTTTGGTAGTACAAATAGCCGGTGATTCCGATGGCCGCAGCACACAGGATCAGGGCTATGTAGTAGCCCTTACCAGCAAAGCTGCGACCGGTGTGTTTGTTGTCGCTCATGGTAAATTAGCACCTCCGAAGCTGAGTATAGCCCTATTTTTCCTGGCTTAAACCATGGGTGCAGAAGATTTTTCATTTTTTGAGGGCTTATGGAATTGCGGTGGAAAAAAGCGCCCGGCTATGGTATAATGCTGCTATCTTACAGAAACGGAGAAATGTGTATGCTGCCGAAAGCCTTTCTTGACCGAATGCAGCTTCAGCTGGGGGAGGAATACCCTCAGTTTTTACAGACATTGGAGCGTCCCCGGGCGGTGGCCCTGCGGTTCAATCCCCTGAAAGGGCAGCGGCCCGATCTGCCCTTTGCCCAGGAGCCGGTACCCTGGGAGGAAGCGGGGGTTTACTATGATCCCCAATCCCGGCCCGGCCTGCACGTTTACCACGAAGCCGGCGTATACTACCTACAAGAGGCCAGTGCCATGGCGCCGGTTTCCCTGCTGGACCCCCAGCCGGGAGAGCGGATCTGCGACCTCTGCGCCGCCCCCGGGGGAAAAAGTACCCAGATTGCCGGCAGAATGCTGGGGAAAGGATTTTTACTGTGCAACGAAATTCATCCTGCCCGGGCAAAGATTCTCTCCCGGAACATCGAACGGATGGCGGTGCCCAATGCCCTGGTGACCAATGAACATCCCGCCCCCCTGGCCAGCCGGTTCCCTGGCTTTTTTGACCGGGTGCTGGTGGATGCGCCCTGCTCCGGAGAAGGCATGTTCCGCAAGGAGGAAGCTGCCGTCACAGACTGGAGCCAGGAAGTGGTGGAAATGTGCGCCCGCCGTCAGGCGGAAATCCTCCACAGCGCGGCCCAACTGGTGCGTCCAGGGGGACGGCTGGTGTACTCTACCTGCACCTTCGCCCCGGAGGAAGACGAACAGGCGGTGGAAAACTTCCTGGAAAGTCATCCGGAATTTCAGCCGGAGCAGGTGAAGGCTCCCTGGTTTGCACCCACGAGCCCTGGCTGCTACCGGATGTGGCCCCACAAGTTAAAAGGAGAAGGACACTTCGCTGCGGTGCTGCGCAAAACCGGCGGGGAAGAAGGAGAAGTCCCCCTCAGCCAGGGAAAGCCCCTGCCCCAGCAGTGGCAGAATTTTGCCAAGGAACTGGGAATTTCCCTGCCGGCAGGGAAGGCGGTTTCCTTTGGGCAGAGCCTGTTCCTGGCACCGGAAGAAATGCCGGACATTGCCCGGCTGAAGGTAATGCGTCCCGGCCTGGAGCTGGGGACGGTGAAAAAAGACCGGTTTGAGCCTGCCCACGCCCTGGCGCTGTGGCTCAGAGATTGCGCCAATACGGAGCATTTCCAGCCGGACAGTCCTCAGATGGCGGATTACCTCCACGGGGACGTGGTGGAATCCGGGCGCAAGGGCTGGTGCCTGGTCTGCGCCGGTGACTACAGCATCGGCTGGGGCAAAGGGGATGGACGGGTGCTGAAAAACCACTATCCCAAGGGCCTGCGGCGGTGATTTGCCCTGGATCACTCCGGGGACGGCCCCGGTAGGGGAGGATTTTTGGACTTTACATAGGACAATTTCTATGGTACAATAATCTGGCCTTTATGCGGCGATTGAATCTTTCATGCAACAAGGAGAGGATATTCCTTGGCCAAATACGAAATCAACGGCGGCAATCCCTTGAACGGTACCGTCACCATCAGCGGCGCGAAAAACGCAGCCGTGGCAATTCTGCCTGCGGCGCTGCTGGTCAGTGGTAAGTGCCGGATCGAGAATGTGCCTGATATTTCCGATGTCCGGATTTTATTGAGCATTCTGGACCGGATGGGCGCTAAGATTACAACCCCGGAGCAGGGGGTCGTTGAAATTGACTGCTCTGAGGTTCAGTGTACGCAGCCGGAGGACCGGTTGGTTACCAAGATGCGGGCCAGCTACTATCTGATGGGTGCGCTGCTGGGCCGGTTTGGTAAAGCCCATGTGGCTCTGCCCGGCGGCTGCAACTTTGCTTCCCGGCCCATTGACCAGCATATCAAGGGCTTCCTGGCCTTAGGTGCTGAGGTGGATGAGGCGGAGGACTACATAGCTCTGTCCCCCAGCGAAGAAGGACTGCAGGGCGGACGGATCTGCCTGGATATGGCCTCGGTGGGCGCTACAGTGAACATCATGCTGGCGGCGACCCTGATTCCCGGTCAGACCATTATCGAAAATGCTGCGAAAGAGCCCCATATCGTGGATCTTGCCAACTTCCTCAATACCATGGGCGCCCGAATTACCGGCGCCGGTACGGACACGGTGAAAATCCGGGGCGTGAATTTCCTCCGGGGCGGCAGCTATGCCATTATCCCCGATCAGATTGAAGCCGGTACCTATATGGCAGCGGTGACAGCGGCGGGGGGCAACGTTCTGGTTCAGAACGTCATCCCGAAGCATATGGACTGCATCACCAGCAAGCTGCGGGAAATGGGCGCCAAGATCATCAACTATGACGATTCCATCCGGATCATCCGAACCGGAAAGCTGCGCAGAACTACCGTCAAGACCCAGCCCTATCCTGGTTTCCCCACGGATATGCAGGCCCAGGTCTGTGTGTGCATGGCCTTGGCCAACGGCACCAGCCGTTTGATGGAAAGTGTCTATGAAACCCGGTTCTTTGGCTACTGCACCGAGTTGGAGAGCATGGGTGCCAATATCCGAATCGGCGGCAAAACTGCACTGGTTACCGGTGTGGAGAAGCTGACCGGAGCAACCGTCTGTGCTCACGACCTGCGGGCCGGTGCGGCGTTGGTGATTGCCGGACTGGCGGCGGAGGGTACCACCTATGTGGAGCATATCCACTTCATCGAGCGGGGCTATGAAAATCTGGTGGAGAAGTTCACCGCTTTGGGTGCCAGCATCCGCAGAATTGAAGACTGAGGGAGTTCTAAATCATTCGTCTTCGGCTGAACGGCGAATATTTTGCCCCATCCGTGCAGTTCCGAAAATGGGAAATACATACAGTATTCCTCCATTTCCAGAACTTTCGGCTGAGTCAAAATCTTCTGCTGTCAGCTCTTGCCGATTGAATCAGAGCGTCCCTATCAAAAAGCGGCTTCGGAGGGATTCCAAAGCCGCTTTTGCATACCATAAGAAAAACCATTTCGGAGGAAGCCATGATACACGAGCAATTTTTCCGTACCCAGATGCTGCTGGGAGAGCCTGCCATGGAGCGGCTGCAAAAGGCCCGGGTGGCGGTGTTCGGCCTGGGGGGCGTTGGGGGCTATGTGGTGGAAGCCTTGGCACGCAGCGGCGTGGGGCAGCTGGATCTGATCGACAACGACACCGTGGGCTTTACCAACTTAAACCGGCAGATTCTGGCAACCTACGCAACCCTGGGCATGCCGAAAACGGAGGCGGCCAGAGAGCGGGTGCTGCAAATCAACCCGGCCTGCTGTGTCAGAACCCATGCCCTTTTCTTCGGGCCGGATACGGAAAGTCAATTTGACTTTGCCCAATACGATTATATTGTGGATGCCATCGACACCGTCACCGGCAAGCTGGCCCTGGTGCAGAAGGCCCACAGCGCAGGCACGCCCATCATCAGCTGCATGGGGACAGGAAACAAGCTGGATGCGGCGGCATTCCAGGTGGCGGATATTTCCAAAACCTCCATGTGCCCCCTGGCCCGGGTGATGCGCAAGGAACTGAAAAAACGGGGCATTGCCCATCTGAAGGTGGTCTACTCCCAGGAAGAGGCCCAAACCCCCACCGGCTGGGAGGAAGAGGCCGCCGCCATCGGCAAGCGGCAGATTCCGGGCAGCCTTTCCTACGTCCCGGGAGCCGCCGGACTGATTCTGGCGGGGGAAGTCATCAAGGATATTGCGGGTATTTGAAAATATCCCAAAAACTGTCGGGACCAATGATTTGATGTTTGGCGGCGAGCATGTGACAAATACAGAAGGAGATCGTGTTATCCAAATGAAAGAAGCAGTTACTTTTCGGTATGCGCAGCGAAAAGATACCCATCTGATATTACAATTAATGCTTATCGGCTTAACTCAGCACACCACAAGATGTAGCGACGGCTCTGGTTAAGCGAAGGAAAATCTGATCGCCGGTCATGCGGCGGTTGAAGCGGAAGCAGTACTCGTCCAGATAGGCCTGCAGTTT
>DVGO01000046.1 GCA_018712645.1 Candidatus Faecousia faecavium | reverse complement strand
ATCTGGCTTTCCCACAGTGGAACGGTGCTGAGAGCCGCCATTTGAATTTTATCTGCCGGCATTTTATCGTTGCTCTGGATCAACCGGATCTGCGGCGCAGTCTGGATGGCGACGTTTTTGCTCAGCTTTAGTCAGCTTGAGCAATTGCTTCGAGAAGAATCACTTCTTCATCCCTCAGACTGGGAAAATGAGGATATTCCTCTCTCTGTCACCCACGTAAGGTCTCTGCACATTTTCCGGGCGGTGCAACGCTTTGTACAACGGTATCTGGAGAGTCTGATACCCACACCAGACTTGTCAAGAGAAATGAAATTGCTTTTTGCTGATGTAACCAGAGATATTCTGGAGCTACTTAAGTTCAGCGTCCGTACAGGGGCCGATGAATGTGATCGCTTTCTCTTCGTTGCTGCCCAGATGTTGGATGATGGAGCCATTCGGAAAGTCGACTGTTCTTTCCCTGTGGCCTCTGAGGACTTGCGGGAAGACTCGCCCATTGTCTACATCAAAGGAAGCTACTATGGCTTTAACAATGTGGCTTTTAACCTCATCCTTTCTATGTGCCCTCTTAAATCCACAGACATGAAAGCCGCATTAAAGGAGAGTAACCTTCTGGAGGGCGTCCGGGAGGGAAGCACTACCTACAAGGCTCAGATGATTGTCCAAGACACCAATCGGAAAAACCACAGGCTGTTGGTCTATCGGTTGCTGCGTTCTCACTTTGAAGATGATCCTGAGAACCATTGTCCTTTTGCAACAGAATAATCGCATGAGGAAGGAACATTCACATGAACTACACACTTACTCTGGGAAAACGCCCTGATGGTACTCCTATTGTCTGGAAGGACGCACCGAATTCCAACATTGCGATTAGCGGAATGAGTGGACAGGGCAAGACCTTTCTTATCTGTCAAATATCACAACAGTTGGCCAAGCAAGGTGCACACTGTGTTCATATTGACATTGCCGGCGAGCTTGGAGACCAGCGGGTACCAGCAGGATGGCCTCCTGCTGGTACCCGCTACTTGTCGGTGTGTTCCGAAGCAGTCCCCGTTACTACATTTCACCTAGAATCGATAGGAAATGGCCAGCAAGAGAACCCGACATTTGCAGCTTGTCGCATTGCCGGGATTTTAAAGGATGCTCTTCGTCTCGGGCCAGTGCAGGCGGGCTACCTTGCTGCCTGTTTGGAGTCCGAGTTCTCCTGTGGGCAAGCGGTGGATTTGGCCTCTATAACGGAGCGAATTGAGATGGACGCAGAGGAAAATATCCGCGCCGCGGTTGCTTTACAGGGTAGATTTCTCGGTTTCAAGCCTTTCCCTAAAGCAAGCCCGGATTGCTATGCTGTTTACGGAACGCCAGGTGTCACCGTCATTAATGCCCAGGAAATCACATTATCCTCTCTACGCAAACCCGTGTCCGAACTGATCATGGCAAATCTCTGGTCTTACAAAACCCGGCATCCAAAATCCTGCCCGTTGGTCTTCTTCCTGGATGAGTGCCAGAACCTTCGCTTTGATGCGGTCTCGACAGCATGGCCCAGCGCATTCTCCGGGAAGGCCGAAAGTACGACATTACTGGCTGTTTCAGCACCCAGTGGATTCCCAATGTGCAGGATCATCCCCTGAACGGCGCCGCTCTCCAGATACATTTTTGCCCTGAAGACCGGGGATTGCAATCTGCCGCCACAATTCTGACGCAAAAAGACCCTGGCAAACGAAAAGCATGTATGTGGGAACTGGCCCGTCTGACACCAGGTCAGTTTATCTATCGTGGAAAGCAGGGGCCTGTTTTTGTGGACGGACGAACATCTCTGTGAGGACAACCTAATCAATCAATTCTCGTATATCTTTTTGCTTATGGATTCTTTACCCAAAACAGTTTGCATAGTGTTTTAGAAATGCGGAAAGGCGAGTTGCTATGGGCAGACCTGTACGTTGTCCTTTCTGCCGATGGTGCTACCAATAACGGTAGGCGGTTTGCTCTCGTTTGCAGGAGTGCAGCTTCTTGCCCACTGACTTCTTGAAAGGGAGGCTGCCCAATGGTTATGTATTTTGAACCGTTCCAACTAGGAATTCTTATCGTTGGTGTTATCAGCCTGTTTATCCAAGCAAAAAAGAAGTGATCGCCGGCACCCTGACAAAGTATGGCGATCACATCGTTTCACTTTTAAGGGCTAACCGTCTATTGGCAGCACCCTTTGCACGTTTAGTATAGCCCAACATGAGCATTTAGTCAATGCTCCCGCCCACAGTGGCGGAGATTTATTTGTAGGTGTCACACATCGTTGCAACAACTGCAAGATTTGCATCTTGTTCTTTCTGCCTTGTCGTTGATTTCTTCCCAAAATTGTGGTATGCTAATAATATCAAGGAAAATGCCTGGTATAGGGAGGGAGAAAGTTGAACTATGAGCTGCGACATTTTGATACGCCATTGATTCGCTTCACAGCCACTGAGGACAGCAGCATGCCTGAGATCACGATTCTGTGGGTGAACGAGGCTGAAAAGCGTCTGCTCCCTTTGGACTTGAGCCTGACAGGTGACAGTATTGCAAAGTGGTTAAAATCCAGAACCATCCCCAAAAACCGCGCCTATGTCCACAACTTTCTCAGTAAGTGCAACCTGAATCTGAACCGACCCATGAATATTATCAAGGTGTCCAAGGGTCTGTCTCTGAATGATTGTTATTGGGTGGTAGAGGAAGGTTTTTCGGGAACATTTGAAAAATACAATCTCTATGACAACCGATTCAGCCGGGTGCTTGCGCTGATTGCCTTTACAGGTTATGGCAGCTCCGTCCGCAGTTCTCTTGCTTCCTGCCCGGAATTTACCACCAACGGTATGCTCCCCAAGTGCTGGAGACGAGTAAATGGTGAGATCAAACTCTATAAAGGCGGCACTTCCGGCGCATCCAATACGGGCAATGAACCCTATTGCGAGTATTATGCGGCGCAAATTGCAAAAGAACTTGGCATCAGTGCCATAGACTACGGTCTGTCCAAATGGAAAGGGGCGCTTTGCTCCACCTGTGTGCTCTTTACCAGCAAGGAATACGCGTTCCTTCCTGTTGGCAAAGTGGTCACCTCTGGCGGTATGGAGGCTGTGACTTCCTACTATAAGAAAATGGGGGCAGCCTACTCCAAGGCACTGGCGGATATGCTGGTGCTGGACGCCATCATTTGCAACACGGACCGACACTTCGGAAATTTCGGTTTCCTGGTGGACAACCGGACAAATGAGATCGTTGCCCCGGCACCACTGTTTGACCATGGAAACTCCCTGTTCAATTTCGCTGGGAAGGATGATTTAGCCTCTGATGCGGCATTGACTGCTTATGCGCAAACCTTAATGCCCTGCCTGTATGACGATTTCATCGGAACAGCCAAAGCGGTGCTGACCGCAGAGCATCGGGAGGGCCTTCGCCATTTGCTGAATTTCCGGTTCAAACGGCATTCTCACTATAATCTGCCCGAGGAACGACTTGACTTGCTTGAGAAGCAAGTGCAAAAACGGGCAAGAGAACTGCTAGGCTGATGTGTATTTGTGTATTTTTTTGCGTAGCGTAAAAGGACAGAGAAGTTTGTAGAACACCAGAAAATAAGGGGAGATCGGAACTCGGGTATTCTGAGTTCCGATGTTTATTTCGGCCATGGTTTTTGGCGCAGCTGTGCTGTTTGCCTCAAGCGGCAAAGTAGTTTTCTATCTGTAGGAGAACGTTAACCTCCCTGTAAAGTTCGTTTCTCTTTTTTAGATTTCTCATACATCATAACGCCTATACGAATGATTTTGGGGATTTCTGAAAAGGTCTTGTAAGTTTATGAAACCATGTTATAATGAAAAAGTCCTCTGCGAAACAAGCTTCCAACATTACAGTTTAGAAAATGGGGTTAGAACAGATGGAGAAAGGAATAAACCAGTTTGACCAGAAACACAGGAATTCCTGGCTGATCAAAAAACACCTGTATCTGAATAGCCCCATATCCCGGGTGGAGATTGCCCATGATCTGGGGCTGACCACGCCGGTGATTACCGGAATTGTTTCCAATTTACTGGCTGACCATGTAGTTCGGGAGGTAGACGAACCGGATCTGGTGGAGGCCAAAGGTGCGGGCAGACGCCGGGTGATGCTGGAATTCAATCCGGATCGGTATTATATTTGCGGAGTGGACTTAAGTCCGTACCATACCAACTATGTGCTGACGGATCTGCAGGGCCATACCCTGGCGCGCCGCCAGACGTTCCGGACGCTGGATGAGTACAGCAAAACCATGGAACAGCTGGAGCAGCAGATTCCGGATTTTTGGGAAGAATGCAAAATTCCGCGGCAGAAGCTGCTGGGCGTGGGTATTGCCATGCCTGGATTGATTAACGGCAGTGAAGGAAAGATCTACACCACATTTAAAGAAGGATGGACCCAAAGTGACCCGGCAGCGGGACTGGAAGCAACGTTGGGTACCCGGGTGCTGTTGGAAAACAATGTCCGAGCCAAGGTGATCTGTGCGGAGATCTTTGACCGGATGGTAAAAAGCGAACCGTTTTTGTATTTTTCCATCTCCTATGGTGTAGCCATGCAGATGATTATTGACGACAAGGTGCTCTATGGAGACAGCGCTGCTGCCGGGGAGATCGGGCATATGGTGGTGCAGCGGGATGGCCCGGTGTGTCCGACCTGCGGCGGACGGGGGTGCCTGGAGGCGCTGGCGGGCGAACGTGCTGTACTGAACCGGTGCCGGGAAGCGATGGAGAAAAATTCCGGAGAACATCTCTGGCAGCTGTGCTCCAGCCCGGAGCTGCTGACCATGGATCAGGTGCTCCAGGCACAGGCGGATGGGGATGAGACCGTGGAGACCATGATTCAGGATGCACTGGATTATCTGGGTATCGCCTTGTCCAATGCAGTGAACCTGATCAGCCCAAAAGCTGTGGTCATTGATGGCAGAATGTTCCGGTTGGAAAAAAACCAGCGATATCTGCTTTTGGCTGCGGAGCGGAACATGTTCCGGGTACATACCAACAGAATCCAATTTACCTTCCTGCCCTTTGACGCCTATCGGGGAGCCCGGGCTGCTGCGGCGGTGGTGGTAAAAGATTATCTGTATAATGGTATAAAATAGGAAGAACCTCACGGAAGACCGTGAGGTTCTTTTTGCTTTGAGATATGTTGCATAAAAAAGAGAAAAATAATTTGTAAAATAAGAGAGATTGCACAATCCAAAGGAGACGTATATAATGAAGATAAATAATTAATTAAAATAATTAAACAAACTACAGGAGACGGAAGTAATGCCGTATCCGCAGAAAATGGAGGAAACTGCAATGTCCTTAGTACCGATGAGAGCCATTCTGGAAGCAACGGAGAAGTACAATTATGCCCAGGGCGCATTTAATGTCAATGCGGTTGCCCAGGCAAAGGCAGTGGTGGAGGTCCATGAGATGTTCCGCTCCGCCGCCATTATTCAGGGTGCGGATTTGGCCAATGCCTTTATGGGAGGCCGTGCGGATTTTGCCAACGGTACCCTGGAGGATAAGAAAGTCGGCGCAAACAACATCGCCAACGCCGTGAAAAAGTATGCCGAGCACAGTCCGATTCCTGTGGCACTGCATCTGGACCACGGCAAGAATATCGACTCCTGCGTAGCAGCCATGGACGGCGGCTACACCTCCGTGATGATCGACGGTTCCAGCCTTCCTTATGAAGACAATGTGGCCCTGACCCGGGAAGTGGTCAAGCTGGCCCACGAAAGAGGCGTTACGGTAGAGGGCGAGCTGGGTGTATTGGCAGGTGTAGAGGATCATGTGTTCAGTGCCACCTCCACTTATACCAACCCCCTGACTGCCTATGACTTTATCAAAAAAACCGGCGTGGATGCCCTGGCCATTTCCTATGGCACCCAGCACGGTGCTAACAAAGGAAAAGATACCATTATCCGCAAGGAAATCGCCATTGCCATCAAGGAAATTCTCCGGCATGAGAACATTTTCTGCGCTTTGGTCAGCCATGGTTCTTCCACAGTCCCCCAGTACATTGTCAGAGAGATCAACGAGCTGGGCGGCGATATTCACAACGCCTATGGCATTGCAAAGGATCAGCTGAAGGAAGTTTCCCGGCTGGGCATTGCCAAGATCAACGTAGACACCGACATCCGTCTGGCAGTGACCCGGAATCTACGGGAACTGTTCCGGAACGAGCCTGCCATGCGGGATGAGCCTGTGGTGGATCAGATTTACAAGCTGCTGTTGGAAAAACCTTCGGCTTTCGACCCCAGAGCGTTCCTGCCTCCCATTATGGATACCGTTATGTACGGCACCGTCCCTAATGAGGCTGTGGCAAAGATTGTTGCCTGCATTGAAAAGGGCGTCAAGGAAGTTGTCGGCACCCTGATTGTGGAGTTTGACTCCGTAGGCAAGGCCCCGCTGGTAGAGCAGGTGACCCTGGACGAAATGGCTGAGCGTTACCGCAAGGCCGGTATCTGAGGAGAAACATCATGGGTGTGAACATTTTGGTAGCCCACGGCGGCGGTCCTACCGCCGTCATCAACACCAGCCTTCAGGGTGTGGTGGAAGCCGCCCGGGCCAGCGGCAAAGTGGACAAGATTTATGCTGCCCGGTTCGGTGCGGAAGGGATTCTGAAAGGGGACCTGATTGACCTGACCCAGGTTCCTGCTGGCACCATTGCCAAGCTGGCCCATACCCCCGCTTCGGCCATTGGTTCCTGCCGCCGCAAACTTACCGATGCAGATTATCCCACGGTAATCGAAACCCTGAAAAAATTCAACATTGGCTGCTTCTTCTATAACGGCGGCAACGACTCCATGGACACCTGCAACAAGGTCAGCAAGCTGGCTCAGGCAGAGGGGCTGGATCTGAAGGTCATCGGTATCCCCAAGACCATGGACAATGACTTGGATATTACTGATCATTGCCCCGGTTTTGGTTCTGCCGGCCGGTATGCTGCGGAAGCGGCCTGTGAGCTGGCACTGGATGCATCGGGCCTGCCCATCCATGTGGTGGTACTGGAACTGATGGGCCGCAATGCCGGCTGGGTTACCGCTGCCTCCGCCCTGGCGGCCCGGGCCACCAACTGTGAAGTGCTGACCTACCTGCCAGAAGTCCTGGTGGATGAAGAGAAGATGCTCCGGGATATTGAATCTGCCTGGGCCAAGGGAAAGGGCCTGCTGGTTACCGTCAGCGAAGGCATCTGCGGACTGGACGGAAAGCCCCTGGCTTCTACCGGTATTGTGGACGGCTTTGGCCACATGATTCCCGGCGGCACTGCCCAGCATGTGACAGACCAGATCATTCAGAAGCTGAACCTCAAGTCCCGGGCGGAAAAACCCGGCCTGCTGGGTCGGGCCTCCATTCCCTACGCATCCCGGGTAGACCAGATGGAAGCTTACGCCGTAGGCAAATATGCGGTGGAAGCAGCCCTCAAGGGAGAAAGCGATTCCATGGTTGCCATTGAAGCCCATCGGGGCAGCACCTACTCCTTTGATCTGTTCCTGGCACCCCTGAGTAAGGTGGCCAATGTGGAAAAGAAATTCCCTCTGGAATGGATTCTGGACGGCAACCGCATTGATGAGCGGTTCTTTGACTACGCAATGCCGCTGATGATGGAAACAATGCCGGATTATGCGATCCTGCGGTGAAATGAGGAATTTTTCAATGAAGCACATTTTTTTGAATCTGAAACGCTTTGACGTGCCTGCGGCCTTGGGCGGTGTCAACCGCATTGCTCCCATTGAAAGCTGGGGCAGATATATTGTGGAAAATACCCAGGAGGCGCTGAAACACTACGACCCGTCTGAGGTGGAATTTGTCCAGTACTTCCCTGAGGCCCATCTGCTGGGGGCCATGGCGGCCCGGCAGGAAGGCAGTCCTGTACAGGTAGGATGCCAGGGGGTTTACCGGATGAATACGGCGGTGGGCGGCAACTTCGGCGCCTTCACCACCAATCGTCCCGTTTCTGCCATGAAGGCCATGGGAGTGATGCACACCATCATCGGCCACTGCGAAGAGCGCAATGACAAGATGGGCATTCTGGCAGAAGCCGGCGTGACGGACACCAAGGCCGTCAACCGCATCCTGAACCAGGAGATCCGGTTGGCTGTGGACGCCGGTATGAAGGTGCTCTACTGCATCGGCGAGAAGGATACCGAGCTGGATCGGTGGGATGCAGTGCTGAAAGAGCAGCTGGAAATTGGTCTGGAGGGCGTGGACAAGTCCCAGGTGGTCATTGGCTACGAGCCCATCTGGTCCATCGGCCCCGGCAAGACCCCTGCCGGAAAGGACTATATCACCAAGATTGCCCGGTTTGTCAAAGAAGTCACCGGCGGAATCGATGTGGTCTACGGCGGCGGCCTGAAGGTGGACAATGCGCAAATGCTGGCCTCCATTGACGAAATTGACGGTGGTCTGATTGCCTTGACCCGGTTCCAGGGAGAGATTGGTTTCTACCCTGAGGAATATGTGGAAATCATCCGTACCTATCTGGGAAAGTGAGGAAAGAGTATGAAACTGGATTTTGAATATGGCCACGGTGTTATGAGTGCCGAGCTTCCGGACAATACCGATGTATTTATCCCCGGTAAGACCGTCCCCGATCCGGAGTGTCTGCCCCAGGACTGGGATTCTCTCTATGCTGAAACCCTGAAGAGCATCCGCAATCCCATTGGTATGCCGGCGCTGAGGGAGCTGGCAGCTCCCGGAAAGACCGTAGTTTTCGTCATTCCTGACATTGTCAAAGGCGGCTGTCAGGCAACTGCCCACCGGAAGGTGTCTATCCGGGCCTGTCTGGATGAACTCTACGCCGGCGGCGTGGAGAAGAAAGACATCCTGCTGCTGTTCTCCAACGGCCTGCACCCCCGGGCTACCGTGGCGGAGATGAAGCAGATTCTGGGCCAGGAACTGTTCAACGAATTCTACTGGACCAACCAGATTACCAGTCACGACTCTGAAGACCCCGAGCACATGATCGACCTGGGGCTTACCGGACGGGGTGATCCGGTTCTGATGAACAAATATGTCTACGACTGTGATATCCCCATTCTCATTGGCCATACCCAGGGCAACCCCTACGGCGGTTACTCCGGCGGCTATAAGCACTGTGCCACCGGTATCACTCACTGGCGCAGCATTGCTTCCCATCATGTGCCCAAGGTGATGCACCGGGGCGACTTTACCCCGGTTTCCGGTCACAGCTTGATGCGTACCAAGTTTGATGAAATCGGTATGCACATGGAAGAGAAGATGGGTCATCCCTTCTTCTGCTGTGACGCCGTTCTTGACACCTACTCCCGGCAGATTGCTATTTTCTCCGGCTATGCCAAGTACATGCAGCCGGAAAGCTGGAAGGTAGCCAACCAGCGCACCTACGTTCCCTTCGCGGAAGAAAAGTACGATGTGATGGTCTTTGGCATGCCCCAGAACTTCCACTACGGCGATGGCATGGGCACCAACCCCATCCAAATGATGCAGGCCCTGTCTGCTCAGGTGATTCGCCACAAGCGGGTGATGAAGGAAAACTGCGTGATTATCTGTTCCTCCATCTGCAACGGCTACTTCCACGACGAACGCTGGCCCTATCTGCGGGAGCTGTACGAAATGTTCCAGCACGATCACATGAATATCCTACCGGACATGGACCGTTATGGCGAGTACTTTGCCACCAATGAAGAGTACATCCGCAAGTACCGCTTCTGCAATGCTTTCCATCCCTTCCACGGCTTCTCCATGATGAGCTGCGGACACATCGCGGAAATGAACACCTCTGCCATCTACATTGTAGGCGCTCAGGAGCCTGGCATTGCCCGAGGCATGGGCCTGAAGACCCGGGCCACCTTTGAAGAGGCGCTGGAGGATGCCAAGCGAAAGTTTGTCGGCCCCAATCCGAGAATTCTGGCGCTGCCCCTTACCTTTAAGTTGGGTGCTGTGCACCTGTGCATGAAGGATGACGACCTTTCTAACGTATAAATGGTCTCTTACCGGACGATCCGGTACAATAAACACAACATTTTAGGAGGAAAAACAATGAAAAAGCTGATTGCAATGCTGCTGGCTCTGGTTATGGTACTGGGTCTGGCCGCCTGCGGAACAACCGCACCGAAGGAAACCACTGCCGCCCCCGCCACCCAGGCGCCTGCCGCAGGAACGGAAGCTGCAGAAACCGAAGCTGCTGCAGAGCCTGTTACCCTGAATGTGGCTTACATGGCTAACTGGGGCGCTCTGTGGGCAGTTGCCACTGCCGATGCCAAGGGCTACTTTGCTGAGGAAGGCATCACCCTGAACCTGACGGTCTTTGAAGACGGCCCCACTGAAATTGCCGCTATGGAATCCGGCAACATGGACGTTGCCTACATCGGACCCGGCGCCCATAAGCTGTGCTCCACCGGCAACGCAGAAGTCTTCCTGCTGCAGCACCTGGGTGACGGCGACTGCATCATCGGTCTGAACGGCGTTACCAAGCTGGAAGACCTGGCTGGCAAGAAGATCGGCTACGCTGCCGGTACTTCCTCCGAAAGCATTCTGACCACTGCCCTGGATTCCGTGGGCCTGACCATGGACGATGTGCAGGCCCTGTCTATGGACGCCACCGCCCTGACTACCGCCGCTCTGTCCGGCTCTGTTGACGCCGTGGCTGCTTGGTCTCCCTACTCTCTGACCATTCTTGCTGAGTCTGATAACGCTGTGGACATCTGCTCCAACGTTGACTTCCCCAGCCTGGTATCTCCCGGTTCCTGGGTTGTGAACCCCGCTTGGGCCGATGAGAACGCCGACGTTCTGGTCCGATTCATTCGCGCCATGTACAAGGGCATGGACTATGCTGCTGCCGCTACCACCGACGACGCCATTGCCGAAGAAGTTGCCGGCTATGTTGCCGCTGTTCTCAAGAGCGATGCCGAAACCGTAATCGGCCAGCGCTATGACGGCACCTGGAAGACCAGCGCAGAAGTACTGGAGATGGTCAAGTCCGGTGAGATCGAGCAGATCTACGCAGACCAGCAGGCCACCTTCATCGCCAACGGTGCCGTGGATGAGGCTACCGCTCTGGCACCGGCTGACTTTGTTCTCAGCGACCTGATGCTGCAGGCCGGCAACTGATTGCAACCTTTGCAAGGGGAAGGCAGCCTGCCTTCCCCTCTGAATAGAAAAACAGTAAGGAGGCCCATCTGTGAATAAGAAGAAAAAAGTGGATGTGGTCAGCAAGATTCCCAACTGGGCATGGCTGCTGCTGTCGCTGTTGACGGCGATCCTGGTTTGGAGCTGGCTGTCCAGCAATCCGGTGACTTCCCGGGCGTTTCCACCGCTAACCAAGGTTTTCGGTTCCTATGTAAAAATGGCGAATGACCGGGGTGTTTTCTGGGGAGACATTGCCAGCTCTCTGACCTCAGCCGGAATCGGCTTTGCACTGGGCTTCCTGTTTGGCGTCCCTGTGGCGTTCCTGATGGCCTGGTACCGTCCGGTTCGGAATATCATTGAGCCCTGGATTCAGTTTGTGCGCAATATCCCGCCTCTGGCCTATGTGCCTCTGGTGGTCATTGCTGTAGGTGTAGGACGTGCGCCCCAGATTATCGTTATCTGCATTGCCACCTTCCTGACCATCTCCATCACGGTGTTCCAGGGCGTGATCAATGTGGATGAAACCTTGATCAAGGCAGCCCGGGTACTGGGCGCCAACGATGCGGTGCTGTTTACCCGGGTTATTTTCCCAGCAACCACCCCCTTCATCATTACCTCCATCCGCCTGGGTATTTCTGTTGCCCTGACGACGCTGATTGCAGCTGAATCCACTGGTGCCAATGCCGGTCTGGGTATGCGGATTCGGGCCCTCAGCTCCTCCTTTGAAACGGAGCCGATGATGCTCTACATCATTGTGGTGGGCGTTATCGGTATGCTGGCGGAGAAAATTCTGAAATTCTTTGAAAGGAGGCTGACGGCATGGCAGGAGAAACGGGAAATCTGACCCCCAAGGTGCAGATCAAAGGCGTTGAGAAGGTCTACGAAGGCCGAAACGGCAAAGTGGTTGCCCTCAATGGCATCAATCTGGATATCCATGACAATGAATTTATCTGTGTTGTCGGTCCCTCCGGCTGCGGAAAATCCACCCTGCTGAACATTATTGCAGGCCTGCATGAAGCCACTGCCGGCGAAGTTCTGGTGGATGGTGTCAAGGTAGAGGGTACCGGTGTGGATCGCGGCGTGGTTTTCCAGCAGTATGCACTGTTCCCTTGGCTGACAGTGGAAAAGAATGTTATGTTCGGGTTGAATCTGAGAAAGGATCTGACCAAGCAGCAGCGGGAAGAGATCGCCATGAAGTACATCAAAATGGTTGGTCTGGAAAAATTCGTCCATGCCTACCCCAAGGAACTCTCCGGCGGTATGAAGCAGCGGGTGGCCATTGCCCGCGCGTATGCAGTGAATCCCAGTCTGCTGCTGATGGATGAACCCTTCGGCGCACTGGATGCCCAGACCCGGACCCAGCTGCAAAGCGAACTGCTGAAGACCTGGGAAGAAGAACGGAAGACCTGCTTCTTTATCACCCACGACGTGGAAGAAGCCATTGTACTGGCCTCCAAGGTGGTAATCATGTCCGCCCGGCCCGGCCGAATCAAGGAAATCGTGGATATTGACATTCCCTATCCCAGAACCCAGGAAACCAAGATGCTGCCCCGGTTCACAGAGTTGAAAAACTATATCTGGAATATGGTTTACCGGGAGTATCTGGAAGTTCAGAAATAAGACAAGGCAGGGGGTGCGATGCATCCCCTGCGGCCATATGGAGGAAAAAACCATGTATCATGAATATTACGACTATGACAAGGAACGTCTTCTGGCCAATCCCAAGATTCCCATGGAGGTCATGGCAGATAAGCCCACGGTGTTCCAGGCCATAGCCCGGGAAATGGCAGACGAAATCAAAGCCCGGAACGCTGCGGGAAAAACCACTGTATTCATCTGCCCGGTGGGGCCTATTGGACAGTATCCTTACTTTGTACAGCTGGTCAACCAGGAGCGGATCAGCCTGAAAAACTGCTGGTTCATCAACATGGACGAGTATCTGGGCGATGACATGCAGTGGATTCCCATGGAGCATCCCCTCAGTTTCCGGGGCTTCATGGAGCGCACCGTATATTCCCAGATCGATGAAGAACTGAATGTACCCGAGGATCACCGGGTATTCCCGGACCCGAATAACCTGGAGTATATCCCCAACCTGATTGATACTCTGGGCGGTGTGGA